>JBEPUY010000022.1:0-64550 GCA_041691255.1 Granulicella sp. | reverse complement strand
ATTAAGGCCGTCGAAGACAAGTTGGATCTCTTGAAGTCCATCGCTGAGCGCCTCAGGCCAACTTCTCCCATGATCCTCGCCTGCAATTATTTGCTCTACGAGAGCGAACCGTTGTTTCTGAGCGCTTGGCTGCAACGGTGGAAGATGGCAGGGATCTCCTCAGACGAGGCGGCTGGGAAATTGGCAAAAATTCTGGAGGGAGCTCGTCCCGTGGAATCGGAGGAGGAGATACACTCTTTGCTCGCTCAAGCAGGATTCAAAAAGACGAAACGGTTCTTCTCCAGTCTGTTTTGGGGGGCCTGGATTGCGTATTAATGTTCCGCTTTTCGTCGAAAATAACAGAACACTGGCTTAGGAGACAGTCAGTGTGGCATGTTAGTGGTTGAATGTTGACCTCGCGTTGCTATCAACTCCTTTCTGCTTGTCGTGCCACCCTGGCGGAACGGGGTACACTCCCTATCGGCTGTCAGCGGGTCGAGTAGATAGGGACAAACCCGCCCCGATTACTTAACAGCTTGACCAAGAACTTAGGAATTATCACAATGTCAAAGAATCTATGAACGAGATGATTGAATATTTCGCGCCGACGAAAGATGCGGCTTCATCCCTCTGTGCGATGGCGCGACAGTCGTTCTCTGAGACCTTTGCACATCTCTACGATCCGGTTCCATTTGCGCTATTTCTGGAGCAATCCTATGGCCCCGGAGGCTCTATGGAGCGCGACCTTGCCGATCCTTTCATAAACTGGCAGGTGGCTGCAGTGGGCGACCAGCCTATCGGCTACGCGAAGCTCTTACCCTTGAGGGCTCCAGCGCCAACTTCGCAACCGAGGGCGATGGAATTACAGCAGATATACGTGCTCAGCCCCTGGCATGGTCGTGGCGTGGCAGAACGGCTGATCAACTGGGCGCTCAATACAGCACGTGCTGAGGGTGCACCTGAGATCTACCTGACGGTGTTTGATCACAACACACGCGCAAAACGCTTTTATAGTCGCCATGGTTTTTCTGAAGTAGGGCATTGCGCCTTCGAACTGGGTGACAGAATCGATGACGACCGCATCTGGCGAAAAACTCTTTGAGCTCCCGTTCGATTCCGTAAACGCTCGTAGAAACCGCCCGCCTCTGGGATCTCTAGGCTTAGGTCAGAACCATTGAATTCATCGAGGGCAGATCGACTCAGAATGCTTTTCGTAGAATGACAAGAATGGATGCCGATGAGGTAAGTCTGCGGTCGTCTTGATAGGACAGTGGGAAGTCATTGCGTGGCCCTGAATAGATGTTCACGATGCGATTATAGCGTTGCTGGAGGACGTTGTCGGCTTCGATGCGAAGCGACGTCGCCTTCCAAGGTTGGTATTCCGCAAAAAGGTTGATAGTTGGGGTTGCGCGATAGTTGTCGACTTCATTGAATCTGTATTGGGATTCAGTGCAGCCTTTCACCGTGCTCGATGTAGAGCAGGGCGTAAGGAAAGTTGCGCCCCAATCTGCGTGCCAGCGCGATAAGTCCTGGCGAAAGCTGATGGAGTATTCAAAAGGATTGAGGCTGCTGATCGGCCGGAGTGCGCCCGTAGTCGGATCGTTGACGCTGGACCATAGCCGAGTTGCACTAAGCTTAAGCTGGCCGTGCTGGATTTTGAGATGGTCTAGAGGAAGGGTTAGGTTCACGATTGCTGCGTCTTCGGTTCCGGATCCAATATTGCCGGGAGCGTCGAATACGGAGCTAGGATCAGAAGTACTGTAAATAGGAACGCGATCTATGGCGTCCGCAATCAAGAAATGACGATACGACAAGACCAGATCTCCTTCGGACCAGAAATGATATTCATTAATTCCCTCGAATACCCAATCCTGTTGCGGCACGATGTTGGTATTACCAGCACGGACACTACCAGTGTCCAATGAAGAGGCTGCCACGAAATTTGTGAAGTCGAGTTGGCCTACCTCGCGTTCGATACGAATGCCGAGACGGTCCTTAGAATTAGGTGTGAAGTTGAGTGCGGCACGCGGTTTGAAATAATTCAGCGTTTTGGACTGGTTTATATCAGCTTTGGATCCGATCGTCGAATCTTCGATTTGCGCACCCAGGTCCAACCGGATGCTCTTGCGAATCGTCCAAGTTAGCTGCCCCAGGATTTGATCACGGATCTCCGAGACAGTCGCTAGTGCATTCGGCAACGGAACGGGAATGGAGTTGTACGAGTATGTACTCGCTGTGGACAGCCAATTATAGGTAACTTCAGCACTCCCTTCGACAGTCAAATTGGACGTCGCCGAGTAGCGCACGTCAGTGCGTGCCAGAGTTTCGCCACCGTGCTGGCGCTCTAAAAACACTTTATCCACGCCTGGAGAGTTGAGGTGCGAGGAGTAGGTTTGCTGATTCGGATCGAAGAGTATCAGGCTTTCACTTACCAACTTATCTCCGAAGTTGCGATTGAAGTGGGCACCTAGTTCGCTTATCGATTGCCCTCCGAGAGGGCCGCCCAGATACTCGTGCAAGTTGCTAGGTGACACAGTTGGAGAAGTTGGGTTGTCTTCTTCCCGGTAGGCGTAGTCTGTTCGCGCCGCACTTCCGTTGATGGACAACGTACCCTTCCAGGTTGGAATGGAGAAGACGCCATAGGCGTATGCAGTCAGGCCGCCCGCCGCGCTAAAGACCGAGGCGGTGTCAACTATGTCGCCGTTGATGTCCCGGCGAACTTGAGGGCCGTTACCCTCTGCCAATTCGATGTATTGGGTTGCGGATACGGCTCCGGAAAAGGTCTGTCCGCGGCTGCCGTGTCTTGTAACTTCGACGCTGCCGGAAGGCGTGTTCCTACCGTCAAGGAAAAAACCATCGGAGAGAGATACGATAGTGGAATTTCCGGCTGACTTGTTACGTATGACGTTAGCAACAACCGGCTGCCCGAGCATTTGTAGGTCCGGATCGGGGCCTGTAATGACGTCGATATACTCTACTCGGTCTGCCGGGATTTGCTTCAGTACCGTATCGAGTGTGAGTTGTTTTTCGGAAGGCCGCTCCCCGTCGATGAGGACATTGCCTGCTGCCGCAGCATATCCCCTGATCGATGTGTCTCCAATCGAGAAAGTGAATCCCGGAAGCACATTCACCATGTCCAAGGCGGTCTTGGGGTTCTTGTCGATAAAGAAAGCTGGGCCGTAACGAATAATTGTCTTTGACTTAGAGGGATGTTTGATCGATGGCTTCTGCACCTGGGGACCTGCGGTGGAAGAGGGAATTGCCTGTGCATCAGTTCTTGCTGACACTGACAGGGCCGGCAAAGCCAGGGCCGCGAATAAAAAGAGATGTGGAGAAAATTGTCCCATACTAACTCCTGCTGGCGTCAGGCTTGCGTCGCAATATTCCAGACCAGCGCCGTGCACGCGGTCGATTGGTTCTTTGTGACCAGCCAGCTTACTGGCTAGCATTGATCGGATGTACTGCGACGCTCCCGATTCCTTAGAGCGAAGCTAAATCGGCAGACAAGAGTCTGTGCCTTAAGAATTCCTAAGCTTCTTTCCCGCAGGCATGGCGGCGATGCAAACATGGGCATAATTAGGAAAGCGAATTGGCTTATCCTGAACAAATATTGTGCAAATGCAACGAAGAGTAAAGGCGGGGATAATGGGTGCCTCAGAAAAGCACGATCGGCTGTTCGTGCTGCTTGTAGACGATGATGCCGAGCTCTGCAACATGATGAAAGAGTATTTCTCCCAATTGGGTCATCTTCTGGAGTGCGCAGCTAATGGCCAGGAGGGCTTGGCTCGCGCATTGCGAACTTCGTACGATATTGTGCTGCTTGACGTGATGCTGCCGCTCATCAACGGCTTTTCAGTTTTGCAGCAACTGCGCCGGCGCAAAGAGTTGCCCGTGATCATGCTGACGGCGCGTGTACATCGGGATGATCGCCTTATGGGTTTGAACAAAGGAGCCGACGACTACGTGACCAAACCATTCGATTGTGATGAGTTGCTTGCACGGATCCATGCTGTGCTCCGACGCACAGGAGCCTTGCCGCAGGGTCCATCTTTGATCAAGACCGTTGAAGGCGTAGAGATCAACAGTCAAATTCGAGAGGTCCGCGTCGAAGGGCGAATCATAGATCTTACAGCGTTGGAATTCGATATTCTCGATATGCTCGTTCGTTCCGCCGGCCGAATTGTATCGCGAGACGAAATCACCGAGACACTTTTGGATCGCGGCGCGACGCCTTACGACCGTGCGCTGGATGTCCATGTTAGTCATATACGTGGCAAGCTCGAACATGGCCGCAGCCTCATTCGAACGATTCGCGGTGTTGGATATATTTTTGCGTCACAACCGAGACAACACTTATGAGATCTCTTTATCTCTGGGTAGCCCTTACAATGCTGGCCACCTTGTCACTCTCCTTATTGGCGTTCACGGCGATTTCGGATCACATGGAGACGAAGTATCTTAATCCTGTGTTCGAGGTGATGGATCAACTAGAGTTAGAGAGCGCCCGGAGCGCATGGGACAAAGGCGGGTCGGCGGCTGTAGCGGCCTACATGGGCCATTTGAATCACTTGCTCGGACCATCCCATTACCTCCTGAATTCAAATGGCGTCGACGTCGTCTCGGGCAAAAGTCAGACGGCGTTTCTTCCCCATGCACCCGCCAGTCTGTCGCGAGGATTCGTCGACGGAAGATTCGTTGTTACACACCGATCAGCTGATGGGCGCTACTGGCTTGTCTCCGTCAATCCACGTCAGCCTGACAGATGGGAATTTTCCCCCTACTACTTTCTCGTGATTGGTGTGACCGTTTTCCTTTGCTGGCTTGCGGCTGTCTTCGTTGTGAAGCCAATTCGCAATGTCACCGCGACCGTAGTTCGATTCGGACATGGCGATCTGTCGGCGCGCACGAAGCTCCGGCGTCTGGACGAGATAGGCTGGTTGGCAAGATCCTTCAATGACATGGCGGAACGTCTCGAAAGCCTGCTTGACAGCGAAAGACGGCTCCTGGAGGACATCTCTCATGAGCTTAGGTCGCCGCTCACCAGAATGAAACTTGCCGTCAAATTGGCCCGAATGTCAAATGACCCATATGCCGCTTTAGATCGTGTGGAGCGCGAGGTGAGCCGGATTGAGGCGCTTACCTCCGAAATTGTGGAGGTGACCCGATTGGAAGGCGATCCGCGATTGCTGAAATTGGCTTCGGCAAAGCTTGGCGAAGTTGTTCAGGAAGCAGTAAGTGACTGCTGCACAGAAATTGAACCTCGTATATGCAACATCCGGATCGATGCGCAATTCAGCGGCAGCATCTTCTGTGATCGCGAACTGCTCCGGCGCGCAATTGAAAATTTACTTCGCAATGGAATTCGCTATTCGCCGGAAGATGCGCCAATCGATATTCGCCTTATCCAAAACACTCGTAATGTAACCATTACGGTGCGCGATTACGGTCTTGGAGTTCCCGATGAATCGCTGGTTCAGATCTTCCAGCCGTTCTTCCGCGTCGACGAGGCGAGGGATATGGATAGTGGAGGAGTCGGTCTGGGCTTATCCATCGTGAAGCGTGTTGTGCATCTGCATCACGGAACGGTCGTCGCACACAACGCGCATCCTGGTTTGAGTGTCGAGATCAGCTTGCCACGGTAGAAATGCAGCTAGAGAATTCGACGAGCACCAATAAGCGAATCTCCGAGTAACGAGCGGTTGACAGGAAACCCAGAAGTCATCGACATAGCAAGTTGGAACGTGAACTCAATACGTGCGCGCTCCGAACAAGTCAAAATGCGGCTGCAAGCGAGAAAGCCGGAGGTGTTTCTGCTCCAGGAGCTGAAGCAGACCGGCGCTGCGTTTTCGATTGCTGCGGCCATTCGCTAGACTTTTGAGAAGTAAGAGTGGGCGGGTCTGGCTACCCGTTGAAACTCTTTTCCTATTTCTTCTCTTTTTGTATCAGATACTTAGCGATGAATGCACAGCTCTCAGTGCAAATACCAGTTGACGTTGATGGGGTGATTGAGGCGAATATAAGGCGAACACATGCCTTCCGCCAATGCAATCCGGGTACAGATTGAAGCCTCCCTCTCCAGACGGATACCGTCAGCGTTGTCACCTACCGCTAAGGTCCTTCGGCCCACCTCCTCTACCGGCATTCCCGCCATCGACGAACTACTCGAAGGCGGGCTTCCGCTCGGCGCGCTGACTGAGATGGTCGGTCCCGAATGCTCCGGAAGAACATCACTCGCGCTTTCCTTTTTGGCGCAAGTGACGCAGGCTGGCAAAGTCTGCGCATGGATTGACGTTTCGAATAGCCTCAGACCCGAGTCAGTCGCGGCCGCCGGGGTAAATCTGGAGCATCTGCTCTGGGTTCGTTGCGGTGTCGGTTCAACTAGCAAGGATCTTTCCAAACCGGAAAAAATCTTCACCCTCCCAGAGAAGTACAAGATTGCGCCACCAACGAAAAGAGGTCTCCATGGCGGCGGATATGGTCCACATCCACGAAACGAGCAAAAGAAGCTTTCAAGCGCAGTACGTGATCTCTTCTCGCCGAACGCCCTTGTCCCACGGTGCGCCGAGCCACAGAGACGCAACGCGAAAGAGCCTGAGAGATTCGAGCCTGTCGCGATTCAAATACACCCACGGAGAGAAGTCACAGCAGCGACTACTCCATGGATGCGGCTGGAACAGGCGTTGAAGGCAACCGATCTACTCCTTCATGGCGGAGGGTTCAGCGCTATCGTGCTGGACATGGGGAGCATCGCACCGAGCTTCGCGATCCGTGTGCCCCTTGCCACCTGGTTTCGCTATCGAGCTGCAGCGGAGCGTTCTCAAGCGAGCGTTCTTCTTCTTTCGCAACATGCATGCGCAAAGAGCAGCGCAGGGCTGGTGCTCCAGATGGAATCGGAAGATCAACGCCGCGACGAGGAAACGGTCTTCACCGGTTTGCGTCATCGCGTGGAGATTCAGCGGCAGCGCTTCACCCAATCATCGAACGTCCTGCCGATAAAGAAACCGGCACAGCGGGTGGACAACGCGTCCTGGAACAGTCAGAGTACATGGGCAGGTCGGAGATGACGAAGCCGACCGAGCTGTATGCCTGCGTTTACGCGAAAGAATTCCCGGCGCAAGCACTCCTGCGTCTGCGGCCAGAGCTGCGCAATCAACCGTGTGTGGTTATGGAAGGCGAGCCGCCACTGCAATCCGTCTGCTCACTGAATGCCAAGGCTCGTGTCTCAGGAGTCGTGCATGGTATGACCCGGGTCGAAGTCGAAACTCTTCCTCCCACGACCATGTTTTCAAGGTCGAGCAGGGAAGAGAGTGCTACAAAGGCGGCTTTGCTGGATACATGCGGGACATTCTCTCCACGTGTAGAGGATCACAGTTCCGAGATCGCTTTCTTATGCGTTGTCGATATTGCAGGAACCGAAAAGCTCTTCGGTACAGCCGACCAATTGGGGAGAGAGCTTTTCAAGCGCATTAGTGCGGTCGGCATCACTGCCTCTATCGCGGTGAGCGCAAACGTCCACGCGGCGATGTGTCTTGCTAGAGGGATGTCGCTACGTTATCCGGTGATGGTTGTTCCTCGTGGAGAGCAAGGTGCCGCGCTCGCGGCATTGTCTCTCACTGTCCTCGACCTCACCGAAGATCAATTGGAAACTTTTACGTCCTGGGGTATTCACACCCTCGGCATGCTGGCTGCTCTTCCAGAGGAGGAATTGATCGCCCGCATGGGTCAGCACGGCAAGCGGCTCCGTCAACTTGCCAGTGGCGTATTGCCGCATCTTTTTCACCCGGTCGAACCGCCTTTCACGCTTGAGGAGAAGAGGGAACTCGACTCTCCGGTTGAAGTTCTTGACTCGCTGCTCTTCGTCGTCGGCGTGATGTTGGAACAACTCATTGCACGCGCCACTTCGCGCGTTCTCGCTTTGGCATCTGTGACCATCGCGCTCTCGCTCGAAGGCAATGCAACGCATGTACGCACGGTGCGGCCGGCCCTTCCAACGAATGATCGCCAACTCTGGATCAAGCTGATCCACTTGGATCTGGAGGCGCACCCGCCACTGGCAGCCATCCTCTCTCTAAGCCTCAGTGCCGAACCCGGCAGCACCAGCAAGGTACAGCTGGGCTTATTCTCACCGCAGCTACCAGAGCCATCGCGTCTCGATGTCACGCTCGCTCGCATCGCGAAGATCGTTGGCGAGGAAAATGTTGGTAGGGCGGTTCTGCTGGACACGCACCATGAGCGGGAATCATTTCGTCTGGAGAGGTTTACCGTCCCAACGTCACAACGAACTAGCAGTGTCACGGTTCAAGGCTGTTCTGCAATGCGAGAGCTTCGTCCTGCTGAGATCGTCCGCGTGATGGCGGTGGAAGGAAGGCTCGATGCCATCCTGTTTCGCCAGAAGCGGTATGCCGTCGAACGAGCCTATGGACCGTGGCGAGCAAGTGGCGAGTGGTGGAACGCAAACTTATGGGGTTGTGAGCAATGGGATATCGTGGCCCGTGCCGCCGATAGCCCACTGTTGTGCTGTTGCCTCATGCACGATCTCATGCGAAATCAGTGGCAAATAGCGGGCCTCTATGACTGACCGCTACGTGGAGTTGCACGCCGCGAGCGCCTTCAGTTTCTTGGAAGGCGCATCTCAGCCGGAAAAACTAGTCGAGCGAGCTGTCGAGCTGGAGATGCCAGCCATGGCATTGTTGGATCGCAATGGCGTCTACGGATCAGCGCGGTTTCATACTTCTGCAAAGCGAAACAGCATCCGGGCTCACGTAGGAGCCGAGATTGCGGTGTCAAGCTTCGGTTCGCGGCTTGTACCTCCAGCTTGGCTTCCGCACCAATATACGCACGAGCCTGCCCGTGTGTCCCTCCTTTGTGAATCACGTCTCGGCTATCAAAATCTCTGCCAACTTGTCACCAAATTCAAGATGCGGGAACGCGGCAAGAGCGAAGGTGCCGCTACGACAATTGATTTACAGCAATATGCTTCTGGTCTCGTGTGCCTGACAGGCGGGGATGAAGGTCCACTGGCTGCGGCCTTGGTGAACGGCGGTGAAGAGGCGGGACGCAGGATCGTCGAAAAGCTTATGCAGACTTTCGGACCACAAAGTGTCTATGTAGAGCTGCAGCGACATCAAGAGCGGGAGGAAGAGTGGCGCAATCAAGCCGCGTTGCGCATCGCGAACTCACTTAAGCTGCCAGTGCTCGCGACCAATGGCATACGCTATGCGACCAAATATGAACGCGAGGTATTGGACCTCTTCACGGTAGTACGGCATCACACCGATCTCGATCACGCCGGACGCTTGCTCTCACTTAATAGTCAAAGGCATCTCCGTTCCGCCAGGGAGATGGCTTCGCTCTTCAAGGACGTCAGCGGCGCCGTAGAGAGTTCGGTTGATCTTTCGGAAAGATTGCAGTTCGAACTCGGCGATCTTGGCTATGAGTTCCCGCGGTATCCCGTTCCTGATGGCGAAACGATGGACAGCTTTCTCCGCAAACGTGTGGAAGAGGGCGTGACAAGTCGCTATGGCCCGAAACGCGATCGTGGACTTTTAGAACGCGCAAAGAAGCAGGTCGAGCACGAGTTGGAGCTCATTGCGAGGTTGGGCTTCGCTGGATACTTTCTGATCGTGTGGGACATCGTGCAGTTCTGTAGTAAGAACGACATCCTTATTCAGGGGCGAGGTAGTGCGGCAAACTCGGCCGTCTGCTATGCGTTGGAAATTACCGCAATCGATCCGGTGGGGATGGAGCTTCTGTTCGAACGCTTCCTCAGTGAGAGCCGTGGAGAGTGGCCCGATATCGATCTTGATCTGCCATCAGAGGACAAACGAGAGCAAGCGATCCAATACGTCTATCGGCGCTACGGTGAGCTAGGTGCGGCCATCTGTGCGAATGTCATTACCTATCGGGGAAAGTCGGCGGCGCGCGAAGTAGGCAAGGCGATGGGATTCGATACCAAATCGCTCGAAAGGCTCTCTGGCCTGGTCAGCCACTTTGAGTGGAAAGGGCCGAGCGACACGATGGCCCATTCCTTTCAGAACGCCGGTTTCGACGTCAAGCATCCGCGCATTGCGAAATATCTTGAGCTTTGCATGCGAATCCAGGATCTACCTCGACACCTCGGACAGCACTCCGGGGGCATGGTCATATGCCAAGGGGCTCTCGACCGAGTCGTGCCCTTGGAGCGTGCTTCCATGCCCGGCCGTACGGTCGTCCAGTGGGATAAAGAAGACTGCGCCGACCTTGGCATCATTAAGGTCGACCTCCTTGGATTGGGGATGATGGCCGTACTTAAGGACTGTCTGGAGCTAATCCCGGAACATCACGGAGAGCGTGTTGATCTTGCCCAGTTGCCAGAAGACGCCGAGGTCTATCGCACGCTACAACGTGCAGACACCGTCGGAATGTTCCAGGTTGAGAGTCGCGCCCAGATGGCGTCGCTGCCGCGGAACAATCCAGAGAAGTTTTACGACATTGTCGTACAGGTAGCCATCATCCGTCCCGGGCCAATCGTCGGCAAGATGATGCATCCCTACATGCGGCGACGGCAGAAGAAAGAGGAGGTCAGCTATCCTCATCCTTCTTTGCAATCCGTGCTGAAGCGCACGCTAGGGGTGCCACTCTTTCAAGAGCAATTGCTTCGTATGGCAATGGTTGTAGCCAACTTCACTGGCGCGGAGGCCGAAGAACTCCGTCGCGCTGTTGGGATGCGCCGCTCTTGGGAGCGTATGAAAAACCTCGAAGGGAAGTTGCGCGAAGGCATGACAGCAAATGGCCTCGATACGGCTACACAGGAAAACATCATTCAAAACATCAGTTCGTTTGCTCTTTATGGTTTTCCGGAGTCACACGCAGCCAGCTTCGCTCTGATCGCGTACGCCTCAGCGTATTTCAAAGTGAAATACCTCGCAGCATTCACATGCGCCATCCTTAACAACCAGCCAATGGGTTTCTATTCACCTGCCGTCTTGGTGAAGGATGCGCAGAGGCATGGGCTTCGGATCAAGCCGATGGATGTCCAAATATCGAATTGGGCCTGCACGATTGAACACGAACGTGACGGAAGCCTCTCTCTGCGTCTTGGACTTGGTTATGCAAAGGGATTGCGGAAACAATCCGCGTCGGAGATTGCCCAATCCCGCGCAGCCGAAGGAGAGTTTCGGTCAGCGGAAGATCTGGTTTCGCGCGTTCCTTCTCTGAATCGGAAGGAACTCACGTTGCTTGCCCGCGTTGGCGCCCTCAATAATCTCGACGGAATTGAGCATCGCCGGGATGCCCTATGGCAGGTCGAACGCGCTGGTAAGCTGGAAGGCCCTCTTCTTCGTCAGCAGAGTGAATTGCTGAGAGATGAATCGGAGAACTCGCCTTTAAAACAGATGAGCACGGAGGAACGTTTGATTGCCGACTATGCCGGCACGGGTCTCACGGTCGGAAAACATCCGATGGCATACCGTCGCGACGATCTCCGAAGGCAACGGATTCTGTCAGCAGATGAATTGAGAAATGCAACCGATGGTGAGTACGTCCGAACTGCGGGCTGTGTGATTGCACGGCAGCGTCCCGGCACTGCGATGGGCTTCATCTTCCTGTCCATGGAGGACGAGACCGGAATCGCCAACGTCATTGTCACGCCTGATTTGTACGAGCGAGAGCGACTTGTTGTGACCCGGAGCAAGTTCATTCTGGCAGAAGGTCTGTTGCAAAACCAAGATGGTGTAATTCATGTGAAGGCGATGCGCCTGCAGTCCTTGTCCGATCAAACTTTGGAGGTTCGCTCGTATGACTTCCACTAACGCAGAGAAGCCCATAGGCGGATATCGACGAGAAGTCGATATCCAGAAGCTCGGCCCTGCTCTTTTGATTGCCTCCACTCTCGTCCTGGCCATCCGAACGGCCAAATGGAGTCCAACACACAGCGATGGACTGGCCACAGTGGATTGGGACAAAGAAGTAGAACATAGCGCTCGTGTCGCTAAGATTATGCTTTCGCACCTCACTGCGCGCCACCCTGAACTCTTTCAGTTGAAGAACGTGCCGTGGTTCGTAGCCACAGACGAAGACGTTCCGAAGTGACGAATTGTGTCAGGTCTGCAACGATAATTGATCGCGCTGCTTCGAAAATGCGGGAGGCGCCCTCGTGGTCGAAACACACTGTCAGATCGTAAGGGCGTCCGTCTCTCGGAAGGCCGCGTGTGAAACAGTGATAGCTAAAAGTGACGTTGACGCTAAACCTCTAGGCTGCCCGCTTGCCTTTTGCTGCTTTTCGAACGGAGTGGTAAAAGAACGCATGTGCTTGAGGTCATAGACTTACGCGAAGCACGATGGCCGGGGCGTTGCGGGGTATCCCCGCTGTGATGGTAGCGGAAGAGTGGGCCGGTTCTTTTCGCCGGCGCACTCTGGAGCGCGGAAGAAACTTCTTCCGCTAAATCCGTCCTGGGTTTGTAAGTTATTTCTTTTTGGTCTGCAGAAACTTCTTCGTTGCCTCGGACGGCGTATAAAATTCCCCATCGATAAGCATTCGTCCCGTGTACGAACCGCCGCGACCGCCAAACTCCCACGCTATGTCATGCCCTTCTCGTGCGAGCTTCCCCCATTTTGATTGTTTGGAACAGTTCTGTTCCAGCCAAAAATGCCCTTCATCGTCCACGAAAGAACGCAACTGCACATGCCCAATTAGTTCTGTCCACGTCGCCATGTCATTCAGCTTTGGAGCCATAAACTTATGATTCCGTGGAAACCACAACACGTAGCCTGGACCGCTTAAAAATATCGCCATCAGTTGCTATGACTGTTTCTCCTACGGGTGAAGCATTTCCGGGCCATGGTTGTGGACGTTTACGACTTGCGGATTCGCGTTGTACTGGTACATCTTGCCCATCGGATAGGGCAAATTGATTAGGTTAACAGGCGGCTCGGCATACGACCGGTCTAGCCAACGACCATACTCATCGGGCTCGATAATCGCAGGCATCCGATCGTTTATGGACTGTATAAGCTCGTTCGCTGCTGTTGTAATAATCGCGAAACTTTGGAGCCATGTTCCATTCGTCGTATCTTTCCATGCATCTCACAGACCTGCAAAAGCGAACACTTCGGGCCACGCGAGCGTAAAGCGAAAGGGCCATTGGTCGGTTTTGCGGAAAGCATAGAAACCGTCCTCTGGCACCAGGCAGCGGCGGCGTTCAAACGAACGCTCTCCATAGATCGCTGCGCGTGAGTGCTTCCCCACGCGCATTGAAAGTTATAAGTTTTGGGTCGAGTCCCTTTGTTCCAAATCCGATCATGCCCCATCGCATCGAAACCAGTTGGCGAGCAGTGGAATCCTTGATCTGACGCACGACGGGCTGATACGTCGAGGGCGCTATGTTGTAACAGGGAGCATAGGGCAGCTCGCCTCCAGTGAGTTCCGCTTGGAAGAAATCGGCCAGGTGTTCTCGATCAGCTTCGCGGTAAAAGCGGCGGCACATTGTTATGCAAACTTCCAATTGTGGAGAGCCTGATTTACCTGTTGCAATACGGGCATTGCCTTGATGGCGCTCTCCAATATCGCCGTGCATACCAAAAGCCGATGATGTAGAGAACGATAAGCGCATAAGTGATTGGCAGATTGTAAATATTGAATATGTAGTCTTGCCACGGGGGATAAATAGATTGAGCATGAAGCGCCCGAGCCGTTTCAAGGCCGCGCAGATGTGCTTCTCCCTCTTCCGTGATCCATAACCGATGTTGAAGCGATTCATGACTGAGAGCTGACGCCGGATCTCCGTGCTGCACGTGTACCAGCTCGTGAGAAATTGCAATCGCCCAAAGCTGCGGTGTCGTCAGCTCGTCTTGTCGGAGGAATATGGCGTCTGTTCCTACAGGGTTATCTGAGACGCCACTAAAAAATTGCATGAACGTTTCATCGTGGAGGGGCGTGATAGTAACCGGTTGAGAGTGGAGATAGCGTGCGCCGTCTGGATCGGCTGCGGCAAGCATTGCAAGCTCCGGGCCGCTGGATGCCAAGACGATTGCCTATGCCGATGAACATTGAAACTACCTAAAGGTGGGCAAGTCTCACTTCCTCCTCGGCTGCTGGGTATTAACGCGAATAATTGGAGCAACTCTTAATGATTCTTAACCGTCGTCAGATGCTTAGTAGCGCCGCAGCCATGGCCGCCAGCTCTCTTATTTCTCCGCTCTTCGGTTCTCAGTCTTTGCCTTCTGGTGCTCATCGAGATTCCAGCGGCATCGTAATGGCCGTTATTATCTGGCGCAGCAGATGACTACGAAGGCCGTTACTCAACGTGCTATTAGGTTTCCTGATATGTCGTCGTTCACCCGCTCGCGGTCAGGCCAGGTCATTGCACTGGCGGTCCTCATAAGTCAGCTTATCTGAAGCGATCCGTTCGAAGGCTTCGTGACTGGAGGGCTACGGGTTTCGTAACAGCCTCGTTCCTCCTCCTGCACCTTCCCCATTTTCAAACATCGCGGGCAATCGGATGTCACGACATATCGTTCGAACGCTTGTTCGCGCCTTTGCGGAGGTTGATTCCGAATTGCAAATAGGCCTTCAGGCAGCAAAGCAAATGGGTCCATCCGGCGTTCTGACCGAGCCCTTGTTTGATCCCATCTGCATCCTCATTGAAGGAACTCTCGGTTATCTTGACCACCGTACTGTCATCTACGTCTGGCTCGAAAAGTACCTCGACATCGTGCTTCGATCCGGAGGCCGCCCAGGAAAAGACAATTAGCTTATTCTCGACCACCTCAAGAATATCGACGCTGAACTTCGTGTCAACATCGTCAAAACTCCATTCGACCCTCTCGCCTTGCCGAATGGGAGCACTAGCCGACGATATGAAGTAATTGCTCATGTGGGTTGGATCGATCCATGCTTCGAATACTGCGGGCAAGGGTCTCAAAATCCTATCGCGAACTTCTACCTTGAAAGCCATTGTTCCTCCATTCGAAAAGATATCGATGTGTTTGTGTTCAAAAGCAATGAATACCCGACAAGTTTAATCACCGGTATCTTGCGCAGCGAGCTCAAGTGCTGCGATGTCGAACTTCGTCATTGCCATCACGGCTTGCAGTACTTTCGGGTTCTGTATCAGTTCGGGAAGGTGGGCTGGCACAATTTGCCATGAGATACCAAACTTATCTTTTAGCCAACCACACCGACCTTCCTTGCCTCCGTCGGAAAGACTCGTCCAGTAGCGGTCTACCTCTTGCTGTGAGTCGCACCGCACCACAAAGGAGACCGCTTCTGTGAACACGAACATTGGGCCGCCATTGATTGCCGTAAATGGCTGTCCGTCCAGTTCAAAGGCAATGGTGAGTATGTCCGCCGGCACCGGGACACCCCCCTTATTGTGTATGACTTCCAAACGTTGGGAGTGTTCGAACACAGAAAGATAGAAATCGACGGCGTCCTCAGCGTTGTTGCTAAACCAAAGAAACGGAGTGACGCGAGGAAATTTTTCGAGTGCGCTCAAGCCAATTCTCCTTTATTTCACTTGACCACCATAACATGCTTAGCCATAATATGGCTATGAAGCTTGATGCACGATCTTCCTCTCTCGGTCTGGTTGTTCTGGGCATGCTCATCGACGAGCCAATGCACGTCTATCGCATGCAGAAACTCCTAAAACTTTGGGGAAAAGACAAGGTCGTCAACATTCGGAGATCGGCAAGTATCTACCAGACAATTGAGCGACTGATCCGGCTCGAATTGGTGGACGTTCGGAAGACGGTTCAGACCGAAAGTCATCCTGATCGGATCGTGTATGGAATCACAGCGAAGGGCCGTTTGGCGCTGAGGGTTTGGCTTCGCGAAATGCTCGGTGCCGTCGGGGGAGAATTCCCGGATTTTCCTGCAGCTGTATCGATGCTCGCGCTGCTCACACCGGAGGATGCGCTCGGGAGCTTCAAGGTCCGGGCCGCAGCTATCGAGGGTGCGCTCAAGGAACTCGAAGAAGAGAAGCGAGCAGCGGGAGATGTTCCACGTTTGTTCCTTCTTGAAGATGCCTATCGGACGGCTCTTCTTGAGGCAGAGCTTGTTTGGCTAACGGGTACGATATCTGACCTTGAGGACGGTTCTCTTTCCTGGACCGAGGAGTGGATACGATCTATCGCTGCTCAGCATAAGCCTCCGCACCAGGACGAGAACGCGGCCCGCGAACTACCTCGCGCTGAGACAAAGGCGCGTAGGGGCAACCGGGAACGAGAGAAAAGCCGAGCAAACTTCACGAAGAAGCGTTAAGTAGCGCGATTGCTTTAGCGATCAAAAGAAAGGTTTACCGATGCAAACATCACCACTCAAAGTCATGATTGTCGGGGCAGGCACGGGCGGTTTGGCACTGGCTCACGGCCTCAAACAAGCTGGAATCGATGTAACAGTCTTCGAGCGAGATAGGACACCGCGTGAGGCGAAGGGAGGCTACCGCGTAGGGATCAGCCCCGGAGGCAGCCAGGCACTGGAGACATGTCTGCCTCCGGAACTCTTCCAATTGTTTCTCGCAACGAGTGCGCGGCCGCCGCGCTACTTCAATATGCTCACGGAGCAATTCTCCAACCTGATTTCTTTGGAGATGAAGGATGACGATCCCGCTCGTGGCGAGCAAAACGTAAACAGACTGACCCTACGCCGAGTCCTTTTGACTGGACTGGATGACGTCGTTTGCTTCGATAAGAAGTTCGTTCGTTACGAAGATCAGGCCGATGGCTCCGTGACAGTATTCTTCGAGGACGGTACTCAATCTCGGGGAGACGTTCTCATCGGGGCAGATGGAGCGGGCTCCCGTGTGCGCAAGCAGCGGCTACCCAATTCGCGCCACGAAGAGACAGGCATTCTTTCCCTCGGAGGAAAGCTCGCCATGACAGCGGAAAGCAAGGCATTGCTGTCCGAAAAAATGTTTTATGGGATGTCCATGATTATGGCGCCGAAGGGCATCGGGGCAATCATTCACTCGCTCGAATTCACATGGAATCGTGCCGATTGGAAAGACCAATCCGGAAAAGATGAGACCGACATCCTTGCTCAATGGCCTGGGCTGTTGAACGAAGACACAGACGATTACATCGGATGGGGCCTGTGGGCGTCGCGAAAACAGTTCCCAATGGACCCGATGACGCTGAAAGAACCGGAATTGATTGGCCTCGCAAAACAGATGACAGAAGGTTGGCATCCGAGCTTTCGCAAGCTCATTCAGATGACCGACCCGTCGTCGATGCACGCTATCAATATCCGAACATCCGTTCCTGTTGCTCCGTGGGAAACCTCTAACGTCACCCTTCTCGGCGACGCTATTCATACCATGACGCCGGGCAAGGGTGCCGGAGCGAACACAGCGCTTCGCGACGCAGCTCTCCTACTCAAAAGGCTGCTTGAAGTCGGTCGAGGCGAAAAGTCTCCAGTCCAAGCTTTTCACGAGTACGAGAGCGAAATGTTGCAATACAGCTCGAAGCTCGTCCTCGACTCGCGCAAACAGATGAATGAAAACGATGCGATCCACAAGCCAATTATCGGGGGATTGCAATTGGGCGTGATGAGAACGGCGATGCGTGTGATTGACTCCGTGCCCATGTTGAAACGTCGTGTAACGGACAAGATAAAACGAAGTCGAGCTGCAGAGAGCGAAGAGTGAGTTCGTCGGCGTTCGTAGCTATACGCGCTCTCCCGGCCCAGAGACTAAGCCGCTTGAAGCGGTAATAACCAATGATCGGAGAGATTCAGAATGAACGAACCAAACACAGATATTCAAGTTCACGTTCGCGATCGCGTCTTGAAACCCATTGCAGTGGTCTTCGAAGCCGTGATCGATCCAGTAAAAATGTCGAACTACTTCATCTCGGGGTCGAGCGGGCCAATGAAGCCGGGCCCAGTGACGTGGGAATTCGGTGATCTCGGGGCGAAAGTTGCAATCAACGTTCTGGAAGTCGAATTGAACAAGATGATTGTGTGGGAGTCTACGGCTCTAGGACAACCGACCAGATCGATGATTGAGTTCGCGCCCGATGGGGAAGACGCCACCGTTGTCACGATCACAGAGGGCTCTTACCCCTTTACCCTCGCCGGTGTGAAACTCGCGCTTGGCCAGAATGCAGGGTGGACTTACACACTGTGCGCGCTGAAGTCATACGTTCAGTTTGGAATCAACCTTCGAACTGGTCTCAACAAACGGCTGACAGATGTTTCGTAATCGGGGAATAGCTCGAATCAGCAGACGGCCACGTCAGAACCGGTCGATCAAAATCATGTGCTCCGCTGTCATTGCGGCCTTGGTCCTCGGATGGATTGCCGTGGCTTGGTATTTCAGCAATCAAATCATCAAGCCTGAGCATGAACCCGCAGCATTCGCTGAGACCGTAAGAAGCATCACAACTTCACCGAAAGGCGTGCCCATCGTTTCGCTTGTACGCTCTCCCGCAACGGCGAAGCCCGGCCGATGGGGGCTTGTCTGGCAAGGCGGCAGCGCGATGCTTGGAAACATCACTGCGGAGACGCCAGACCAAGTTGATCGCATGTTGCTCAGCGGGAACGTTCCACGCCCGGGCACGCGAGCAAGAATGTCAGGTACTTACAGCCTTGATCCGATGGCTGCGCTCGGATTAAGTTTTGCTGAAGTCGCAATACCAACGGAACTTGGACCGGCACCCGCATGGTTGATACCTGCTGACCCGAAAGCCGAGGCAGGATTGTCCGCAGGTACTTGGGCTATCACAGTACATGGGAGCAGCGCAGACCGTAAACAGTCGCTCAAATACGTGCCGGTCCTGCATCGTGCAGGGTTATCGGTTCTGGACATCACCTATCGCAACGATATTGGCGCGCCTCGTTCATCTGACGGACTGATGCATCTCGGAGAGTCGGAGTGGCGGGACCTCGACGCAGCTGTACGCACAGCATATTCCATGGGCGCGAAGCACATCGTGCTGTATGGGGGTTCGATGGGCGGCGCAATTGTTCTCCAGTTCCTGACGAATTCGTCCCTCGCCGATCGGGTTTCAGGAGTCATTCTAGAAGCGCCGATGCTGAGCGTTCCGCGCATGATCGACAATTTGGGTTACGTACATCACATGCCAGCTCCGCTAACCTGGACGGCGCTGAAGTTGACGAACGCGAGGCTCGGCTTCGATGTTCATCGAGTCGACGCTTTGCGATTTCCGCTTAGGGTGCATCCGCCGACCTTGGTGCTTCAGGACATGGCGGATCAGGTCATGCCGCTGTCTGCGGCACGGGACTTCGTCTCGTTGAGTGCTCGACAGGGTTGGTTTGTTCAATACGCTGAGTTCCCGAATGCGGGGCACGGTGAGACGTGGAATATCGACCCCGAGCGGTGCGAGATGCTGATGAATGAATTCTTGCAAGCGAGCCTGCATTCGGGGTCGACTGCGTCTCCGAAGTAGTGAAAGGACGATCAAAATGATGAAAGTCGAAGTATTGTCCATCAATCTTATTTCATCCGTCAGGTACGGACCAGCGAGCGTGGCAATGTTGCCGTTGCCTGCGGCACATTTATCTCCACGTCTGCGGACAGAGAAGATTGTGATGGAATTTTCCCTGCACAAAAGGTGCCGTTGAAGCGCCATCGAGTCATTGTCGTATCGACATCGATCATCGTGGCTTTGATTTTCAGCTGACGATGATCTGCGTCCAAGAGTTGATCCATGCGCCAGTTAAACATCAGAATGGACGGGCAGATTGCAGTTCTTGCAGTGGCTGAGAGGGGTTCGTTCAAAGCAGCGGGTGAATATCTCGGCATCGGCAAATCTGCTATTCGCAAACAGATTGAGCACATCGATCAAGAACTGGGCGCGCATGTATTCCGATTCTCTGGGAGACGGATGGTGCTAACGGAGGCTGGCCACATCTACCTCCCCGAAGCACGCGAATCTGTCAGACATGCACGGCTGGGTGTGGATCGAGTCCGAGCATTCGTCAAAGTACAGAACAACGACCTTCGCATCGGGTACTCCACCTATTTGAACAGCAAACTGCTGGAGGTTGTGAGGCGTATCCAGCCGGAAGGCAGCGCCTCGATGTCCATCACAAAAGAAAGCCTGCTGACGCATCAAGTCGTCACGGGAGTTCTCGAAGGTGAGCTCCATGTAGGATTCGGAATCCTGCCCATCCCGGAACCTGATTTGTACACTCGCTTGCTTATGGAAGAGCCTGTCGTGGCCTGTCTGCCGGTAGGTCACCATCTTGCCACCAAATCTACGATCAGCCCGGAAGATCTGGGGAACGAGCCTATGGTGTCGCTGTCGAAAAGAGGGCTTCCCGGCAGACATGAAGAGATTGTGACGCATTTCGAAAGCCTCGGAGTTCCGCTCAAATTTGTAGCCGATGCCTATTCCGTTGATGAGACTCTCTGGCTGGTGACGCAGGGTACAGGCGTTTCGCTGATGACGCGATTCTCCGCTTCGTCGTATCGCCACGAGGTAGTGATTAGACCACTCTCAGATCAATTGCTCACCGTAAAAAGTGGGATATTCACGCGGCGCGATCATGATCAGAAACTCGTAAAAGAGTTCGTGGAGCTTGCCTGGAATGAGACGACGGCTCTGAGGCCGCGGCAACGCGGATCTAGCCGGCAATTGCCCACATAACGGCTCAATCAATTTACCCCCGGAGGACAACACATGCGCTACTTCTATCTCGTCTCCATCGCAGGGCTGCTATTCCTTGCATCATGCAATGATGCAAAGAAGCCGAACGAAGCAAATCTCACGAAAGCGATTGACCAGTATCTGACAAAACGCGGGGAAGCCTGCACTGTGATCGGTCGCCCGTTTCCTATTGATATTCCTGAGCCCGAGCAGAGGCTCCAGTCTGGTACGGCCCTCGAAATGGCAGCTCTTGAGCAGGCTGGGTTGTTGCAGTCGAGCGGTACGACCGCAGTCGTTCACGGGATGCTGGATGCGTTACGGGGTTCTACTCCGCCGCAGCCTGTGAAACGTTACGAACTCACCACGGAGGGAAAGAAATACTTCCAACAGATTCCCGGCACCTTCGGGCGGACGAACGGTTTGTGTTATGGGCAGAAGACCGTGGATATGATCGTCAAATGGACGGAGCCGGTGACGGTGGGAGCGTCTTCGCAGACCGAGGTCACCTACACGTACAAGATCATGAGCCTAGCAGGCTGGGCAAAGCGCCGGGATGTTCAACGCGCTTTTCCCATTATCCAAGCGACCCTGACCGGAGCGTCAAAGACAACCGAAATCGCAGGATTGCAATTGACTAGCAAGGGCTGGGAAGTTCCTGGGCAGTAATGTCCGTGCCTCTGTCTAGAGCATCCCGGACTTATTGATTGTGTCTCGCAGTACTGGCAGAATCGGCGGACGTTCGGATTTCTGTAACGTGACGCCATCCGTCCCGGTTCATCATTTGCACGATCACGTCGATGGATCGGCCACACTCCTCCTCGACATCGTGCGCGGGGACACCTCCTCCCGAACCACGCATGGCGAGTTGCGCTAGGCGGCGGAGAGCATCGCTAGCACTATTGGCATGGATGGTTGTTATCGACCCGCGATGACCTGTATTCAAAGCATCGAGGAAGACCCGCGCTTCAGGGCCTCGAATCTCTCCGACGATGATTCGGTCCGGTCGGTGCCGGAGCGCGGCCTTGAGCAAATCCGCGAATCCAATCTGGCTCTTATGAGTATCGAGCTGGGCCTCGGCTGAGATGACATGCCGCTTCTGGATGTGGAGTTCGGCCACATCCTCGAGGATCAGGATGCGATCGCCGTCCGGGATGAATGAGGCCAGCACATTGGTCAGAGTCGTTTTACCCGATCCAGTTCCACCGGATATCAGGAAATTATCGCCACGCCGAACACGTTCTGTGAGCGTTCCTGCCTGTTCTTCTGTCAGGGTCTTCCGCTCTATCAGGTCATGGATGGTGAAGTTCCGCGAAGTGAATTTGCGAATGGTCATCATCGGTCTTGGAGTGACGATGGGTGGAATCAATGCGGCCATGCGGCTCCCATCCGGCAGGCGCAGGTTCATGATCGGCGAGTCAGCATCGAGTTTTTTTCCGAACTTGTTTGCGATCACTTCGAGACCGGTATGAAGCGCGCCCTCTTCAAAGAAGATATCCGGTAGAAGCTGTATGTGGCCTGCCTCTTCTATCCAGACCGTGCCATCGGGGTTGACCATGATCTCGGAGATGGTCTTGCTGACCAGAAGGTGTTCGATGGGTTTAAGGAACGGAATAATAATCTCGAAGCTCATGCGGGTATCCTCTCTGGATCAAAGGCAATCTTTTCCTGATCAAACCAAGACATGGTTATGGGCAGGAAGTCTGGTTTGAGATAGCAGTAGGTCGGTGGCAATGGGCTGACGCCGTCGAAGGCGACAACCACCGACTGCGCGTTTTTCAAGTCGAAGAAAGTTTTTTCCTCAAACAGCGGCTCCTTATGTTTCTGGTATGCCTTGGATGCGGATACGGAGCCTTTGCTGGATGAGGTGCGGCCACTAAGCCAGCCGACATTGGCATTGGTGGAGGACTCGGAGACGGTATAGCTGATGCGTGTGCGGTCCGCTTTCCCGCACAGCTCGGATGCATAACGAGCCGTCTCGGGGTCGGTGGTCGTAAGAAAGACCTTGCAACGTAGCGCCTGCAGCAGGGTTTTGACGCCTTCATTGGGCAGCGCATCCTTAAGACTTGAGATGCTCTGCGTGGCGACGATGGGAATACACTTCGGCTGCCGGGACAAACTTAAAAAACGCTCATCCCCGGTAGGGTTGTCGCCGCCCACCGTAGCGAAATTCTGGTACTCATCGCAAATGAAGACGGTAGGACGGAAGTGTCTTTCAGGGTGAGCGTCCATCCTGGGAATACGCAACTGCACGGCACGTTGGTAGTCGATCTTCATCATGGTGCCGAGGGTTTTCGCCAGCGCCGGATTCAAAGCGACCGGAAAATTCAGACCGATCACCGCACCCGATTCGATCAGTTCGTCGAAGGGTGGCAAAACGATACCATGTGGATCGCCAGCACACGGCTTGCCTTCATAGAGTTCCTTCGGCGGGCAGAAGACGCGGCGCACATCGGGATCTGTCTCGAAGAGCGAGAGGAAGACCACGATTCCCTGGATGATCGAGGTTTTGACTTCAGAGCGGAAGAACTTCCAGTGCTCCCAATACCAATACTGGATGCTGTCGAAGCGGTCGCGTTGCTCCGGTCGATACGGTTTGCGAGTGAAGACATCGAATGCCGCGGAGGTCTCCTGTGTCAGCAGGTTCTCCAGGGCATCCGTCCATGCGATCAAATAAAGGGCCGCATCCTTGTTCCAATTGAAGCCAAGAGAGGATAGCAGACCCTCATGCTCCCGGTACTCATCCTTGCCAATGCCGATATAGCTGGTGGTGCTGAAGCGTGAACCAACTTCCGTTAGCAGCTCTTCGAGTTTGCCCGCACTGATGACGGTACGGAAGAGGTCGACCATCGTAAGGTATCCGTCACGGATGCGGTACAGCATAATGACGTATCGCATTAAATCCGTGTACGACTGCTGCCAGAACGGTTCCTTGCCTCTTCCCCATATCGACGTGATGATGGACGCGATGTTGAATGCCTGGGCATAGGCGTCAAGCGAGTTGTTAAGCGGGTTGTAGCGAATATCGCCGTCGAGCGAAACCTCGACATAATCCTCCTCCCGCCCGCACCATTTAAGGATGCGTTGAAGCTGTCGGCAGAGATCGCCTTTGACCTCAAGGACGATGCCGGACAGCCTCCGATCAGGATCGTCGGCGCGGTATGCGAACAACTGGCGCATCGCCGGCAGGATCAGGCCCATTGTCTTACCCGAACCGATAGAGCCGAACGATGCGATACCGGTATAGAGGCCGCGCTCGGGGATCGAGAGCCACTGCGGAGCGGAGCTGGGCTGGGGTACGAGCTGGCGATGTACCTCGCCAAGTATCAGTGAAAGCTCAGTCCGGGTATGGGGATTGGGATATGGCGGCAATGCCCCGTCAGACAACTCCAGCTCTGTTCTATAGAGGTGAATGTACAGAAGTGAAAACAGCATGGAGAAGAACAGGAACGGCGTGCTGTACAAAAAGAAGCCGTAGCTCCATACCAGACCGTTGAAGACCGGAGGCCGCTGATAGGCGATCAGACGCAGCAAACGATTCGCTGTATCCATCGGGAACAGGCTGTTGAGGGCAATGCCGCAGGCCGCGCTAAATCCCAACGAGAGCACGAAGCGGTATGTAACCAATGGACGGATGAGCCGTTGAAGGTGCGAAGATTGACGCATGTTTGTGGATATCTCCTCTATGCGCGAGCCGTGGCAACATCTGACTTCGATGCGGCCTCGGTTGCAGGTTTGATCGGCGTGGATGCAGGCTTCGTGCTGCTGGCAGACCGCGCAGCATTCGCAGCGGAGTTGGCCCTGTACTTCTGGAAGCCCTCTTCCTGGGTAAGTGCGAAGCGCAGCAGTTCGTTGACGACATAGTTGGTTTCGTTGTTCGACCACTCGGCCAGCAGCTCGACATCGTCGGCTACCGTCTGGTCGATAGAGGATTGCAGCTTCGCGCGCCGTATCCTGCTGACACCGTGTTCCAGTTTCATTTTGCCCATCTGTATCTCCTGTCGGTGAAGTTGTGAATCGGTTCTGGATGCGCTCGGTATCAACGATTGATCCAGAGTTGATCCGGTTTGTATCCGGCACAGATCAGTCCGGTATCTGCGTCAGATATTTTCTGGATACTGATGTGTCGAGGCGGGAGCGACCAGCGCGGCGTCAGCCGTCGCGGGAGGTGCGGAGCACCGGGGTCGCTCCCGCCTCGGCACCTACTTTCCCTTACTCACCTCCTCCGCTAAGTAGTTGTTTTTGAATAAGTTTCTTGCCAAACAGAGGCAGACCACTAGACCGCTGACTAGACCCAAGCTCCGGTTCAGGAACGCGCTCATACTTCAACTGATAGAGCGGATAACGGTACGGCATGAGTACGGTCGTGAAGGTCGCCAGAGGTCCCTGCTGCTGAAATCTCTGGCGTATGCGTTCGGCGCTGGTGCTGCCGATCTGCCAGGCAGAGCACAGTGCCTGATGTTCGAGCGTGGCGTAGATGTGTTCACCCTCGCGCAGGACCGCAAGGTCGCGCAGGGTGACGGGATGTTTCTGCGTATCGTTGCTCTCGTGGGCACGGAGATATTCGAGGAAGTGATCGACACCGCGAGGCGTCAACGGGGTGACGCCAAGCGCGCGCGTCTCTGGATATAGAGCGGCGAAGAGCTTTGTGGTCCGCTCGAAGTTCCGGTCGGAGTCGGCGAGGTAAAGCAGCTCGAAGCCGGGAAGCGCGGCGAAGACAGCGCGATACCGGCGCAGGAAGCCCTCGAAACCACTGGTGGAGAGAGCACCCTCGTCGAAAAAGGTAAAGCGGACGGACTGTTCCTCGCCGATAAGGATGGGGAACCCTTCGGGAAAGCGATGGGCACTATCTCCCAGCGAATGCAGGAGGCGGGTTTCACTCAGACCGAGGGTATGAGTGAAGAAACCGAGCTTTGCCTCCGAGGAATCGAGGAGGTTGTCGCCGAGATGGTCAAGGACGAAGTCTAGGACCATGAGGCGAGACTTAATCTGCGCGTCGCCTTTCAATCGGCGGTGCTGCGAAGCAGCCAGCCCGACTGTGTCATACACCTGCTTCGCGGCGAGGTGATAGATAAAGCGAGCCTGCCCGCAGGCGATACTTTTGAGATGACCGCGCGCGACCGCTTTGCGCAGGAGCTGCGCGGCGATAGCCCCGCGACCGCGACGGATGAAGCGGTCATACTGGCGGCGCAGAAAGTAACCCGAATGCACAGCCACGAGGTACAGGAATGCGGCTTCGCGTTCCGTGTACCCCACGGACTCCAATACCGGGATGGGATCATAACCAAGTGTCATAGGTCCAGAACATCCCTCATCATGTCGTGGTCGTCTTCGATCTTCGCGGTGATGCTGGCGCGGTCCGCGCTGGCAACATAGGCCCGGAAACCTGCCTGCGCCTTAGCGCGCAGATGACCGGCACTATAGGCGGCGGTCAGCACTTCGATGTCTTCGTGGCCAGTGCGAGACCCCTGGTCGATGTCCTCGCCAGACTTTGGTTCGCGGACGAACTCAATCCGCGCATCGGGAATTTGAATGCGGCCATCGACGAAGGGCAGCTCCTGTTGTTTGGCGACGTGCTCTTTGACCTCCGCCATGTCACGCTTCGGATCAGCCTTACGCTCCGCATAGATGGCTTTCTGCACGTCGGCCTTGATCTCGAAATCGAGTTTCACGCGGAGATTCGTACCACCCTGATCCGTGATCTTTTCGGCCTCCTTGCGATAGGCACGGTAGATGAGCGAGTCATGTTCCATCTCGCGCGGCTTGACGAATCCGTAGTAGACGGTCTGTCCCTGCGGAACCTCGCCACTCTTCCGCAGCCACGCACGACCTTCTTTGGTCAGCGTGGCGACTTCGACCCGCTCGATACTCCGCCGCTTTCCATCGCGGCGGAGGTTGATATGCCGCGTTGTCACCAGGCCCTTCGAACGCAGATAGCTCAGGTCCTCATCGAGCTTGCGGTGCTTTCCGTCATACACAGTGTCGGCAAGGTCGGCAGTGCGAACGACGCGGAAACGTCCCAGCTCCAGCATCGTCCTGCGCTCCTCCGGCCTGAGATTCATGCCTATGGTCTGTGCGGGGATGCGATTGCGCTGGGTGCGCCGGGAGTCAGGGGCCTCGCGCGGATCGCTGGCGCTGCGATGACGCTCCGGAACTTCGCGTTCTTTTTGCTGAGGTGCGGACCGAGTACGACGCGGCGGCTCATGGTTCAGTTTGTGTTGGTCGGCGCGTTCGGAGAGCGTCTGTAGCCGACGCAGAATCGGATGCGACTCCTCTTCCTTCGGGAGACTTCGTTCAGCGGGTGTCGGGGCATCCGGCGTAACGTCGCGGCGTATAGGGACATCCTGGGGAATATCGAACCTCATACTCCCTCCCCGTCATCGGCGCGTTCCGCAGGAACAGGCCCAAATTTAATCGCAGTTTGAGCCGTCGCGGATTTCGCGGCAGGCTTTCTCGGACGGCCGTTGGCTGACGAGGATGAGGCGGTTTCGCCAGAAACCGGCGCAGCCTTCGGACCGTGGCCGACGATACGACACACGTCGTAGTCGGTCACGCGCGTGAAGCGGTTCATCTCTTTCTCGGCAGCCTCACGCATCGCACGGATCTTGGAAACAAAGTCCGGCGTGCGTTCCTGATACTGGTCTTCGCTCTGCATGGCTATCGTTCCTCCTCATCCCCGAACTGCGCGAGGATTTCCTCGGACAGTTCACTCTGTCCGGTATGGATCTCCTGATCGAGATGCCTGAGCTTGCGGCCTGTATCGCGCAGGAAGAACTTGCGCTCGATCCAGATAGTGAGGCCGAGGAGGTTAGCGAAGAGCAGAGCGCAGTAAAGCGCGATGCTCTGGAGGTAACCGTGCAGGATCAGGCTGCGCCACGGCACGAGGAAGCGCAGCTCGTGACTCAGCCAGAAGCCGAGCGCAAGAAAGATGAGAGTGGCGACGAAGACGGCGTTAGCAAACATCGGTGTCCTTTCCGCCGCGACAAAGGAGCGGCATCGTCAGAAGAAAAGCGGAGAGGCGTCAGCCTCTCCGCAAATGTGGGCGGTCGGTCTTAGTCGTCTTCACCCGTATCAACAACTGCGTCTGGGCGGTCTAGTCTCTGTATGCGTGTCGCGTGGACGGCATAGGTTGTTTTATTGACCGGGAAGCGTTCACCCGCGACAGCGACGATCCGCTCCTGTTCCTGCGCTCGAAGCTCACCCTCAACTTCGAGGTAGTCACCACGCCTCATGCCGCGAACCAGGCCGCAGAAGTATGGGCCGGGGCAGATCACGCGATGCCAGTCGGTTCGCGGTGTCCACTCGTTGGTGGAGAGGTCCCATGTGCCCGAGGCGGTCGCTAGTAGCAGGACGGCGAATGAGTCCACCTGGATATGGTCGGATGACGGAGCTTCGGCAGTCTTAGCGCGGAAGCCTCGCAGCGTGACGGCGTTCTGGAAAAGTGAAGTCATGGTTGCACCTCCCGAGGGAGGACAACGCGGCCTAAGCCGCGTCGTCCTCCGTGATGGGATCGGCATCGGGGTTCCCGCCCGTGACCGGCTGCGCCAGCTTCTTGACGATGGTGGCGCGTATCTCCCAACCCCGGCGCTTGACCGTGGTCTTCTTCTTACCCTCGCCGACCTCGGCATCGAACTCCGAGCTGCGCAGCTCGCCTTCGATTTCCACGTAGTCGCCCTTCTTGAGGCCCTTCGCGTAGTCAGCGGGTTTGCCGAAGGCGACGATGCGGTGCCATTCGGTGTGGTTCACCCACTGCTCTGTCTGCTTGTCCTTGTAGCCGGACTTGGTGGCGAGCGAGAGGACGGTGAAGGTGCTCTGCTGTTTGGTGGCGAAGTTCTCAGCGCCCTTGCCGAGGTAGCCCTTCAGAGTGATTTTGTTTTCGTAGAGTGCCATGTTATTTCTCCTGTTTGTATTTGCCCGGATTACCCTCGGGACACTCTTGCGCGAAGCGACGCGAGGTGCCTCGCTCCTAAGGTCAAGCGACGTCTTTTTCGGAAGGTTCGGAAAATCTTTTTCTTTGCTGTTCTTCTGGCAAAAAGATTTTCTGAAAGCCGAAACCCGCAGGGCACCCGTAAGGGCGAAGCAGAGACGCGCCGTGCCGCAGGGCGCGGGATAAGCACCAAAGCGAGTGACCGAGAGTAAGCAGGGAAAATACGGGAGAATTGGCGCTCTATGGAAACACTTGTCCGAAGGGCGTCTTTATAAGGACGCCGACGCACCCGGACAGCAGTGGAACCGTAGCTGCTTGCCTGCCATGCTTCCGGCTGCAAAAGCAGAGAGTGGGCGAGCCATAGTTTCCGATGGTCCGCATCGTCCTCCGCACCCCGCCATGCGAAGGACTTGAGTTTGGGCGACGGAATCGAAGGTAAGCTGCGCGGCTCCAATGCCGAGGCGGTGAGGGCAAGAAGATGGCCCGATCCTCTTAGGGGTTGGGAGGTATGTGACGTCATCAACAGAATTCGAGCCTGCGGGATCACCAGGACCTCCCGATGCCGGGACCATCACGGAGGATGGCATCGACGGCAGCGATGCGCTCCCCAATCCAGCGCATGACCGGGACTGCCATCGAATTGCCGAGAGCTTTGTAGCGTGGGCCATCGGAAGCGGGCTTGCCGCGGTACTCGATCAGGGTGTAATCGTCGGGGAATCCCTGCAACCGCTCGCACTCGCGTGGTGTCAACCGCCGCACGGCCATCTGATGTGTCATCACGCCGTCGATCCGTCCACCCTCGCCGCCACGCTGAAGGGTCCCCGCTACTTCGGTCGATGCAGTGAGTTCTCCAGACCAGGCGACGGGCTGCTCCTGAAGTACAGCAGTCGTCGAGCTATTCTCGATGCTTCCGGGAGCGCGAGTGCGGAGACTTCCAGCGACCTCAGTGGATGAAGCGGCACTTGTCGTTCCATCGCTGCCATGAAGCGTGAAGGCGACGGTAGCCGCATTGCGTCCGGTCGCATTGGGGTTGGTCCCGAGCGAGTGCATGACATCGCCGGAGAGAACGTCGCCATCCTGGTTCTGAGTGAAGGCGATGGCTACCTGGCCACCGCCGTTGGGATGGCTTGCATCATGGCCCATGCCGCGTAGCGTCGGCGCAATATCACCAGCATCTGTGCCAGAATCCTTTGCGGAGAAGGCGATATAAGATTGCTGCTTGACTCCCGGCCTCGCTGCCAGGGCACCGACCGTTTTGCCATCGCCGCCGTATAGCCTCGCCTCATCGCGGGTGTTCTGCGCAAAGGCGACAGCCTGAGCGCCACCACTCTCCAAAGTGTGTGCGACGTCATCGGAGAAGCCGCTGCCATTGGACTGCGTGTGCGCAGTGCAGATGGCGACCGGGACCACGGGCGTGCCGCGCCCGGTGCCGTCTTCGCTCGCATCGAAGCCATCGGCGGAGAGCGTATGCGCGATCATGGTTTCGCTCTCGAAGTCCTGCCTGCCCATGCCACCCGCATTGAGGCAGTGGGATGTCTCGTCGGTCGATGAGAGTACGCCGACGCCTAGTTGATTGCGGACGAAACCGTCTTTACATCCTGAGTCGATGGTCGGTGCGGTGTCTGTGAAGCAACCGCCTGAAGGGCCGACCTCAACGCCGCCGGAAGTTCTTTCCCGCGTTTTTCGGCGCGGCGGAGGATGCCCCGACAGGCCGTGCTGCTCAAGTAGTACCGCTGCGGCAGCTCGCCAGTCTCCAAGATATCCGACAACGAAGACGCGACGCCGTCGCTGGGGTACTCCAAAATGTTGAGCGTTGAGAACTCTGTAGGCGATCCCATACCCGCACTGGACCAACATGCCGAGGAAGGCTCCAAACGTCCGTCCTCCATCGATCGACAGGACACCGGGGACGTTCTCCCACACCAGCCATACGGGCCGGAGGCGATCAGCAAGTCGAGCAAATTCGATGGTGAGGTTGCCACGCGGGTCATCCAGTCCCGCTCGTTTCCCGGCGACGGAGAAAGACTGGCAAGGAGTTCCTCCGGCCAGAAGGTCGATTGCTCCAACATCGTCAGCTCCAATCTTTGTGAAGTCGCCAGCATTGATGACGGCACCATCGGCGGGCAGAGCAACGACGTTACGAATGGCCGCCGCGCGTTGCTTTGCCTCTTTGCGCGAGGACGCATCGTGCGGACTCGGCATGTGCATGGGCCGCGATGCGCGATAGCGCGAGCGCAGCAGCCATGCACAGAAGGGATCGATCTCGGCGAACATCGCAGGCTGCCAGCCGAGCGGCCCCCATGCGACGGAGACCGCTTCGATGCCCGAGCAAACGGAGAGATACCTCACGCCACACTCCGAGGCAGGCGCTTCCGTGCGCAGAGCACGGTGAGCGCGCCCAGGATGTGAGCCATCGAGGTATTGCGGCCATAGAGCACCATGTCCGCGTAGCGGACGGGTGCGAGGTCTCCGGCACGGTCTACCAACAACACAGGTACATGCAGATCCGCCGCAAGCAAGCGATGAATCAGCCTGCCAGCGAGGTCACCTTGTCGCGCATGGATGAGGATGCCGCAGACAAGATCGTCGGACATCATGACAGCGGTTGCGCTGCGGCTGTCGTCGACGGCAGTCACGGCGTAAGGTTGCAGGCGCAGCGCGAATGCTGTCGCGGACAGCAGCTCGCGGTCTGCGCAATAAAGGAGGACAGACATTTTTCGTTTCATGGTCGTTAGCTCCCGAATGCCTGGTCTTCGTGGACATAGCTGATGACGAGGCCGAGCGGGTTCGTGAGCAGCATCGCGTTGGGGACCTCATCGCGGAAGCCATAGACCACATTCGCGGTCCAGCGTTCCCGGCTCTGCTCTTGCTGGTCGCCGAGTGAATAAGAGACTTTCTCGAATTCGATATGGGCGCGGTAGGGTGCCTGGCGCGTATCGTCCAGCACCACGGCTTTGATTTCCACGTCTACGTTCGGGGCGCTGGGGTCGAGAAGGAACGTTTGAAGGGTCTTGGCTTTAGTCACGCGGGCCAATGTTGCGCCCTGCAAATCATTGGAGAAGAAGTTCAGCGACTCGCCGAAGTCGCGCTGCAACGTGGCGTGATTGCGCCCGTAATAAAGCTGCGCCCACCGTGCCAGATAGTATTTGCTGACATGGTCGATAGGGACCTTCGAGAAGTCGGCGTAACTGGCTACCTGGCCGCGACCGGCCTCCGAGACCGCGATGACGAGCGGCTTCAGCCGCAAGGCAGCGGTGTCGGCGCGATAGAGGAGCGCAAGCAACGCGAGCGTGACGATCGAGAGCACAAGGATCGTCACCTTGAGATAGGTATTCGTGACAACCGGCTCCGCGTAGAGTTCGAGGAACTTATGTCCGGCATTGGTAGTAGAAAATTCAGTCTGTGTCTTTGGCATGATTAATCTCCCGAAAGGTTGACCCAGGTTCCAGTGCGCCCACCGAGGATGGACGAAGTAAGCTCCGGGATTTTGACCAGCCCATAGATGCACACGCAGAGCGCGATGAGCAGCGCGGGCAGGACCGCAAGGGCGTTGGAGAGGGTGATAGTGCCGATCACCTGGAACATCGACGTGAGGACTTTCGAGAACACGAAGATGAAGGCCGAGGCGACCACCTGATAGAAGCTGAAGCCGATGAAGGCTTTCAGCCATCCCCAAAACAGCCAGTCCATTTTGGGGATGATGAACCACGGAATGAAGACCGGGCCGATGAGGACGCATACGGCGGCGGCGACATAGCCATACGCAATCACGGAAAAGGCCACGGCTTCCATCAGGGCAAGGATGACGACGATGAGGAGATAAGTGAGGTCTTCAAGGATGTTGAAGCTGCCCGGAGGTGTGCCGAGCTGCTGCTCCTCGTTGGTGATAGTGGTCGCTATCTGCTGGGTCTGGTCGGCCTCGATCTGCGCGGAGATGCTGAGTCCTTCTTTGGTGATGAGGTCGCTGAAGCTGTAGCTCGTTCCTGGAATGGGCGTCGAGTAGTACGTCAACATGCCCAGCCCAAAGGAAATCATTAGGATGAGGTCGGCGAACTTGGCAAAGTGAAAGCCGCCGTGTCCCTGAACAGCGGACAGGGCGGCTTTAATGCCAAACCACACGATGAGGATCGTTGCCAGGCCACGGAAGATGTCGAGTCCCGTGGCCTGGAGTGCGGAGCTATTCGTGGAGAGTAGCTGGGTGATGGCCTGGCTGAGAAACGCAATCGGGTTCTGGTCCATTGGATTAGTTGCTCCCATTGATGCTGAGCGAGACGTTGTGCATGGAGTTGCTCACCCCGCTGGTCATGTTCTGCATGACCGTGGGGAAGGTTTGTTGGAAGTAAACGGAGTTGTTAAGAGCGCGGTTCTGTGCGTCAATCTGTTGTTTCTGCGCGAGGAGCTGCTGCTGGATCGAGGCCGAGAGAAGCTGGTTGGTGTCCTGCTGCGAGTGGATCTGGAGCAGCGTGGCAGAGTTGATCTTGGCCAGCAATGCGTTCTGTGTCTGCTGGCTGGAGTCGGTAGAAAAGGTATCGGAGTCGAGGTTCGACAGCTTGGTGGCGAAGGTTTGCTCGTTGGTGCGGATGGTGCCGAGGGTGGCGAGGGTGTTGGTGGTGGTGGTCTGCGCCAGCTCCGACGTGGCGTACTGGTTGGCAACCGTGGCCTGAGTGCGCGAATCGAGAGACGAGTAGTTGCCGGAGGGATAGCTCTGAGGCTGCACATAGGCGCTGGTGTAACCCTGCTGAGCCTGGGGCAGACCTCCGAAGTTAAGCGCATTGACCAGCGGCGATGTATTGCCGTAAGTGTTCGGCGGCGCGGCGAGGCTCTGCCATTGCGACCAGTCCGCCTTGTACCTAGCCTCAAGGTTCTGCGGCATCGTCGCCATCTGGTAGGCGAGGTTGTACATGGTGACGATCTGCGTGCGGGTCTGTTCGGCAGTGGTGTAGATTTGCGCCTCTTTCAAGAGGTGCTGCTGCCAGTTGTTGAGTTCGGTCGCCCACTTCTGGAGCTGCGTTTCACCTTGCTGAATCTCCTGAACGGCATGGGCGCTTTGCGTGGGGTCGTAGACGATGCCACTGCCGAACTGCGCGTGCGCCATCGGCGCAAGCGTGAGAACGGCGGCAAGCATGGGGAGGAGAGATTTGCTGAGTTTCATACGTGCTCCTTTACGGAAGCGCCAAGCGTAAGCAAGGCGCGGTTAGTGTTGCGTGGTGGGGAGATTCAGAAGTCACTGGGGATCGTGTGGTTCTCATACGCAGGCACGAGCATGTCCTGCGTGATGTAGACCTTGATCCGGTGGCCCTCTCGAATCGTGATGGTGGGTGGGATGTTGATGAAGCGGTCCAACACATTCGCGCTCGACTGCGAAAAACTGGAAGAGATGCCGGACTTGTATGCCTCAGTGCCGGACTCGTTGTAACCCTGATTGAGATTGGTGGCCTCGGCTGCGCCCGAGATGACTCCAAGGGCAATCGACGCGCCGAATATCTCGACATAGTGGTTGTTGATCTTGTCCTTGATTCCAGTGGCTCCGGCCTGATCGAGACCGTGGAACTGGTCGAGATCGACGGAGTAGCCATCAGGCATCAACATGCGGTTGAAGGTAATGGCGAGGCGCTTTTGGCCGAGACCGGCGACCTTCTGCACCTCGCCAAGAATGAAGGTACCCTCGGGGATGAGAAGATGTTGCCGGTCCTGGCTATAGATGGGGTTTGTCACCATTACCTTCAATGGCCCCGCAAACTCCCCATCCAGACGGTTCACCAGCACGGTGTCGATGCTGGTGCCCTCGAAAACGACATAAGGCTGGCCCTGCGCAGAGTTGATGTTCACCTCCGGCGCACGTTTCTTATCTGTCGCAGCAGGAGTGGTTGCAGCCTGCGTAGGAGGAGTCACCGGCAAGCTCGAAGAGCGAGCCGGAGTATTCTCACCGGATTCGGAAGACTCGGCCAATGGACGCGAAGCGACATCAGTGGCGGAGACGAGGTTTGAGGCAAAGCGGGCTTTGAAGGCCATCGCCCTTTCGGCATCCGCGACGGGATCGCGCGGCGGCTCGGTCGGCGGCAATGGGGCCGCCGGAGCCGTTGGCATCATCGTCCCATTGGGCTGCATCGTTGCTGGAGTGCCGTTCGGTGCGACGGTATTGTTGCCCATCGTCTTCTGAGCCGCCGCCTGCTGTTGGCTCTGGCGCTGGTCAGCGCTCAGGTCCTGCTCCAGCTCCTGAATCTTCCGCTGGTTCATGTCGGTGGACACGGCCAGAGGACCGGCTGCACTAGGCTTTGCGGCAGGCTTGGCGTGGTTTTGGGAGAACATGACAGCCATCAGGATGAGCACCGCGAGTCCGGCGACGACATAGCCCTGCGCCTGCTTGGGAACAACGCCTTCGGGCCGGACGCGCTTGTCGCGCAGGCCGGAGGCGTTGTCAGGAGACGGAGGCGCGGTCTGCAGCCCCGGTACGTTGGTCGGTTTCTCTTCTGGCATCGGCGTCACCTACTGAGCCTTCCGTCGAAAGTCGAGGCGGTGCTTGCCGATTTCGAGGTATCCGTGATCAACCACCGTGGGGATAACGTAGGTGCCATCCTTGAGCTGGAAGGTGATGAGATCAGGCTTGCCGTCTTTCATCTCGTAGATGGAGAATTTTTCACTGGCCGATGACTTGATATAGGTGAACTTGTCATCGTGATAGATCGCCGATACCTCAAAGGGCTTTTCGTTGTGGAAGGTGTAATCGAACTTGAGTGCCTGCGTCGGGTAGTCGGCACGGAACTGTTCGACCGCAGCAACGGCGTGAGTCTGCGCCATCTGCACCTGGGCGCGGGCGGCCTCTACCTCGCCGGCCGATACCAGCTTGCCCGCGCCGTTGGCGGCAGCAAGCGAGGACGGGTCGGACGGCTGGATAACGACCTTGAGGTCGGGATCGCCGGACTCGACATCGTCCAGCGTGAACGTGTACACGCTGCCCTTATCGGTAATGAGGTTGAGGTTGGAGTGGATGCCTTCCTTCGCAGGATGCAGGAAGCAGTAGTTGCCCACGGTGTCGATAATCCAGAAGTCTTTATCCCCGGTAGCGACGTCCAGAATCTTCTCCGTGGCAGGTAATTCAATCAGAGTGGTGTAGCGCATCTTCGCGCGGACACTCACGATGTCGTTGGCGTGGTATTTCACGAGGCGGGCGGACTGCTGGCCGTGGGCCACAGTCGCGGCGAGACCGAGTAAGAGCGGAACGATGGGTGACGGGCGCATGATTCTCCTTTGGGTTGAGCGGGGTTATGAGTTGAGGGGATTGGGATAGTCGTGGGCGAGCCGGAGCAAGCCTTGCTCCGGTCCGAAGCGGGCGAAGTAATCTTGTTTGCGGAGGTTGTCGCGCGAGTTATTGGTAGCAACCCAATAGGTCAACGCATCGACTTCCAGAACAAGCTTTTTGGTGCCCCGCGGCTGGATCAGCAGCAGCTCGCGCTTGGGCACAAGGGACTCGAACAGCTCAAGCTGGGTATTGTTGAGCTGAAAGATCTCGGCATAGAGTTTGCGGTCGATGTTGGGGTTGGCCAGAAAGATCTTCGTGGGGCAGGACTCGTTGATGATGTTGAGCACGCCCGCATCCGCCAGTTCCACGACCGACTGCGTCGCCAAGATCATCGCGGCGTTCTTTTTCCGCCATGTCCGCTCTGCCCGCACGACCCAATCGCGAATGATGGCGTTCTTCAAAAAGATCGAGGCTTCGTCGGCCAGAAATACTTTGAACGTAGCCGTATTCGCGGGCTTTTCGATCTCGGATGATGCGCGCTGAAGGATGTAAAAGAGCAGCGGTTCCAGGATGTCGGGGTAGTCTGACCAGCCGTCGAAGTTGAAGGTCTGGAAGCGCGCGAAGGTCAGGGTGTCCTCGGCGTTGTCGAACAGATACCCAAACTGCCCTTTACCGGTCCATCGCTGCAACCGTTCACCCAAGGGACCCAGAATGGACGCAAAGTTAGTGAGCGTCCGTATCTCGCGAGGGAGTTTATAAGCCCGCTTGATCGCGGCGAAGAGCGCCTTCTCATCGTCCCCAGTCAGGGTGTACTTTCCCTGCGCTTCGACTAAAACCCGAATGAACAAGTACAGAAAATTCAGGTTCTCGTGGGTGGGCTCTAACGAGAACGGATTGATACTGAAGCCTGGAGTCTTAAGTCCGACGTTCAGATAGGTGCCGCCGAAGACGCGCGTCAGCGTTTCGTAGCTGCCGCCGACATCGAAGATGAAGGTCAGCGGCCCGTACTTTTGCAGCGCCTGAATGATGGACCCGAGCGTGAACGACTTACCGGCCCCGGTTGCCCCGAGTAAGAGCGTGTGGGCGACATCCCCAGCGTGCAGGTTCAGATAGTACGGCGTGCCGTGTATCGATTCGAGAACGGCAGCGTACTCCTGTTCGAGATGCGCGTTTCGCGGCGAGCCGGTGTCGATGGTGAACAGGAAGGACAGGTCTGCATAGTTGGAGTTGAGCGCCCACTGTTTGCGCAGGTTGAACTGCTTGTTGCCTGGAATGGTGGCGAAGAACGCATTCAGCAGGTTGTAGCGCTCCTCGTAGAGCAGCCCGTCATGCTGAGTAAAGAGCTTCTGAAACTCGGCGGCGGAGTGTTCCAGCCGGGTGCGCTCCTCGTCGTAGATCACGACGGTGAGCGTGAACTCGCCGAAGTTCTTGCCTTCCATTCCCAGTGCGGTCAACGCGCAGCCCAGCTCCGCGACGGCGGCGGCTTTCGAGTCATCGACCAGGTTGTCCTGGTTCCCGGCATTCTGCTGGTCCTGAAGGTTCGAGACGAAGCTGGTTTTGGAGTTGTGGTGATGACGCCGGCGCGAGGCGATTTCCTTGCGGGCCTTGGCGTTGTCTACTGGATGCCACTCGGTGACAACGTGGAAGTTGGCGGGTATATCGAGCAGGCCATTGAGAATCAATGGTCGCGTCTCACCGGGCAATTCCTTCAACGTGAGGATGCGAAGATAGTCATCGTCCAGACGCAGGTATCCGCGATGGGCTTCCAGTTCCGAATCGCATACCTGCCAATCGAGATGACGTGCATCGCAGAGCGGAGCGTCGTTGATCTTGAAGGGGCGGAGATTGGTGAGACGGCGCAGTATGCGAAACGTCTCCTCCGCCCCTGGCAGCCCGACCGTCATGAGGTCGTTTAGCTGTCCACTCAAACTGTTTACCTTCTGCTGCAATCGCAGCCGGTCGCGCTCGATCTGCTCGTAGAGCAGGATGCGCTCTTTGTTACTGGAGAAGAGAGCACGCAAGTCACGAAGAGACGAGCGCGGTTGCTTCGGCAACTGAGACAGAGCGTGCAGCAGCCCGGCCTTCTGGTAGCTGCCGTCGATCATCACGATCCAGAAGATCTCGATGCTATAGAGGCGATCAGCTTTGGACTCAAGGAACCGGCTCCGCTGTTCCACCGACGCCTGCACGATCGGGTTCTCATACTCGGCGTGCGGGATCGCGGGGCGATTGCGCTTGAACAAAATCTGATACAGGCGGCACTTGTCATCGAGGGAGCGGAAGGCGGCTTCGAGGCGCTTGACCGCATAGTCGCGTCCGGCCCGGTCCAGGCTCTCGTAGTCGATGCCGCCGATCCGCAGGGCTGCGCCGAGGTCGCCGGTCTTGGTGAGAAACGAGTGCTCGTCCCAGAAGCCGTACAGGTTTATCTGGCCGGCGAACGAGCCTGCCTCCTTCCAGTCCTTCGTGATGTGCTCAACCTTGACCATCGCGCCTCGCAATACGGATTTCTGTGGTGTCTGCTTTCATGGGGTCATAGCGTCGGCGGAACTTGCCGGAGTTGAACAGCACGCGCAGAATCTCCAAATCGTGCCTGGTGGCGACGCGGGCGATGATGACGCCGACGATGAACAACCCGATTCCGCCTAAGAGCGAATGCAGGAGTGAGAAGGTGGCGCCGCCGGAAATTAGCGCAACGAAGAACAATCGCCGTTCCGCGCCCATGACGGTCAATGGGCGATTCATCGCTTTGTAGACCTTGTTATGTCTTGAATCGCCCACTGCCATCTGTTCACCTCCTATCCGCCTTTCGGTTTGGGTTGTGGTTGCGGCCTGCCGCCATGGCTAAGACGGAAAGAGCCAGGCCATAAAGTTCACGGCCCCGATCGCCATGCCGACCCCGAAGACAATGCCGGCGAGCATCTTCTTCGACTGGCCTTCGCCGTAGGCGAACATCAACCCGCCGACGACGATGGCGACCAGCGACAGCCCGGTCGCAATCGTGCCGGTAAAGGCGGTTTTGAGGACGTTGACCGCGGTGTCCCAGGGATCGCTGCCGGTGGATTGCGCATACACGGGCAGCGTTGCCAGAAAGAGCAGCGCAGGGGTAAGCCATCGGATGGAAGGCCGGTTGATGTGTCGGGATAGAAGGCGGCGAAGGAAACGAGGCGTCTTCACAGGGGTATCTCCTTGTTGGATTTGCCGGTCTGCTCCGGCTTCGTACTGGATTTGAAGGTAGGGCGGCGGCGGGTAGGCAAGGATGGAAAAGAATTCCACCCTGTGTCCAAACAGGGGCACGTAGACGGCGCGACATGGTGATAAATGGAACGCCGCGATCAGCCGTGCAACGACGACTCAAAGTGAGCTTGTTGGGACCAGTGGACGCCCCGCGCAGACTGCGCGGATGTGCTCATTCCCACCATGTAAGGTAAGAAATCCGCGGGCATGGCGCGGGTCAAGGCTGCGAGGATCACAACTCAGAAGAGTGGTCGCCTTGAGGCGCGGCCGGGGCGCGGTCACACTCACCGCGAGGTGGGAATGAGTTCCAGGGAAGACCGCTTCGCTGCGATCCTCCCTTCGACACGGGCTAACCGTGCCGACGCCTGGTTGAAATGCTCGGCATCGAGTTCAATGCCAATGTACTTGCGACCGGTCAGCAACGCTGCCGCGCACGAGCTGCCGCTGCCCGCGAATGGATCGAGAACACTTTCACCGGGAAGTGAGAAGCTGCGAACCAGCGGTGCCAGTGCCGCTACGGGTTTCTGCGTCGGATGCAGCTTGTTGCCGCTGTATGGCATGTCGATGATGTCTGCCAGTGGCTGCTTCGGTAGCGGCGGCCTGCCCTTAGCCAGCAGGTGTGCCTGCTCGTGCTGATAGCGAAGGAACCTGCTCTTCGAGCTATACGTCTTGCGGAAGACCAGATGGCCGACAGGCTGGAATCCCGCAGCCTTCCATGCGTCGAAGAATGCATCGACCTTCGTCCATCCGTAGAACATGATTGCGATACGGTCCTGCTTCAGTACGCGATACGCTTCCGCCATCGCAGGCTTGAGCCAGTCGGCTTTCGCATCATTCTGAATGGTGCGTCCATCGCGGTCGCGGTAGTTCACCAGATACGGCGGATCGGTGAGGATGAAATCTACGCTGTTTGCGGGCATCTGACGCATGACCTGGATGCAGTCGCCGTGCGTGATGGTATTGAGGAACTGATGCTGGGTCGAGCTTTGTGCTTGCATGACTTGGATCTCCTTTGTGGTCCCGGAGTGATCTCTCAGGACACCCTCCCGCAAGGGCGCGAGAAAAGGCTGCTCCCAAGTGCCAAGCGGCGTCTTTTTCGGAAGGTTCGGAAAATCTTGTTGCGTTCTTTGCACAAGAGATTTTCTGAAAGCCGAAACCCGTAGGGCGCGAAGTGAAGCAGAGACGCGCCGTGCCGCCGGGCGCAGCCTGTCCTTCTCTCGCGGTGACTGAGAGAACACGCAGGACATAAGGGGATCGATCGAATCATAAGCCCACAAGAGCCTTCAGGCTTCGGGCAGAGACATTGTGCAACGCCGAGCGAAGGATTGGAGTATTGGCGTAACGCTGCATAATGGTAGCATTATGCATCTAGGAGTTCGGTGACCAGTTGTACGGGCGCTTACTTGCCGGCAAGTATCCGTTCTGCGCGCTCAAGAGCGGCAAGGGCGACGAAGCTGCTGAGACTGCGGCGTTCCAGCTTTGCCGCCTTCACCAGCAACCGATGTTCTTCCTGGGTGTGGTAAGAGAACACTTTCGCTCCAAGTGGGGACTTGCCGGTGCGCCGGGAAGGAATGTGTTCCTTTTTGGCCACCGACTGCTATGGTACTACCGCACTAGATAACAGAGGTATTATGCGACACGTTGCTTCACTCGACTCGGTGGTTCCAAAGGCGGGAACGCTCTGTTGCGACGTCTGACCCGCCATCCGCTAGGAACTGGTGCCGCGATCCTATACCCCAGGGAGTTTGTTATGGCAAAAAGCAAAGATCGGGATGTATTTCCACTATCGGATCAACCTCACAGGGCGCTTCTGATCGAATTGAAGTCCGAGAGGATCGCTGAGGACGAAAGCACAACGACGGCTTCAACCGAAACCTTCGCGGCGCTCAGCTTGGAAGAAGTGATTGCCTACGTGCGAAGACGTCAGCCCGTTGTCGAGATTATGGAACTTAAGATTCTCGGTAAAGTGCAGGTGCTATCCCGTTCGGAGCATCTGTAGAGATGCATTGATGGTGTCCTTTTAGGGCACGGTGGAGAAAATTCTTCCACGATTAGGGGATATCTCCTTGGCTACGATTCTCATCGGGGCGCCTATGGCGCCCCAGGGTGGCCTATGGAATATTCAGTCAAACTGTCATCTGAACCGTTCGTCAATGCCGATCGCGCAGCATTGTTCCTCGATATACCACGCAAAACCCTCCTGGGACTTGCCAGGCAAGGGAAACTTCCAGCGCACGGACTCCCCGGCAAGGGACGAAAAAAGAGTTGGCGATTCCGCATCTCCGAACTCGATCACTGGATGCAAACAGAGGTAACATCAGGCAGCGACGGAGGCCGTTCAAAGGAAAGGAATACTTTTCGATGAAACGGTCACGATATCAACTTGGGGCTCTTTTCACTGAGCCTCGCAAGAAAGGCCCTGCTGTCTGGGTTTACCGCTGGCGCGAGACAAATTCTGACGGAAAACGCCACTCGCGCAAGGAAATCCTGGGAACGGTCATTGAGATTCGGACTCAGGCCGATGCGCAACGAGCGGCGGAGAAACTTCGCCTCAGCATCAATCGCCTCGCAGCGGAAGGTTCCGGGCCACCGGCAACCATCCGCAAGCTGGTGGATCACTATCGTCTGAAGGAAATTCCGATCGAGGAATCTCACGAGGGGAAACGGAGGTCAACGAAGTTGGGCTACCTTAGCAATCTCAACTGCCATATCGTGCCGCGCTGGGGAGATTATCCTCCCAGCCGGGTTACGACAGTTGAGGTGGAGGACTGGCTGAAATCGATCCGGCTTGCACCCGCGAGTCGGGCCAAGATCCGCAACGTATTGAGCATGATCTTCCGCCACGGCATGCGTTGGGGTTGGCTGGACAGCAATCCGGTCACGATGGTGCGCTGCAGCTCCAAACGGCTGCGGAGGCCGGACATCCTTACCGTTGAGGAGTTTCGGGCTCTGTTGGGTGCTCTGCCTGACAGGGAGCGGCTCATGGGAACGATCTGCGCGACCACCGGACTTCGTATCTGCGAAGTTCTCGGCCTCAAATGGGAGGACATCGACTTCGAGACGCATATGGCCAGCGTTCTTCGGTCTTTTACGGACGGCAGCATCGGGCCGTGCAAGACCGAGATCTCGGAGCAGCCGGTGCCTCTCGATGAGATTGTTGTCGAGGAGTTGCGGGCATGGCATCCGGTCTGTGGCTTCCCGAAGCCGGAGGATTGGGTCTTTGCCAGCTACCAGACCTTCGGCAAGATGCCGATGTGGCCGGATAGCTTACGCCGAAAGATTCTGCAGCCGATTGCCCGCGAGGTGGGCATCCGGAAGCAGATCGGCTGGCACACGTTCCGCCGCACCTACAGCTCGTTGCTGGCTGAAACCGGCAATGACGTTAAGGTGGTGCAGGAGCTTATGCGGCACGCCAAACTCTCCACGACGATGGAGGTCTACACGCAGGCGGGCATGCCCAAGAAGCGGCTCGCGCAGCGGAAGGCCGTCGATGTGCTCTTTAACCGCAATTCACCGGCACAGGACGGGGCGGAAACGGGGGCTTCTTATTGCTCCCATACTGCTCCCACGCAGTCCGTTGTGCTCCCGGATTGTGCTGGCTAACTTGTTGAAATGATTTGGTGGACCTGATCGGGATCGAACCGATGACCTCTTCCATGCCATGGAAGCGCGCTCCCAGCTGCGCCACAGGCCCACTCTTAGGAAGGACTCTCTCTATTCTGGAGGAGCCGGCGACATTCGTCAATGTCTCTGGGAACTTATCCCCTATCTCTCGGTGTCTAAAGATATAGAGTGAGCGAGCACTCGGCCGCCGGCGGCGCAATTTTCACTGATTTCGTGATTTGCCAGTTGTTTCGCAAAAGTCGTAGGGTAGAGGACACCCGATATGCAGGCGGGCATCGTAATGGGTCATTTAGCGAGCGTAATAGGCATCAGCACCGAAGATGCTGCACTTGTAGCCGACCTCAAAGCCGGCTCCGAGGACGCGTTCGCCCTCCTCATCGCCCAGTATCACCAGCCTCTCTACTCGCTCATCGCCCGCAGCATCAACGATCCAGCCGACGCCGCCGATATCACCCAGGAAGTCTTCATTAAGGTTTTTCGCAGCATTCGCGGCTTCCACGGCGATGCCAGCCTCCGTACTTGGCTGTACCGTATCGCCCTCCACGAAGCCTCCAATCAGCGACGCTGGTGGTCCCGCCACAAAAAGCAGGAAATCACCATCGATTCGCCCTACGATCAGGAAGAGGACGGCAACAGCGTCTGCCTCAGCGCCACGCTGGCCGACGACGGCAATTCGCCCTTCGACAACGTAGCCCAAAGCGAAGTCCGCGAGCGCGTTGAAGCTGCTCTGCGGCAGATCCCCGAGACCTTCCGCACCGTCGTCGTGCTTCGCGAGATCGAGGGCTTTGCCTACGAAGAGATCGCAGAAATTCTCGACGTCAACCTGGGCACGGTGAAGTCACGGCTTACTCGCGGTCGTTCTGCCCTGCGCGCGCTCATCCTCGCGCAGCAGAGCGCCGCACAAAATAATTCCGCATCTTCGTTTGCCATGCACTCATCCGAAGAGATGGTGACGCAATGACCACGAACTGCGACAGTCTTCGTTCTTCGTTCTCGGCTTATCTCGACGGCGCGATCTCCGGCCACCAGATGCAAGAGATTGCACGCCACCTCGAATCCTGCGGCGGCTGCAAGGGCGAGTTTGACGGTCTGCGTACCATGCAGCAGTCGCTCTCCATGCTTGGCCCGGCCAAGGCTCCCTCCGATCTCGGCATGAAGCTCCGCCTCGCCATCTCGCATGAACGCGCTGCGATGAAGGCAAGTTGGAAGGATAGCTTCAGTCTTAAGTGGGAGAACACGCTTCGGCCGTTACTTGTACAGGCCTCCGCTGGCTTTGCCGGATCGGTCGTGCTTGTCGGAGGCATCATGCTTCTGCTCGGCATGGTGGCCGCGCCCGAGCCTGTCATGGCCAACGACGAGCCGCTCGGTGCCATCACGGTGCCTCACTATCTCTATTCGGCGGTCAATCCGCACGCCATTACCACCACCCATGATGCTCCTATCGTCGTTGAGGCCTATGTCAACGAGCAGGGGCGTGTCTATGACTACAACATCGTCTCCGGCCCGGTTGACACCTCGGTAAAAAACCAAGTGGTCGATCAACTCGTGATGAGCGTCTTCCAGCCGGCCAGCGTCTTCGGCTCTCCCGTGCGGGGCAGGGTAGTGCTCACCTTTGCCGGGGTTTCGGTCCGCGGTTAAACCTACAGAGCTAAGCCCACGGCGAAGCCCCATCCCGGCGCAAAGGTTGCAACCAGCCTGCTGCTCCCCTAAACTCCATGGGAGCGTCGAATTTATCGTGCCTTTGCAAATCACACCTTCTTTCTCTCCATCGTCGTCCCGTTCATCGCTATCTGCATTGTGGATGAAGCTGCTGCGAACCGCTGCCGCTGTGGGCATCGGCTTCGCTCTCATTGCGACAGCGCAGGCGCAGTCATCTTCGTCTTCTTCCAGCAGTAGCAGCAACCCGGCGCAGGAGCCTACCACCGCTCCTCCGCGCATCGCGCAGCCCGAAGCCGCCGGAGCCTCCGTCACCCTTGAGACCAGCGAGCCGCTCTTCGACATCGCTGTCGGCCTCAACGTCTGCGGCTACGATGCAGATCTCACCGCATCGAGCCCCGTCCGGCTGGCCATCCGCGACGAGATCAACTCCCAGCTCACCACCTCAGCCGATGCCCGCAACAGCCGCGATGCTCTCTGCGCCTACGTCCGAAGCCATACCCTCAACGACAGCGGCCTCAATCTCGCTCAGTACATCTCGCTCGCGCTCTACCTCTCGCCGCCGCCTGAACTCTCTCCGACGGTCGACCAGACCCAACTCCCTCCTGACTCCACTCAGGTCGTCAACGTCCTCCCCCTGCTGCGCAAGTTCGCCACCGACATCAATCTACACGCCATCTGGATCGAGCACCGCCCCCAGTACGAGGCGCTGCTCAAGATCGTCCACGATCCACTCACGCGCATGGTGCTCAACACCGACATCTATCTCCACGTTCCCGTCAGCAGCTACGATGGCCGCCGCTTCCTCGTCCTGTTGGAGCCTATGCTCGCTCCCTCGGCGACCAACGCGCGCATCTACGGCAGCGACTATATCGTCGTGGCCTCGCCCGCCGGGGATCCCCTCGGGGCCGTCCACATGGACGAGATTCGCCACACCTATCTCCACTACGAGATCGAGCCTCTCGTCTACTCCCGCGGCACCGCCATCAAGCGGCTGCTCCCCCTGCTCAAATCGGTGCAGGATGCTCCGCTCGACTTCGCCTACAAGTCCGACATTTCGGCCTTGCTGACCGAGTGCCTCATCAAGTCCGTCGAGATTCACACCATGGACGTCGGCATCCCCAGGCCTCAGAAGCCCGAAGCCAACGCCAGTCGCGCCACCTTCGGAAGATACAGCGATGCTATGGGGGCGTACGAGCGTCACGCCGAGACCGTTCGCCAGCAGCACGTCGAGCTCGCCATGCGTCAGGGATGGGTTCTGGTCGATTATTTTTACGCGAAGCTCGGCCAGATGGAGAAGGATGGCGTCGGCCTCAAGGACGATATCGGCGAGATGGTCTACGGTATGGATGTCGATCGCGAAGCCCACCACGACAGGCAGATTGAATTTCTGGCTCAGGGAACCCACGACGTTGTCACCCGCGCTCCCCGCCAGCTCTCCGGGCTGGAGCTGGCCGAGATGAAACTCCTCAAGGGCGATGTGGACGGCGCCTCGGCCATCGCAAAATCTGTCCTCGCCGACCCCCAGGGCGACCACGGCCAGGCGCACTATCTCCTCGCGCGCGTCGACCTCATGCAGCGTCAGCCCGGCGCTGCCATCGGCGATTTTCAGGAGACGGTGAAGTCCTCGAAGGACCCCCGCACCCTGGCGTGGTCCCACATCTATCTGGGCCGCCTCTACGATGTCATGCCCGACCGCGAAAAGGCGTTGGCGGAGTATCACGCTGCCCTGGCCGTCCGCGACAGCCAGCCCGACACCAAGGCCGCCGCCGAAAGCGGCCTCAAGCAGCCCTTCGCCGCTCCCGGGCAGCAGCAACAGGCCGACCCCGACGCAGACGCTCCCGTCGACCCCAGCGGAAAGGCTGAAAAGGACGCCTACCGCCCTCCACCCTCAAAGTAGCCCAACTACTAAAAGCCAGAGCCCATGCATCACCTGTCCAAAGCTTAAAAGCATCGGCTGAACTAAATAACGTCATCTCGACCGAAGCCGCGCAGTCTCGTCGCGCATCTCGACCAGCGCCCAGCAAAAAGCACGTCATTCACTGGCACCAGCACAAAGCCACGTCATCTCGACCGAAGGCGTGCAGCCGTATCGCACGCCGCAGTGGAGAGACCCCTGTATTTTGTCTCGACCCTTGCTTTTGCCCCACTGCGGCTGGCTAAGGCTTCAGAGATGCTCAAAAGTCTTCGTTTTGAAAGGTCGGGACTTCAGTCCCGCCGTAGACCAATGAAATCAATGCGGCTTTAGCCGCCGAGGGAATCTTTCCGAGACGCAGCTGACTTTTCAGTACCTTCTTCAGCCTTGGCCCATTGCCTATGACAAAGAAATGGGCCTTCAGCCGCTGGGGTAAAGTAGAGACAGGGGTTGCACGAACGACATGACGACGCGCCGCAAAAAGACTGTACGGCCACTCGCAGGTCCAATTGTGTCGACCCTGTTCGACCACGATTTTCACCAGCCTGACCTGTTGACGTGGGCCCTCACCCACCGTTCTCTGGCCTACGAGACCAATCCCGAGACCTCGCCCGACCCCCGCTCCGACAACGAGCAGTTGGAGTTCCTTGGCGACGCCGTCCTTGGCCTCGCCGTGGCTGAATCTCTCTTCCGCCGCTTTCCCGGCTCCCGCGAGGGCGAGCTCACCCGCCTCCGCGCCTCGCTCGTCAGCCGCCGCCATCTCGGCGAAGTTGCCACCCGCATCGACCTCGGCGCTCTCCTCCGCCTCGGTCGCGGCGAAGAGCAGAGTGGCGGCCGCCAGAAGCCCGCCCTGCTCGCCAACGCCATCGAGGCCGTCATCGCCGCGCTCTATCTCGACGGTGGACTCGCCGCCGCCCGCGCCTTCATCGAAAAGCACATCATGGAGCCGTCTCTCCCTGACCTCAACCTCGCGCTCAAGGCTGGCGACACCTTCAGCGGAGCCATCGGCGATCACAAATCCGCCCTGCAGGAGTACCTGCAGGCCACCGGCTCCGGCCAGCCCCAGTACGTCCTAACCGCCCAGAGCGGTCCCGACCACCAGAAACGCTTCCGCGTCGAAGTTCGCATCGAAGATAGTGAGGGCGTCTCCATTGCCCTCGCCGAATCAGAGGGAACCACCAAGAAACAGGCCCAGCAAGAGGCCGCCCGCATCGCCTTTGAACGCCTCCTCTCTGAAAAACGCTCCGTCGAAGACGACACCGCGAGAGGTTCAGGCGTAGCTCCAGTCCCGGATGGCTTCGAGGTATAGAAGTGACTCAACCAGCCATCGACTCCAACCCGCCCTCCGACCCTGCAATTCACAGCGTTCCCACGCGTATGTCCGAGTCAGGACCCCCTCACCATCTGCATCACAGCAAAGAGGGCATCCTGCCCGCGATCCAGTCGCTGCTCGGCATCATGGTGACTGCGATCTTCATCATCACCTTCGTCATCCAGCCCTTCCGCATCCCCTCCGGCTCCATGGAGCCAACCCTTTTGGTCGGCGACTTCCTTCTGGTCAACAAGCAGATCACCACCCCCGGCGCCTCGGGCTGGATCTTCCCCGCGCCGCGCATCCATCGCGGAGAGGTCGTCGTCTTCCACTTTCCCGTCAACCCCTCCATGCACCTGGTCAAGCGCGTCATCGGCCTTCCCGGCGACCGCATCAAGCTGCGTGACGGCCGCGTCTACATCGACGACCAGCCTCTCACCGAGCCCTACGCGGTCTACCGCCCCAGCGCTCCCGACGGCTACCGCGATAACTTCCCCCGCCTGCAAAGCACCGACCCCGACGTCGATTCCCGCTGGTGGATCAAGATGCATACCCTGATCCACGACGGCGAGCTCACCATTCCTCCCGATAGCTACTTCGTCCTCGGCGACAACCGCAACGACAGCGAGGACAGCCGCTACTGGGGTTTCGTTCCCCGCGCCGCCATCGTAGGCGAGCCGCTCGTCATCTACTTCTCGCTGCAGCAGCCGGAGGCCAGCGACGACGAAATCGCCGTGGCGCGTTCGCCCAACGCCATGGTGCTGCACCGCCACCGCTCCAGCGCCCTCGACGCCGTGGCCGACTTCGCCCGCTGGGACCGAACCTTGCAGATCGTCAAATAGCCTCGTTCGGACAAAGCAATCATCAAATCCATTCGAAACTCAACAAACCTGTCATCCTGAGCGAAGGCGCAGCCGAGTCGAAGGACCTGCGTTTGCCGTTATCTTTGCCCTGGCTTCTGGGTACGCCAAGGCTTCAGCCTTGGCCTCTAAAATCAGCAAAATAAGAAGGGGCTTTATAGCTACTTCCTCTCAGGCGTAGCTTCCTTTTGTTTGTCATTCCCGAAGGGAATCTGCGTTTTGCTCGAATCACCAAAGCTACCTCTGGAGGAGAACCGCTTTAGTCCCTGGAGAATCCCTCAAACACACCGCAAAATGGCTCGCCCCACCACTCCCGTCATCTGGTCCTGAGCCGCCAGCCCAACCGTCAAGGCAGCCCCACTCAGCCCTCTCAAATAATCTCCAAAGTCCCAAGCCAAATCCCGGGCCTTGCAGATATTCCAAAAGGCCAGTACGCGCCCAATCTTCCCGGTGTCCTGCGCCGCCAGTCCCAGAATCCCCACCGCCAGCATCTGCAACGCGGCAGGCATCACGTTATTCAGCAACCCATTCACTGCCTCATAGTCCACATGCTGTGGACTCCCATATTCCGGCACCAAATTCATCTCTCGGTCAGTCTCCAGCAGCGCCAGCGCCAGATCGTGGTTGATGTGAGCGTTCATCCCCGCCAGCGCAAACAGGATGCGGTCGATTCCCGCCTGATAGCGGGCCTCCATCAACGCACACCAGGAGCTGGCCGTATTGCCCGAGCCATCCAGAAACCCGGCCACCGCTCTGAAGTAAAACCCGGCAAACACCACATCCAGCCCCAGCAGCCAGGCGGTGTCCTTCCACCCACCTGGGGGAGGACTGAAGTCCACCTGCTTCGTCACCATCATGTACAGCCGGTTAAACCACTTCAGACCGTCTCCATCGGCAAGCAGATCGTCGATCTGCTCCATCGTCCGCAACACGTCGTCGATCGTTCCCGGCTGAGCGCCGCTCACAATCGCGTACAAAGGCTGGTCAGCAGCGGCAACACTCACAGACACCTCATCGTTCCCGTCCGAAGTATAGTCACAGCACCGGCGCAAAGGTCTATCCCCAGACCTTAAAACTCAAAAACGCGTCATCTCTACAAAACCCAAAACCACGTCATCTCGACCGAAGCCGCGCAGTTTCATCGCGCGGCGCAGTGGAGAGAGCCCTGTATTTCGCATTTCGTTCCAGCCGAGCCCTTGGAACCGGGAATCACTCGCGGTAGCATCTCTCTAACATGCCGATTACCCGAACCAAAGTCCTTCTGGCCCTCTCGCTTGCCTGCATCGTCACTCTTTCCGCCTCCACGCCCGCATGCGCGCAGATGCTCGCCCGTCCGGGCTGGGCCGGTTTCGGCCAGAGGTCCGAGGCATGGTGGAAGCACTCGATCCTCTACGAGGTCGATCCCCACAGCTTCAGCTCCGAGGGGCTTAAAGGCATCGCCGAGCGGCTGAACTACATCCACTCCCTCGGTGCCGACGCTATCCTCCTTACTCACATCGCGCCCGACGCGACCCATCCCCAATCGCTCGACCCCGCCCTTGGCACCCTCGACGATCTCGACAACCTCAGCCGCGAGGCCAGCACGCGCAATATGCGCATCCTGCTCGATTTAGGCACTCCGCCTGCAGGCACCGACCTCAACAGCCTCGCCCGCCTCTGGCTCAATCGCGGCCTCGCTGGCTTCCGCATCGCCGACCCCCAGCAGGCCGACCAGCTCCGCAAGATCACCGCCTCCTACATCGGCGAGCGCATCGTCATCGGCGACCTCGACCCCTCCAACAGCCACCAGCAGCCCCAGCTCCTGCTCGATCCCAGCCTCACCAAGCTCAATCAATTCAACGCGGCTGCCCTGCGTCCTGCCGTCGAAGCCATCCTGTCCAACTCCAACTCGCTTCTTCTCGCTACCGACGGCCCCGACATAGCCCGCAGCGCCACCCGCTTCGGCGACCCCCAGCACGGTCTCGATCAGGGCAAAGTTCTCGCCGCCCTTCTGCTCACCAACCGCGCCTCTTCGCTGATCTACTTCGGCCAGGAGATCGGTCTCGCCGCGCCCACCATGCAGTGGGGAACGCCCATCGTTCCACTCCACGCGCCCGCCCGCCGTCCCCTCCACCCGGCTCCTGCCAACGATCCCGTCAGCGTGGCCGCGCAGGACGCCAACCCCGCCTCGCTCCTGAGCTGGTATCGCCAGCTCAGCGCCCTCCACCACAGCAACCAGACGCTCGAATCCGCGCCTGCCACGGTCTTCGATCACGACGCGCAAAACGTCCTCGCCTGGGTGCGCAAGCCGTCCGACGCATCACTCAAGAATCCGGCGGTCGTAGTCGTCTGCAATCTCTCAGCGCAGCCAGCGCACCTCTCCCTCAAGGACGACATGCAGAAGCTCCACCTCAAGGGCAATTTTCTGCGCACCCTCCTCCGCTCCGACAACGGCATGGGCCCCATGAGCCTCGATTCGATGACGATCCCGCCCTATACCGTCTATATCGGCCAGCTTCGGTACTAGAACCTGTCCAGCAACACCGCAAAACGGTCGTTTCGACGATAACCATGTCATCTCGACCAAGGCATACACGCAACCACAAAAGCACGTCATCTCGACCGGAGCCGCGCAGCCTTATCGCGCGGCGCAGTGGAGAGACCCCTGTATTTCGCTTCTGCCTTTGCTGTTGCAGATCGTGCAAATCGACGCTAATTCTCAACCTTTAAGCTGTCAGAATTAAAGTTCAAAAAACAAACAACGACAAGGACAACGGCGAAATACAGGGGTCTCTCCACTCCGCTGCGCTCCGGTCGAGATGACGTGATCCTTTGCTGCTTCGGTTGAAACCCCTTGCTGCTTCGGTTGAAATGACATGGTTTTGAATTTTTAGACAGATCCTGAAAATCTGTGCTTCTGACACCAATGGCCGCGCGCAGGGAAACGATCAGCCCGCCTTGTGCAAAAGGGATACCCTTAAAAAGGGTACCCTTGAGGCTACCGCTCCTGTCGCTCGAAAGAGACAACAGAGGGCTGCTCTGCTACTGTCGAATCTGGGAGTTTGATGTCTGGAGAACAACAACTTTTTCCGAGTTCTGAACCGCCAGTAAATACGGTAGAGGCCAACGGCGAAGCAGTCAGAAGATCTGCACCCATTTGGCTGCAACGCCTGTCGCTTTTTGTACTGGTGCTGTTCTGCGTCTACCTCGGCGTGCTGGTCATGCTGCTGCCCTGGTGGACACGGATCTGGGACCACAACCTGTTCATTCAGGCGCATCCACCTCTCTCCGCCATCCTGCACAATGGAGCCGTTCGCGGCGTCATCTCCGGCATTGGCCTGCTCGACATCTGGATCGGTATCTCCGAGGCAGTTCACTACCGCGACTATCGTGGATAAAAATTTCTTGCAATTGTGAGCCGAAAACACCATGGAAACTCCGAAAGAACTCCCCGAAGCACCGCTTGCCTACGAAAACAGCGATTTTCTGAACTCGCCCGACGGCCGCATGCTGCGCATCATCGCCGAGTATCAGGAGCCCATGGCCCGCTTCCGCCGCGAGCGCATCCAGGACACCGTCGTCTTCTTCGGCTCCGCTCGCTTTCGCGCCCTCGACGTGGCCAGCTCCGAGCTGGAACTGCTCGAGAATACCGGCTCTGCCCAGCCAGCACCGGAGCACGAACAGCCCGCCCGCCCCGACGAGATTGAGCGTGGTGACGCCAGCGCTCTGAAGCTTCGTCTCGCCGAAGCAGCCGTGGAGATGGCTGCCTACTACGAAGATGCCCGCAAGCTGGCAGGCCTTGTCTCAAGTTGGGCAAAGACCCTCCCCGGCCCTCGTCACCGCTTCGTGGTGACCTCAGGAGGCGGCCCCGGAATCATGGAGGCAGCCAACCGCGGCGCTTACGAGGCTGGCTGCAAGACCATCGGGCTGAACATCAAGCTCCCCTTCGAGCAGCATCCGAACCCGTACATCACCCCGGCCCTCAACTTCGACTTCCACTACTTCTTCATGCGCAAGTACTGGTTCGCCTATCTGTCCAAGGCGCTGGTGGTCTTCCCCGGCGGCTTCGGAACGCTCGACGAGATGTTCGAGCTGTTGACCCTGGCCCAGACCAAGAAGCTGGCGAAGAAGATCACGGTCGTCGTCTACGGATCTAAATACTGGAAGAGCGTCATCAGTCTGGACACGCTGGCGGAAAAAGGCGCAATTGCTGTCTCCGACCTCGAGCTGTTCCAGTTTGCGGACACGCCCGAGGAGGCCTTCGCCATCCTGAAGCAAGGGCTGACGGAAAACCACCTCGAATCCGCCTACGAGCACGAGCAGAGGCTGCGCGAACATCAGCAGGTTCCCAACGAACCGGCTCCGAGCGCGCAGGAGATGCTGGGCCCGGACATCAGCAAAACAAGATAGTAGCCGGTGTAACCTCTCTGGTTACGGCGTTTACAAAAATTGAAGCTCCATTCTCAGTGCAGTCACGACTGCGTCACATAGCGCCTCCATACTTCCTGACAGGAAGCCTTAATCAGGAGGTAGCCGATGAGCCAGTCGAGTATCTCGTACCTTTGGCGGGAGCCGGAGGCAGCGAAGAGCTTCACCACCGGCGTGTCCCTGCACAGCCACACCAATCAGTCGCAGGAGACGCTGGACTTTATCGCCGAGCTCTCCAAAAACTGGGGCATCCTTCAACCAGTGATGCGCTGGTGCGAAGATCGCTGCAATCGCCTCACCGGAATCCAGCCGGATTACGCCCGCAGCTACTGGACGCCGCCGCTGACGCCCAGCCTCGCCTTTGACCTCGAGCGCAGCCAGATCGAGGACCGCCTGCAGATGCCGGGTCTGGTCTCGCTCACCGACCATGACGACATTCAGGCGCCGATGCTGCTAAGGTCCGTGCCTTCCTCACGCCATATTCCCGTGTCGGTGGAGTGGACGGTGCCCTTCGGAAAGACGGCGTTTCATCTGGGCATCCACAACCTGCCCAGCGCCACGGGAGCAAAGTGGGTGGAGAGGCTGAAGGCCTTCACCGCAACCCCGGTCGAGACGCGCAAGCCCAGTCTGCTGAAAGAAATGCTCGCGGAGCTCGATGAGCTGCCGGGGGTGCTGATCGTCTTCAACCATCCCATCTGGGACCTCTATCGCATCGGCAACGAGCGGCATAACGTTCTGGTCAACGAGTTCCTCGCCGTCAACGGTCAGTACATCCATGCGCTCGAGCTGAACGGCCTGCGCGACTGGAAGGAGAACCGCGAGGTCTCCGAGCTGGCCCAAAAGTGGAACCAGCTGGTCATCAGCGGGGGCGACCGCCACGGCATCGAGCCCAACGCGAACATCAACCTGACCCGCGCCGCCAGCTTTACCGAGTTCGTCCACGAGGTGCGACGCGAGCGCCAGAGCCATGTGCTCTTCATGCCGCAGTATGCAGAGCCGTGGAAGCACAGAATCCTGCAATCAACGCTCGATGCAATCCGCGATTACCCGCATTTTCCCGAGGGTTCCCGCCGCTGGGACCAGCGCGTCTATCACCCCGACAGCCGGGGAGTGATGCAGCCGCTCTCTGAGCTTTGGATGACAGGACGCGCTCCCCTGTATCTTCGCGGCGTGCTCAGCATGGTGCGGCTGATGGGCGCGGCTCCGGTCTCGGGCGGCCTGCGGATGGCCTGGAACGACGCCGGAGAGATGCGCGCCGCTCTGGCGAAGCTCGACGCCTGAGCGTTAGTCTGAGAGCGATGCGTGTGCCGCGTGTTGCCTACTTTCCCGATTCTTTCCACGAGGTCAATGGAGTCGCGCATACCAGCCGCAACTTCGTGGCCTTTGCGGAACGACTGAATCTGCCGTTCCTCTGCGTGCGTGCGGGCGGCAGAGCGCAGGCCGTCAAGCAGGCAGGTGAGCTGCGAACGCTCGAACTGAGCCGAGGCTGGGCGTCGGTCGGAATAGAAAAAGACCTCGCGTTCGACGCGCTGTTCTGGCGTCATACCAGTGCGATTCGCTGCGAGCTGGAGCGTTTTCAACCGGATGTGATCCACATTACCGGGCCGAGCGAGCTGGGCATGCTGGGCGCTTACTTCGCGTGGAACCTCAACGTTCCCCTCGTCGCGTCGTGGCATACCAATGTGCACGAGTATGCCGGGCGGCGCATGAACTGGCTGACGCAATATCTGTCGGAGAAGCAGGGCATTGCGACGGAGCGCAGCATCGAGGCTGGCGCGCTCCATGTGACGTCGCGGTTCTACCGGCTGGCGAAGGTCTTGTTCGCTCCCAACGACGAACTCTGCAAGCTGCTGGAGAAGGCTACAGGCAGACCGTGCCATCTGATGCAGCGAGGCGTGGATACAGAGCTGTTCTCCCCATCGAGGCGGACCCGCAGGGAAGAGGACGGCAGCTTTGTCATGGGATACGTCGGGCGGTTGTCCATCGAAAAAAATGTGGCGTTGCTGATACAGGTGGAGCGCGAGCTGGCCGCGATGGGGCTAGATGGAGCCCGCTTCGTGATCGTGGGCCACGGCAGCGAAGAGGCATCGCTGCGAGCGGCGTTGACGCGAGCCGACTTTGCCGGAGTGCTGCGCGGAGCCGAACTGGCGCGAGCCTATGCCGATATGGATGTGCTGGTCTTTCCTTCGCACACCGACACCTTCGGCAACGTCGTTCTGGAGGCGCTGGCCAGCGGTGTGCCTGCGGTCGTAACCGGCGACGGTGGCCCAAAGTTCATCGTACGCGAGGGAGAGACGGGATTTATCGCCACAGATGAAGCCTTTTCGTCTGCCATTGCACGCTTGGCGCGGAACCAGCCGTTACTGCAAACCATGCGTCGCAATGCTCGAACATATGCTCTCGGATGCAGTTGGGATACCGTATTCGAGCGAGTCTACGCAGGCTATCTGACGGCGTTGCCGTCAGAAGAGTTTGCAGTACCGAATGCGGTTGAAGCGCAGCGGACTACCTAATTCTCCCTTAAGGTGGTGTGGCGGCTTCAGCTTGAGCACAAAGACGCGTCGAAGCTGGGCTCGTGGCACTCAATCACTTCGATTGCGGACTTTGGGGCTCAAAGTGGACCGAACCCGGGATTGCCACTCCATGCTGAATCTTGTAGCTCGCACGCACAGTGCCGAGACCTCCACAGGCATGGCAGGTTGCATCCCGACGTCGTACCCAGCTCTCCAAATAGGCTTCTTTGGGATGCAGTGACCAACAGTTTGGCGTGTAGCTTCCCTCCTTGGGAACCATCCGGTCAATGGCACGGTTCAGTTCTGTAAAGTCCACCGTATGAGCGCCTGCATGGTCAAACCACCAATATCCATCACTGCATCCGCCGCCATTGCCACCATCCGGATCGTATGTGCCCAGGATGGAATTCGGCCCGAAACCGTAAATCCCCGCTGAGCCTGCTTTCCAATCGTCAACTTGCAAGGCATAAAGTTCTTCGTACTGCCCCGTGGCTATTTCAACAAGAAGGCTCTTCCACTGGGCCGGAGAACGGTCGGCAGCAACTAAACCTCGCAGGATCACGCGGGGTCCGGGATTGATGGTCGTAAGCACCTGAACAATACGGTGGTTGGAGATCGTGCCAAGAGTAGTTACCTTTTGCTTTACTCGATAATCCCGTGTCGTGATGGTATGCCCACCGTCCGCTTCATCCTCGAGCATCAGATCTCCGCTGGCATCGAGCCGCAAAGGATTGTGGGTCCACCAGGTCAAAGGGTGAGGCACGGGCGTATCGTGCGTTTCGCCCTTGTCGGTCACAAGCATTCGCTGCACTTGAGCGCGAGAGGTTATCGCAGATGTAAATAATAAAGTGGCGGCAAGAATGTATGAGGGTAGCGAGATCGGCATCGTTATCTTCCCTGGAGAGTGTGCCTGCGCAATTGGCCGAAAGCAATGTGTTTATCGCGAAAAATTATGACACCGCTGCGGAGAAGTAAGGTGGTCTCTCCCTCGGAGCCCTCTGCGATGCGAAAATAGAAACAGATGCTCCAACTTTCTGCTGCCGGTAAACGATTCGGCCCCAAACTACTCTTTGAAGACGCCAACTGGCTGATTACGCCGGACGAACGCACTGGCCTGGTGGGCGGCAACGGCACCGGCAAATCGACGCTGTTGAAGATTCTGGCCGGTATGGAGTCGCTCGACTACGGCACGCTCACCCGCGTCAAAGGTATGACACTCGGCTATCTGCCGCAGGACGGCCTGGCGCTGCGCGGCAAGACCGTCTTTGCCGAATGCCTCTCCGTCTTCGACCATCTGCATGCGATGGAGGCGGAGTCAACGGCGCTGACGCATACGCTCTCCGAAGCCGACCCCAAGTCGAAGGAATATGCCGCCGCCGCCGACCGCTACTCCGACATCGCCGACCACCTACACGTTCACGACATCTACACGCTCGACTCGCAGGTAGGCGCGGTTCTGGGCGGTCTCGGCTTCACCAAGGAAGACTGGGAGCGCAAGACCGAAGAGTTCTCCGGCGGCTGGCAGATGCGTATCGCACTGGCCAAGCTGCTGCTGCAGAAGCCCTCACTGCTGCTGCTGGACGAGCCGACCAACCATCTCGATCTCGAATCGCGCAACTGGCTGGAGAACTATCTCCACGACTATCCGAACGCCTTTATCCTCATCTCGCACGACCGCTACTTTCTCGACGTCACCGTCAACAAGACGGTCGAGCTCTGGAACAAGCGGATGCAGACCTACCACGGCAACTATGAGAAGTATCTGACGCAGAAGGAAGAGCGCCGTACCCAGTTGATGTCCGCGTTCAAAAATCAGCGCGACCGCATCGAAGCTCTCGAAGCCTTCATCAACCGCTTTCGTGCCCAGGCGACCAAGGCCAAGCAGGTGCAGTCGCGCATCAAGGAGTTGGAGAAGATCGAGCGGATCGAGGTGCCGGAAGAAGAGGCGACCATTCACTTCACCATTCCGCAGCCTCCGGCGTCGGGTCGGACGGTGATCGACGTCTCTCATCTAAGCAAGCACTATGAGCCGAAGCACGTTCTGGAGGACGTCAGCTTCACCATCGACCGTGGCGACCGTATCGCGCTGGTCGGCGCGAATGGAGCAGGGAAGTCGACGCTGATTCGGATGCTGGCTGGCCTCGAGCCGCCAACCAGTGGAGAGATCAAGCTAGGCCACAATGTGCTGGCTGATTATTTTGCGCAGGACCAATACAAGGTGCTCGACCCCAAGGCCAAGATGCTGGACGATATCGCAGGCATCGCGCCCAAGGTTCCCGTGCAGGAGCTGCGTAGCCTGTTGGGCTGTTTCATGTTTTCTGGCGAGGATGTCTTTAAGCCGCTGGGGGTGCTCTCGGGCGGCGAGCGGAATCGCTATGCGATGGCGAAGATGCTGGTCTCACCGGCCAACATGCTGCTGCTCGACGAGCCGACCAACCACCTCGACCTGCGCGCGAAGGACGTTCTGCTGGATGCGATTCGCAACTTTACCGGGACGGTGCTCTTTGTCTCGCATGACCGCTACTTCATCGACGGGCTGGCGACGCGGGTCTTCGAGGTCGAGGACAAGCGCGTGCATATCTATCCCGGCAACTATGAGGACTACCTCTGGCGCAAGCAGGGAGGCCCGGAGAAGGTGATCGCCTCGATCACAAAGCAGCCGGAGCCGATAGCCGTAGTGGAAGCCCCTAAGGCAGTGGAGGCTCCGCAGGCTGCAGTGAAGCGGCTCAACCCAATCAAGCTGCGGCAGTTGGAAGACAAGCTGAAGTTTGCCGAGGAAGAGATTCCCCGGCTCGAAGGCGCAATTGCAGCCGCTGAGGAAAAGATGGGAGTGTTTACCTCGGTGGAGGAGTCGCAGCGTACAGCGGCGGAGCTGGAGGAGCTTCGCAACGAACGGGCAAAGCGACTGGCAGAGTGGGAGGAGCTGGCATTGATGCTCGAGGAGCAGAGCCTGGCCTAGCGATGTCTCAGAGCCACCACCAAAGCTACGTCATCTCGACCGGAGCGTAGCGGAGTGGAGAGACCCCTGTATTTCGCTTTGAGCCTCAGTACGGCTTAACGTCCTTCAGTAAGCCGTGCAGCAAGCCGCTCCGGCAGTCCGGCCATCAGGATGCGGCCCTGCGAGGCAGTAATGTCGTAGGGAACTCTGTGAAAAATGATGGCCTGCGCTTCGGAGTCGTAGATGGCAAAGGCGGCGCGCCAGTCGCAGTCGCGGGGCTGGCCGACGGAGCCGGGATTGATAAGGTGGCGGGTGCCCGGCGGGATGGGCATCGTCCACGAAGAGGCTTCGTTGATACGCGGAAGCTGCGGACGCAACTCGTGCCAATCATGCGCTTTCTGCGAGAAGCCCCCTTGGATATGCGTATGGCCGAAGAAGGTGATGCTGGTGGCCATCTGCTGCAGAGGCGCCCAGGCGTCGCGCATGTTGAGGATGTATTGATCTTCGTTGAGCGGGGAGCCGTGAGCGCAGGTGACTTCAGCCTGTTCGGGCTGTAGCGGCCCCTGCGGTAAACCTTTGAGCCAGTTCAGATTGTCCGGGGTCAGCTCATCGTGGGTCCAATGTGCGGCGGCGCGGGCGACGGGGTTGAAGCCGAGAGCGGAGGTAAGGCCGCAACAGACGCGATCGTGGTTGCCGCGAACGGTGAGTTGGGACTTTGGCCGAATCAAATCAATCACTTGATTAGGGCTGGCTCCATAGCCGACAACATCGCCGAGGTTCCATAGGGCTTCGAAGTCAGGTGCAGCGTCGAGGACGGCACTCAGGGCTTCGAGATTCGCGTGGATGTCTGACAGTATAAGTGCGCGCATTTGCCGGAGTAGACCAGCTTTGTAGTTTAGCGCATTATCGTTTGGTGGTCTGTCGCTTTTTATAAATCGCTCATTATATGTAGCTTACAGGCGACGCTAAAGGGAGGTTTCTGTCCGTATGCATGGTGGGCGCGGCGGCGATCAGGCTGCGCGTATAGGGGTGTTGCGGATGGCGAAAAAGGGCCTCGGTGGGAGCCTGTTCGACGATCTGACCATGCTGCATGACAGCTACGCGGTCGGCCACCTGCGATATAACGGCTAAGTCGTGAGAGATGAAGAGCATGGAGAGACTATGGTTTACTCGTAAATTATTGAGCAGGTCTAGTATCTGCGCCTGAACCGTGACGTCGAGCGCGGTGGTAGGCTCGTCAGCGATCAGCAGCCGGGGGCGGTTGATAAGCGCCATGGCGATGAGGATGCGCTGGCGCTGGCCCCCCGAAAACTGGTGCGGGTAGTCCCGGAGACGCTCCTCCGGGTCAGGCAGGCCGACCTCGTGCATGGCATCCAAGACCCTTTGTTTGATGGAGTTGGCGGAGATCTCCGGATGGTGCGCTTGCAGGGCTTCGGCGATCTGGGCACCGATGCGCATGGAAGGGTTCAGCGCGGTCATGGGCTCCTGGAAGATCATGGCGATGCTGCTGCCGCGATGGCGGCGCATGGCGGCTTCGGGGAGGCCGGGCAGCGACTCTCCCGCGAATGCGATGTGCCCGGAGACCTGCGCCGTCGGGGCAAGCAGCCGGAGAATGGCCAGCGAGGTGGCCGACTTCCCGGAGCCGGATTCCCCCACAAGGGCGAGGGTTTCGCCGGGGTTGATCTGAAAGGAGATGTCCCGGACGGCCGGTTGTTTGCCGAAGGCGATGCTGAGGCCGCGAACGTCGAGCAGGGGGGCAATGGACATTGCTTGTATGGTAGCTAGATTGACGTGGTTAAATGTGTCCATCGCACAGTTTTTTGCGTCAGCCGGACAAGTTTTTGAAACGGGCGCTTTTGGATCGTGGCTGGGCCAGGGTGGGGGACTTTGAGCAATGGGTGAACGTCTAACGAGACGAATGGGGCTTATGAAGAGTCTGTGGCTTGGCGTGATGGTGAGCAGCATGGTTGCTGCGGCCCCGTCTGCGTGGGGGCAGATGCACAAGGTCGCCAAGCCGCAGCAGGTCGTGCGCGCAGTCGGGGTCTATGAGTGGACCGGAGATATGGCCAAGCCGACGGCCAGCCGGTTGATCCCAATATCGCTCTACATCAATGGAAGCTTGCAGGATGCCGGGGTGTATCTGTCGCAGCCGGTGCCGTTTGCGCTCGAGACGGGGAATGTCTACGAGTTGAAGAAGGCCGGAATCAGCGACGGCCAGTTGGATATCGAGTACGCACGCAAGCTGCAGACGGCGGATGGTGGCGGCTGGTTTGGCTATGGCGTCTTCAAGCCGTTGGCGCCGGTGAAGAAAGCGGCGGCGCTGCGTGCCTCAAAGACACTGCCCGTGATCGTAAGCTCGGGAGACGATTCAAGGCCGCACTTCGGCAAGGCGGATGGAACGGCTGCTCCTGCCGGCGGGGCAAAGGATAGCAGCGCGTCAAAGCCGGATGCCGAAAGCGCCCCCCCGGACGACTCCGACCGGCCAACGATGAGTGGGCGAAAGCCTGATGCCGACAGCACGGCGACTACGACGGCAACCACCACGAGCGCGAATGAAAATAATCCAGAGGACGACCCCGACCGCCCGACCTTGAAGAGGCGCACTCCAGCCGAGGCCAAAAAGGCCATCGCCGAGGCGCAGAGCTCGGGAGCAGGTGCGGTGGAGTCGTTGAACAACGATCCCGATAGGCCGAACCTGCACTATGGGAGGCCAGCGGGCTCGCTGACCGAGGCCGAGTTGCCCAAGCTGGTAGGGATGCCGGTGAACCTGCAGCAGATGGTTGCGGTATCGGATGCGGTGGACCGCGATCCGCATGACTTTTCGCGGCCATGGGCCGACGGGGCGGAGCGGGCGACGGTGCTCGCGAAGATGGAGGCGATGGCGCAGACGAAGCTGACGCAGTATGCAGGAGCGGCTGTGCCTTCTGCTCCGGCGACTGCACCTAAGAAGACGATGCTGCGTGCCAAGGTGCAGCACAAGGCTGCTGCCGCGCCGCCTGTGATGGCTTTACTGGACGAACAGTTGAAGGGCTATACGCTGAGCTACGGCGGTGCTGCGACGTACATCTTCATGGCGCACACGGCAGGCACGGGAGCGGCGTTGCGATATGTGACCGTGGTGGCAGAGGCCGACGATCTGGGAGAGTTGAAGCCAGCGTTGCAGACCGTGACTGATGCCGCGCATCTGGACCGTACGCCCGAGATGAAGTTTGTCGATGTCGTCGATGCGGACGCCAGCAACCGCGCGAGCCTGTTGTTCGAACTGCAGTCGCAGAACTCGCGGCAGTTCGTCCTGTATCGGGTGATTGCGTCTGAGGCACAGTTGATCTTTGCGAGCGGGTCGATCCAGTAGGTTTTGGATCAAGTGTCTTCTTCCACTGAAAAACATCTAGCATCGACGAAGAACGAGGAGAGCGAATGGGAAAGATTGCTTTGTTTGGAGCGGCAGGAGCCATCGGGCGGAGCATCGCCGATGTGCTTCGCGCGCAGGGTGAGGCGTACCGTGTCGTGGGCCGCAACCGGGAGCGGCTGGCAGAGACGTTCGGTTCTGACCCGAACGCGGAGATCGTCACCTGGGACCCGTCCGATGCGACCTCAGTGCGAGCGGCGGCGCGAGGCGTGGATACGCTGATCTATCTGGTGGGAGTTCCGTATAACCACTTCGAGCTGCATCCGGTCACGATGCGACAGACGCTGGACGGCGCGATTGCAGAGGGCGTGAAGCGGGTGGTGCTGATCGGCACGGTGTATCCGTATGGCGTGCCGGTGACGGAGAAGGTAAGCGAGGAACACTCGCGCAATCCTCCAACGTATAAAGGCAGGATGCGCAAAGAGCAGGAGGACATGCTGCTGGCAGCGCATGCCGCGGGAGAGATACAAGCGACCGTGCTGCGGCTTCCGGACTTCTACGGGCCGGGCGTGGAGAGCAGCTTTCTCGATGGCCTCTTCAAAGCTGTAGCGAATGGAAAAACGGCAGACATGGTGGGGCCGATCGACACTCCGCATGAGTTTGTGTTCGTGCCTGATGTTGTCCCCGTGGTGCTGGCACTGGCGGAGAAGCCCGAGGCCTATGGGCGCTGGTGGAACCTTGCTGGAGCGGGCGTAACCACGCAACGGCAGATGGCGGAGCAGGCGTTTGCGCTGGTGGGACGTAAGCCGAAGATTCGCGTGGTGGGGAAGCTGGGGCTGCGGTTGATTGGGTTGTTCCAACCCATGATGAAGGAGCTGGTGGAGATGCACTATCTGCAGACGACGCCGGTGTTGATGGAAGACAGTGCGTTGATTGGATTGTTAGGAGACGTACATAAGACCTCGTATGCCGAGGGCGTGCGCCTCAGTGTGGAAAGCTACCAAGCCAGCGCGAAGACATAGGCGCTATTGGCCTAGCTGCGCGTGCGGCCAGTCGCCGCTCCAGTCAATGGTGGAGAGCTGCATCGAGGGCTTGCCGGTCTTGGCGTCGTAGGCGTGGAAGACGATGAGGTCGTCGCCCTTGGGGTCCATCAGGATACTTTCGCCGCCGGGGCCCAGCCAGCGAGCGTTCGCGGTGAGCAACTCGGTGCCGCCGCCTTCGGTCAGTGGCTTGCCAGTCTTATCGAGGTAAGGTCCGGTGACTGATTTTGCCCGGCCCACCATGGTTTTGTAGGTACTCTTGGTGCCCCGGCAGCAGAGGTCCCATGAGGTGAAGAGATAGTAGTAGTGATTGTGGTGAACGATGAAGGGAGCTTCGACCGCCTCCCAGTTAGCTGGGAGATTTGGCGGAGCGGGTTCGGGGTTCGCGGGTTTGGCGCGGCGCGCGAGCGAGTAGAGGCGAGTATCCGAGGCAGAGAGTTTGCCGGTCTTGTCGTCGAGGCGGCGCATCTTGATGCCGTCCCAGAAGCTGCCGAAGGAGAGCCAGTCGTGGCCCTGCTCGTCGCGCACGAAGTTAGGATCGATGGCGTTGAAGTTGTCGGCGGCTTTGGATTCGAGGACGAGACCTTGATCGACCCAGCGATAGTTGGGGCTGGCGAAGTCGAGTGTCTTGTTGGTAGCGAGCGCAATGCCCGAGGTGTTTTTTCCGAAGAGAGAATAGGCGTAATAGAGACGGTACTCTCCATTGACGAAGGAGATGTCGGGCGCCCATAGCTCTTCGGTGCCGGGGCTGCGCTGGTGGATCCAAGCGGGGATGGCGTCGAAGACCTGCCCGCACGCCTTCCACTGGTGGAGGTCAGTCGAGCAGCGTACCTCGAACTGGCCGCCGCCGGGAGCTTTGCCCGTGGCGAAGACATACCACGTCTTGCCCTGCTTGATGATGGAGGGATCGTGCGTGCCTGCAGCGTCTCCGGTGAGAGTGAGCGCCGTTTGCGCGAGGCATGTGAGAGAAACGGCAAGGAGCAATCCCGCTGCGAGTAAGTGCGACCAGTTATGCCTGCGACTTTTCGTCATCGAATTGCTCCCTGCGATTTTTATGAAGTTGGTTGTTTTTTACTGATGCAGGTGCATGGGCCAACCGAGGTACTTGGAGGCGGCTTCCTGGATGGGGGAAGCGACGGTGGCGAAGTTGGCGGCGACGTGGTGTTCGAAGCCGTTCTCGCAGATGAAGCGCAGCAGCTTCTGCATGTTGGGGATCTCGACCACGCCCGCGCCGCCGAAGGTATTCAGCGGATCGTTGGTGAAGTTGCCCTCGCCGACGTAGCCCTTGATCGTGCCCTCGAAGTCGTCGGTCGAGAAACGCGCGAAGCTCATCGCGCCCGCCTTCACCGTGCCGTCGAGCGTGCCGTAGGTGTTCTCCTTGCCCACCGTTCCGGCGATGATCTGCTGGAAGTCCATCTTCACGCCTTGATTGAAGAAGTGCTTGGGCAGGTTCGAGCAGTGGAAGCACACCGCCTTGTCCGGGTTGTCGCCGTAGTTGTTGTTCCAGTCGAGCAGCGCCGATGGTGTCTCGCTCGCCAGCGTCAGAGCGTACATGCTCAGCGTTCCCATGGTGTCGGTCTCGCAGGCGCTGGGCAACAGGTTTTCGCTCATCATGCTCATCACGGTGCAGGGCACAACACCGAAGTACTCTTCCATCGAGGTCCAGCACTGGACGGAGCTGACGGTCAGCTCGCTCGCCTTCATCCAAGCGTCGATCACCGCGCCCAGCTTCGACATCTTCAGCAGCGCAGCCTCGGGAACGTTGTTGGTCGAGATGTACTTCTTGATCGTTGCGAGTTTGGCCTGCACCGCATCATCGTTATCTTTGGTGCGTTCGATGCGCCCGAAGATCTCGCTCAGGTCGAGCGTCTCGACGGTGATGCCGCTCTTCTCGAGCAGCTTCTCCGAGTAGCGGACGGTGTTGAACGCCGTAGGACGAGCGCCGATCGCGCCGATGCGCAGGTTCTTCA
>JBEPUY010000021.1:0-70608 GCA_041691255.1 Granulicella sp. | reverse complement strand
TTTGCCTTTCTCTCTGCGTTCAGCGTGCCGCGCTCAAGACACCCACGCCCTTCGGACGCACGCTCTCCTTCCTGGAATCCGCTGCGCGCCTCTTCGAGGTGCGGACTCCTGCCCCCAGGCAAGCTGGGGTCCCCTTCCGCAGATTTCGTCCAGTCGCCGAGGGAGTGGGTCGCGACGGCACACCCGTTGGGCCAGCATGTACCGCAGACAGCGGACACAACCATAAGAAACGGAGCTAAACACCATGTTCAACAAAGTCATCCTCATCGGCCGCCTCGGGCAAAACGCAGAAGCCAAAACCGCTCAGAACAACAAAGAGTTCGTCATCCTCAACATCGCTACCCAGGAGAGCTGGAAGAACGACAAGGGCGACTACGAAAGCCGCACCGAATGGCATCGCGTCTATGCCTGGAGGAGTCTCTCGAAGTTCGCCAAAGCCCTCCAGAAAGGGCAGCTCGTCACCCTGGAAGGAATCCTCCGGTACCGAGAGGTAGAGGATGAAATCATGGGCGTCACCTTCAGGCACCGAATCGCCGAAATCCAAGCTATCAGCATGAAGCGGCTCTCGAAAGTCGAAGCCGCCGATGATCCTTCTGACGGAGCAGACGACGAGTAAGCCTCACTCTTGGTGGGTGAACTATTAAGCTCACCCACCGGGTTTATACCTCCGCAAATGCGTTACTAATCGCCTCATATCAAAGCCGGCTTCCTCCAAAACATCGCTCCCGCACAAGATGGCAACTCACTCTCCTTTCGATGCGTCCTAAAATAAATCATGCCATCGTTTGAGTCTCAATCTCCAAAAGAACGGTCACTGATTTGGGGTGGGCTAGCAGCCCGATGTCCTGACTGCGGCTGGACCAGAACCTATGATCCTGGTATGACTGTCCACCGCTTGCCAAGCGGAGACTTGGCAGAAACCATTCAAAGAGAGTTTCAGGACCATAAATGCGAGGAATTCCCTGGGAACCGTTGACTACATTTCTCAATTCTTGAAACATCTGCGTAGTCGGCGTTCCCTTCTTGTTCTACTTCCTAATCCCCGCTAAGCGCCCACATCTGGAAAGGCAACCTCTCCGCGGCGACTTGCTATGAAATATTCTTGAAAGATGCTGGGGAGGGAGAGGAATTTGCATGACGGCTGTTCAGCGAAACAACGTGAAAGTTTTAGGTTCCGGTGAACGGACGCTGATGTTTGCGCATGGCTATGGCTGCGATCAGAACATGTGGCGACATGTGACGCCTGCATTCGAGCGAGATTATAAGATCGTCCTGTTCGATTATGTCGGCTCTGGCCATTCGGACGTGTCCAGCTTCGACCGCACCAAGTACAGCTTATCGCTCTAAACCCATGATAACGCGCTCACCTTTATAGGAGACTTCGCGGGTTGTCATAGATCCCACAATCGTGATGTGGAACTGGCGGGACTGCAGCATTCCCGGAAAGCTTCCCCGGCGCTCTCCGATTGTGAGTTCCTTCTTTCGATTGTCCCAGTGAAAAGAGATTATACTTCGCGCTCCGTGTTCGTAGTGGTAGTTTGTTCCTTCATCCTCATAGAGAACGAAATTCCCGTCAGACCCTGGATAGATCCGTATTTCCAGATTGTTGGGCGGTTTCTCCTTTGTGTACTGCTCAACAGGTCCGATCGGAACGATGCTGCCGGCGCGAACGAGCAAGGGCAACTTCTCTATAGGAGCATCGACGATAGCCGTAGTTCCAGCGGTGATCCCTTTCCCCGTCCAATAGTCGTACCATCCGCCGCGAGTGTTCGGAGCATAGACCGGCCAGCGCTTTGCGCCAGGCTTTAGCACAGGAGCTACCAGGAACGCAGGACCAAACATGTATTCGTATTTTTGATTAAGGGCTTGCTGGTCCTGTGAGAAATCCATAACGAGCGGACGCATCAATGTTGAACCTTGAAATGTAACGGCGGCAGCTTCGGAATAAATATAGGGCAGCATCCGATAGCGAAGATTCAGATACTGACGTGTCTCGTCTTCAACTTCCGTTCCATACCTCCAGGGTTCCGTATCAGTCTCGTAGCCGTGGACGCGCATCAGCGGAGAAAACGTTGCAAATTGGAGCCACCGCAGAAACCGCTCATGATACGCAGGGTCTGTATATTGCCCCTCTGGCCGGAAGAAGCCCCCGGCGTCGGTTGTCCAGTAAGGTAGACCGCTTGCCGTGTAGTCAAGGCCAGCAGTAATTTGCCGCCGCAGTGTCTCCCAGTCATTCCCAATGTCACCAGACCAGGTTGCTGACGCGTAGCGCTGTTGTCCGAGAAATGCACTTCGCGTCAGGATGAAGACTCGTTTTTCCGGAGCATCCTTCCTTTGACCCTCGTAGACAGTCTTGCTGACGAAGAGAGGAAATAAGAGCCGCACCTTTTCACCCGGACCGAGAAATGTATGTCTCCCGGTCAAGTCGTCGTTCTCGGGTTCTGTGGCATCCGGCCACCATGCGTCGATTCCGAGCGAGAGCATTCGCTCACTGAAGTCTTTCCAGTAGAGCTGTGAGGCCGCGGGGTTGAAGAAGTCAATCCATTGGGTTCCGGGAATGTAGTATTTTTTTTCTAAGAATTCCTCGCCGATTTCCGTTTTTGGATCGATCTTTGACCAGACCGAGACCATCAACTTTGTGTTCATCGCGTGTAGGTCGCGAATCATTTGTGCTGGATCCGGATAAAATCTTTCATCCCATTTCATAGCATTCCAGCCATACTTGCCCCAGTACTGCCAATCCTGAACCAGGACATCCATCGGAAGATGCCGTTGCCTGAACTCTGCAGCCGTCTGCAGAATCTCCTGGCTGGAATGGAATCGTTCACGGCAATGAATGTAGCCATAGGCCCATATGGGCATCAACGGCGCGGGCCCAGTCAGTTGTCGATAGCTGGCGATGACGTCATTTGGAGTGGGACCGGCAAGAACTACATAATCGACTGCATCCGCCACGGGCGACCGAAGAGTCGTTCTGTCCGCGGCAGGTCGCCAAAGCAGTACCGGCTTGTCGTTCTGACTTCCGAGAACGCGAATCTTGTGATCGCCGGCAGAAAGACTCATGAGCCAGCTCGTAGTAGGAGGGAGCCAGAAATTATAAAAATCGACAGCTTTTTTCCCGTCAATCTCGACGTAATACCGTTTGGCCATCGCCTGGCCGACGTCCAGCATGATGGCGTAGCGGCCATCTCGCGGGATGCTTAGATTTCCGACAAACTCTCCTTCAGCTTGCGTTTCTTTGCGCGTCCCTTCACTCGTCGTTACATCTGCGGTAGTTTCCTTCCCGGTAGCAAACCGTGTCAACGCGATTCGATTATCCGCTTGATTCAGATCGGTCAAACCGTAGTTATGCCAAAGAATGCCATAGCCTTTGCTCGACAAAAAAAAGGGAATAGAAATCTGCGAGTTTACTTGGGTGAGTCGTCGAGGAAGGTCTCGGATATCGAGATAGCCATCCTGAAATTCGCCACTACCAAAAAGGTGTTCGTCATCTGGAGAGACGAAGGCTTCTTCCGCAACAAAGGTTGGCTGGCCCTGTATAGTCGCCGGCTCTAACTTGCGTGAACCGGCGATCTCTGACAGAAAGGGCTTACCTGCATGATCTGTGAACCGCAGCGCCCCGGTGTACCGATCGAGGATAACGCGCATTTTTTCGGTAGCAAGGACAATGCTCGTTCTGGTTTCTTTGACACTAAAGGAGGGTGCAACTAGTGTCTCCGTGAGAATAAGACTGGGGTTCTCCATAGCGCTTGTTTTCGTGCACCGGACGCGCACGGCACTCGCGGTGAGCGGACGGATAGTAAGACGACAGTTGTCCGTCGAGATCTGAATCTCAGTTGAAGACTGGTCGACAAGACGATATTGCGCCCGGTGAGTATCTGCTGCCAAAGACGTCAAACTGCCGAAAGCCACGTTCAGTGTTACCAAGGCGATGAGATGCTGCAAATTGCGCCGATGTGAGTGAGTCAAGAACAATCCCTTTCTTGTTGCTCATGTGAGCGCCGGTGCAAAAATGCGCCGCAGTGAAGCTTTTTAAGGAAGACGACGCAGATCTTTTGTGACTCCTAAGGTCAGCTGCTCAGGATATGCAATCTCTCGAGGACGACAGCAACTGAACCGGGATCCAGCGCGAAAATCGGTTATCCCATAATTCACGCCGGGAAGCCGGAGGCTGTGATGCGGTGAAGGTGGGGCAGACGCGCCGCTTCCAGATAGGCGAGCATCTCATATTCGACTAGAGAGCGCGCCGACGGATCGTCTGGATCTCAAAGAAGCCGGAGTGAATCGTGCGGTCATGCTGCATGTATGTGACAGCCTTCATCGCGCAATAACCTCAATTACTCCAGTGGGAGAGCTCCAGGCGGCGCCTTGGGGAAAGGAAAACTCTACAAGCGATGCAGGAAGAATCTCCGCGCTATAGCCGGCAGCCTGGGGCAGTAGGTAATGTCCGCGGCGAACCTGTACAGGATTGAGGAAGTGCTCGTGAAGGTGGTCGACGTATTCGATCACGCGGTCCTCCAACGTGCAGGAGACGGCAAGAAAGTCAAAGATGGAAAGATGCTGCACATACTCGCATAGACCCACACCGCCAGCGTGCGGACAGACCGGGATATTGAATTTGGCAGCCATCAGGATAATCGCCAGGTTCTCATTGACTCCAGCGACGCGGCAGCTATCGATCTGGCAGACATCAATGGCGCCAGCCTGCAAGAGCTGTTTGAACATCACGCTGTTATGACAATGTTCGCCAGTCGCAATCCGGACAGGTGCCGCTTCTCGACGAATACGCGCATGGCCAAGAATGTCGTCGGGACTGGTGGGCTCTTCCATCCACCAGGGCTGTAGCTCGGCAAGTTGGCGCGTGCGCGTGATGGCTTCTTCAACACCCCAGCGCTGGTTGGCGTCCACCATCATGCGGTTTTCCCAGCCAATCTCTTCGCGCACAATATGGCCGCGGCGCAGATCGTCTTCAGCTTCACCGCCGACTTTAAGCTTGAAATGGGTCCAGCCATTCTCGATCCCCTCTCGGCACAGACGACGGATTTTCTCGTCGCTGAATCCAAACCATCCTGCAGAAGTGGTGTATGCCGGGTAGCCTTGCTGAGTCAAAAGTGCGAGACGCTCAGCCTGACCAGCCTTACCTCGCTGCAGAATCTCGAGCGCATCAGCTTCGCTGAGAGCGTCTGAGATGTAGCGAAAGTCGATCGCCGCAACAATCTGTTCCGGCGTCATATCAGCGAGCAGCTTCCAGACTGGCTTACCTTCTGACTTGGCGTAAAGGTCCCAGATGGCGTTCATAAGCGCGCCCGTCGCCAGGTGAATCACACCTTTTTGAGGGCCAAGCCACCGGAATTGTGTATCGCCTGTGACCTCCAGATAAAATCCGCGGAGATCACAGGTGATGCTCTCCAGCGTCCTTCCCTTCACGAATCGGCCAAGGTATTCCAACGCAAGGACGCAGAGCTCCGTGCCGCGGCCAAGCGTAAAGGTAAGACCGTGGCCCTCGAGTGGCGAGTCCGTTTCAAGGATGCAGTAGGCCGCCGAGTAATCGGGGTCTTTATTCACCGCGTCGGACCCGATGTGGAAACGAGACGTAGGAAACCGGAGATCGATGACGCGTACGCCGGTGATGAGGGTGGGCTTCAAAGAATGTTTCCTCTCAGCGCTAACGAGTACAGTCACGTTGCGAATTGAATTGTATGTATATGAACTAATTTTCGTCAATAAAATCTATTACTCATATGCAAACAAGGTTCGTTGAAGTTCGGTTTCGCTCTCAGAATGTACTTTTCATATTTGACAGGCTGACCTCAATCCGGCTAAAAAGCAAGACGTCGTACGCTTCACGAAAAGGGCCACATGGGCCAGCCCGACGAAGTAGCAGCGCCGGCACTCTTTCTCTGCTGGGACCGAGGCTTCATTCATCACTGGCTGTGACTGTCCGCTGAATAACTGCTTTTCAATCTCGCTAAGGAGCTCGCGCATGGATCTCGGACTCAAGGGTAAAGTCATCGTCGTCACGGGCGGTGGCGCAGGCATCGGGGAAGCGGTCTCAACCGCCTGCATGGACGAAGGTGCAAAGGTCGTGGTGGTAAGCCGCCGCTCTGCCAACGTGCAGAGTTTTCTGGACCACATGGCCGGTGAGCGCCGAGCATGTGACTTCTTTGAGGCAAATCTCGAGGATGTCTCGCTCTGCCGCGAAGCCGTGAACTACATCGAGCAGCAGCACGGACGCATTGACGGCCTGGTCAATAACGCCGGGGTCAATGACGGTATCGGGCTGGCGGACGGCGATCCCGACCGCTTCCTCATAAGCCTGAAGTGTAATCTCGTGCACTACTACGCGATGGCGCACTATGCCTTGCCATTGCTGAAAGTCTCCGGGGGAGCGATCGTAAACATCAGCTCCAAGGTGGCGCTCACAGGCCAGGGCGGCACGTCTGCCTATGCGGCTGCCAAAGGCGCACAGCTCGCACTAACCCGCGAGTGGGCTGCGGAGCTGCTTCCCTTCGGCATTCGCGTGAACAGCCTGCTGCCTGCGGAAGTGATGACGCCTCTCTATGCACGGTGGGTGGCGACGACCGAAAACCCTGAAGAAACCCTGGCGAATATCGTCTCACGTATTCCACTGGGGCATCGCATGACGGAAAGCGCCGAGATTGCCGCCATGGCCGTATTTCTGCTTTCGAACACAAAGAGCGGTCACACCACAGGCCAACATCTGGTCGTGGATGGCGGCTACACGCACCTGGATCGCTCGCTTACCTGAATTCGTCTTCACTCAACAGAGCACCCAGGAACCTCGGTCCGACGGTAGCCCCTGCCATTTGTCGCTGGCGAGTCGTTGCCAGTGGCCTCCTGCGCTCTTGGGAGCGGCGTAAAGATTGACGTACTCGCCGATCAGGGCCGTAGCGATTAGGCGATTCCGTATGGATTTTGACCAATTCCCACCAACAGTGTACTTTCATTGGCGATAAGATTTATTCACCTGCGATGGGTTGTAAAGTAGCCCGGGTCTGGTGTGAGCCTTATCCAGTTCACCCGACGCGCTAACATTCAGACGTTGGGGGCTACAAGCGACGAAAACAGGTCGGCTCGCGTAGCCGGCCCACAATCCCCCGGAGGTTATTAGGTGACAATCTCAAGACGTGCATTCTCGAAGCAGTGTGCGATTGCTGCAGCCGGAGCTGCTCTTAGCGGAAATGTAAAGCTCCTTGCGCAGACTAAAGACGATCACACGCAGATGGCTCAATCGCACCCCGTGCGATCCATCCAGGACAGGGAAACACGGCAGCAGAGAGATGAGCGGATGCAGTGGTTTCGGGAAGCGCGTTTCGGCATGTTTATCCACTGGGGACTGTACGCGATCCCTGCAGGACGGTGGAACGGCAAGAATATAGTTGGTTGGCCGAGCGAGTGGATCCTGAACGTGGCCTCAATCCCGGTGGAACAATGGAAAGCACTCGCTCCTCAGTTCAATCCGACCCGGTTCAGCGCGAAGACCATCGTCGGCCTGGCGAAATCTGCCGGGATGCGCTACATCGTCATCACTTCGAAACACCACGACGGGTTTGCGATGTTCGATTCGAAGGCCGACGCGTTCAATATCATGCAGGCGACGCCGTTCAAGCGCGACCCCCTGAAAGAACTTGCCGCTGAATGCCGCAGCCAGGGCATAAAACTCGGCTTCTATTACTCACAGGACCAGGACTGGACGGCGCCGGGCGGTGCTGCGATCAAGACGGATGACCATCAGCCCCCGACGTTTCACTGGGATCCGGCACAGAATGGCAGCTTCGCCAAATACCTCGAGACCAAGGCGATCCCGCAGATTCAGGAGTTGCTCGCGAACTATGGCGAGTTTCCCGCCTACCTATGGTTTGACACACCGACCAAAGACATGACTCCAGAGCTGGCGGCAAAGATCGTCACACTGTTGAACGAGCATCCGAACCTGATCTGGAACAATCGGCTGGGCGGAGATTACGGCGGTGATACAGAGACTCCTGAGCAGTCCATCCCGGCCCGCGGGTTCCCTGGGCGCAACTGGGAATCCTGTATGACGATCAACGACAGCTGGGGATACAAAGTAGACGATACGAACTTCAAGAGCACCGAAATGCTCCTGCGAAATCTCATCGACATTGCCAGCAAGGGCGGCAACTATCTGTTGAACATTGGCCCCATGGCTACCGGCGAGGTACCGTCAGCGGAGGTCGACCGGTTGCAGGCGATGGGCAGATGGTTAGACGTCAATGGAGACTCAATCTACGGGACACAAGCGACGCTGTTCGGTGCAGAAGCAGGCGCATTTTCCTCGACAGAAAAGGACGAGAGCGGCAAGCCAAAGTTCATCCCCAGTTGGAAGTGGCGTTCGACCACAAAGTCGGACAAGGTCTTCATTCAATTTTTTGAATGGCCCGGAACCACGTTCCATCTGGAACAGATACCCCGTTCGGTTGTTGGTGCATACCTCCTGGCGGACAAATCGCAAAAACCCCTGAAGATAAAAAAATCTGGTGGGGGCATTGATATTTCGCTGCCGGAACAGCCGCTCGATCCCATCGCTACCGTCCTGGTCCTACAGACTACCCCTGACGCTACGTAACCTCTCAGTAGTCGGAGGTTAGACATCGCATCCAGCGGCTTCAATGGCAGGAAGGCGCTGGATGTCCAGACGCAGGAGGTGCGTGGTTGGGTAACCGCATCTCATGCCTACAATCAGGCTTATGCCAGCACTTTATTCAAGGAGTCCCGCGAATACATGGTGATCAATCGACGCAGCTTCGTTGTTCATAGCGGTCAGGCTATGCTGGCCCATCTCGCGCCCAGATTGCCACACCATCTCCTCGTGGGGCCACAGGATAAACAAAGCGCGGACCTGTTCGATTGGAGCACGGATGGATTGCAGTTTCGGTTCGGAGTGGTGGAAGGACGGTTGCGGCAGTTCCGTCTGACTCCAGCGAGCTCGGCCCCTGGTTTTGATTCCTGCGGTGTTGAAACGGCCATTCAGTGCGACGGTGAGAACTCTCCCGATCAGGGCATGAAGGTTGGCGTGGGTCGTCCAGGCCTGGACCTGTTATTCACAGGAAAGCACCAGTCCGAATTGACTGAGGGGAAGCGACTCGTTATTGATCAGAACGATCCATCCACTGGATTGCAGGTTCGATCCTTCTATCAAAGCATCCATGGGTGTTCCGTGGTTCGACGCTGGACACGCCTGATCAACAGCGGAAGGGAGCCGGTGGGTATTCAGTACGTATCCTCCGCGATGCTCCATGGCCTCGCACAGCCAGGAGCCTATGAAGATGAATTGAGAATCCATCTGGCCTTCAATAGCTGGATGGCTGAGGGCCAATGGCATACGTTCAGACCCTCAGAACTCGGCCTGGTCGAGAACGGAAGGACAAGTTGGTCACAAGCTTCGGCGTCGAGTATCGGGAGCTGGTCCACAGGCAAGTATTTACCGATGGCCGTCGTGGAAAACGTCAAAGAGAAACTGGCCTGGTTCTGGCAGATCGAACACAATGGTTCATGGCACTGGGAGCTTTCAAACAGCTCTGAACACAGCAATGTCGCTGAGGACATGTACGCCTATCTGGGTGGGCCGGACGATTTGCATGCGGATGCCTGGAAGCAGTTAGCGGTCGGCCAGACGTATGAAACTGTTCCCGTCGCTCTGGGGTGTGTTGCGGGAGGGTTTGAGGAGGCGGTAGAGCAGCTCACACTTTACCGCCGCAGCATACTTCAGACCTCGTCAAAATTGTCCACCCGCAAGTGCGCGGTCATCTTCAACGACTACATGAACTGTTTGTGGGGTGACCCGACTGAGGCCAAGGAACTGCCATTGATTGAGGCCGCAGCGAAGGCCGGCTGTGAGTATTACGTCATCGATGCTGGATGGTATGCGGGCCTGCACGAGGATTGGAGTCAGACATTAGGAGCGTGGCTTCCCTCACCGGAGCGTTGGCCTCATGGTATTCAGTTCACGCTGAACGCAATCAAGAAGGCAGGCATGATTTCGGGCCTGTGGCTTGAGCCTGAGGTAGCCGGCAGGCGTTCCGTACTGGCTGCAACTGCGCCTGACTCATGGTTTTTTCAGCGTCACGGTCGACGGGTGCTGCGCAACTCCCGCTACATGCTCGATTTTCGCAACCCGGAGGTGGTGAATTATCTGGACGGGGTGATACGGCGGCTGGTGAGCGATTACGGGATCGGTTACATCAAAATGGATTACAACGTGAACTCCCTTACCGGAACAGATTTGCGGGCGGACAGCCCGGGACAGGGGCTTCTGGAGCATAACCGCGCCGTTCTGGGCTGGCTTGAGCGAATCCTGTGGGAGTACGGCGATCTCATCATTGAAAACTGCGGAAGCGGCGGAGGGCGCATGGATTATGCGATGCTTTCTCGCTTGCACATCCAGTCCATGACGGATCAGGAGGACTACCGTCGCCTACCTGCAATCCTTGCAGGTGTATCCGCTGCCGTACTTCCGGAACAAATCGGGGTCTGGTCTTATCCACTGGCCCAATCCGACGCGGACCAAGCCAGTTTCAACATGGTCACTGCTCTAACTGCCCGCATTCACCAAAGTGGCAGACTCGATGTTCTGTCGTCGGAAGCTTTTGCTCAGGTGCAGAAGGCGATTGCAGTCTACAAGCGCGAAATTCGGCATTATCTCCCAGAGATGATCCCTTTCTATCCCCTGGGAATGCCCAGCATAACTGATAAGCAGAGGCCAGTTGCCCTAGGCATGCGATCGGCTCTGAGGACCTTTGTTTCGATCTGGCGCCTTGAAGGAAATGAGGTCTGTGAGATCCCAACGCTAGCGCAAGACGTATCGATCCTTTTTCCTTCAGATCTTGGGATCACCGCCGAGTGCACGACACAAGGAATTCGTGTACGTCTCCCTCGCCCATATATGGCATGCATCCTTTTGCTCAGCTGATCGAATGTCTGCTCAATCAACAAGCCGAGCAGCAAGAGCTCTCAGCCTAGATCTCTAGGTCGTATTGGGGATCGCACCTCCGGGATCCCGTTGACTTGGGGTCCTAGTTACTAGAACTTCACCACGCGACCGTCATTCGCGTTGCGAGACGTACGTGCTTAATTTGCCATCGTGGCTTGCTCGTTGACCTGCCTAGATTATAGAGCGCCGGTTGGGCGGGTGGAACGGGCGCAAGCGAAGCGCGAGTGGCTCGCGTCCATCAACTCAAACAGCGCTCCCGAAAGTTGCAGGCGATCTGATCCGACCTGAGTTTTCCGCATGATCCGCGAAAGGAATCCGACGACGTCGCCCGCCTGGCGCAATGCACTACACTGTCACCGTTCGCTCGCTTCGCAAGGCATCTGTGTCGGGGCGAGCATTGTTTCGTTGCTACTCTCAACCAATTCTCGAGCAGTGGATCCATCTGCAGTTTTACAACGGTCAAGAATTCCCGCTTGAAGAAACGGCCATCTATAAGAGCGCCGGCTTCTTCGTGGATCAGGAAAAGACCGACCAGCGGGAGTTCCCACTATGCGTTTTCGAGATCCTCCCCCACGAGAATGGAGTGAAGTTTGCCGACCCAAGCGGCGCCTGCAAGATAATGAGTTATGGAGAGCGCGGCGGGTACAACGGGGCACAGTTCTCCTTCAAGGATCGACATCAGTCCATAGCCTCGGCTCACTCGAGGGTGTTATGAACTTTGCACCTTCGTAGAGTCTTTGCTGAGGTTAGATTTGTCTTCAGCATCAAGGTATGGGCAAGGTACGGAAGATATATCCGTCGGATGTGACGGATGAGGAGTGGTGGTTTGTGTTGCCCTACCTGCTGCTGTGCTGTAAGGATGTCGGGCAGCGGGAGCACGAACTGCGCGAGGTCAACTCCCACAAACGCTCAACAGAATTCACTTCATCGCCTACGCCATGCTCATGACCAACAAGCTCCTCAATCTCGCAACTTCATAACACCCTCTAGGATTCGGCTTTAGTATTTTGTCGAGGTGAACGGCGAGGCCGGCAGGGCGTCGCCGTTGTAGAGATTGCAGTCAGGAGCCGCGGCCCAGCCATATCGTACATAGACGGGTTTAGGCACGCTGCTGCTCGATACCAGGACACTGTGGCCGGTCCCAGCGATCGCCGCGGTAGCCGCAACAAATTTGTGGTCGGGGCCGGCCACCTCAAATCCTCGCAGCGCGCCGCCCTTTGCGACCAGGCTGCTGTTCGCGTGATCGAACCAGATCCGCATCGCGCTTCCTTCCGAGACCGCCTGCCGGAACAGAGGGCCCGAATCTTCGACCTGCTCACTGTAGGAAAGCGACCTCGCCCAAAGCGCCAGGCGGTGGCCTGCATCCTGTTTATCTGTCGGATGGATCTTGGATGCTTCGCCAATGTCGATGGTGACGACCATACCCGTGTTGGCTAAGGCGAGCGTCTTGCGCTGCGCCTCGCGCACTTCGGGCCACTCGTCGGTGGAGGTGTAGTTGGCGATCTGCACGTAAAGGAATGGGAAGTTCCCCTGAGCCCAGCGTTCGCGCCAATCCTCGATCATGGTCTTGAAGAGATGCGCATAAATCGGGGCACGCTCCGGGTCCGTGTTGCTCTCTCCCTGATACCAAATAACGCCACGCAGCGGCAGAGGCGCCAAGGGAGCGATCATCGCATTGAAGAGCACCGCCGGTTCCCAGGTAGTTGGATCGGGCCGCCACGGTGGCTGGATCGGCGTCCTGCCTTGCGTTTTGGCCTGTTCCATCGCGGCTACTTCGGATTTTTTCTGAAGCTCGATTGACGTCTGGCTATCCATCATTTTGGAGCGGGCGGCAAAGACCGGCATCAGCGTCGGATCGGATGTGAGCGCGCTAAGGCTGGTCCATGCCTCCGCCGGTGTTCCACCAACGCTGGACTCAATCAGCCCGATCGGTACCTTTTCTCTTTCGAGCAACTCGCGTCCAAAGAAATAGGCAACAGCCGAAAATCCGGCAACGCTCTCCGGGGTGCAAGACGTCCATGCGCTCTTCGCGGCGAGGTCGTCCAAAGGATAGTTGGACGTATTCTCTTTCACAATAAAAAGACGAAGTTTTCGATAGTTTGCGGCTGCAATCTCCTTTTGGTAGTTCCTCACACCATCGGTCCATGGAGGATTGTTCTCCATCGGGAACTCCATGTTGGATTGTCCTGAGGCGAGCCACAGATCGCCGACCAGAATATCTGTCAGTTCAATCCGGTTTTTGCCTTGGATGGAGAGAGTAAAGGGACCGCCTGCGTCTCCAGGAGGAAGATACACGCTCCAGCGCCCCAGTGTGTCGGCTGTGCCGGTGACTTGATGTTCGCGGAAGCTGACGCGGACCTGCTCGCTGGGGTCGGCCTTTCCCCATACGTGCACCGGCCGGTCGCGCTGCACGACCATGTGGTCGGCGAGCACATGAGGCACCGTGACCTCAGCCCTGCCGCTCCCGGATGAGAATATGACAAATATCCCCAACGTCACGCCGAGAAATCGGTTTCGGCACATATCTGTAAATTGCCTACAGAAGCCCTGGCGATTGCTGTTCCTCAATGGATTCTCTCATTCGCTTGTGGAGGCGCATGGCCGAATTGCTGCTGGAAAAGGCGGAGAAGCCATGCGCGATGCGCGGCAATAAATGCAGAATACTGCTGCGGGCTTGATGGATCGAAAGAAGGCTCATTCCAGTCGAGTCGAGTCGATGAGGAATGGTGTGTGGCAGTGGTTGCTCTCTGGTAATCAGACGGAGGGTTAACGGCGTTGCCGATGTACCGGTTGCCGGTAAAGACGATATCCTTTGCTGGTCCCCAACCCGGCGCGATCTCGTAGGTGCCATCTTGATTCCGCGCAGTTGAGTGGCCGAAACGGAGCGTTCCGCCCTGAACGTAGAAAGTATTGCCGCGAAAGATCGCATTGCGTGACCATCCGAGCCAGTCGCTCACCAGCATCTGAACGTCACGGTTCGGGCCTACATAGAAAGCGTTGTTCGCAACGGTAACATCTTCGGCCCCGCTGAGATTGATGAGCCGGGTATGGTCGTTGCGGCTGATGTTGTAACGGACGACTGTTCCGGTATTGCCCAGATTCCACTGCTGATCCCGTTTGCCTGGAGTACAGATCAACATGAAGCCGCCCTGGTTATCGTGACCGTAGTTGTATTCGAAACGGGTATTGCGGGAGTTGTAGTCGGAGTCGAACCCTTCGCCGTCGTGCGTGCCTCGGGTCTCGGAGACCTCGTTCAGACGAAGCACGGTGTTGTCGGTGCTCCACTGCCAGATGCCCGCGTTGTAGTCCGTGGAGCGCTGGTTACATTTGCGGGCGATGTTATGTTCGACGAGCGCGCCGTCAGTCGCCCAAGGCACGATGCCGTCGCCGCCGATGTCTTCCACATAGTTGTCGCGGATGACGACGTGAAGGCTGGGAAACCAGTGGGTGCGCCTGGCATGGTAGCTGTTTGCAACGATTCCGGAACGGTCGACCTTCCATACGATATTGCGCTCGATGGTCAGGCCATCAAAGCGGCTTGGCTTCTTGTCGCCCATGGTGCGGAAGACGATGCCGCCGTTGTCTTTCTCCCGGTTCGTTCCGTTAACATCGTGGATGTACAGATCAGCGATGACGATGTGATGGGCGGTCCCATAGTTATCCAGAACAATATGCAGGCCGCGTCGCGGTGAATCCGCACTTCCGTGATTCGTGATCTCAAGATGATGGAGCTCGATGTTCTGCACATTGCGCAGAAGGACGGTGTCGGGATGCGTGCCGTCTCCGACGATGCGCGGCATGGCTCCTGCTCCATAGCAGTCCAGCACGATTGGATGGCCATCGCTGCCGGAGCTCTTCGGCATGAGCTGTTCGTGCCACACGGAGCCGCTATCGAGCAGGATGCGATCGCCTGGCATGAGGTCAGCCTGGTTGACCTTGCCAAGCGTCTTCCATGGAGAAGACTTCGCCGTGCCCGGATTGGAGTCCGAGCCACGAGCAGAGTTCACGTAGTAGGTTGCCGCTCGCATCGGCGAAGAGAGGACGAGCAGCAAAGCAAGTGCAGCAAGCGAAGTGAAACGCATTGTCCCTACCATTCGAAGCGTGCCCCTAACTGGCCCTGCCGGGGGTTGCCCGTCGTATCGGTGACGTGTCCAAAGTATGGACTGCCCATGGAGAGATCAGGATTGCCCCAGTGATGACGATTGGTGACGTTGAAGAACTCCGCTCGCAGCGTCACGCGAAAGCGATCATCGTTTCCGAACCCGAAACGCTTGAGCAGACTGGCATCCTCGTTGTAGTAAGCCCAGGTGTGCCAACCGCTAAAGACGTGAGGGCTATTCCCAAGCTGGCCATCGGGAGGATTGGAAAAGTTGGATGGATCGACGAATGTGCTGGAAGGATCGGCCTGGTTGATGAGATTGAGCTTCTTGAACTGATTCTTGAAGCTGGCATTCGGAGTAACATTCGTCCAGACGCCGCTCCAGCCAGGATAATAGTTCTGCGCGCCAACCGCACCGATGGGGCTGCCAGATTGATAATCGACGATGACACCGGCAAGCCAGCCGCCGAGGAGCAGGTCTTGCCACTTACTGCGCGAGAGGAAGCGCTGGCCATGACCGAAGGGCAGCTCGTAGTTGACATAGCCCTTTACCTGGTGGGGAATGTCGTAGCTGACCAGGTCCGAGGCGTACTTCTTATACTGATAGGGATCTTGAAAATAGTGGCTGGCACTGTAGGTGTCCACGAAGGCGGTTTCGGAATTGCCTCGCGTGGTTGAGCCGGTATAGCTCAGGTCCATGCTGAGGCCATTTGCAGAGCGGCGACTCACCTCTACAACGAACGCTTCATAACTGGAGGAGCCCAACGGCGAGTTGACGAAGAAGATCGGGCCATAGGTGTTGGCAGCCTGGGGATAGGGATTAATCGCCTGGTAAGACGCGCCTCCCCAGCCGGCATAGGGATACGGAACACCGGCAGCTGTGGCGGAGCTCTGGTCATACACGTAGTCGAAGATGTGGCCTGAGTTATAGAGCTGCGAGTAGCGTTGCCATGTGGGATAGTTGGTGGGATTGAGAGCGCCGTCGTGGAGCTTGCGGCCGATGTTGCCGATGTAGCTGACCTGTAGCACAGTGTTTTTCGCAAACTCATACTGCGCGTTTACATTCCAGTTCTGCGTATAGCCCATGGTGAGTGAATTGGGATCCACTGAAGCAGGGCCATACGGAACATAAGGAGAGTTGTTGTCGCGGACGAGAAAAACATCCTTACCGGGATAGCCGTTCTCCCAGTTGAACTGGTAGCCGTTGGAAAGCTTCGGCGGCAGGACTTGGTTGGTCGCCTGGTACCCAGTCGAGGCGGAGTAAGGTACGGCGCCATAGCTGTTATTGCCGATCGGCACGTAGTACAAACCATATGAGCTGCGCAGTACAATCTTTTCGTTGACTTGATAGGAAGCTCCGATGTGCGGCGAGAACTGCCAGAAATTCCTATTCGCTTCAAAGGTCTGATCGGGACTTGTGAGGTACTGCATCGACCCTAGATACGAACCGAAGTTGGGGTTTTGCGCATCCGTGGTGAAGTTCGACCAGTAGCCATGCTTTTCATGCTCCTGCATGGGGATATCCCAGCGCAGCGCAGCATCGAGTGTCAGTTTGGAAGTGAGTTTGACTGTGTCCTCACCGAAGAAGGCGTACTCCTTGCGTCGGCCGTACTGGTTGAAGGGAGTGTCTTTACTGGCACTGTAGACATCGCCCAGCAAAAAGTTGGCAAAACCGAAGCCAGTGATGGCTTGGGTGGAAGCCTTCGCCGGCGCACCGCTAAGGTTGCTGAAGTTGAAGTGGAGTTCGCCGCCGTTGTAGTCGCTGTTGACGCCGAGGCCGCGCAGCTCCAGCCCAAATTTGAAGTTGTTGATGCCCTTGACCCAGGTAATCGTGTCGTTCAAAATTTCGTTGTAACCTACGTAGCCGCTCATGGGCGTATAGGCGTTGCCGATCTGTCCTTCACCGATACCATTGACGGCCCCCCCGAAGGTGATGAGCGGGAAATTCGGCACGGTCTGGTCATTGCCAAGGCCAATCTGATCTGGCCAGGATGTGGCCCCCGTCAGAGGCAACGCCTTGTTCTGAAACTGGTTAAATGTGAGCGAAAAGACATTCAGGAGGTTTGGTGTAACGGTATACGAATCGCTGAAGCGATAGGCGTTGGCGATTGTTGTCTGAACGCCACCAGGCGCCAGAGGACCGCCATTTTGACTTCCTGCCTCCCATAGTGAGTTTCCGTTTGAGCCCAAATCGCGATTAATACGAGGGCGCAAGGTGTAAATGTACGACGCGGAGATCCGGTTTTTTGAGGTAATGTCGAAGTCATACTTGAAGCTGAGTTCGGTCTGTCGCGCATCGGGGAAGCCGTTCCTGAGTGCGGGATAATTTCCAAGATTACGATCGCTGAAAGTCGGCTTATAGTATTGCGTATATAAGGCCGCGATCTTCTTGGAGATAGGACTGATGCGCCCCTGCGGAATCATATTTTCTGGAAAGACATTCCCGGTGAGAGGGTCGTAGATTGCGCCCGGATAAATGGGATTTCCTGCGGCATCTGTCCCCAGCGCCGGCTTTCCGGTCTGCAGGAGAGAGCTGAAATCACCGTTGAGAAATGCTGTTGTCGGCACAGTCTGTTGGCCGTTGGCTATGGAATAGTCTGATTGCCGATAGCGCTCAATCGCTCCAAAAATAAACATCCGGTTACGCCAGAGAGGTCCGCCGGCGCTGCCGCCGTAGTCGAAGTAGCGGCTCTTCGGGGTTCTGTACTGCTGATTAGAGGTTGCTGCGTTTGCCGGGTCCGTGCTGTCGTAGTAAGTCCGAAAGTAATTGTTGTCCCATGTATTTGCATTTAAAATTTCGTTTGCGAGGAAGCCAAAAGCGCTGCCATGCACACTGTTCGTTCCCGATTTGAGGCTGAAGAGGAACGTGCCTCCGCCGGTGCGGCCCGCCTCTGGTCCAATGCCTGAGGTATCGACCTGGAACTGGCCGACTGCATCCATGCTGGGTTCGGACTCGCCGATGTGGCCAACACTGCCGGAGTCGCTGGATGTTCCGTCGATCAGTACTTCCTTGCCGAAAGCCTGCGAACCACCAACATGGCCGTCATATTCATTGCCTGACACTGTAGGCGTGATGGAGAAGGCAAACGAGGTGATATCGCGACCTCCGTTCGCCGTCAGGGGGAGATCAGTTACAACCTGGCTCGTCAGGTTCGTGCCGAGTTCTGTCTGCGTCTGGAGTGCCGGTGCCGCCGTGACGGTGACGGTCTGGTCCTGTGAGCCGACCTCGAGCTTCACGTCGATCTGAGCGCGCTGTTGCACCTGAATGGCTACACCCTTGCGGTCGAGAGCCTTGAACTCCGGCTTCGCATAGTGAATCGTATAGGTCGCGATAGGCAGATTCAGAAGGTTATAGATGCCTGCGCTGTTCGAGACGGCAGCATAGATAGCGCCCGTCGACGGATTGGTGGCAGTGATCTGCACGCCCGGAATGACTGCTCCGCTGCTGTCCGAAATGGTGCCGGCGATGGTACCGCGATCAGCTTGGGACCACGCATTCGGTGCGGTTAAGAGCGCAAAGAGAGCGCATAGGCAAATGCACAGGGATTGCTTCAGACTGCGACCTGGCCTGCTTCCACTTGAAAAATAGAGCATGTTTTCCTCAACCCTGAACCTTCTTACTTTTTTTGTAGGCAGACCGACACTACACTTACATGGACAGAATTTGCATCTGACTAAAGTCAGATCGCTGCAAATTTCTTTCAAGCGTTTGGTGGCTGGCCAACAAGCGATCTCAAAGTTTCTCTGAACATGATGAGTCCCGGTGCCACTTCCAGTACCAGTGACAGCCTCTGGATCGCCCCTCCTCAGAGAGGCTGAATCTGCATGCTTTGTGGCTCATTGAACCGAGATAGACCTTACTTAAGGTGCACAAGACCACGCTGCAGCGCGGCAAGGACGGCCTGCGTGCGATCATGCACGTTGAGTCTCATGAGAATGACGCTCACATGACATTTCACCGTTCCCTCGGTAATGCCAAGCGCCAGTGCGATGTCGCGATTGCTTTTTCCGGCGGCAATCAGCGAGAGCACCTCGCGTTCGCGTCCGCTAAGTTCAGAGCTAGGGGTCCGCATGGCCAGCGTCCGGCTGATCGCCTGCGGAAGGTATTGTCCTCCTGCGCATACGCGGCGCAATGCTCCAAGCAGAACGCTGTGCGACATGCCCTTGATGATGTAGCCCTGTGCGCCCGCAGCCAGGGCCTGATGGATGTCCTCGTCCCCTTCATACGTGGTCAGGACGACAAAACGCGCCTCCGGATGCGCGTGCCGTATGGTGCGAATAGCGTCAACGCCGCTGAGTCCGGCGAGGCGAAGGTCCATCAGGGTGACGTCGGGCTGATGCGACGGATAAATCTGCACGGCCTCTTCGCCGCTGGCGGCCTGGGCCACCACGGTCATGTCTGCGCTGCTCTGGATGATGGCGGCCAGTCCGATACGCACGACGGGATGATCGTCGACGATGAGGACCTTGAACTTCTGTTGGCGAGCGTCATGCATGGTCCACCGTGTGCGCTGCGTCTCTCGTCTCTCGCACACTGCGCGGAAGCAGTATGAGTATTGTGCTTCCTTTACCAGCACCGGTTTCAATGCGCAACTCGCCACCCAGCCGCTGAGCGCGCTCGCGCATTCCGATCAGGCCATAGTGTAGTCCGGATTCGTTGGCAACGCTGGCGGAGTTAAAACCGACGCCGTTATCCTGCACCTCGACGGCGACGCCATGCTCCTGAAAAGCCACGCGCGCCTCAATGTGCGTGGAATATGCATGGGTATGCGCGTTCCACAAAGCCTCGCGAACGATCATGACAACCTCGTGAGTGGTCCGCTGCGACAATGGGAACGCATCTCCGGTCACGCTGCACGCGATGGGCATGCCGAACTTGCCGTGCATCTGCTCGGTCATCTCGCGGACGAGCACGCCAATGTCCTCGCTGCGCCCGTCCCCGTAACGCAGATTCCACACTGCGATGCGCGCCTCATCGATGGTCGTGACGACCTGTTCGCGCGCATGATCCACCAACTCATGACTAAGCGCCTTATCGGTAAAGTCGAGGCTCGAAACCGCCTCAAGCAGAGTCGATAGTCCGACGCAGTCCTGAATGACCGTATCGTGCATCTCCCGCGCCATTCGGTTGCGCTCCTCGATGACTGCATGGAATCGCATTGAAACCTGGCGCAGGCGGTAGCGATGGATGGCCAGAACAACCCCCAGCAGCGCGCACAGGCAGAGCAGGTAAAACCAGAGCGTACGGTAAAAATGTGGCTGCTGTACGATTTCGATTGTCGCTTCCGATACGGCAGCTGGGTTACTGATCTCATAGGCTTCGACCCGGAAGCGATACTGGCCCGGTGGGAGATTGGTGTAATACGCGGTGCGGCGGGTCGAGGCTTCATTCCAGTCATGATCGAAACCCTCCAGCATGTACCGATAGCGAAGAGCCTCCTGCGAACGCAGCAGGATTGCCGCGAAAGAGACCTCCACCCGCCCGTCGCCCGGCGCGATGACCACCCCCGGTCGAACAGCAAGCTCACGCCCGTCCGCTAGAACATGGTCGATAACGACCGGAAAGGTAGGATGCGGCTGCGGGGGCTCTCGCGGTATCTCAATATGCACCGGCCCCTTGTTGCTGGGGAACCAGACCTCGTTCTGCCGGCTGATAAAGCCGGCCGGCTGCATCCCTCCATACAGTTCGGCAGAGTCGAAGTCCTGCGAGATGGGATACAAGGTCAAGCTGAGGCGAGGATGAACGCCCGTCTCGAGTGCCGTTTCGACCGCCCGCCGGTCTACCCGCGATACATCGTTCGGCCCGCTGAGCCAGAGATGAGAAGAGTTGTCTTCCAGTATCTGATAAATGACATTGTCGGCCAGACCCTGCGCGGTCGTGCATAGGGCAAGAGTGCCGTCGCGCAGACTGAAAAGCCCGTTGCTGGTGCCAAACCAGAGCCCATGATGCGGGTCTTCGTGGATGCTCCAGACCTTCTCGTGCTTAAGTCGCGCGGTTACGCTGTCATTGAGGAACGCCCCCCGATGAAGATGGCTGAGGCCGCGGCTGGTGCCGATCCAGATGTCGCCAAGATGATCTTCAAGCAATGCGGTCACGCTGAAATAAGAGAGCCCGTTGGGGGTGTTGTAGTTGGTAATTCCGCCAGCCGCAAGGTGGCTCAGGCCGCCATCGGTGCCGACCCACAGGCTTCCATCCCGCGCCTGCATGAAGACCCGAATAAAATCGTTCGCAATCGCGGGACTGGTGTAGCGGATCCTGTGCCTCCCGGTCAGGTGATAAAGGCCCGCGCCATCGGTGCCGATCCACCAGTCACCCCCGCGACCGCGCATGAGCGTGCGGACGCGGACATTTGGAAGCGATGGAAAGGTCGCGCGGGCAATCTTTCCATTGCGTATATAAAAGAGATGCGTGGACGCAGCCCACACAGAGCCATCGCGGTCCTGGTAGACAGTTTCAAATTGAGAATCGGAGGCGCCGGGAAACGGCGTAATGGAGGCTGGCGACCGGCTGAGCCGCAGGAGTCCAGCCTGTGTCCCCACCCACAGGCTATGGTCGCTATCTTGAAAGATGGCCAGCACGGTGTTGCTGGGGAGAAAGTCCGGTGCAGAGAGCGCCGAGAGTACGCCGTTGCGCTCGACGAAGGCCCCTCGGCCGAGGGTTCCGATCCACACGGAACGATCGGAGATCTCTCGCAGCGTTTGAACGGTACCTTGGACCCCATCCACTCGTTTCAAAGCCCCGGATGGCAGCAAGGTATGAAGTCCGGAAAGCGTGCCCACCCAAAACCTGCCATCGCGGAAGGCGAGCATGGCGGTGACCAGGTTGAAGCTCGGGCCGCCCTGAAGGGGATACTCGCGTACAGCTTGGCCATCAAATCGAAGCAGTGTCGTGCCGCCGACCCATACGTGGTTCTCCCTGTCCTCGACAATCGCGCGAACAAAGATGGATGGGACCTGGCCGATGCCGTCGATCTGTTTCAACACGGTGCCCTCGACCTGAAACAGTCCTTGATCTCCTCCCACCCAGATGACGCCGCGATGGTCTTCGAAGATCACGCGGACAAAGCTGTCGGATGCTCCATTGGCCGTGGGATAGGTTCGAAAGATCTGATTTCGATAGTGGACGAGGCCCCCGCCTTCTGTGCCAATCCACAGGCTGCCGTCGCGTGACACCGACAGGCAGTTGATACTGCTTTCCGACAAGCCCGGCGTATTCGTGTGGTCGTAAACGACGAAGCGAGCTCCGTCGAACCGGAGCAAGCCCCCTTTGGTGCCGATCCAGAGATAGCCATCGGGCGTCTGAGCGATGGCCTGCACCGTCTGGTCGGGCAGACCATCCTGTGCGCGCCACAATCGGCGCGTGTAGCCTGTCGTGAGACCGGGAGACGGCATCCCAAACACCGGCAGCGCAACGCAAAAAAATGTTGCCAGGAAAACAGCATATCGGATCGCGCGCTTCATCTTGCGTCCAAAGGTATATGAAAGCGGGGACTCGTGCGTTTAGAGCAAATAGATTTATTACCAAGGCGACCTTATTTCTATGCTGACCGACTACGCTCGCGTCCCCATCCAGGATCAAAGCCTCGAATTGGAAGTAGAAGCTCTGACGAAAGCCGGTTGGAAGAAAGTCTTTGAGGACAAACTTAGCGGCAGGCGGGCCGAGCGGGCAGGCCTAACCAAAACGTGGGAATCGCTGCGTGAAGGCGATACGTTTGTCCTCTGGAAATTTGATCGGCTAGGCCGAAGCGTCAAGCATCTTGTGGATTTGGTGGTGAACTTCACACAGAGAGTGTCCAATTCAAAAGCTCACCGACGCAATTTGATTACTGGCGCCCCCGCTTCATTGTCCGTTTCTGGCGGGACGCCGATACACCGCTAAAGCTGATCAAACACTCCATGTAATCGCGAACAGTTCGAAAAATTCTAAAAGAACCCTTTTGCAGGCAAAAAATTTAACGTAGTACGCATGCAGGATAAGTCCTTTTTTTTTATATGGATACCTGCGGTGCTCTAGTGCTTAGCGTCTCAGACAAAATTTATTTAGTTGACAGGATTTTAAATCTTCCGCTATGGTCATCCGACAATAAAGTTTCACAGACAGTAAGTTTTTTTCAGGAGCGGAAATGCTGATGGAGGCAACAAAGATGAAACAAACAGGAAAGACACTTTCCGCAACTCTTGTCAGAGTGGTGTTCGCCGTGAGCCGGCTGACGGTTCTCGCTCTCTTTATCGGGACTGCATTCTCGGCAGCAAATGGTCAGTCAACAACTGCAAAGGTTTCAGGAACTGTGACGGATTCTAGTGGGGCGCGAATTCCAGGCGCATCGGTCACTGCCACTAATATCGACACTGGCCTGTCGCGAAAAACCGTGTCCAATGGCAGCGGTACGTACGTCCTCGATATTCTTCCTCCGGGAAGGTACAAGATTATTTTCGATAAGCCGGGGTTTTCTGTGCGAACAGACGAAAACCTTACCCTGACCGTAGCGGAGGGCTTGGTTCTCAACGAGTCCCTAGCTCTTGGAACTGCTAACGAGGTGGTAACGGTCCAGGCCGATGTGCAGGGTCTGCAAACCTCTACGTCGGAACTGGGTAGCGTGATTGGGCAGAAGCCTATCCAGGATCTGCCGTTGAACGGTAGGAACTTTACCCAGCTGCTTCTGTTGGCTCCCGGGGCTACGCCGATCAGCACGAGTCAAGGTGCAGGCGCGGGCGGCGACGACAGCCAGACTTTCGCCCTCCCGGGCTCCTCCTACGCGAACCCCGCGATCAATGGCCAAGAAAACAGGTCACAGATGTTTTTGTTTGACGGCGTGATCAATACTGATTTCCGTTCAACGACCTATGCCGTGTTGCCCGTCCTGGATTCGATCCAGGAATTCAAGCTGGTATCGCACCCCGACGATCCGGAATACGGTGGGGTGCTCGGCGGAGTGATCAATTTGGTGTCCAGATCTGGAACCAACCGCCTGCATGGATCTGCCTGGGAATATCTCAGGAATAATTACTTCGATGCGCGGGATACCTTCGGGGATAGAACCAGAACCGGCCCGGCGCCCTTCCACCAGAACGAATTCGGAGCTACCGTCGGAGGCCCGATCCGGATTCCGAAACTTTACAATGGCCGCGACAAAAGCCACTTCTTCTTTGGTTACGAGGGGTGGCGATACAGCACGGTGCATAACTCCTTCTATTGGGAACCCACCGACGCCGAGCTGAACGGAGACTTTTCTCACTCGGTGTACACCGTTCCAGGTGCGAGCGCGCCTCAACCGATCTATGACCCGGCATCGACGACCACTGGTGTCGACAGCGCTGGCCACCCCATTCTGATCCGTCAGCAGTTTAGCTATAACGGCGTTCCAAACGTAATTCCTCCGAGCCGTATCAACTCAGCAATTCAGAATTACTTCAAGTTTTATCTGGACCGCCCCAATGTCACGGGAGTTCCTAATGGAAACGTCTACAACGGACACTCCAGCACAAACAACAATGACAGCTTCACGGGACGGATTGATCAGACTCTTTCTAGTAAGGACAATGTCTGGGGTCGTTTCAGTAATCAAAGGCAGCTCATCGAGTCGCCCCAATACCTTCATGTGAACGTAACCACCAAGTTTAATGCCATCAACGAAGGCTTGGGCTGGACTCATGTGTTTTCTCCCAAACTTCTCTTTGATGTGCGCGGTGGTTTTACTACTCGTCCGTTCGTCCCAGCTTTTCAGGCCGTAAATTCCCTAGGTAATGGTGGATTGGCGGGAATTGGCAACAACAATCCGGCTCTAGGGCCCCCGGCTCTGGGAATCGGCTTTTACGGAGGGACCGGTCTGGCCGGCGTTTCCATTAGAAAAGACTCCGGCTCTAATCTCTCCTCCGATCTGATCTTCGAGCACGGGAAGCACACGCTGAAGTTCGGTGGCGGCTTCTTCCAGCAACGCCGTACACAGCTTCAGGCCTCGCAGAACTATGGCTTCGGCCCGTTCATCACTGCAGAGCCGCTCACCACAGGAACTGCGGGTTCGGCGCCATCAACAACCGCTGTTCAGCAGAATACGGGTAATTCTCTCGCCAGCGCACTGCTTGACCTTCCTAGCAGCGCGGCTGTAGCGTTCCCCAATGGCGGGTATAGAAGCCGGGAAACTACCTGGGACCTCTTTGTAGGAGACTCCTGGAAGGCCACGCCTCGTCTGACTGTGAACGCCGGTCTCCGCTACGACCACCTGAATCAGCCGCAACTGCCGTTTGGCATCATCAACGGTTTCGATTTTGATAACGGTGTGTACTACCTCGGAGGCGGTAAGCTTCCTCCTGCGTGCGCCGCAACACTTGTATCCCCCTGCATTCCGGGTCCGAGCACGGATGCTGCGACAAATCTCGCGGCAGTCCCCGGTTACGACGGATCATTAGCTGGTAGCCACATCCAAGTGGATCCGAACCCGGTGCATGGACCCTACCCGGTCTGGCTGAATTTCGGACCGAGGCTAGGTTTTGCTTACCGCGGAAGCAACAACACGGCCATACACGGGGGCTTCGGCATCGTGTATGACAATCAAAGCGGTATCGGCCAGACGTTCACAAACTCTGCCGGTAATTGGCCCGCAACGGGTTCAGCGTCTCCCTCATACAACCAAAGCCTGGTTAATCCCTCCACTACCCTCGCAGACAGCCAGAGCGAGCTTCAACTGGGCATCCCTTCACCAACACCGTTCAACCAGCAAGGCTATTTCTCTGATCCCCACAACAAAATCCCTTACTCCGAGCAGTACAATCTGGGCGTTGACGCTGCAATTGAGAATAATATCTTCTCAGTGAGCTATGTGGGATCACAGTCTCACAATCTGGACTATGGCGGCGTCGCCAACCAAGCGAGAGTTCCGGGAGATCTATCCACCATTCCGTATCCGTACATGATCCCCACACCATGGGACCAGAACACGGCCAACTCCAATTACAACGCGCTTCAGGTCAAAGTCAACCATCCGATCCAGCACGGATTTGAGTACTTGGTTTCCTACACCTGGTCTAAGTCGATCGATAACAGCAGCGGCCGGTTTGGTGCAGCTGAATCAGGCCCTGGTGGTGGCTCCCAAAATCAGGAGTTCTACAATCCACGGAACAGTCGCTCTGTCTCGTCTTTCGATGTCCCTCATTTTCTTTCGGTCTTCGTTCTTTACGAATTGCCGTTCGGAAAGGGCAAACAGTACCTCAACACTGGCTTGCCTGCCGTTCTGCTGGGAGGTTGGCAGCTTAATACAATTTCGCAACTTCGATCCGGACAGCCTTATACCATGAGCGTCAGCGGGGATATCGCACAAGTTGGAGACCCCTATGACGGTTACGGTAGACCAAACCTGGTACCTGGTGTAAATCCAACACCTGCACATCCGACATCGCTGGAGTGGTTCAACCCCGCGGCGTTCAGTGTTCCCGTTCGAAGCTTCGGCAACGTTGGGCGCAATTCGATGCGGTCTTCTCACGTGATCAATTCTGATGTCTCCGTCCTAAAGAATTTTTCCTATTCCGAAGGTGTGTATATCCAGTTCCGTGCCGAAGCGTACAACATCATGAATATCCAGAACTATGGAGTTCCTGACTCGAATATCTCCTCCTCAACAGTTGGGCAAATTTTCGGACTAGCAGCTGCACCACGTCAGCTCCAGTTCGCACTTAGGCTGAACTTCTAGTTGTCGTGGCGGAGAGGGACGATCCCCGAGAACAAACGGGTAGGGGGCGGTCAAAATGACGCCCCCTCTCTCTCGCATCGTGTCTATCTGATGAAAAATCATGCTCTGACAATCACCGCGATGCAGGCACGAGATCTTTCGGCGTACTTTGCCAACAAGCAGAGGAGGACAACGTGAATCGGAGATTCTGGGTTACCGGTTTGTTCACGACTGCCGTCGCGCTGCCCCTGGTCGGACAGAGTGAGGGCCCTCCTCAAGCTGCTGTGGGATCGTTCAACGTAGTCGAATTCGGAGCGAAAGGCGACGGCAAAAAGCCGGCCACCAAGGCGATCCAAAGAGCAATAGACGCCTGTACCGCGGCAGGAGGCGGGGTAGTTTATGTACCCAATGGGGATTACCTGTGTCTCACCCTCGAGCTTAAGAGCAACGTAAATCTTTATTTAGCCGCAGAAGCTTGCATCGTCGCCACGGGGAAGGGGGAGGATTATGCTGAAACGGGAGCCGTGCTGTTTGCACGAAACGCACGGAACATAGCCGTGACAGGGCCAGGCGGAGTGGATGGGCGTGGACGCGGAACCAAGGAGCACCGGTACAAGATCATTCATTTCCAAGCTTGTCGGGATATCTCGCTCATCGGCGTTGAACTCAGGGATTCGGCGGGATGGTGCACTCACCTGTCGGAATGCAGTGGAGTGTATATCCATGCGGTGCGAATCGACAGCGCGGTGAATGTAAACAACGACGGATTTGATATCGATAGTTGCGAGAACGTTGCTGTTTCAGATTGTCGCCTGAGGTGCGGCGACGATGCCATTGCGCTGAAAACCAACGCGGTCATGCCCTGCCGGAACATAACTATCACGAATTGCATTATCTCCACCCGCTGGGCTGCGTTCCGGTTCGGACCGGAGGCGAAAGGAAACTTCGAAAACATCGCCGTCACAAACTGTGTCATTCATGACACTTTTGGATGCGGGATCAAGCTCCAGATGAACGAAGGCGCAGGGATGAAAGACATTGTCTTCGATAACATCGTAATGGACAATGTGACGGGCCCAATTTCATTGCGTTTGGCGAACTGGGTCGGGGGCAGCATCGAAAGAAGCGGCAATGAGAACCGGCGCATCGGTACCTTTCGAAATGTGCAGTTCAGCAATATCCGTGCCCAGGTCTCTCAGACGGCCCAGCCTGAACTATTCGGCATGGGAGAGCCTTTGGCAGGCGAGGAGAAATCCTGCATCTCAATCACAGGACTTCCCGGGCACCCAATCGAAGACATTACCTTCAGCAATATTGACATCACCTTTCCTGGTGGAGGCACGTCCGAAGAGGCAGCGCGGCGGAACGTGCCCGATCTGCGCGACACTTATCCAGAATATTTCATGTTCGGAGTGTTACCCGCTTACGGTTTATACGCACATCACGTTCGGGCGCTCACGCTACAAAATGTTCGATTTTCACTAGCATCAGCCGACCAGCGACCAGCGATCGTATGTGACGATGCCGAAGATCTAGAAATCGCAAACGTTCGAGCGGAAGGCAATCCTAAGGCGGAGTGTCTGCTCCGTCTTCAAAACACGCGAGGGACGTTTGTGCATGGTTCGCGCCGCTTAAGTCAGGTGACTGCCTTCGTTCGAGTAGAGGGTGCGCAGTCCCAAGGAATCACGCTCACGAGCAACGATTTGCGCTGGGCGTCAAAGCCTTCGCAGATCAGCGGCGATGCTCACAAAGGTGCGGTGATAGAGATTTCCAATGTCACAGACTGAGAGCCTGTGATCAGCGCCGCAGACAGGCGGACCCAATGCAAGATGGCGAGCGGTGTACGAGTCACCGTTAGGAATGAATTGTCGCTTGCGGACCGTAGCTCTTCTTTCCAATGAACGTTTGTAGACGAAGGAGTTAGTACCAATAATGAAGCCACTGATCAGAAAGACCGTCGAAGCAACCGAACGTTCAATCCTGTCCCGGCGAGAGTGCCTGGGGAGGCTGGCGTTGCCGGGGGCGGCCATCGCGCTCGGTTCCATCCTGAGCGCTACCAGAGTAGGAGCTCAGACGGCTGCCACATCCGTGCACAGAGAGGATGACGCGGGCAGTCGTGTGTATAACATTCGTGCCTATGGCGCAAAGGGCAATGGCGTCGCGCTGGACACGGTGGCCGTTCAATCATCTATCGACGCCTGTCACATGGACGGAGGTGGAACAGTCCTTGTACCTGAGGGGACCTTTGTCATCGGGACAGTAGAGCTGAAGAGCAATGTAACGCTTCACATTGTAGCTTCAGGCAAGTTATTGGGCAGCGGCAAAGGAAAGGATTATCACGCCGCCGGTTCCATTCCAGTAAAAGGCGACTCTACGTTGAATGACGGGAATTGGGCTCTTATATACGCTTTCAATGCTAAGAACATCACCATAGAAGGCATGGGAACGATCGACGGACAGGGTGCGCAATTTGTAGCGCCGGGGCCAAATCAACTGTCGCAGAGTGGGTTGGAAGACGATCAACGCCCCTACCATGTCCTCTTCTACGGCTGCGAACGAGTACTCATTAAAGATGTCGCTTTGGTCAACGGTGCTTACCATAGCGTCCGCATCATTCATTCCCGACTGGTTCAGATTGACCGGGTGTACATCCACAACCGCGTGAATGGCAACAACGATGGCTTCCACTTTATTAGCTGCAAACATGTTGCCGTGAGTAATTGCGTAGTTTATGCGTTGGATGACGCATGTGCCATGTTCGGAAGTTGTGAGTGCTTTACAGTCAACAACTGCTTTTTCAGTACGCGCTGGTCTGTTTTCCGGTTTGGTGGTGGAGTGGCGCGCAATATCGCGATCTCCAACTGCATTTTAGAGCAGGTATACGGCTGTCCCATCAAGTTTCAAGGGAATGAAGGTGCGCTGTTTGAAGACATTTCCTTTTCGAACCTGATCCTCAATGATGTTACTGGCCCAATTCATATCAGCGTTGGACCGGGGGAACACGGTAAAGCGGTGAATCCGGGTCTCACACCCGAGTTGGCCGAATCCTCCAGAAAGCCTCCAGTCGCGCGCCGCATAAGCTTCAGCCACATTCACGGCACAGTGACAACCAACCCAGGCAGACTGGAAGGTCTGCCGGATGGAGGCGATTATCGCGAAGGGGAGCGTTTCAACTGCATCACCCTGAATGCCGTCGGCAACGGGACGATTGAGGACATCTCCTTCGACGATGTTCAACTTACGTTCGGTGGCGGGGGAACCGCAGCGATGGCGGCGCGTCGTGATCTCCCGCAAGTGGCGAGTGAGTATTTCATGTTGGGTCCTATGCCTGCGTACGGTCTGTACGCACGTAATGCGAGCGGCGTGACGCTGACGAATTTGCGCATGAAGGTCGATACGCCAGATATGCGGCCAGCGATTGTGTTCGATCACGTCGAGGATGCCGCTCTGAACGCTATCAGCGCGCAAGGCAACGCTTCTGGAGAGTCGCTGCTTAGGTTCATCGACTCGAAGCACTTACTGATTACGGCCTTGCGCACGATGACAACATGTTCGACATGCCTGCAGATAGAAGGAGCTGAAAGCCGCGGTATCGTCGTCGACGGAGGAGATCTGTCACGAGCAAACGAGGTGACCTCATTCAAGAACGGAGCAATGAAATCGAGCGTTTTGCTCAGAACTGGTCATTGAACATCTCAATCTGCCCAATTGAACCCTCTCTAAGGTCGATTGCTCCATGTAAGCTCTGGGCCGCGTGACCGGCTGCCTAGATAACCGATAACTGGGGATCACTTATGCCCCAGCTCCGAAATCCAACCTCAACCTGGCAAGTGCAACGCAAGGAGATGAGTCATGAATTTAACGGTTAGCCGGAGAAACTTTATTAAGATCAGTTCAGCTGCCGCCGGAGTTACGGCTATAGGAACGCGATGCGTGATGCCTGACATCGGTTCAGTGTTCGCGAGCACCGTGCCTTCGGGCGGCTCGAGGACTGACTGGTTGTATGCAGCAAAGTTTGGAGTATTCAACCAAGGCCAAATGGCAGAGTTTCAGCAGCCTGCAATCACCACGATCTCTGCCTGGAACGCAGCCGTCAATGCGTTTGACGTGGATGCCGTCGCCAACCAGCTCCAGCGAATGGGGGCACGCTACCTGATCCATGGTTTGGGGCAGAACTCAGGGTTCTACTGCGCGCCCAACGCGACGTACGACAGTATCGTCGGCGAAACTCCCAGCCCCTGCTCCACAAGAGACCTCGTGTCTGACCTTTATGCTGCTCTGAACCCGCGCGGGATTGCGTTGATGGTTTATTTACCGGCCGCTGCTGCTGGGAGCGATAGCAATGCTGAAACTGCCCTTGGTTGGCAGGGGTACTCTGCCGGCACAAGGCAAACAACATTTCTCAACAATTGGCAGAGCGTCATGCAGGACTGGTCCAATCGATGGGGAAACAAAGTCGCGGGATGGTGGTTTGACGGTATGTTCGCCCCGTATCCACAGTCGATGTATAACTACACAAATCCTCCCAACTGGGATACGTTTGCGGCAGCAGCGCGCAGTGGGAACAGTGCATCGATTCTGGCATTCAATCCAAGCGTGCAGGTTCCGATTCAGGCTTCGGCTCCCCAGGAAGACTACACAGCTGGTGAGACTGATCACCCACTGCAGATTTTCTGCAACAATCGCTGGGTTACCGCTCCGGCAGATGCCACTGAAGCTGCCAATTCACAGATACAGTTCCATTGCATGACATATGCGGGAACTTTTTGGGGCCAGGGAAGTAGCCCGAACTATACCACTCCACAGTTGCTGAGTGCGACGAACGCGGTCACCAATGGTGGAGGCGCTATTACGTGGGATATGCCGGTGTCTAACCCATCGGGTACGATCCTGCCTAGTTTCGAGGCACCGTTCACCGTAGTGGCAGACCAGCTTTTTGGACGTCAGATTGCAAACGACAGTGACCCGAGCATTTCGTATGTCGGTGGTGGTTGGTTTTATTCCCCCAACCGGGGGGTAGGCGACTATGGCGATGACGTTCACGCGACTAGTGTGAGCGGCGACTACGCGACGTGGTCCTTTAATGGCAGTGGGATCCAGATCCTTTCCGAGCGAGGGGGAGACATGGGTAATGTGGCCATTTATATCGATGGCAATCTCATGTCGACGTACAACTGTTACTTAAACGGAGCAAAGCGAACCCAGCAGGTGATTTACCAAAAATTCGGATTGAGTTCGGGCAACCATACGGTAACCATGGAAATGGTTGATGGTCAGTACATGGTACTCGATGCCTACAGAATACTCAGCACTTCGTTCACCGTAGTTAATAATACCGACTCGAACATACATTACGTCGGAGGCGGCTGGGGTCTAGATTCGAACCGTAATGTCACTGATGTAAACCAAGATGTGCAGTACACGACCAACAATGGAGATTACTTTACCTATACATTTGTGGGTACGGGAATCCAATACATCACGGAAAACGATTCGAATATGGGAAACGTGGAGATTTTACTGGACGGAATATCCCAGCAGACCGTCAGCTGCTACTCCTCTGGGGGAAAGCTGACTCAGCAGCCGATGTATACCGTCTTAAACTTGACCGCCGGTCAGCACACAATCGAAGTAAAAAAGGTGGATGGCACCTACGCCATCCTGGATGCGTTGCGCGTTTTCGTTTAGTAGCCGGTGCAGCCTACTGGGTAGTCCGTACAGCCCGAGTAGGCTGCGAATATTCCCTGGCCGGCACCGACCGCGAGCAGCTTTCGACGGTGCCGTCACATATTACGGAATAGTGCCGTTTCTAGATGTGATGGGACGGACACTCATTTCTGGTGAGCCGAATGAAAAGAAATCAATCCATCAGAACAAGGATCGAGGAGGTGCGCGCTATGACTGACCAGTTCAACCGCCGCAAGTTCATTGGGCTTAGCGGAAGCGCGCTGGGTATAGGTATCGTTGGAGCTTCGACAGGCTGGGGCGTCATTCCAGGAGTTTTCGGGCAGTCGTTGCCATCTGGAGGGGCGGCGACGGACTGGCTCCATGAAGCACAGTGGGGAGTTTTCAACCAGGGTCAGATGGCGGAGTGCCAACACCCGCCGATCACAACCGTTGAGGCATGGAATACAGCGGTCGACGCCTACGATACCGAAGCAGTGGCCAACCAACTACAGCGGTTGGGTGCAGGATACCTGATTCATTGTCTTGGGCAGAACTCCGGCTTCTACTGTTCGCCGAATGCAACCTATGACAGCATTGTCGGCCATAAGCCAAGCCGCATGTCGAGCCGGGATCTAGTAGAGGATCTCTACAAATCGCTTCATCCACGGGGCATCCGTTTGATGGTTTATTTGCCATCGGGTGCGCCGTCAAATGATCCTCGGGCTTGCACAGCTCTGCAGTGGAAGGAAGGTAAGTACCGGCTGTCGAACTTCCAACTCATGTGGCAAAACATCATAGCGGAGTGGTCCAAACGCTGGGGCTCGAAGGTCCGGGGCTGGTGGTTTGATGGCTGCTACTATGGGGACGCAATGTACAATTTCACGGCTGCGCCCAATTGGGCCTCATTTGCAGCAGCAGCTCGAGCTGGGAATAGCGAATCGCTCGTGGCGTTCAACCCCGGAGTTCAAAATCCCATTCAGGCTTTGGCTCCGCAAGAAGACTATACCGCGGGCGAGGAGAATAGCGGATTGGGCATCTTCATCAACAGCCGCTGGACTACTGCCCCGGCCGACACCACAGAGGGCCCCAACCCAAAAGTATTGACCCAATGTCTCACGTTTGCCGGCAAGACGTGGGCCGAGGGAGACCGCCCGAAATATACAATTCCAGAACTAATCAGTGTCACCAATTCTCTCGTCAACCCAGGGGGGGCCATCACCTGGGACATGCCTATCATCAACCCATCCGGATTGATTCAGCCGGCGTTTGAGATCCCGTTTATCGAAGTGGCAGATCAGCTTCTTGGCCGTTACACCGTCAACAGCAGTTCCGACAAGATCATGTACGGCGGGGGGCCGTGGGCCCGTTCCGCTCATAGCAGTTCGGGATACGGCGATGAGGTGCACATCGCCACCACCGATGGAGCGTATGCAGAATTGTCGTTCAACGGAAGCGGCATTCAGGTCCTTTCGGAGCGCGGCTCTGATATGGGCGACGTGCATATCTACCTTGATGGGAAGCTTGTGAGTACTTATAACTGCTTTGCAGCTGGCGCAACGCGCCTACAACAGATCATTTATGAGGTGAAGGGCTTATCTAGCGGTTTACATAAGGTCCGTCTTGTGAAGGATGGCGGCACTCATGCCATACTTGGTGCTTTCCGAGTGCTGAGCCGCTTGCGATCGGTAGTGAACGACCGAGATCCCGATATCAAATACATAGGTAGCGGCTGGTCTACCGAGAGCGCTCGTCGAGTGACGGACTATAACCAGGATATTCACTTGACCACCCATTCAGGCGATTACTTTTCTCATACCTTTGTCGGTACGGGTATTCAATATCTTACCGAGACCGATTCGGACATGGGGGATGTGGAGGTTTATCTTGATGGAGCCTCACATGGGTTTCACAGTTGCTACGCCGCTTCAGGAAAAAACACACAGCAGCCAGTGTTTAAGGTGCTAGGACTGACATATGGCAGCCACACTCTGAAAGTTAAGATGATCAGTGGAAAATGTTGCGGATTGGATTGCATACGCGTTTTCGCTTGACAGAGGTTGTGGAAGGTTGAAATCAGGTGTCACCCGAAGTGCGACCATTGAGCGGGCCAGCACACGGCTCACGTTCGATAGGAAAGATCATGCAGGGCGTTTCAGAGCGTAGCCTCCCTGAGCGGTTCGCCGGAGATTTTCGATGCAATTGTCCCGAAGTTATCCCTTGTTAGTCGCCGTAGGAATGAGCCTGGTTCTTTGTACGTCGTGGGGGCAGCAGAGCAGCAATGCGGCATCAGCACCAGTTCTTCTGAAGCAGGGAGCAGATCTGGCTACTTCCGGCCGCGTGGCCGAGGCAGAGATTCCATTGCTACAGGCTGCGGAGGCAGAACCGAACAATATTGCTGTGATATCCGAGCTTGCCAAGGTGGAGGGTCGCCTGGGCAAGAATTCCCGAGCAATTGAACTCTTCCAGCGGGCTGTTTCGATAGCTAGCTCTGATCCGGAACTACATCTGAACCTCGCATTAGCCTTGGCTGACAACGATCAGCCGAACGAAGCTCTTCTCGAAATTTCCACGGCCCTGAAGCTCGATCCTAAGCTTGCAAAAGGCTTCCTCGTCCGCGCTCAGATCTTTTCCGATCTCAAACGGTTTGACGACGCCGTCGAGAACTTCTCCAGTGCCACACAGTTGGACCCACATCTAGCGAAGGCTTGGTATTCCTGGGCAACATTGGAGATGCAGCGGAATAATTATGCCAAAGCTTCTGAACTTTTGGACCACGCTATCAGTATTGAACCAGTAAACATCACCTACCTAAGGTTGCTTGGTCAATGCCTCGCCTATCAGTCCCGTCATGCTGCCGCCGTCGAAACATGGAGGCGCGTGCTCGCGATTGACCCGGATGACTTGAAGACAACGTATCTGCTCTCGCAGGCCTTGCGTCAGAGCGATCCCGCAGAGTCAAGCCGCCTTCTTGCTCGCTTTCACAGTATGCACGACAATCAGGACCAAATTGATAAGCAGATGGAGTCCATAAAGAGCCTGGGAAACCGGGGTGTTGAAGCAATGCAACAGCAGGAATGGCCATCAGCCATAGACTTTTTTGAGCAAGCGATTCGTATGTGCGGTCAATGCACACTCCTGGGAGATCTAAAGAAGAACCTCGGGTTGGCTGCGTGTCACAGTGGGGATCTCGATACTGGCCAGCGTGAACTGATGGAGGCGCTAAGACTTAAGCCAGCGGATTCCGACATCGTCGTTGCTCTCCGCTGGATTCAACAGCAGCAAAGGATTCGGTAAGTCTAGGCCAATGCGTGGTTCGAAACCCATAGTCGAAACAGGAGAGGGCATGGAAGAGCTGTGAAGAGTAGATTTTGCTCGCTTTGATCTGCGTGTGCCGATAACTGCACCAGTTAATGATGTTAGACAGATGTCGATAAATGCATATCACATGGCGAACACCGATTTGTTTTCTCGCCAAGGAGGTCACAATGAATCGTCGGGAACTGATTTGTTCGCTCGCTGCACTTGCCGCTGGTACGGCGGTACCGTCAAGCTTCTCGAACCCTCAAGCTCACGGGGCCGAACTTGAGGCTCCGGAGTATCACGGCTACGCTATGCAGATCCTTCGCGTGGATGGCTGTCAGGCTTACATGGTCAAGCCCAATGCGCCCCTTGCAGGTAACCCGTGGGTATGGCGAGCAATGTTCTGGGATGAGTTTCCCGGCGTGGATCTGGCTCTTCTGGAGGTTGGCTTTCACCTCGCGTTTATCGATGTCGGCAATACTTTCGGGTGTCCAGATGCTATGAAGCACTTTGATGTATTTTATGCCAGAATGACTCGCGAGCATGGCCTCGCGGCCGAACCGGCCCTTGAAGGCTTAAGTCGCGGTGGCCTATACATCTATCGCTGGGCCTACGTGAATATGGACAAGGTCGGCTGTCTCTACGGCGACGCTCCTGTCTGTGATCTGAAGAGCTGGCCTGGCGGCAAGGGAAAAGGAAGCGGTGATGCCCTCGGCTGGCAAGAAGCCATTCGCGATTATCACTTCTCCGGAGAGCAGGAGATGATGGCGTTCAAAGGAAATCCTATTGATATCCTTGCTCCGATAGCTTCGGCGAAGATCCCCATCCTCCATGTTTGCGGAGATGTGGATGAAGTGGTCCCTGTATCCGAGAACACGGCGATAGTGCGAGCCCGCTACCTCGCGATGGGAGGCAGCTTCGCTCTGATCGTAAAGCAAGGCTGCGGTCATCATCCGCACGGTCTTGCGGATCCCAAGCCAATCGTGGACTTCGTTGTGGCGAACTGCGCCACAGGGAAAGCAGCGGACGCGGCTCGGACGACCGCGCCCAAGCCCGGATCAATAACGGAGTTAGCGTTTGGACAATGGTAGTCGTAACCGCCCCATCGTTCGGTGCATACGTCTGCAACAGGCATCGGCGTGGCGAACAGATAACGCTCCGAACGCGCGCCTGCCCATCCGCTGCGCAATGTCTCTCTTTGATTGCACTTTCCGGCGAACTCTTCCCACTAATCTAGTTGCAAATCCAAAATAAAGGTTATTTATGCTTCGTTCGGTTCGGAAATCTCTGCTCGCGCTGGCCATCATGTTCGCGGCAGCTTTGATCTGCGGCGCGCAAACAGTTGCCCCAGCCTCTAAACTTACTCTCAACTCGCCGCTAGATTATCAAGTCTTTCAGCGTCGGACCCATGACTGCGGAAATATTCACGTCAGCGGCATCGCCCCCGCAGGCTCTCATCTGGAACTCCTTCTGCAAGACCCGTCCGTGGTCGGTACCGTCGCTGATCACTGGAAAATAGTCAAATCTGACGCAATAACCGGAGCTTTCGATCTCGAACTCGCGACCCCCGCTGGAGGATTCTACTCGCTGACCGTCCGCGCTCAGCAACCTCACAATCCTGACGTTACCCTCACGGTCCCGCATGTGGGCGTCGGCGAGATCTTTATCGTTGCCGGACAGTCCAACTCGACCAATTACGGTGAAGTTCGCCAGGTGGTCACATCCGGTCTGGTCTCAACGTTTGACGGACATGAGTGGCGCATTGCCGACGATCCTCAGCCCGGTGTGCAAGACAACAGCAATGGAGGCAGCTTCATCCCCGCGTTCGGCGACGCGCTCGTCAGGCGTTTCCATGTTCCTGTCGGCGTCGCGTCCGTCGGGTCCGGCTCGACCAGCGTACGCCAATGGCTTCCTGGCGGAATACCCGTCCAGGTAATGCCCACGAAAGAGGACTTCATCGTTACCCGGCCTGATGGAACGCTCGTAAGCGACGGCACCCTCTTTCGTGGCCTCATGCTGCGCATCCATCAACTTGGACCTCACGGGTTCCGCGCTCTGCTCTGGCATCAGGGAGAATCCGACGCGCACCAAGCTCCCGCTCATCAAATTCCTGCTAGCACCTATCACAAGATGATGATCACGCTTATCCATAATTCGCGAAGAGATGCAGGCTGGGATTTCCCTTGGTTCGTCGCCGAAGCCACTTACCACACCCCAGCGGATCCGCGTACACCTGAGCTTGAGCAAGCCCAACGCAGCCTCTGGCAACCCGGTCTCGCCTTCGCGGGGCCTAATACAGATACGCTCACTGGTCTTTATCGCCAAAACAATGGCCTTGGCGTCCACATGAGTGCGACGGGCCTCCATGCTCATGGCAGGATGTGGGCGGATGCTGTTAGCCCTTACCTGAATAGAGTGTTACAACCGGGTGTTCGTCGGCATAGCACTTGCGACTGATTTCATGCTGCCGCATAGTCGAGAAGTACCTTATATGCCCGACTGAAATTGGGTGCGGCACTATTTCCCTGTTGTAGCGTGATAGACATCAGCCGGGTTCGTGCCATCGAAGAGGCAATCGCCGTCCGCGATTTCGTTAAGGCCATAGATTTTTCAGACAGTGTCCGAAAAATTGGAGGAGCACTCATGTCGTTGGTATGTGTGCTGAAACTTCAATCTAACTTTTAGCTGCACCTTTGGGTTCACTATCGGGATGCGCCCCGTCCAGCGAACAAGACTCGTTACCTTATCGCCATCATCGGTGATCGCCATCGAATCGCGGCGTCCTTCGACCGCAAACCTTGCGACCTGATTCAACTCGGCTATCTGCTACCGACTTTGATGCCTTGATGCTTGTCCGTCTGAGCTTTGTGACGCAACAGTCCGCGAGCCAGCTTGACAAAGCGAGAGAGCCACCACAAAGGCGTTTAAGGCCCAAATTTATGCATTCACTCTACGTCACTTGGTAGGGTAGCTTTATCTGCCTCTTCTCCTCGCCATCTACAAAGCCGAAAAGCGTTTTGAGCAGCGGCTCAAAACATTCCGATTCCACTCTTCCACCACAAGCTCAATAAGAGATACCAACAGCTAAAGCGATCTTCTGCGCTACGCGCGAAGCGAGGAAACCAGACCTTACTGAGGAGCGCTGCTCCTGGCGCGCGCAAGGCGATGGAAAAAGCTCCGTGCAGCTCCAGGTATTCGCTTCCTCCGGCCTTTGGCTGGCCTGTAGGCCACTTTTCCCACACCGTTGCACTTGCCGCCCTCGCTGGCGTGGGCCAGGGCCAAGGCGTGTTTGTGAGCAAACACAGCAAGGCCATTCAAAAACGGAGGAACCACCCCATGAGCAACCACACAGCGAATCCCTACCGCATCAGCTTATCCGAGATGCTGAAGCAAGAAGGACGCACCTTTGAGGCTATGGCCGAAGAGGTGATGTTTGGCGACGCGAACGCGCTTGCACTTTGTACTGAGCATTGCGAGGTAGAACCAGACGGCACATGCCCCCACGGTTGCCCCTCCTTTATGCGAGCTGCAGGACTCATCTAGCGCCGACCCAACAACCACAACATACGACCGGAAAGAGAGAAAATCCTATGAGCTATACCGCGACCTATTCCCCCGAAGACAATAAACTCCGCCTCTATAGCTCCACGCGCCTAGACGCCGAAACCTACGCACGAGTCAAAGCCGCTGGCTTTTCTTATGCCCCGAAGCAGGAGCTCTTTTTCGCTCCGATGTGGACGCCGCAGAGAGAAGACCTTTTGCTTGAGCTTTGCGGCGAAATTGGCGATGAAGATACAAGCCTGGTAGAACGCGCCGAGGAGCGAAGCGACCGTTTCAGCGAATACAGCGACAAACGCGCCGATGATGCCGACCGCGCCCACAAGGCAGTAACCGACATCACGGACGGAATACCCTTCGGTCAGCCGATACTCGTCGGGCATCACTCAGAGCGTCGCGCCCGCAAGGATGCCGAGCGGATCGAGTCAGGGATGCGCCGAGCCGTGAAGATGTGGGATACGTCGAAGTATTGGACAGCCCGCGCCGCTGGCGCAGTTCGTCACGCGAAGTACAAAGAAGCGCCCGCCGTCCGCGCCCGCCGAATCAAGACACTTGAAGCCGACCAGCGCAAACAGGACCGCTACAAACAGGAGGCCGAGATGTGGCTCAAACTATGGACAGATTGCGCCAATGAGAGCGACAAGGATCTACAGGCCAAGGTCGCGCTCCGCATTGCTGGTATGTGCCACCTGCATTTGCCACGGAAGGCGGGCGACCGTGAAGACTTCAACGGGAACCCAAGCGCATACGATGCGCTGACAGGCAGTTTCCCAAACCTTTATGCACCCCGCACCCTGGACGAGGTTTTAACCGTTGCACTGAACTCGTATCCCCGCAGGATTCCGCATTATGTTCGTTGGATCAATCATCTTCGAAACCGTATCGCCTACGAAAAAGCGATGCTTGCCGAAGCGGGCGGAACAGTCACAGACAAGACCGGCCCGCAGAAGGGCGGCGCTTGCCAATGCTGGGCTTCCAACCGTGGCGGCTGGTCCTATATCCAGAAGGTGAACAAGGTTTCTGTATCGATCCTTCGGAACCGCAGCGACGGAGGAAGGCCATTCTCTCAAACAATCCCCTTCGACAAACTCACCGGCATTATGACCCCCGCCGAGGTCCAAGCCAAGCGCAATGACGGCCTATTGATCGAATCCAGCGATGGAATCGGTTTTTCTCTCCGGCAACCTCCTCCACCAGAAGAGGCGCACGAGATAGATCCCGAGGCTGCCTTGCGCCGCTCATGGGACGAGCAGGGCGTCCCGAAAGAACGGCAGGACGAGCTAATAGCCGATGTCGCGGCCAGGGCGCAGCCAGGGGCGAAGGTCGGCCCCTTCGCTCTTGGCAGCGGAATCGAGGCCATGCGGCAAACACTTAAGACAGGGGTGCAAGTCGTGACAGCTCCGCAACTGTTTCCAACCCCGCCCGCACTGGCCGCGCGTATGGTCGAGCTTGCTGAGATCGAAGAGAGGCACCGCGTCCTGGAGCCAAGCGCGGGAACCGGAAACATCCTGCGCTTGATCGGCAATGGACCGGACAAGGTAGCCGTGGAGATCAACGGTCAGCTCGTGCGGAGTCTCCTCACCCTTGGCCTATCTGGTCTGCATGTTCATCACGGCGATTTTCTCGATTGCAGGGACGAGCTTGGCAAATTTGACCGGATTGTGATGAATCCGCCCTTTGCGGACGGTCAGGACATCAACCACATCACCCACGCGCTCGGTTACCTCTCCCCGGGTGGCCGAGTCGTTGCTATCTGCGCGAACGGCCCACGTCAGAACGACAAACTGCGTCCCATCGTTGACGCCCGAGGCGGTATCTGGGAAGAGCTTCCCCCGGATACCTTTATCGGTGCAGGAACAAACGTCCGCACCGTTCTACTTACAGTTGACGTATAGCAACTACCGCCCTCTACAAGGGAAAGCCGCCTCACGGTGGCCCCTGTAGAGGCCGCAAAAAGCATGTCATCTATCGTTTGAAGCGTCGGCGTATTGCGAAGAGGAGAAGCGCTGATTGGGCGGCTACTACGACGGATTCGATTGCTGATATGAGATATGTTGCGTCACCAGAAGGCTCAAAAAGGCGAGTCCTCTGAAAAGTAGCAATCGAGAGGCTGAAGTTTATCGCTTTTAGCCAATCGAAGAACCATTGGGCGGCATGCCGGAAACCTGGCACAACCTGATATGCGATTACTTCCGCGGGCTTCCCTGATATTGTGTCAACTGACTGAAACCCCGAAAATACAAATGCTATTGGGAAGAACACCAGGACCCACGCCAATAACCAAATAATGGCTACTATATAGCTCGTTCCATACCGGCTGAATTGCCAATAAATTGAGTATGCATTGAGACGCTTCCACAGCCACTTCAAAACTGGTTTACGGACTTTCGTTTCCGCGGTTCTTCTACGGATTTCCATCTCCCCAATGTGAAAATCCTCAGCCGACTCGAAATCTCTCCTTCCTTCGCAGTTCAGTACAAGTTGGCGATAACTGTCCGCAATCTCCGGAAAGTCGCGATCTGTTTCATGTTCTTCTAATGGCCTGAATTCGTCCCATAGCGCATTGCGGCTTCTGGTCCACATTTTTGCGGTCGACTGAAACCACGTCACACCTCGAAAATCGACCCGATCGAGATTCAAGCCTCCGAACCGACCGAAGCTTAAGTTAGCGCCGTCGAATACGAGCCTTCCGTCTTTCCTTATCTTGGCAAACCGAAAGTCTGCCTCCCCTGCAAATGTTTCGCCTTCGAAGACAAGATCGCCTTCGATAAACACATCGCAGAACAACGCATCACCTGCGAATCGAGCATCCGAAAATAGAGCGGCCTGCTTGAAGCGAGCCCATTCGAAATCTACTTCGCTCTCAAAGGACATCGACATAAAATCAGCATCTCCCCTAAAAGATGCGTGAGCAAAGCAGACACTTTCGCCAAACGTCGATTCTGAGAATACTGCGTCGCGAAGAAAAACCGCGTGATTGAAAAAAACAGGTTTGCTAAATTGAGTTCCCCTAAGATCGATCATGGGTAGCCAAAATCCGGCGAAGTAATGCGATTCGATAGCTGGATCGTTCTCCGTCTTCTCGACGAGTTCTGAGAACTGCTCTCGAATCTTTGCGGGCCACTCTGAAGCTAGCAGTGCTGAGAGTTTCCACACTGGGTGATCGGGATACTCCTCACCTACGCTAAGTAGATGGCAAGCGCATAAGTTAAATTCCGGCACGGCGGTAGGGTTGGGGCAGGCGCGGTTGAAAAAAGGCGACTTGAACTGGCAGGCTGTCATCTATGGGAGGCTATGCGATATGTAGCTGATTTTACCTTGGACAGTTCGCTGCTCCATGTCCTCTCGAACTGGCATCCGAGGGACATCGGCAATGAACAGCCCCCCGCCACAAAGGAGGCACATGACGTGAATGATCCTTGGCTCAAAACGAGTCCTTTTACGGCTCGATTGGTTCCATCGTGTCAACAAGGTTGTAACCTATTCTTAGAACACAAACCATTTCGCTGAGAACTGTGGTAGCGCAATATGCCGAAAGACGTCGGTGCAGCTCGCCTGTTTTGGAACTTCCTAAAAGAGGATTGCAGGCCCATTCTGCTTGGCCTAGCTGTTGGGACAGCTCTCTCGGCGCTATTTCCCCAGTTTACGCAGATGTACATTCGCCTTACCGACTGGCTATGGAATCCGGTCCATGCACAGAAGATTGCCGTAACTTTCTTGATTGGCATAGTTGCAGCCTCTGCACTGTTGCTCTGGCTTGTACCTGCCTCGATAAGGTGGTGGAGGTCATGGCAGACCGGGGCAAATCGAGGGTCGTTTGTCGTCCCGGCCGTGGCAGCATTCCTTATATTCCGACTTGCCGGCCTGGTCCCGTCCTGCGGTTGGCGTATCGCGGCAGTTTTGATCGTCTTGGTCGGCACGGGAATTCTATTTTTCTCTGTCAACCGCTCCTCTGCGTCCGTTCTTAAGGACTGCTCAGACGATCCTCAAGTGTCTCTTGCCCAAGCGTGGCCGGAGCGCCGTGATCTCGCGCAACAAGTCGCGGATAGTATTCGACATGATGGAAAACCCACATATGCGATCTATGGTGATTTCGGGTCGGGTAAGTCCTCGATGTTGAATTTCATTGAGGATGCATTGCGCTCAGATTCTCGTGACCGACCGATCATTGTCCGATTCAATGGCTGGTTGCCGGGCTCGAAGGAAAATCTTGCAGACCAATTGCTGAGCGATATAGCTACCGAATGCTCGAAGGAGTTTTACGTTCCCCACCTGCGCCGCACCGCCCTGAAAGTTGCGCGGACAATTGTGACAACTGTGCCACATTTTGGCAGCCTGACAGAATGGCTCCCTCAAGAGACCCAGGGGGATATTGTCAACGATTTGAAATCAGTGCTCGCAAGGCTACCCAAACGGATCGTGGTATTCGTCGATGAAATTGACAGAATGCGAAAGGAAGAACTTCTTGTCCTTTTGAAATTGATCCGAGGATTTTCATCTCTGCCACACTTGAGTTTCGTGTGCGCTCTGGAACGTCGCCAGGTCGAGAAGATGATCAAAGATGAGTTCGGCGACGTCGAGCACACGTTCTATCAAAAGTTTTTTTCCGACTCCTTTCGAATCCCAAGGCTCGTTGATTCATTCCTGGAGTCTGAGACTCACGATACGCTTACTACGATCTTTCGGAGCCAAGGATGGTTTAGGGAAGACGAGCAAGCCCAGACCGAATACTCGGATGCCATTCATCAATATTGGAAGGCCATTCTTGCTCCACTTTGTACAAATATTCGCGAAATCCACCGTCTTGCTAGTGCCGTTCGATCCGAGGCATGGCCCCTCATTGACGAGGTAAACTCGATTGATTTGACGTTTGTGTCCGCGCTCCGCTGCTTCGCGCCCGAAGCCCTAGACTTAATGTGGAAATTCCGCGACACCCTTTGTGCCCTGGATATCGAAAGCGGAATTGCCGAGTCCGATAAGGTTTATGAGGCCGCAGTGACATCGTATCTTGAACGTGAAGATGCCCTTGCAATTACTCCACTCGTCCGTGAACAGGCACAGCGAATCCGAAGAGTCGTTTTCTCAGGACTAGATGAGGTAGAAAGCGCCAAGGCATCAGATTCAAACCACAAAGTAACCGTGGCTCTTAAATATTTCGAGCGCAATAAGCTCGCGACTAGGACAAGGAGCTTGCGAAGCAACTCCTATTTCCCTGCTTATTTCCAAAGCGTTTTGCCCGTGACGATCTTTCCAGAAAAGGAGTTGATGCGCCTATTTAAAGAGCTAAATCAATCAGACGAGCTGCAAACTGGGAATCTGATGTTTCGGGAAATTAAAAAGCTTGACGGAAATAGTGATAAAAACTTAACTTGCTGGAAAAACTAAGCGCGAAAGTTGTCGATTTCCTCGATTTACATAAATGTGTGTGGGTCGCAAATACTGTCGTTGGACTCTCTAATGGTCTTGACGATCCATTATGCGAAAGTGAATACAGAGTGACTAGTCGGCTTGTCACAGGTATAGCCGACGAATTGTTCCTGTCCGGTCAAGGCGAAGAGAGACTGCGTTTGCTGCGAATCTGTATGCTCGGAGCGCGAGCAGATGGGGTAGCGCAACTAATCGCGGCTTCGGCCGTAGGAAGCCGGCCCATGCCCGATCCAGCGATAGCCGCGTCTAGGGGAATTTTGGATGTCTCAAGAGAAGACATTGGGAAAATCTATCTAGAACGAATGGCCAACCAATATGGACCCGATGTACACCTTGATCGGATCGACCTTAATTTCTCCTATGGGCCAGCATTTCACGATTGGGGCCTCTTTCTAAAAAATGGTCCATGGGTAACTGACCGCGATCTGCAACGCAACTTTTGGATGCGGTATATCGATTCGCCAGAACGGATGGCGTTATTTACGCGGTATGCGGTGTCGCCTTTCTATGTTGGGCCGCACCATTGGAATCCAAACATCGACCCTGAAAATATTTTGCAAAAAAACGATATCCGCAACTTGGCCTTTAGGTTTCCTCCTTACCAGGACGTCCTGGCGCTTTCAACTTTGAGAGAACTGCTGGGCAGCGATTTTCCATCAGAAACTTTCGATATTGGAGCAAGTGGGCAGCCGCAGATCTGAAGCGCGCGCAATACTTGCGAATTGATCTGGGGATGTCATTTTGCAAATTGCAATCTTTGCGATGAGTGCCGCATTGGTGACGACGAGCACGGCAATCACCATACCCAAGGGACACGTATTCTAGCCGTTTTCATAAGGCCCTGAAGAATCGAGACTTGTACGCCACTGTTCAATAGCCTCTGCCGAGGTCGGTAGAGTTTGCTGGCTCAGATAAGCAATCCTTGCCAAGTCTGTAGATAGACTTGCGCTTCCTCTCGGTTGAATGTTGGTCGCCAGGCTTGATAACGCACTCCAAATAGCCCGTCTGGGTTCTCTCCATTTGCCCACTCGGCTAGACGTTCAAGAATGAGACGATTGGGAGCGCTCCAGTTCTGGAACGCATCCGGTTGCAGACCGGCCAACTCTTTTGCTTCAGCAAACAATGAGGAAATGACCTTTTCGATTTCCGCAACCATATCGCCATCATTTTCATGGAGTGCAATTAGGCCAACCTCGGGCAGGATCGAGATGGTTCGACAGTTGTCAACCAATTTCACGATCCCCCCCTGCTTGAGCATTGCTGAACAAGATCGGGCTACGGTCTGGATCGTGCTCACGGCCAATTTCGACAGTCCTAAACCCAATGCTTCAATCCCGAGTCCCGTTGCGCTTTGCAGGCAACCGCGCAGGTCGGAGTCGTTCGCAGTCACTGGCAATAGCGATCTGCACCGACTGTAGAAGGCAATTATGTGCAAGGACAACAACTCCTCAAGCCCCTTCTCTTTGAACTCTTGTCTTCTGTGAAGACGCCCCGCAATCCTGACCCTCTCTTCGCCGTCAGCGATCGCATAGAGGTCCGGATTCGGTGCAGGAATCTGATTGAGTTGGTACCAAAGCCAGAGCAACTGCTCCCCTATCGCGAATGCCGCTTGATTAAGATTGAAAAGGATTGACTCGTTACCGGTCAGCGATGCCTTTCCAATTCTTTCGAACCGCGTCCACAGGGCGTCGTTGAATTCCTTCAGCATCACAATCGCATCATCCCACGACTCGTGCTTTTCATCGGGATATGTGAGTACGACTTGGTTAATGATCCGAGCATGAATGCTGTGGAATGAGATCGGTGCCACGCCAGAAAGAGCAATCCGAATCGGAGTATCGGGAGATGCACTGAGCTTCGCACCTAAAGGCTGGCCTGTTGCACCCAAGCTGGCCTCCACTTCGCAAAGCGTCGTTATCTTGTCGCGAATGTCCTTAATTAACCTGTAGTGAGCGAGAGCCGACTGCTGTATTAAGTAGTCGATTAGCTTGAGAAGGGTTCCGGCGCAATCAGTCGCGCTAATTGCTTGACGCGACAGAACTGCAACTGTGCCGGCTTGCAGCCATGCTTCGGTCAGTATGCGAAAACTCGAAGAGTACTTTGATTTGGCGAGTGTAGTCGCCACCGGCAGCAGGGAGTCATTCCACGCGAGCACCACGTCTATATTTTTCTTGGCAACTCCTTGTTGCAATACGGCTGTCAGGTAGCTGTTGATGAAGTCGACCGTCGGGTGCTCATCAGGGGCATCGTTCGGTACACTCGCCTCAATCGCGCGGTGAGCCAGCCAAGCTAGAGCCCTGAGAAGTATTTTTGCCCGTTGCGTATCGCTGCTCTCGATTGCCGTCCGGATCAGCGCTGCGAACGCCTCAACCGATGTAACGACGAGAGAGTCCCACTTCATTTCCAGCCCCATCATGGCGTGAACACTGCCTGCCATGGTAAGGCTCGAACCGCGAAGGAGCACGTACTCTCCGAGTAGCCTCACGACAGCATTACTTGACTCGCCAAGAAGACTGTACTGCTGTTCACTGCTGAAGTGGCGCATCAGCGAGTGAAGGGCCGAGAGGGATTTCGTAAGCTGTCTCGTTAGAAACGGAGCTCTTGCATAGACAGCCGAAATCGCGATGCCAACATGGTCCACTTGACGCCCGAATGTATCGGTCTCATTCTTAAGATTAGGATTGAGTCTCAAAAGCTCCTCTTGGACCTTTCGGAGTCGTTTCAATTCTTCTGCGCCCGTTCTCGCGATGTGCTCAATGATGTTGGACGGGTCGCTGAGGAACGCAATGCGCTCGAAGAGCACAGAAAGCAGGATCAGGCTCCCGGCGACGCAAAAGATAGGTAGCGTAAACGCAAGAACTGGATGATGCCGGGAAGATACCGAAACCCCTAAAAGGCAGACCATGGCCAGCCCGGAGAGTGACGCATAAATCGTCCGTGTGGCTCCATCCGCGGCATATTCACGAAGAATGCCCGGCACAGACCTGTCGGAAATCTGCTGAATGACAAAGAGGCTGAGGGTGAAGACAACTGCAATTAGCCCTATCAGTGCTGCTCCAACCCCAATGGACAACTGAGCGGACAACCCCGAATCTAGTCCCACCAAGACACTAGCCAGTTGTACTCTGAGCAATATCACCAGAAGCAGAGCCGTTACGCTTACGAGTCCAACAACGAACGACCACGGGTGGGTCTTGAGCCGCCAATAAGCCCGATAGACGATCTGGTATCGCGGGGAAGCTAGCCTCATACGGAGCCAATGCGTGACGCGGCTAGCTAGGGAGCGGATTGGGGACTTTGCTTGCACGAGCCAATTTTAGTTAGTTGAGATTGAGAAAGGCTGCAGCCTTTTTTCGGATCTTATTGAGGGCCTTTGACACCGGGCTATGGTTCGCGTAACCGAGTGTCGAAGCAATATCACCCAGCTTTGTTGTCCCGCTTCGCAGTGCCACCACGATATGTCTTTCTTTGGCATCGAGCAATGAGGTCAGGTCCTGCCAAAGTAGGTCGTCGGTGTATTCGCTTCGGGAGCTGTGCACTGGCAGAGTATCGGAAAACTCAACGAAGGACACCTTTATCTTAGATCGCTTCGAATACAGCTTTCGCTCAAAATCCTCTCGAGCGTAGGACCAAATGGGTGAGAAGTCTTCGACGACGCGATGAGATCGAACAGCATCGATCAACTGATAGAGCTTTCCGTGCTCGTCTGCTGCATCAACGACCATGTCGGTGATCGTGTTCGCATCTTCCTCGCCGATCCAAAGAGTGCCCCCTTTGCGGGGACGATCGATTGCAACCTCGGGAAAGTCCTCCTGCTGTGCTTTGGCGAGGAGCTTAATTTGTTTCTCATTCTCCGGCACGCAGCGTTCGAAGTCTCTCATCAGGTCTTCAAGGACGATCAACGCATAAGGCAGCCAGAAATCCAGGCTGTGCGATAACAGCCTTAGAGGATCGGACTCGCTGAAGGCACGAAGGCCGGAGCCAGAATCGAGACGGCGCCAAACATGCGCTGCAAAGGCCTGGCTCAGTCTCGTTTCAAAATCCGGCGGCATGAGCTTTCTGCTCCAATGTGTATCGCTCGACGGCCATATGGGTCGTCTGAGGGCCGGCAGGCCAAATCGCTCCAGGACCGACCTTGGAAGCAAGTGGAGCAGGGGCGCGTAAGCGTCGTATTTGCTGGAAGTCTCCGGGATCAGATAGGCGTTGGCGTCGGGCAAGGTTGCAATCCACTCGCTCAGACGCGGATTCTCCTTGGCCATACGAAAGCTTTGGAATGCTTCTTTCCGGTATTGGGCTGCCTCCCAGAGGAAATTCCAGCTCGCCATCGTGCCCAGAACCTCGAGACGGTCGTTATCGTCTGTGGGGACGAAGATCAACTCCGGTCTTTCAGGTTCTTTCGCGACAGGTACGAAATCGTAGAAGAAGGCAGAAGAGATTGTCGACAAATGGGGAAATCTCTGTGGGTCGAGGTCCTCACCAACCGCAAGGTGGGATTGAAGCAGTTCATTCTCGTCAAAATGTTCCAAGGCCTTGTTACCTCCGCCTCGATAACGACACTTCTAACCCTTTTTGTTCCGCAGGCCCTGACATTCAGCTAAAGACATAAACAAATTTCGTACTAGACAGCAAACAGGTGATTGTATGTCTAGGGCTCGTCTGGCAAAGTTATCACAGAAAGGACGGAACCATCATGAAATCAATGGCAAAGCAAAAAGAATGGCCTTGTTTACGATTCACTCGCATCAACGTCGGATCTCCAGAGGCGGTCGCCGATTACATCCTCTGGTTGTGCGGCTGGCTTCCCGTAACTGACGCTATTGCCGACGATCACGGAGAGTCGGCAGAGCCAGAAGATCTGATCGAGACCCTCTCGGATTGGCGAGGTGCTCCGAAGATGAGGATTGCCAAATTACTCTGGCAACAGTTAGTGGGCAATGACACAGAGGCGTACTTCAATCAAAATTTTGGAGCGAATATACGCTACCTGATACCTGAAATCACTCCCTCGCTCCAACAGCTTGTTCCGATCCAGCAGAATCTGCGTTGGGTTCTCGAGGCTCGCATGGAGCGAGAGCGAGAGGATGTACTCATCGGCCAGGGCAGTTGGGGAGAGGATTTTTGGCTTCCGAAGGATCAGGCCGCCTACCTACGACAGCAGATACGCCGGGCAAATCCAGATCTGATCGAGGAGTGCTCTCTTTATGAGGACTCGATGGAATACACATCGTTCCCCTATTTCGAGTTGGACTCGGACGATCTGGAGAGAATCTATATCGGTACCGTCGACGAGAGGTTACATGCGGTCGTAGAGATCGTCGATTCCAAGGGAAATCGTTGGCCCCTGAAACATCCGCGCTCGCCCTACAAAGTCCCGCCGGGAACTGGCTTCTCCTGGGGATACGGCGGCCATGGGCCTTTCACTCTAGCGTCGAGTATTCTGGCCGACGCTGTGGGAGGGGACTACGAGCTGTCTGAAAGGCTGCGATCCGAATTTCTGGAAGAAGTGCTTATGAAAACGCAGCAAACGGACCGCCTTGAGATCTCTCGAGCCAGCGTGCTCGCCTGGCTCGAAACCAAGGGCACTTCTTCTGATCAATTCAGGGAAGCAACATCGCGAGTCGCAAAGCTTCAAGAATCCAGCAGACAGAAAATCGAAGAGTTCAAGCGCCGAATGGAAAGTATCCGCAAGAGAGGCGGACTCACAGCACAGCGCTTCGACATCGTACCCGCGGACTTTGAGTGTGCGTTGTATCTCGACCTCATGCGAAACCTAGAACGCACAGGATGGGTGCTCCGCTGCAGCCATTGCGAACAAGCGCTCGCTTGTCCTCGCACTCCGACCGGCAATCGCCAGAGGGCTCGTTGGCTCGCTGGGAGGCCTGTTTATCACGAGGACTGCTTTGGGAAGCACCGTCTCGCTCACAAGAGGGCCTATTGGCAGAAACGGACGGAAATACCAAGCTTTCGTGCAAGTGAGCGCCTGCGCGCCAAATCACGTCGGAGAGTTTCATGAGAGCTCGCGTCGTTGGAGCTTTTGGAATACTTCTTCAGATCCTCGAGCAACGAGACACACTGTATTTCAGTCAACGCAGCCCAGATCGACGAATTTGTTCAGAAATTCGACGAGCTCATGAACGTTGGTAGAAGGATTCTCTCGCTCGGGGGTCTTACATCCGTTTTCGTTCCAGTATCGCTCAAGCTTTATAGCGTTCCTGATCGCGATGTCCTGCTTTTCTCTTATCTTTTCGTAGACACCGCCGTCCGCCTTATCGTACTCGAGGCCTCTCTTTGCGAGCTTGTCAGCAAAGTCCTTCCTGCCGATCGCGGAATCAATGTAGTCGAAATGGAGCAGATACCAGAGTTCGAAGGCCTCATTAGTCCACGCGGTCCTGACATTGTATTTACGCGCGAGTTCGAAGGCGCGTGCATAGTTCTTCATGGGAAAGCCGTCACGATCAAATACGCACCACACCTGACTGTAAGGCGTCTTCTTCTTGATAGCTTTTTCTTTCGTGGCAACAGCCCTTTCGATGAGGCTATCGGTGTTCATTCCGGTGCCGTCGACAAGCACCTCGATACGCTTCGGATCGATGGGGAAACAGCGCAGGTAGTCCGCGGAGCTTTTGCTGTCCTCGCAACAGATCAACACACGCCGACGGGGTCGAGACTTGCGCGAGGCACGTCCGTTCGCGGGTTTGCTCCAAGGCTTACTTTTCGGCATCAAGCACGACCTTATGGAAGTCTCCTGGATCGGGCACTCCTCCGAACTGGCCTAAGAGATACTCTTTCTCCAAGTTTGCGTCCTTACGAACTCCCGGTATCTGGGACAGGCGAAAGAGTTCCGACGCGCCAAGAGGTCCCTTCTCTGCGAACCATACCTGGTCCCGGCGAATTGTTTTGGAGTTCAGCAGGCCCTGATCGTGCGTGACGAAAACGAGCTGCGCATTCTTTCGATTTGCCGATGTATTGAACAGACTAACAAGACGGTTGGTCAACAACGGATGGAGCCGAGAGTCGAACTCGTCGATGACAAGCACCGATCCTTCCTGAAGTGTATGAAGGAAGGGACCTGTCAATGCCAGAAACTGTCGGGTACCATCAGACTCCTCGGTATCGAAATCGAACTCAACCAAGCCTGCAGCCTTGCCCTTGAGATTGTATCGACGGTGGAGAGACATGATCTTCGACGCACCTTCGGAGTTCTTCGCGAATAGTTCGCGGAAAGATCGAGGGAGAGATTTCGGAAGAGATGCAAGAACCTTTGCCTTATCCATATCCTGGCGGACAAGATCTTCTATTCCAAGGTCCGCGCTCTTCACGAATTGTCGAATGGCACCTCCGTACTCCTTATCTTCGAGAAGACCTGCCGTGAATCCCATGTAGCCGGCATCCTGCAAACCGGTAATGACTCGGCAGCTTGCGACATGATTCACAACCTCTTCAGCGATGTCGCCATTGAAATTTGCTACGACGGAGAGAAACAGAGCGTTGGGGCGTGTCCGCTGCTGAAGCCCCTTGCCCTCACGGAAGCCATCTCTGAGCGCTATCTCGCGCTTTTCGCGCGTAAACAGGCATGTCTCTCGAATGGAGTCCTTTTGCCGGAAGAGCCACTCAGAAACAATCGCCTCTTTTGTCGCTTCGAATCCGTAGCGATAGCGAGTCTCGCCTTTCAGGAACACTGCTTCGAAGAAAGTGGGGGCATTGTCAGTCTTCGCGTGCAGACGGAACGGTGTGACCGGCAGCGGCTCTCCCTGCTGTGAATCCTTCGAAGAACTGAGGACGATTCCTCTGAATTGGGCCATCGCGTCGATGAAGTTGGATTTGCCACCGGCATTTGGACCGAAAATCGCGGCCGTCTTCACCAAACGAAGGGCTGGTCGGCGGACGTGCGCTACGTTATTGTCATCAAGCCAGTCATCACTCGTTGCTTCGAGGCTAAGGGTGGCCTTGTTCATGAACGACCTGAAATTGCCCACAGTGAACTCAAGAAGCATAATTATGTCCTTCCTCAGAGAATAGTATGGGGAAAATGGCTATTTTGCAATTTTTCCTCAAAAGGTCGCATCTCCTGCACAAATCATATTCCGAATTGGCTAAGTAACCTTTGCAACCCGAACGCGTTCTCCGCGATTACTTGGATACTAGGAACTCACTGTTTCCGTGAAGCGGCGCGCCTAGTTGTCGAAGCTGCTCTCGACGACTGCGGTGCTCAGAGTGCGTTTAATCTCTTCCAGCAAGAATTCAAGAAGTGGCTTCCATAATGCCCCGCTGATCTCCAAAGCGATCGTCCGCGACGAAGTTCAGCAACGCCTCCGTAGAGCTTTCGGCTTCGCGCACGGACATCGCTGGGTATGAGGCGGACTCCAGCAATAGCTTCAGCCTCGTCGAAAAACTCGCGACGGGTCATCTCTCTTACTTGAAGCGGGAGGAGGAGATCGCGACCTGTCTCGAAGAGATCGGGGATCCGCTTCCGATAGCGAGCCAACCGCGCAAGGGTCTCGTGCCCTGGTCACCTACTTTATCAGGCACCACCAGCATTGCGTTACGACCGAGAGCGTTGGCCAGGTGGGAATAGACCTGAGAACATCGAGTATTTCAAGCTCTCAAACGTCTGGCTCAGTCTTCGCTATTCAGGGTTTGAGCGGCGGATGATTTCCTGCAACTGCTCCTCGGCCAAAGGTTCGAAATCAACCGGGATCAGAGTCGTGATTGGTAACGTCTTTTCTTGAAGTTTTTCGCCGTAGAACCAAATACAAACAGCATCCGAACCGTCGATCAATCTCACTGTGAGCTGAGGCCCCCCAGACCTGAGCTTCACGATCTGACCGATGTGGAGCGGGCTTGGGCCCTGGAGGGCCTCTTGCAGATGCCTGTCTGACAAGGTAGTGATATCCACGGCGATCAGACTCCGAGCAGGAAATTGACTCTCGCGGAGCCTATCTTCCAAGAACCAGACACAAATCGCATCATCTCCATCGACTGACTTTACCGTCATCTGTGGGCTGCCGGACTTCAGCACGACAATCTGCCTTTGAGAAAATTCGATCATGGGGAAATGGTAAATGAGACTTCCAATGAATCTCTCGCTAATAAAGCCGGTTACCGGATCGGTGGGGTATACGGCAATATCTGACGCGCACGAAGAATACTGCGTCCCCCGAAAAGATCGAAGTCGAGTCTTTTGTCGTTCCCCATTGGAACGATCACTACGTCTGCGGCGACAGACCTGGACGTTCCTCCGGACTGCCCATACCTTGGCACAGGAACCAATGCGATAGTATGGGTCGACGCGTGATGACCTTGAGGAACCCATCATGAACGCACCCAGACCGACGGAGGCGTCTCATCCGGACCGAACCAATTCTCAAATAGCGTCCTTGCTCGAGACCCTTGACCCGACTGGACTGCTCTATAAGCGCAAGGAACTCGACAGCCTTGATGATGACCAGCGCAGGAATCTCTTGTTGGACGTGTACGGCCCTGGCGACCTCGAACTGAGACTGGCCAATCTGCATCTGCTATTGCCCCTTCTGCATAAAGCTGGAAAGCAGAACGAGAAAGAGTTTCTCCTGCAGGTCTTCTTGCCGTGGGTTGGTATGCGTCGAAGGCTTAGAGTTAACCGAAACAGAATTCTTGACGAATTCGCCAAGACACAATCGTTTCAGGTTGGCAGCCTCGAGGAGGCCGCCCATCACGTCAACGTATACAGGAACCTTATAGCAGACCTGATCGATCCCTACCTGACTTTGCTCGTCGGCTGTTACCAGTTCATCGAAGGAACATTCGTCGATCTGGAGGCCGCAAACTTTGGTCTAGGAGAGCGCGGCAAGGATGAGTATTTGACGGCACGGATCAAGCAGGAAGATCCCGAGGTTCGATTGCTGTCTGGTTACAGTGCTCTCGTCCGAAATGCGATATCTCACAGCGGGTCTCACGGAGTTGACTACAAGTCCGGATCGATTCTCTTCCGCAATATCAAGCGAGGCCCGACTCCCATAGTCGAAACAAGCGAATGGACCGTCGATCAACTCATTAAGAATGCGACCCGCCTCTACGAATGCATTCTCTCGGTAGATGCGGCCGTGGGCATCTTCGGGCTCGATATCGCGGAGCTTCTTGAGAACGATTGGCTCCTGTTTTCGCAAGCGATCTACTATGCAACCTCGCCGGAGGAACAGAACGAGATGCAGGCGCACGCTGATGCGAAGCTAGAAGCGATCAGGGCAAGCAGTTCGATGAGTTTCGAAGAGAAGTATGAAGTTTTGTGGGCTGTAGTGATCCGCAACTGTGCGCTTCGTCAGATGCCTCTAAAGGGAACCAGATACAGAAACGACGGCGCCGTCCTGAGAATCGAAGTTCCCTGCACTCAACTCGATGACACGGATGAACAACAGATACTAGAGCGAATTGCTCTACTCAGCCATTATGCAATCCTGGCGGAATCCGCATTCGGCAAACTGGCTTTGACCTATGTTGTTGCGGAGATAGTAGAGGACGGCCGAGAACAGGTCGTCGCGGGTTTCAAAACGGAGACTTTAAACGAATACAACGACAAACGCGCCGGGTTACTCGACCTCGTCAATGAAGCGATGGTGAAGGTCAATGGGGCACGGATAAGTCTGTCAGTTGATTTCGGCGCACTGAGTAGAGGGGAAGAGCAATCCCTCGGTGAGTCATTCTCGCGACGCGACCGCTCGAATCGCTGAGGCTCGTACAGGGCACATGGGCTGTGGTTTAGGGAATTATTTGTCGTAGATTTTGTGGCGATATCTGTCGTAAGCTGCTTATGGGCAAATGCGCACTCATTTGTATCACCAGCGGCAGTCTTCGGCTCCTGACCAGATCGAACGCGTCCTCAGCGTCAACGACGCCCAGGCTGTCTCTCTCGGAATCGTCGAAGCCGCTCGCGACAGCCTCGTCATTGGGCAAGCCTAATTGCCGAGGCTACGACAAACAATTCCTAAAACTCTATGACAAATAAAACCTCAAGCTACAGTTCTTGGCTCTAAAAACAAGAGCTGACTTACCGGCACCGAGATATAAAGGGTGGTTCAATCCCCGATTGTCTTGCCCAGGAGCTCAACCGGCCATACGAGCAGCGCGTGCATCATCCATCGTTTCAGTTCCCGCTCTCACCAGTTCTTGACTCCTAAGCATCATAAATCGTGTGATTTGAATGCGGGGCGAGGTCCGGCAAGTTTGCTTGGGGCACAGACCGGTGATGGTATTTAGTCGCTTATAGGGGGCACTACACCAAACGTCAAAAATCGTACGCTAATAGGAAGTTCAACCTCCACGAGTGGTCCCAGAACACCGAGTGGGAGGTTCGACGAGGGCCTTCGCCTGAAATGCATGGAGTTTGTCCCGACAGCCCGCCGGACGCGCCAAACAGCTCAAGGGGATAGTTGCAAGTGGGTCATTCATACTTAAGTGCGACAACTGGATCAATACGAATCGCATGTAACGCAGGCACGAGCATTGACGTCAAAGCAGCAAGGAACAACAGAGAGGCCGTGCCGCATAGGATCGTAGGATCGATGGGGCTGACCCCAAACAGCAGGCCATTGCTGTCGAGTAAGAAAGCGGCCCCTACGGTCACGCTAAGCCCAGCGGCCAGCCCGATGGCGGTGAGTCTCAGGCCATGACTAAGAAGCAGAGCCAGGATGTTTTGCCTTTTCGCACCAAAAGCTATGCGAATGCCAATTTCACGTACCCGTTGAGTGGTAGCAAGAGAGACCACGCCCGTTACGCCAATCACGGCGAGGACCAGCGCCAGTAGACCGAGAAAACTCACGAGCACAGCGCCGCGGCGGGCCGGCAGAAGCTGTTCGCTTAGGATCTGCCGGTACGATTCTGTATCAACCCGCACGGTCGGATCAATTTGGCTCACCAGTGCCGGGATAGCAGAAATCGCGGAATGCGCGCTTCCATTAGTGCGCAGAAATATGCGTGCATCCACTGATCCAGAAGTATCGTCAAGCTGTCCATAGAAGAGCGGTCCGTCCTGCTGACCAAGGTGGAGGGTGCTCACGTTGGGAACAAGGCCGATTACCTCATACCCTCGGTTCTGCGCAGCTAAAAATCTTTTGCCTAGAGGGTTCTCATTCGGCCAATATTTATGCGCCATAGCGGCGCTGATAACTGCAGGCAACAGAGCGCTGGGGTGAGAACCCTCTTTGGAAAAAGAGTGTCCGCGAAGAATAGGAATCTGCATGGTCTTGAAATAGTCCGGGGAAACATAATTTGCGAAAACTTGATTGCCAGAGCCTTCGGTCCCAGGAACGGTGACTTCCGTAAGATCAGCACTAACACCTGGAAGCACTGTCGAACTCGCGACACCTTCGACCCCGGAAAATGCTTTTAGACGCTGACCGAGTTCCAGCGCGAACTCCAGGGCGCTCGTTGGCTTATATCCACGATTGGAAAGATCGAAAGAGAGTACGTACACATCCTGCGTAGCAAATCCGGGTGCGATCATCTCAGCACGATGCAAACCGCGGGCAAGAAGTCCCGCCAGACACAAAAGCAACGTACAGCCTGCCACCTGAACAATGACTAGAATGTCGCGCAGCCGTGTTCTTCTGCGGCCATGTCCCGCGGCTGCTCCACCTTCTTTCATTGCGGTGAGGAGGTTGGCTCCGGTTGTCTGAAGAGCAGGAACGACCCCGAAAAGAAGGGCCGCCGTCGCGGTGGCGAACAGATCGAACGATAGCGTCGTGAAGTTCGGAGCCAAATCCAGCGGCAAAGGACCTGAGGGCAATCCTGGAAGCGTTCGGACAATAACCGGAGTAAGGCACAACATGACAATTATCCCGGCCAGGCCGCCAAGCGCGGAAAGGACCAAGTTCTCAGTCAGTAGTTGGCCGAGAAGCCGCCGTCTGGTCGCTCCCAACGCGAGACGAGTCGCCATCTCCTGTTGACGCCTCGCACCGCGCGAAAGCAGCAGGTTCGCCAGGTTGGTGCATGCCATTGCCAGAATCAGAGCGCCCAGCGCAAACAATGCAAGGCCTATCCATATTCCGACGGACCGCTCTTCGGGATTGTTCACAAAAGAGCCGAAATTCACGTCCACGATCGTTTGTCGTCCCGGATACGAAGAATCCATCTCTTTGGCTAAAACCGTGAGCTCGCTGCGTGCGGCCTCGCGTGAAACCCCGGGTTTTAGATGGCCGATTACTTGAAGCCAGCTCACATTTCCTAATTCTAGCCAGTCATGTGAGCCAAATGTATTTGGTAAAAGTTGGGCGGCCAAAGTGATTGGTACCCAGACGTCCGGCACCTGAAGCTCCGTACCAGAAAACCCGGCGGGCGCAACCCCGGCAACGGTGACAATCTGAGCATTGAGAGTGAGAGTACTTCCGATGACTCGTTGATCGGCGCCGAAGTGGTTTTGCCAGAACCTATGACTCAAAACTGCCACAGGTGTCGCCGCCGCGCGGCAATCCTCGGAGCTAAATCTGCGTCCGACGTTGAACCCCGCTTCGAGCACCTGAAAGTAGTTGCACGAGACGAGTTGCCCGGATACCGGCTGTGGGTCCCGACCTCCAAGTGCGAGTCCTGTCTCGGCGTAAGTGGCCAAGCCCGAAAAGGAACTGTTCCGATCGCGGTAGTTCAGATATTCCGGATATGACAGGAAGTACGGCGAGCCATAGACGCCGCGCGAATGCATCTGTCCACGATATTGCTGGTAAATGCTTACCAGAGTCGACGCGTCCTTCACCGGCAGCAGGCGGATGCCCATTGCGTAGATCATCGAAAACAGCGATGCATTTACCCCCACGCCAAGGCCCAGAGTAATCACGGCGGCGGCCGTAAATCCTGGAGAGCGGGCCAGCAGGCGTGCCGCATAGCGCATGTCGCACATCAGCCTTTCGAGAAATGGGAGCCCTTGCTCGGCGTGATAACTTTCATGGACGGCCCCTCGGGATCCAAACTTTAGTATTGCTTGGCGACGCGCGTCATCGGGAGTCATACCGGCGCGAACATACTCTTCCGTCTGCAGGGCCAGGTGCTCACTCATCTCTTGGTGTAGCCGCTGGTCGCCTCGTTGGGCTGCAAAATTGGAAGCTCGAGCCAGAAATCGCCTCAGTGTCCTCATGGCAAATCCTCCGCTTTTAGCTGAAAGAACCGTGACAAGATTGTGGTCGTCTGTTCCCAGTCCTGTGTCTCCACCTCTAACAACTTGCGTCCGCCGCGGGCGAGACTATAGAACCGGGCGCGGCGGTTGTTATCCGATGTGCCCCACTCCGACTTGATCGCCCCTTCCTGCTCCAGCCTCAGCAGTACTGGATATAAGGTTCCCTGGTTGACGGCCAGCAGCTCGCCACTGATCTGTTCAATTCGCCGCCCTATTGCGTACCCGTGCATAGGTCCAAGCACATCCAGGGTCTTCAACACCATGAGCCCAAGCGCGCCATGGGGAACATCGGTCTTTGATTTCAGCTTCTTCATTTGGCTACCAACAGGAGTATGCCATGACTCCATTGGGTAGTCAACAGGAGAGTTCTCTAGAACCCCAGGTGGTTTGCACCGAGCTGCCCGCTGAGCGTCCTTCGCAGACCGGGGCTCGAAGAGTCCCAAGGCAGTGTTGCGCAAACGAACGTTTACGCAACAATTCATAGACTGAGCCAAACCCCAGCAATTTGAGTTGCAAAAAGGTATTGCAGTGATAAAGTCATCGGCGATACCTTTCCGCAACCATGCTCATCGGCTACGCACGCGTTTCGACCAACGATCAGGACACGACGGCGCAATCCTCTGCCTTGAAGGCGGCCGGCTGCGAGCGACTGTTCCGCGAGAAGGCTAGCGGGGGGCGCTGGAACCGTCCCGAGCTGCAGCGACTGCTCGATCATCTCCGTAAAGGAGACGTGCTGGTCGTCTGGAAGCTGGACCGGCTTTCGAGATCCTTACGAGACGTGCTGACGATCATGGAACGAATTCAGGAAGCGAAGGCTGGCTTCCGCAGCCTCACAGAGGCGATCGACACCACGACGCCTGCAGGCCGAATGATGATGCAGATGGTTGGCTCGTTCGCAGAATTCGAGCGGGCGATGCTGCGGGAGAGAACGCGAGCGGGACTTGAATCCGCTCGCGACGAAGGGCGCATCGGCGGCAGGAGACCAAAGTTGCTTCCTCAGCAGCAGACTGAGGTGCTCAAGATGGTTACACAGGGGAAGAAAACTGCGGCGGATGCGGCTCGACTGTTCAATGTCCATCCCGCAACGATTGGTAGGCTGCTTGCACGCAAAGGCGGCAATGCGGCTGCCGTTAAGAGGTAGACCCTTCTATGGCGCTGCGTGAACTCCTCTCATCCACGCAGCGTGAAGCTCTTGAAGCAATTCCTCTCGATCGTGCCGGTCTGATTGAACACTACGTCCTAAGCGATCAGGATCTCAGCCTCATTCGGCGTCGCCGAGGAGCCCAAAACCGTTTGGGCCTCGCTGTTCAGTTGGCTTTTCTAAGGTATCCAGGCCGGGCGCTGCTCCCCGCTGAGACCCCGCCTGCAGACCTTCTCACCTTCCTGGCTCGTCAAATTGGGCTTTCTGCCGATGCGTGGGCAAGCTATGCAGAGCGAGATGAAACCCGCAGGGAGCACCTGGCTGAATTGCAGCTTCACTACGGGCTACGCTCGTTCGGCATTGGACACTATCGTTCGCTTGCGAGCTGGCTAGTGCCGACCGCCCTGCAAACCAACCGCGGTGTCGTTCTGGTCCGGGCTGGAATCGAAGAACTGCGGCGGCGATCTGTCGTTGTTCCACGACTGGCGGTGCTGGAGCGGTTGTGTGCCGAGGTAATTGTGCGTTCCGAAAGGCAGCTGTTTGAGACTCTCACAGCAGGTTTGAGCGACGGCCAGCGTCATGAACTCGATACTCTTTTGAGACTCCGGGGCGGTAGTAAAGTCAGCACCTTCACATGGCTGCGTTCGCCTCCAGGCGCACCAACCAGCCAGAACATCCTGTTTCATATCGAGCGGCTACAGCATATTCGTAATCTCGGACTGCGCTCAGATCTTGCCCAGATTATCCATCAGAACCGACTGTTGCAGCTCGCCCGCGAAGGAGCGGCCACAACCCCGCAGCATATAGCCCGCTTTGACGATCCACGGCGTTACGGAACTCTCGTTGCGGTTCTGCTCGAAGCAAGCTCTACGCTAACCGACGAAATCCTCGATCTTCATGATCGGTTCGTCGGCTCCATCTTCAACAAAGCCCGCCGTAGACGCGATGAAGCGTTTCAGTCTTCAGGTAAGGCCATCAACGATAAGGTGCGGCTTTACGCCCGCATAGGACAAGCCCTTCTGGCGGCTAAGGAAGACGGAGCTGATCCTTTTGCCGCGATCGAGAAGATCGTTTCGTGGGTTGATTTTGCTCGGACGGTCTCCGAAGCGGAGCAATTGGCGCAACCCGAAGACTTCGACTTTCTCGGACTCATCTCAAATGGGTTTCCGCAGATGCGCCGGTACACGCCGGACATGCTCGACATATTCGAGTTTCGTGCGGCTCCCGCGGCTCAGCCACTGTTGGAGGTCGTCGATATCCTTCGCACGATGAATCGAGACAAAAGCCGCTCTGTTCCTCAAGACGCGCCTCTGGAGTGGATTAACCAGCGCTGGCGGCCGTATGTAGTCACGGACGATGGGATAGACCGCCGTTTTTACGAACTGTGCGCGCTGACGGAGTTGAAAAACCGCCTCCGTTCAGGCGATGTATGGGTGACGGGCAGCCGCCAGTTCAAAGACTTCGATGCGTACCTGCTTGAGCCTTCGCGATTCGCAGAACTCCGGGCACAACAAAACCTGTCACTGCCGGTCGAGCACAATGGCGACATCTATGTGGCGGGAAGGGTCGCGCTACTCAAACGGTCTCTCGATGAAGTGGACGGACTGGCGGCACGCGACGAGCTGCCTGATGCAGCCATCAGCGAGAGCGGCTTGAAGATATCCCCTTTAACGAATGCCGTACCCGACGAAGCGAGTATTCTGATGCGCCGCGCGTACGCTCTTCTCCCACATATCAAAATCACAGACTTGCTCCTGGAGGTCGATCGTTGGACCGGGTTCAGCAAGCACTTCACTCATTTAAAGAGTGGCGAGCCGGCTAAAGATCAACTTCTGTTGCTCACCGCCATTCTTGCCGACGGCATCAATCTCGGTATCTCCAAGATGGCGGAAGCCTGCCCTGGCACAACTGCCCGAAAGCTCGATTGGCTTGCATCGCTGCACATTCGGGACGAAGCCTATACGAAGGCACTCGCCGAGTTGGTCAACCATCATCATCGGCACCCGTTCTCGGAACACTGGGGAGAAGGCACAACATCGTCGTCAGATGGCCAGCGTTTCCGCGCCAGCGGGCGCGGAGAGCAATCAGGGCAGGTCAATCTCCGCTACGGCAATGAGCCGGGCGTGCTCTTCTACACCCACATCTCCGACCAGTACACACCCTTCTATACGAAGGTAATCGCCGCGAATGCCCGTGATGCGACGCATGTTCTCGATGGCCTCCTCTACCATGAGTCCGATCTGCGGATCGAGGAGCATTACACCGACACCGCTGGTTTCACCGATCATGTCTTCGCACTCTGCCATCTGTTGGGCTTTCGTTTCGCGCCCCGCATCCGCGACCTCGCAGACAAGCGGCTCTATGTACCAGGCAAGGAGCGTGACCACCCAACGCTAGCTCCGCTGATCGGCGGCAAGCTCAATCTGAAGCTGGTACGAACGCAATGGGAAGAGATTTTGCGACTGGCCGCGTCCATACGGCACGGCACAGTGACGGCCTCCCTCATCATCCGCAAGCTCGCCAGCTATCCCCGCCAGAACAGCCTCCACACGGCGCTCCGCGAAGTCGGACGAATAGAACGCTCTCTTTTCATGCTGGAGTGGATGAGAGACCCCGAACTCCGCAGGCGGGTCCAGGTAGGCCTCAACAAAGGCGAAGCCAGAAATGCTCTTGCGCGTGCCGTCTTCTTCAACCGCCAAGGCGACCTACGCGACCGCAGCTTCGAGAACCAGCGCTATCGCGCCAGCGGCTTGAATCTGGTAGTCGCGGCCATCACACTCTGGAATACCGTGTATTTGGAACGTGCCGTTTCCGCCTTGCGTGAGCACGGCATCGCTATTGACGATGAATCTTTGGCTCACCTGTCACCCATCGGCTGGGAACACATAAATCTCACCGGCGACTATACCTGGCAGGCCACAGGGCGCCTTCGTAAGGGTGCTTACAGGCCTCTACGCCCCTTCGCAGCCTCAAACGAATGATCCAAATTCCTTAGCGTACGATTTTTGACATTTGGTGTAGGGACCCCTTATATGGCGTAATATCATAGCTATTCACGCGTTATTGTCTTGCTATTGTCACGCTAAGATGGGATACTGGTATAAGAGGAGAATCCTAATGGCTACCGCTATCGCTCTTCCGAGGCCAGATCTTGCCGCTCATCGTGAAGCCCTAACACTCCCATGGCAGGAGCTTGTTAAACGTCTCACTGATATGATCGGGCGCAAGCTCACGGCCTATATAGCGGGGGTAAAAGATGTTCGGGCGCTTGACCGTTGGATAGCTGGAGTGGGACCGTACGGTGATGTGGAAGCGCGCCTTCGCTTCGCGTACCAAGTTGCGCGGACATTGAACGAACACGATTCACCTCGAGTCGTTCAGGCATGGTTAATCGGAGTCAATCCGGAACTGGGAGATAGGGTTCCATTACGCCTATTGAAAGAGGGCGATTTGGATGAGATCGCGCCTAGGGTTCTGGGAGCTGCTAGAGCCTTTATCGCAGGAGCCTAGCTTGATGTTAGATACGAAGACGCCTAGCGCATCTCTCTTTCGACTTGGGCGCAAACCAAATCCCTGGAACCCACCCGATTGGTCCCGCGCACAGCCCGATGGGACTTTCGGTAATCGCTTCGACGATCCGCAGGGCAACTATCGCGTTGTCTACGCCGCCACTCAGCGAGTCTCCTGTTTTGTTGAGACGCTTGCGCGATTTCGACCGGACCTTTCCCTGATCGCTGAACTGCAGGCGATTGCCGGGGAAGACGACTATGTGCCGCTGGGTACTGTGCCAAGCGGTTGGTGCGAGCCGCGCATGATGGGCGAAGCTACGGTCGCGGGGGCATATGCCGACATCTATAGCGCCAGCTGGGTGAGCCACCTACGTCATGCGCTGGCCTCAGACTGCATCGCACTTGGTATCGAAGATCTCGACGACTCCGTGCTTCAGCGAGGAGAGCCGCGACGACTCACGCAGCTTTCCTCGCTCAAAGTGTATGAGGCTGGGTATGATGGCATCTATTATCGCTCTCGCTACGGGCACGATCTCGAAAACTGGGCCCTTTTTGAACCATTCGAGATAAGTTCCCCGGCAGCTCCAACCGCAGTCCGACCAGATGACTTCGACCTGCAAGAGGCGTGCAGGCTGCTCGGACTAAAAATCGAATGAACAAAGATAAATGACACCCTGGCTGGCGCAGAGATCGTTTTGCACGAGGCAATACACTTATTCGAAATAGGGAAACTCTTCCAAAGCACGCCTCCACTGCCTCACCCAATCTCCGTTGTTCTGGCGCTCTTCCATGAATATTTTGGGTTTTGAATTTTCGACTGCTGCCCAAGTGGCATCCGCAGCTGTCACCAAATCTTCTGCGGAAACCGACCCGCCACTCAGTCGGAACTCGGCATCAGCGAACCAGTACATGAAATGCCGCCAACCGAGTGCCACCCAAGCCTTCTGAGCGGGTATGTTTTCGAGAATCTGTTGCGAGAATGGATTCCCTGCCGATGCATCACTTAACAGCTTCTGTGCGTTCACGCGCAGCAAGTCAGATTGGCGTAAAAAACCAAGGAGTGCCTCTTCAAACCAATATCCGAGTTGACCACCGCCGCTACTGTCAGGCTCTTCGAATCGCGATATCGTGAACCGCCTCAGATTGAAGAACTTTCCTGTTGCACAGTTCGTCGCGCCGGCTGCTTTCCAAAGAATCATCTCTGACGAACAAGATGCAAAGGTGACCCGCTGGCCACCACTCTCCAGTGCAGCAATCAACTTCATCGCACCTTTCAATTCCTCTGGATCCGCAAGCTCTCGCCTAGGATCAGTGTTGCCAATGAGAACGAGTAAACACTCTTCAATGCGAGACTTCGACATAATCGAAGCTATCGACATCGCCCGTTGTGGGGCGGTAAGGTCCACCAAACTGGCCACAATTGTCTGTGTTGGTTTTACGGGAGTGCCTCGAAGAACCGATTCGAGTTGATTGCCGTTTTGTACCAACTCAAGGTAGAACTCATCCGGAAAGGTCTTCGGCACTATGGCTGGAGAGGCAACAGCTGTCGGTCCTAGCTTTAGGGCGGTTTCGGCGAGCTTATCGACGATACCTGCCCACCAGTTAGGTGTAAAGTCGGCGGTCTCTACATCTCTCGGGTAATAGTCCCAGGATGGTAAGCACATTCGCTCACTCTGCGGGCGATAAAGGTGTGGATCGAACAATGTGACGAAATTTTCTCTTTCCCTAAGCCGTGTCAGTTGATCAGCCACATCGTCAGGCGTGTAGTTCAGAGGACTAAGGATGGCTCCGCCAAAGCGATTTAAGCCCTCATCAAAAAGCAAGTTCTTCGAATCGTGGCCGATCTGATGAAAAGCAGGCATCAGTCGCCTCCTCTCTGTGCTCGCCACGCGTTAAGAAGCATCGGCGGAGTGCGAAAGCGTTCCACCGGCCATGGGGCGAGCATCTTGATCAGTGCAGGAAGCTCGATCTGCGTAGCCATCTGTACAAATGTAGGAGATGGGCCAGAGCGACTTGCTACTCTGCTAATCGCTTGGCTGTCATTTTCTCCGTCCCTTTGGTATGGGTGGAAGCCGAAGTGAGCTATAACCAAAGTGACTGCAAGAGCAAATTGATCGGTTCGCCAGTCTATTAGGGCTTTGTCGTTGGTCAGCTGCTCCGGCGCGGCGAAAAATGGTGTACCAGGTCCCGACGACAGATAGGTTTGCGTCAGAGAATCTTTCCTTAGATCGCGGACAATGCCAAAATCGCCGATCACGGCTTCTCCTCGAGCGTCGGCAAACATGATATTGGCTGGCTTAAAGTCTCGATGCACAAGCTCCTGAGCAGCGATGTGATCCACCGCACCAATCAGTGCATCCCCGATCTTTAAGAGTTCACTGCGACTGATGAGGCCAGCACCTAAACGGTCTTCGAGCGTCCCGCCTGACATGAACGCTTCGATAATGAAGGGATACTGAACTCCGTCAACATCAATCGCTGAAAGTTCGATAAGTGCCGCAACATTTGGGTGCGCGCATCGTTTCATTGCCTCTACTTCTCGATCACTTCGCTCAGCTGAGCATCCCGGTTTGAGCACCTTCACAGCGACGGGGACGCCGTCAGCCTGCGTGGCTGAGAAAGTCTCTTTGAACGCGCCCTGGCCTATGCCACAGCCGAAATCGTAGCCGACCGAATCACAGATCGCTTTCGCTACACTCTCTAATACATAGGCCGACAAGAATGCCCCTTACGCGTGCTGATGAACTTGCAGGATAACTTCTGAAGCTAGCCACGGTTCAATCGGCGGCGTGGACGGTGAATCGTGCAGAACAACTAGATGTGCGCCATCAAGATAGCACAGTCCCACCCTCCGCATCTCAAACTCTTCACGGCAATTCAAAGCACTGAGGGCGGCAATCTTAGGTAAGAGAACAAAGGATTGATGCGCAAAGCAGGTGTTTCGGTATGCTTGGTGGAGGGCGGTTCGCCAGTCTTTTAGTTTCGCTTCGAAGGCGATGACATGATCTCCATCCCTCAGAGCAACGACGTCCGTGCGTCCCCGTGAGTAGTCGAATTCACATGCGAAGCTCACATCTCCGAAGGGCGTGCTGCGGGACTCAAGAAGGCCAACAAAGTTGTCCACGAGCATCTGCTCAGTATCGAAAGTCATATCTACCTTGAGTGTACTGTTGAGATCGAGAAACCGACCCTCGAGTTGATAGCAGGAATCAACCTGCTAAGTGGATTATGTGAGTCTGGAGGATCATAGCCCCAAGTTATCGTTCACCGCGATCTCTATATCCTGTTCGGAGCCCAGATACCGTTCGGTGGTCTGGATCGAAGAGTGCCCCAGCAAAAACTTAATCTGCTCGAGATCGCCGCCGCTCTTCCGGCAGAGCTTCGCGCAAGTACGGCGCAAGTCGTGGGCGCCGAAGTGCTCGATTCCGATCTGCTTCGATGACTGTTCAACTACCGACCAGACCGCCCAATCGCTCAAGGTCTCGCCGTTTACCTCGCCGCTCTTCGAGACCGAACGGAGCAACCGGCCATCCTCGATGCCGGCCGCGGTCATCCAGGCGTTGATTCCCTGCTTGACCCAGATCGGGATGGCGACGGTGCGGACGCGTCCTCCCTTCCCTTCCAGATCGGCCAGTACCCAGCGTCCCTCTCGCTGCTGGATAATCTCAACGTCGAGCTCGGCCAGCTCGTTCCGCCTGAGAGCGCAGCCGACCAGAAGAGCCAGGATGACGTAGTCCCGTTTGCCTTTAAGCGTCGAGCGGTCGGGAACGGCCAGCAGCTCCTTGGCCTGCTCGCGAGTCAGCCAATTACCCAGCCGGGTTCCCTTCTGCCGGATATTAGGAACGTCGGTCAGGTTGGCGGCCTCTTCCGTCTCGAGCATACCGTTGCGCCGGGCTTCGCCGACCATCTTGCGCACCGCCGAGAGCCGGACATTAATGGTCGAGGCAGAGAGACCGTCCATGCCAGCCCGCCACTCCATCAGCAGCGCTCGGGAGAGAGGTCGGCTGGGGCACAGAAGGCGAAGAGGTCGTCGAGGGCCCTGGCGTAGTTGCGCTTAGAATGGAGGGACGGAACTGAGTCCAGGACCAGTTTGCGCAGGATGGACTGAGCTGGGGTAAGGGCGTGGGGCTCCCCTTCCCTGCTTTCCGGGGCCGGAGCGGCCAAAAGGAGCAAATTGGTCATGGAGTGATATTACCCCCGACAATTGACATTGTGGTGGGTAATATCTATTGACAATAAAAGACTTACGGCTTTGAATTGCCCTGTCTGATAATGTCATCGATTACGATTTGATTTTAGGCGTGAGTCGCTCATCTCATAAAGGTCGGGCATGCGGCAAAGAAGCAACTGAGCTAGGACCGTACGACTACGGTTACGCGACCATGGTACGGTCGAAACCAGCCCAAATTATGTCCCGGGATGAGGTTCTTGAGCATTAGAAAATGTCCCTCTCTGAGCTAGCGTAGCGTCGACCGAGCGAGCGGCTCACTTGAAACGCGCTTCTGTTTATCAATGGGCGGTGTCGGCATAATGTTTTTTGTCTAGTAGGTCCGCACCGATGACCGCTTCCATTTCGCTGTCCCAAACCCAATTCATCAAAATAGGGGCTTAGCTCGTGGGAGCAATAACTCAGGTTTTGGGAGCAATAAGGGAGCAATAAGATGTTCCAGGGGCGCTTTTGGGGCCTTACGGAGCGACGGAGGCCTTCAAAAGTCAATAAGTTACAAATTGTCCGAGAAATGGCATGGAAGAGGTCATCGGTTCGATCCCGATCAGGTCCACCAAAATATCAAGCTTAGAACCAGCGACTTGCAGAGAGGACCCGGAGCAAAACAGCTTCGGATCCTCCTCTTGTACCAGTTTTATCGCTTCTCAATTGGTACAAAAAGTGCCGGGGCATTCCACTGGCTCCCATTAATTCAAATGAATCGTGATTGCAGAAGATTCAGGGCAGCACCTGGTATCGACCTACCATGCCGGCCTTGAGATGGTCGCTGACGTGACAATGGAACAGCCAGATTCCCTCGTTATTCGGAACCATGTCCGCTATGGTCATTGCCATGGGTCCCAAAAAGACGGAGTCCATCCTCATCTTGTTCGAAATCGCGGTGTTTCCGTGCCAATGAACCATGTGCACGTCCTCTTCGTTGCTGTTGGAGAGCAGATACCAACGAACATGCTCCCCTTTTCTCATGGTCAGCATGGGCAGGTTGCCCTCGATATAACCGTTAATTGTGTAGAGCATATTCAACTCTCGGAGAGCTGGGTTGAGTGTCTTTGACCGAAAAGCACGCGCCTGGGCTCCGGCATTCTTTTCGAAAAACCAACTGTCCGTCTCATCGAAGATGGAAAAATCTACTATAAATTCCCGATCAACGTCCTTAGGAGATCCATCGGGCCGCGCTAATCCACGGCCGGTGATGATGATTGGGCCGACCAGTCCCGTGTTCATGTCTGTGGATTCGACAAAGTGGGAGTGATACATCCAGAGAACGGAGCTTCCGTCCATGGGTCCGGGTCCGCTTGTCTCCGGTACGGTCCAGATATAGACGTAGGTGCCGCCGGGTCCAATCTTGTCGTCTGCCTTGGCCGTTCCGGTCGTACCATCGTTGTAGAGAGCACCTTCCGCGTCCTTCTTGTACTCCACGCCATGCGGATGCATGGTGACAGAGAGATGCGTGTTGTTCTTGAAATACACCCGAATGGAATCTCCGACCTCTGCCCGGATCAGGGGGCCGAGGAGGCCTAGATGTTCCCATTGCTGAGGACGGACTTTAAGGGTTTTGAAGGTGGCGTCGGTGTATTCGCGATAGACGGCCTTGTGATAGATCCTGTGAAGGGCTGCCCCTCCTGTTTCGTCCTCCGCGGATTCGATGTGGGGCAGACCTGCGATGTTCCTGCCATGCGGGGTATAGTCCCAATCGATTTCGTCTGCGGCGATAAAGTAGGTGCGGACAACCCCTTGCGCCTCAGCCTTATGAGGCTCGCCTGGTTGATCTTCGGCATTCTTCTGCCTCGCCGCCATCGCCGTGTCGTGCGTTGTCGAAGGAGTCCGTTCCTGTGCAGCGCTTGGACCGGCAACCGGTGTCAGCGATACAAGCAGCAGAAATTTTAAGGCTAGCCCGTAAGTCAACTGCTCTCTCCTCAAATGCGACCCCAGACGCCTGGTGCTTCACAGGGTTAGCGATACTGAACGGCAGATGTCCAGGCGATTCTGGGTCAGGTTCCCGTCGCTGCACTGAACCTGAGATGTACAAAAAAAAATGCGCAGGGGAGAAACTATAGCTCCCCACCGATCTCTGCGCCACAGTCTTCTACGACCTCCGGGAAACAAAAGAGGTAACAGTCCCGTTGGCCCCACTTACCGTAACAGGGCGGCTGGTTGGCGTGAAGGTGTAGCCTGTCTTGCTGGGCGTAACGGTATAGGAGCCGTTCGCGATGCCAGTGAAGCTATAGGCACCGGAACTGTTCGTGGTGGTAGTGGCCGTCGAGGTTCCGCTCAGCTTGACAGTCGCGCCATTTCTGCCAGTACCGGTGATGGTGCCAGAGATGGTGAAGGTCTGGACCGCGGAGGTGAAGGCGGTGACAGTCGCATTGGCTCCGCTTACTGTAACGGACCGCCTGGTTGGCGAGAAGATATAGCCTGTCTTGCTGGGCGTAACCGTATAAGAACCGTTCGCTATGCCAGTGAAGGTATAGGCGCCGGAGCTGTTTGCTGTAGCAGACGCAGTCGAGGATCCGCCAAGTGTCACCGTAGCCCCGTTGCCACCTGCACCGGCTATGGTGCCTGAGATGGTGAAGGTCTGGATCGCGGAGGCGAAGGCGGTGACAGTCGCGTTGGCTCCGCTTACTGTAACGGGCTGGCTGGTTGGCGAGAAGGTATAGCCTGTCTTGCTGGGCGTAACCGTATAAGAGCCATTCGCGATGCTAATGAAGGTATAGGCGCCGGAGCTGTTTGTGGTGGTAGTGGCCGTCGAGGATCCGCTGAGTTTAACCGTAGCCCCATTGCCTCCTGCGCCGGTGATAGTGCCAGAGATGGTGAAGGTCTGGACCGCGGAGGTGAAGGCGGTGACAGTCGCATTGGCTCCGCTTACTGTAACGGGCTGGCTGGTTGGCGAGAAGGTATAGCCTGTCT
>JBEPUY010000020.1:0-72370 GCA_041691255.1 Granulicella sp. | reverse complement strand
TTGCATGCACGTCGTGACAGGTCGAGCAGGTCATGTTCGGCGACGATAAGTAGCAGCGGCTTCTCTGCAGCAGGCCGACCTGATTGCCGTGAACATCTGGATGCTCTGCTGCATCTGTCTGCAAGAGTCTGAAGGAATCGCTCAGCGGCTTGCCCGGCATATAGGAAAACGGTGGTGCGATCGCTTCACGTTGAACACCGTTGTGGCACAGCGCACACAGATCCACCTGCCGGTCGCGAGAAAACTTCGCCGGGTTCAGGATCGCCTGCCCAGTCGATGCGGAAGTTGAACCGGCTTTCTGTCTTGCCACATGCATGGCGCCTGGACCATGGCATCTCTCGCACGAAATTCCGGTCACCAGACTGTCCCTGTCATAACGATTCGTCCTCGGATTCTGCGAGAGCGGCCGGATGTAGCTCGCATGGCACTCCAGGCAACCGGGGTTGACTGGCCGCGAGAAGTCAACGGAACCGTTTTCGTAGCCAGGGCTATTAATCCACTGACGCCCGTCCGTCCAGTAGCTTACCGGTAGCTCATACAACTCGTTACCTTGCCAATAAAGGTAGGTCGCTCCCCGGACCCCAGAGCCAGTGACTATATTTATCGGCTCGGTTCGAGTTTGCACCTGCTTGCCCCAGCCGGTCACTGCGGTTTCATAGTAGCCGCCGTCCTTTGCTTCCATCTTGAAATAGAGGAAAGGCTCTGCTGTTGTAGTCGGATCGACGATTGCCAGGACATTTGATCCTTCCTGGAACGAACCCAGCACCGACTCCTTATTCGCCGGCTGCGAGGTAAGGTGGTGCGACGTGTGCATGTAAGACAGGCCCTGTTCCTTATGGCAAGAGACACAGGCCGCATCACCGACGTAGTGAGCGCGGCCGGCGTCAGCCTCATGCTGACTTGAGCCATCTGCCCGTGTGGCGGATGCGGTCGACTTCGGTTTCGTGGCTTGAATTGCAAGGGAAGACAAACCGATCAGACCCAGAACAAAAATCGCGCTGACTCGGATCATTTCGAAATAGTCTCGCGGCGTAGCATCGGTTCGCCTCCGTACCACTCTAACGTCGTTCCGCGAAACGAACAAGAGTTTCTGCGCGATAGATACAGCTAAGAGATATTTGATTTGATCCGGTTGTCGGCGTTAGCAATCGTTCCAGAATGTCGTTTTACTCAACAGAGAAACACTTCTTCTTCATCCAAATCCTTCCGCTGTCTCAGGGTGGGCTTTAGTCGAAAACTAACATTGCAATTGGCCCAAAATCCGCACTCAGAAACGTTGAATCAAGAGACATGGATAACCGAGCGTTATACGAAGGGATGAGAGAGGGGAGCAGGAGCAGGAAATCGGTCGAGTGCGCATCACCACGCAAGGGGTCGCATGGGATACCCGGAAAAGTATCACTTTTCCGTTCCTATGCTTCGAGTGCTGTCTTGGGGTGTGACTGTAAACCTATGCTGATAAAAGGTTTAGATGGTGAGAGCGCTGGGGCTCGAACCCAGGACCAACGCCTTAAAAGGGCGATGCTCTACCAACTGAGCTACGCTCTCAAACCACATTACAAAGTTAGCACATTCGGATGCATTCGTTCGGGTTGACTCTTCCACGACGAGGCGGAGCGCCGCCGGGTTGCGGACTTTAGTAACCTCACTCACCGCTAATGGTGGATTGACTTGAGATGGTGTCCCCGGTAGCCTCAGCCTATTACAGTAACTGCGGAACCCTATCGAGTTTGCAGACGATCGGTGTTACCGAAATGCACACAACTCATCATGATGGATTCTCGGGACCAAGATCCAAACGAAGCTCTGCCTGCGACCAAGACGCGCGAAGATTCCTCAGCGCTCTACTCCTGGGCAAATCTTCATGGGATCAAGCACCGCGACTTCTCCGCTCGGCAGCGCGCCAACGCGCACGACGAGGAGCAGCAAGCGGCGATCGCTGCCACGGCTAAGGCTGGCTATCCTGCAGTGCCTGATGACGCTGGATTTCGTCCCTCTCGGGAGGCAGATAGCGCACCCCGCACCGATGGCGTAGAACGCCGCAAAGGCGTCCGCAGAGCAGAGGCGATCGCGAGGGCTGAGACGGTGGCAAGCCACGATCCGCGTGAGATCACTGATCCCGTCCAAAGGCAGGCTGCTCGTGACGCGGAGTTTGATCTTCGCCGCAGACCGGCCACGGTTCCAACGGCAGCCGAACTCGTCACTGACGATGGTGACACCGAGAACAGCCTCGGAACGAATCCTCTCAACGACGTCTATCCAGAGGCAGGCTTCGTCCATGAGGGGACGACATCAGAGTCGTTGCCGCCCTCTTCCGTTGTGTCTGGAACGGCTGATCCCACAGGGCCTGCGTGGCTTTACTCGCAGCCAACACTACAGATACCTGCGAAGCCGCTTGCCAGCCCTGTGACTTCTGCTCCTGCGTCGGTTGCGGAGACGCTGCAATCCTCTCGTGAGCGCGTGGCCTCGCGCTGGTTCGCCCTTAAGGGTGTGTTTGAGCAGTCAGAAGATCCGGCAGAGACCGCATCGCTTCGGCAGAAGGAGACGCGCACTCCGGTGCTTGCGGTCTACTCCCTTGCAGGTGGAGTGGGAAAGACCAGCCTGGTGGCGACGGTGGGTCGTTCCTTGTCTGCAATGGGTGAAAAAGTTCTGCTTACTGACACCACATCGCACGGCCTGCTGCCGTTTTACTTCGGTGCCAATGAGCTGCAACACGACACCGTTCGCACGTTCTCTCCTCCCAGTGGAAGCACCGACGCTCCGATCTACCTCGTCAGTCACGAGATGGAAGAGAAGGGAAGAGAGGAGAGCGCCCAGGAACTCTTTCTCGAAGAGGTGGCCACAAATAGTCAGGGCATGCATCGCATCCTGCTCGATCTGTCATCAACCTCCGGTTGGGTGATTCGCCAGATGGCGCGCATGAATCTGACGGTGTTGATTCCGGTCGCTCCGGACATGAACTCGGTCATCAGCATGGGCTATGTCGAGAAGTTTTTTAGTGGCCTTATCGATAGCGACGCGCGTCCCTTGCAGCCTTTTTATGTGCTGAACCAGTTTGACCCTTCACTGCCGTTGCATCTCGATGTTCGCGAGGTGCTGCGCAGGAAGCTGGGAGATCGCCTGCTGCCCTTTGTCATTCGCCGTGCGCCTGCGGTCAGCGAAGCGCTGGCCGAGGGCATGACCGTGGTCGACTATGCTCCGGATACACCGATTGCCGAGGACTACATCAGCATTGCTACCTGGCTTCGTACCATTGCAGCACCTGCTGCGGCGGGCTTCCGCACGGTTCGCTGGACCGAGCGCTGACGGTTTGCCTCATGGCAGGCGACAGACTTTCACCGTCGCATTGGCATAGGGACAGTCGAATGCGGTCTTAGCCGCTCCATCCAGCACGATCCAGTTCACTTTCACAGGCTTCAATGCTGCCATTCTTTGTGCATCTGATTCACTATTGATTCGTTCTTGGGCAACCTCGCCGACTTGCCATGCGGACGCTAATGCTGGAGTGACAGAGACCTCGCCTCCATCTTTGGAGTAGTCCGGCAATGCGCTTCGTTCGGCGATGGCTCGGAAGCATTGTGCGTCTTCTCCCGCGCTTGTAATGTAATGGGCATCGAGCGCAAACAGGGCCGTCTTCGGCGTGTTTTGTCTGATCCATCGAAACGCCTGCTCCCATTGGTTGTGAGGTGTCGTCCCCGGCATCTCGATGTGTGCCGAGTTGGGAAAGGTCTGCCTCTCAGCAAGGAACATCACTCCAGCCAGAAGGACAAACGCGGTTGCCCATCGTAAGAAGCGCCGCTGCAAGACACCTTCTGCGAGCAGAGAGCCTATTGCCAGAATCATGACGATATAGACGACCTGAAAGATTCGCAGCGGCTGTAATCGAGCAACCAGATGAGTTGCAAACTGCTGCCGGGCGAAGACCATTGCAACGATCGCAGCTACCGAGCCGCAGATTACCGCCATGCGTGCAAGCGCTACGCTTGCGGCACTGCGGTCTCGAAGAGTTCTAAAGCCAACGATCGCCAGAATAGCTAATGGAGCGGCCAGTCCGATCTTCTCGTACCAGTGCCATGCTCCGAGGAACCAGTAGTAGCGCGTCATCTCGACCCGGATGTAAATGGCGCTCTCGGATGGAGCCAGCGCTTGTATCGCTGTTGCCACGCCAAGCGCGGTCAGGCACAAGCTGACTGTTCCCCAGACGCGCAACCACCGCATCGGCGATAGCACGCAACTCAGCACAAGCACGCATCCCAACCCGTAGGCAGCCATCAGTGGATGCATCGCTGCCGCAAAAGCCAGCGAGACGCCGCACAGCATCAACCCTCTTCGCCGATTCGTGTCGAGGATGCCGACCAGTGCAAGCAGAACGCATGGCGTCGAGAAACTTCGCGCGGTCAGGTAGGGATCCATCAACATCAGCGACGTCCCTGCGATCGGCAGCGTGATCCACATTGCGATCAATGAGACCGCTCCGAGGCGTGCTTCTGGCGAGTCATAGCATCTTGCGGCCAGCAGATACGCGGCGAATAATGTGAGCCAGACCGTTGCGAGATAGAGCGATAGCAGTACGACCGGCAAACTCAGATGCGACCAGCGGACGAGTGCCGCTACCATCGCGGCGAAGAGTGAGAACCGCAGGTGCTCCGTTACAAACGCGGTGCCATAGGGATACAACGTGGGATCGAGCAATCGCTTGATGCCGGCCATGTACAACCCGCCGTCTTCGGCGTAAGGATGGTAGCCGTGCACCATCAGAACCAGCGCCGTCAGAATGGTGACAAGGATGCAGGGAAAGCGCAGCTCCGATCTGCGGATGAGGCGATGCGAAAGCGAGGTGGGAGTGGATACTATCGCTGTCGTCCCCAAATACGTCTACCTCTATTTCTTAGGCATAAACCGCGCGGTGTCGAAATTACAGACTAAATAAAATTCGGCCCATAAATAATTAAGCTGTCTTTTAGGACACTCTTAGTTACAGATTGTTTGCTTGACCTGTTGGGCGCAACGCAGATTTCCATGTCTCTGAAGCGATTTTCAGCAACAAGCGACGTTACAATAAAGGTGCCTATGCATAAATTACTCCCCGCCAGTGCCGCGACCTTTCGCCGGTGCATTTTCCCCGCATGAGTACACCGCGCGGCAGCCGCAATCTTATAAAAATCCTTCCGGGTCTGCTCGTCAGCGCCTTTTTTCTTTGGTACACCTTCAAGGGCATCTCGTTCTCTCATATTCGGGCGCTGCGCATCTTGCATCCTGCCTGGATCCTGGGAGTGCTCGGCTTTACGCTGGCAGGTTATACGCTCCGTTGCGTGCGCTGGACCCAGATGATGCGCTTCACCGGTGCGCGCTTTACCGTCTGCGCCCGCGTCCTGATGACTTCGCTTGCCGCCAATAATATCCTTCCGCTTCGCATTGGCGACGTCATGCGCATCTTTACCTATGCGCCCGATCTTGGAGCTTCGCCGTCGGTCATTCTCAGTACGGTCATCCTCGAAAAGCTCCTCGATGTCTTTGTGGTAGGCCTCATCTTCATCGCTACGATGGGGCGCGATCTCCCGGCTAAAATTCGCCACGGTGCTGACATCGCCGTCCTGATCTCCGTCGTCGGGCTTCTCGTCTTTATGCTGGCAGCCGCGCACCTTGATGCGCCTCTTCGACGCATCTTTCGAAAGCTTCCAGCGAACAAGCTGGTCCAGAAGCTCGAACACTGGCTTCTGCTTGCGGTCGATACTCTCCGTCAGCAGGGAATTGTCGGCAACCTCTTGCTGCTGTTGCAGAGCTTCATCATCTGGTTCTGCGAAGGGATGATCTTCCTCTCTGCCATTCATCTCGTCGGCCTCAGCACGGATGTTCTCGGGCCGTGGGAAGCGGTCTCCTTCGCCAATCTCTCCTATATGCTGCCCAGTTCGCCCGGCGCCATCGGGACGTTTGAGTGGGCGGTGAAATCGGCGCTGTCCAGCCACGGAACTCCGGAGGCTCAGGCCGCCGTCTTTGGCCTTGCCATTCACGCCTGGATGCTCATTTCTATCACCGGAGCAGGCGGCCTGATCTTCCTGATCCACCGCTTCAAGACCCACAATCACACGCCGTTGCTCGAGGAACTGGAGACCCTTCCCGACGAGCTTCCATGAGCCCGGATCAAGGTACCCCCTCCCCCTACTTAAGTCCTAAAGTCTTCGAAACAAAGGATAAAGTCTGGCCTTCGGGATGGGTATCCCTTCACGCAAAAAAGTCCGGCGTCGTGCCGGACTTCTGTTCTTTTCTCTGAGTTAATTGTATCAAGGGGTGTCAAGCAGTTCGGGATGAGCGGCTGGCGAACTCTTCCCGCCGGGTCAAGTAAACTTGAACTGAAGCCCCACAACCATCTTTCTTTCAGCGGTGAACCCGAAGCATGTATCGCACAATTCAACAGTCCTTGCTGGCCCGCCTCCAGGCCATCCTGCTTGCAAAATACGACGTCACGATTGCCACCCTGGCGGTGGAGCAGCCGCCGAATATCGCTTTTGGCGAACTGGCGCTGCCGGTGGCCTTTGAACTGGCTAAACGGCTGCGGAAGGCTCCCCGCGTAATCGCAACGGAGTTGGCCGCGGAGTTGACGGCTGTTCTGCCCGAGCTTGAAGGCGTAGCGAGCGTCGAGGTAGCGGGTGCGGGGTACCTCAATATTCGCCTGAATCGTGCGGCTGTTGCCAGAGAGATTGCCGAGGACAAGCATGCCGATGTTGGAGGCCCCGGCTTCCGCCTGGTTGAGCACACCAGCATCAATCCCAACAAGGCGGCCCACATCGGCCATCTGCGCAATGCCATTCTTGGCGATACCTTTCAGCGGCTGCTTCGCCCGGACAGCTATAAGCGCGGCTACGAGGTTGGGGTACAGAACTATATCGACAACACCGGGGTGCAGGTCGCGGACGTCGTCGTCGGGCTGGTGCATCTTGAAGGAAAGACGCTCGAGAGCACACGCGAATTGCTCACGGAGCTTGGCGCTCAAGGCAAGCGCATCGACTTCTATTGCTGGGACCTTTATGCGCGAGTCTCGCAGTGGTATACGACAGACCCGGCAGAGGCGGCGGCGCGTAAGCAGCTTCGTCTTGATACCTTGCACGCGCTTGAGACCGGGGGCAATGACACTGCTGAGATTGCCGACCTGATCTCGACGGCGGTGCTGCATCGCCATCTGGAGACGATGGAACGGCTCAGCATCGAGTATGACTTTCTGCCGAGGGAGAGCGAGATCCTGCATCTCCACTTTTGGGATGCGGCGCGTGAACTGATGATCGCCAAAGGCGTTCTCTACGAGGAGACCGAGGGCAAGAACAAGGGCTGCATGGTGATGCGCCGTGCTGGCTCCGAGGTTGCAGCAGGGAGCACCGACGAAGATGCCAAGGTGATCGTGCGCTCGAACGGGACGGTGACGTATGTCGGCAAGGACATCGCCTATCACCTTTGGAAGTTCGGCCTGCTGCCGGGCAAGGACTTCGGTTATGTGAAGTTCCATGAGTATCCGACGCATACCTGCTGGATCTCGACCGATGGGCCGAGCGATCCCAGTCACCCAGTGTTTGGCAAGGCGGATGCGATCTACAACGTCATCGATTCGCGGCAGAACGATCCGCAGAATAACGTCGTTCAGGCGCTGCTGGGCATGGGCTTCACGGATGCAGCCGAGCGTTATACCCACTTCAGTTACGAGATGGTTGCGCTTACTCCGCGCTGCGCTATCGAGCTTGGCTACACGATCAGCGAGGAAGATAAGGCCAAGTCGTATATCGAAGTCAGCGGGCGCAAGGGATTTGGCGTCAAGGCTGACGATCTTCTCGACCAGCTTATTGCTGCGGCTCAGGCCGAAGTCGACACGCGGCATCCTGATCTTGGAGACGAAGCGCGTCGCACGATTGCCACGCAGATCGGCGTTGGAGCGCTGCGCTACTTCATGCTGCGGTTTACGCGCAATACGGTGATTGCGTTCGACTTCAAAGATGCGTTGAGCTTTGAGGGCGAGACCGGGCCTTATGTTCAGTACGCTATCGTGCGCGCTGCCAATATCTTTCGTAAGGCGGAGACTACCGCGGAAGATTCGCTGGCCGCTGTTGCTGGACTTGATCTCAGCTCGATTCTGGACAGTGAAGAGGGAACGAGCCTGTGGGAGACGTGGCTGCTGGCCTCGAAGCTGACCTTGATGATCGAGCAGTGCATCGCTACGGCGGAGCCAGCTTATCTGGCCAAGTATGCGTTCCAGTTGGCGCAGCAGTTCAACAACTTCTACCATCGCCACCATGTGTTGAAGGAGACCGATGCCACGCGCAAGTCGCTGTTGCTGGCGACCGCCGCAGTGGCGCAGCGCGAGATGGTACGGGCGCTGGGGTATCTCGGCATTGAGGCGCCGGAGCGGATGTAGGCTTAAAGCAAATTTTCCGATGGGGTATAGCGTTATCGATCGGGCCTTTAGAGAGGTCCTCCTCCAGATGTAGTTTTGGTGATGGGAGCAAAACGCAGATTCCCTTCGGGAATGACAAACAAAGGAATCTGCACCTGAAAGGAAATAGCTATAGCCCTCCTCTTTGGGGGCACGGATACCCAGGGCTTTGCCCTGGGCTGGTATAAGCCGCGCCGTTGGCGCTCCAATGCGATCCATTCGCTCTACACCATCAGGAATTTGCTCTAGTAGCTTGTGGTGGGCAAACGAAAGGGGACTCCTTTGGGAGTTCCCTTTCGTTTAGCTTGGCTAATGGCTATGCGGAATAACTGCGGACCCATTCGAGAATGGAACGCACCGCGATGCCGGTAGGGCCTTTTGCAAGTGCTGGCTTGACCTCATCGTTCCATGCGCATCCGGCGATGTCGAGATGTATCCACGGCGTATCGCCAACGAACTCCTTCAGGAAGAGCGCCGCTGTAATCGCCCCGCCCCAGCGGGTTCCGCCTGTATTTCTGATGTCGGCGATCTGGCTGTTGATCTGATCACGATAGTCGTCGGTGCAGGGCAGCCGCCAGAACTTCTCGCCGGAGATCTTCATCGCATTCTGGAATTTTTCGCAGGTCTCGTCGTCGTTGGAGAACAGTCCGGCGTTCAACATGCCAAGCGCAACCACGCAGGCTCCGGTCAGGGTCGCAGCGTCGATAAGGTGCGTGCAGCCCAGGGTCTTGGCGTAGTGCAGACCGTCGGCCAGCACCAGCCGCCCCTCGGCGTCGGTGTTCACAATCTCGATGGTCTTGCCGGACATGGCTGTCACCACATCGCCGGGCTTGAACGCTCTGCCGTCGGGCATGTTCTCTGCCGAGCAGACCACGCTGATGACCTTGACCTTCGGCTTTAGCTGGGCGATGGCGCGCATGGCTCCGATCATGGCGGCAGAGCCGGCCATGTCGTACTTCATCTTCTCCATGCCTTCCGCAGGCTTGATGGAGATGCCGCCGGTATCGAAGGTGATGCCCTTGCCGACCATCCCAATCACGGGCGCGTCTTTGGGCAGAGATCTTCCTTTTTCAAGCTTGGGCTCGTAGGTCATGACGATGAGTGCGGGAGGCTCGCCAGACCCTTGCGCGACCGCCCAGAAGGCTCCCATCTTCAGTTCATGGAGCTTCTCGGTCGAGTAGACCTCGCACTTCAGCCCTACCTCTGCGCACATCGCCGCGGCCCGTTCGCCGAGCACGGTGGGCGTCAGCACATTGCCTGGCTCATTAACGAGAGAGCGGGCAAAGTTCTGTGCGTTCGCTACGATCAGGCCTTCGTCGAAGCCCTGTTGAATCTCCGTGCGCGCGGATTTTTCGGCTTCTTTCGCAACAATCGAAAGCGTCTGCAAGGCAGTGTCTTTGCGGTCGCTCTTGTAGGTGTCGTAGTCGCTGTTGGCGAGCAACGCCCCTTCAACCACGGCACGCGACAGGAGGGGGCAGGGAAGTTCGTCGAGGTGCTCGTCGGAGAGGGCGTGGTCCTCGGGGAAGGCGATGGCGACCTGGAGCAGGCCGCGAGGCTTGGCGGTACGGACCGCCGCTCCCGCGCCCCTGCGAACCTCGTTCACCGATAGCGACTTGGCCTTTCCCAGGCCGACGAGCAGAAGACGCTCGGCCTTCAGACCGTTCGGCGAATGGAGCAGAAGCGTTTCACCAAGCGCGGCTTTAAATTCACCGGACGCCATCACCTTGGCCGCGGCGTTCGTCACCGCGTCCGACGTTGACAGCAGGGCGGGCAAAGGATCTGCATCGGCAGCCGTCGCGATATCTACCGCGAAGACCGCAAGCATGGGCGTAGCAAACCCGGCTGCATCCTGAAATAGAAGCTTCGTGTCCATAAAGTTATCGTAACCCGATTCTCCGCTATTGGACTGAGGTAACGCTGCAACTAAGGTTTAGTATTTCTAACGAAAAGCGGAACGCGTTGGATTGGAAGATCTAGCGGCGCTGGCTTCTGGCGACGGCGGCCTTGGCTTCTTTGTCCGCCTCGCGGCTACGTTCGGTCGCGCGCTTGTCCCAGTCCTGTTTGCCCTTGGCGAGAGCAAGCTCGCACTTGACGCGGCCGTTGCGGAAGTAGAGCCGGACGGGAATCAGGGTGAATCCCTTTTGCCGGGTCAGAGCTTCGAGCTTGCGTACCTCGGTCTTGTGCAATAACAATTTGCGGGTGCGAAGTGAATCATGATTCATCGCATTGCCGTGCGAGAAAGGGCCGATGTGCGCATTCAGCAGAAAGCACTCGCCATCCTTCAACAGGCCATAGGCATCTTTGAGATTTGCTTTGCCTTCCCGAATCGACTTGACCTCGGTTCCACGCAGGGCAACGCCGGCTTCGAACTTGTCGGAGAGAAAGTAATTGAAGCTGGCTGAGCGGTTAAATGAGGCATCTCTCAACCCGGAGGCCACCGGATCGCGGTCCTTCGCTTTGACCACCGGTTTGGGCTGGTGGGCGACGGTCGGGTTGGAAAGAGAGCGAGGCATTGAACTTCTTACTTTAACACGCCCCCGGTCTGAGCCTCACCGATGGGAACCTGCCGCGTCTAACTCCTGAAGCCGTCACAAACATGAGGTCAACCGCACCGCGAATGGTATACTCACCCGAGCGCAATAGCCTGTCAGGCACAGCCCCCACAGGCGGCGTCCTTCACTCGGAATGCAGGGGGGCAGGCGGGTACTCCGGCAGAAGCCGCACTCTTAACGGTGTAAAGGACGCAAACGGAAGCAGCATGGGTCGCGGCAAAAAATCAATCATTAAAGTATCGACGTTCGCGCTGCAGGCGTACCTGCTTCTCTTTTTGCTGGCTGGCTTTGTCGCCTTCAATCCTGTTGCGGCGCAGGCGCAGTCGGCCAAAAAATGGAACAAGCGCGGACAGGATGCCGAGGTGCGTCAGGACTTTGACGCGGCCTATGAAGACTACCGCCAGGCGACCCTCAAAGATCCCAAAGACCTCACATACAAGGCACACTTAGAGCGGATGCGGTTTCAGGCTGGGGTCAGCCACATCGACCGCGGCCGCGTTCTGCATGCAAGCGGCGATCTGTCGGGAGCGCTCACCGAGTTTCTTCGCGCCCACGAGATCGACCCTTCCAATCAGACCTCACAGCAGGAGATCGATCAACTGCAACATCCTGAGGCGGGCGCTCCGGCTGCTCCCGCTCTACCCAGCGCCAATCAACCTCCTACACGACAGTCGGAGATGCTCAAAGAGCTCAGCTCAGTGGCTGGGCCGATTCAGTTGAAGCCGGTCTCAAACGACCCGATCACGCTGCACATGGTCGAGGACGTCAAGGTGATCTACCAGGCCATCGGCAAAGCGGCTGGCCTCAATGTCATCTTCGATCCTGACTACCAATCCAAGCGCATCCCAGTCGATCTCACCAATGTCACACTTTCTGATGCCCTGCGCATTGTCGGAACGATGTCGGACACGTTCTATAAGCCTGTTACCAGCAATACGCTCTTCATCGCGACGAATAACCGTACCAAGCGTGCCGAGCTGGAGGAGCAGGCGGTCCAGACCTTTTATTTGACCAACGCCAGCCAGCAGAGCGATGCCAACGAGGTGCTGACGGCGATCCGCAACCTGCTCGATCCCAGCACCAAGATCAACCTTGTTCCCAGCCAGAATGCCATCGTCATGCGCGCCACGCCGGACCAGCTTCTGCTGGCGCAAAAACTGATCAACGATCTCGACCGGGCTCGTCCTGAGGTTGTCGTTGATGTTGCGATTCTTGAGGTCAACCGGGACAAGGTCCGCAAGCTTGGCCTCTCGCTACCGCAGTCGGTCACGCTTACCCCGCAGGCTTCGACTACTTCGACCACAAGTGGCAGCAGTGCCGCTGGTACCGCGACTACTGCCGCCAGCTTAACCTTGAATTCTCTTGCCCATTTCAACTCGACCAATCTAGCGGTAGGCATCGGGGGAGCGCAGCTCGATGCGCTTTTGACGGACGCGGATACTCACATTCTGCAGAACCCGAGCATCCGGGCGACCGATGGCCAGAGAGCACAGTTCAAGGTAGGTCAGAGAATTCCTATCGCCACAGGTTCCTACAACGCCGGTGTCTCCACCGGCATTGCCAGCATCGGCGTGCAGACGCAGTTCACCTATATTGATGTCGGCGTCAACATCGATATGACACCGACGGTGCACTATAACGACGAGATCAGCCTGAAGATGAAGGTTGAGGTCTCGTCGCAGCAAAGTACGGTCACTATCTCGGGCGTCGCCGAGCCCATTATTGGCCAGCGCATCATTGACCAGGTGATTGAGCTGAAAGAGGGGGAGCCGAGCATTCTCGCTGGCATTCTCACCAAGCAGAACAACCTGAACGTAAGCGGTACGCCCGGTATCGGTGAGCTGCCAATCTTCAAATACTTCTTCTCCTCGCGCAGCAAGGAAGTACAGCAGGACGAGATCGTCTTTCTGCTGATTCCCCACATCGTTCGCGAGTCCGTGCTGAGCCGTCTGAACACCCGCGCCATCGATACCGGCACCGGGCAGGCCATCGAACTGCGGCATGTTGACGCTTCGGATCAGCCGGGCATGGATCTGGGCAATCCCGGTTTCGTGGCGACCAAACCCGTCCCCACGGGCCCTGCGACCAGTGCTGCCAACGCGGCTGAGGCGATGGTGCAGCAGATGCAGAATCAGGCGCAGCCGCTTACTCCACCTGCTCCCTCTGCCGTTGCGCCCGGTGGCCCTCCGGTCAGCTTCAGCGTGGTTCCACCGGCCTCGGTGCAGACCGTCGGCAGCACCTTCCAGGTGTCGGTGATGCTCGGCAATGGGCGTGACATCTATTCGGTACCGTTGCAGATGCAGTTCAATCCCAAGGTCCTTCAACTGGTGAATGTCGATACGGGCAACTTCCTTGGACGGGACGGCCAGGCAGTCGCGCTGGTGCATCGCGACGATGGAAACGGTCTGGTCACAATCTCCAGCTCTCGCCCGCCGAATGTCTCTGGCGTCAGCGGGCAGGGAAGCCTGTGCACGCTGACCTTCAAGGCAGTTGCTGCAGGAGACTCCAACCTCGCCCTCGTCAAGGTCGGGGCACGCAATAGCGCCCAGGCCAATCTTCCGGCCGTCGGTTCGCAGGCCGTGGTGCATGTGAAGTGATGGTGTGCAACAAACCGGCCAGCGTACCGGCTAGAACTCCGGGCGGGATACGTCCGGCCTCTGCGCGAGATGAGACCGCCTCGCGCACCAACTCACAATCCGGCCTCACCCTCATTGAACTGATTATCACCGTGGCGATTGTCGCCATTCTTGCCTCCGCGGCGATTCCGATTGCCCGCTTTCAGGTCAAGCGTACCAAGGAGCGCGAACTTCGCAGCGATCTTTGGGAGATGCGGTCCGCCATCGATCACTACTACGATGCAGCGATCAAAGGCGGCATTCAGACGAAGGTCGATAGCATGAACTATCCGCCCGATCTGCAAACGCTTGTGAGTGGCGTCGATATTCAGGACAAGAAGGTCAAATTTCTGCGCCGCATCCCCGTCGATCCCATGACGAACTCCACCGACTGGGGCCTGCGCTCCAATCAGGACGACGCTGATTCGACATCGTTCGGCGGACAGAACGTCTTCGACGTTTACACCAAGAGCGACGGAACCGCACTGGACGGTACAAAATACAACACATGGTAGCGACGTCCCCATCCCGCGCATCACGCTCTGCCGAGCAAGGCTTCACCCTGCTCGAACTCATGATCGTCATGGTTGTGATTGGACTGCTGGCGGCCATCGCCATTCCTTCGTATACGAACAATATTCGCAATGCGAAGGAGGCGGTCCTCAAAGAAGACCTGCATACGATGCGCACGGCGATTGACTCGTACACGGTCGACAAGCAAAAGGCCCCGCAGTCACTGGACGATCTGGTGCAGGCGGGCTATCTCAAAGTCATGCCCAAGGACCCCTTCACCGAGCGCGACGACACTTGGGTTCCCGGCGAGAGCAGCGACATGTCTACCACCGATCAGACTGACTCCGGCATCGACGACGTTCATAGCGGATCGCAACTAAGCGCCGCTGACGGAACTTCTTACTCTTCCTGGTAGATCGTTTCGCATCGACCCACAAAAACCGAAGAGGCACAGCAGACCATCGCTGTGCCTCTTCGGTTTTGTGTTGCCGAGTACTTACTGCTGAACGTGGAGGGTAGCGTCCAGTGGAGTATCGCTGGAGGAGGCTCCGGCCATCACCTTATAGTCTCCCGGCAAAAGTTGCCAGGCGTCTTTGGCGGTGTCGAAGATGGAGAGATAAAGAGGATTCAGGGGAATGCTGACCTCCTTCGATTCGCCGGGTGTCAGCGTGACTCGCTGCCATCCCACGAGCCGCTTGAAGTGCTCATCGGCAGCAGAGGGAAGCGCGACGTAAAGCTCGGCGATCTCCGTGCCTTCGCGTGAGCCGGTGTTTTTAACCGTGAAGTGAGCGGTGCGCGTAGCATCGTCGACGGTCAGGCCGGAGTAGGCGTAGGTGGTGTACGAGAGCCCGAAGCCGAACGGAAACAGCGGCTGCTTGTGAGTCGCTTCAAACCACTTGTAGCCAACCTTGGCGCCCTCGGTGTACTTGAGATCGAAGGGACCCACCTCGTGGTGCTGATCGTCTCCGGTCGCTTTGGCATTTGGATCAAGGCCGGGAACAGTGGGATGCGGAAGTTGATCGTCGTTCTTTGCGAAGGTGACAGGGAGCTTGCCCGAGGGGTTGACGTCGCCGAAGAGGATGTTCGCGAGCGCCTGCGCTCCGCCGATACCGGGATACCACATCTCGACGATTCCCTTGACGTGTTGCGCCCACGGCATCGTGACCGGGCCGCCCGTCTCAAGCACGACGATCGTGTTGGGATTCGCTGCGGTCACAGCCTCAACCAGAGCGTCCTGGTTGTCAGGCAGCGACAGCGTTGGCGCATCCATCCCTTCGCGCATGGGCTGGTTGACGAAGACGATGGCGAGGCTCGAGTCTTTCGCCAGCTTTGCCGCTGCTGCATTGTCTTTTCCGTCGATGTACCGGACGTTACTCTGCGGCGATTTTTCACGGAGGTAACGAAGCGGAGACGAAGGAAAGTAGATCACCTGGCCCCAGGGGGAGGAACCGGGCTTGGGATCGATGGCATTGCCGCCGGGAGCGTCGACCTGCGCGGAGCCGCCGCCAGAGAGGACGCCCACATCAGCGTGCGAGCCGATGAGCGCAATCGAAGTCGAGGCCGATGCCTTCAGCGGAAGAATGTTGTCGGCGTTTTTGAGCAGGACGATGCTCTCTTCGGCGATGTGCTGCGCGTCATCGCGCCCGCGGAAGGGGTCGACCACGGTACGCACCGGAGGATGGTCGATGACGCCCGCATCGAACATGCTGCGCAGAATGCGGTGCACCATGTCGTTGAGACGAGCTACGGGGACCTGTCCATCTTCGACGGCCTTCTTGAGCGGCTCGCTGAAGTAGTTGTCATCGCCCGGCTCGTCCTGATCGAGGCCGTTCAGTGCGGCCTTTACGGTGCTGTGAGTTCCGCCCCAGTCGGAGACGACGAAGCCTTTGTAGTGGAAGTCTTTTTTCAGAACCTCGTTGAGCAGATAGTCGTTCTCGCAGGCGTGGTCGCCGTTGACGAGGTTGTACGAGCACATCACTGCAGAAGGCTTCGCGAGCGCAATGGCGATCTCGAAGGCGAGCAGGTCGGACTCGCGCATCGAACGCTTGTCGAGCAGGACGTTGACGACGGTTCGCCCCGTCTCCTGATCGTTGAGAGCGTAGTGCTTGATGTCGCTCATCACATGCTCCGACTTGACGCCCAGCGCAAGCTCGCCGGTCATGATGCCGGCGAGAACCGGGTCTTCGCCAGCGTACTCGAAGTTGCGGCCATTGCGCGGCTCGCGCGTGATATCCAGACCGCCGCCGATCGACATATTGAAGCCCTGGGCCCACGCCTCGCGTCCGATGACCGAACCGTAGAGAAACGCCGCTTTAGGGTCCCAGCTTGATGCTGCTCCAAGGGTCGAGGGCAACAGCGTCGCGTAGCGGCTCTGCAGCGCGGCCATGCGGATGCCGACGGCGGAGTCGGCCATGTTGATGCCGGGAATGCCGAGGCGTTCGACGCCTTCGGTGTAACCCGCGCCAAGGTTCGAGCCCGGAGCCACGTAATCGCCCGCCCGCAGGACTCCCCAGCCGGTGCCATGCACCATCAGAATTTTCTCGTCGAGGGTCATCTGGTGAACGACCATGTCGGCGCGCTGGTCCGGCGAAAGGGCCTTGTTCATCCACGGCATCTGTGCGGTGTTCGGCTGCTTCTGCGCCAGTGCCTGCTGCGGAACGAAGGGCGCTACAGACAGGACAGCGGAGAGAAAAGTGATCGTTATGCCTTTATACAATGCGGTAAATTCCATCGGTGCTCCTTCAATATCTGGACGCAGCCGTCTGTCTGGGGCGGTCACAAACGCCAAAACGTTTCATGCTGGGTCGCTAGCGAGTCTAAATGAACTAAATCGGATTAGCTATGGGTTATTTCGATTTAGTTGGCGGGCCGGGCACGCCAATAAGGTCAGACCTCAATCCATGCGGCTCTTCCATCAGAGGAAAACGATATCCCGCAGGGGGAGATGATTTGGCGATAAAGGGGCACCACACCAAACGTCAAAAATCCCTGCAAGGGGTGTGACGGAAAATGCAGGGAGTTCCAGACATCGGCCGATTAATCGGGCTTGCTCTAGACGCCCAACTGTGAGATAACTACGTCATGCGAAGTACGCGTCACGAAGTAAGGAAAGATGAAGAGAGTTCAGGCTTGGGCCACTATTCTGACCCTCCCCTTCTCGTACTCGCCAGTCTTGCAAACGGCTCCAAGCACGGACACGCTATGGTCGAAGACATTCTGCGGCTCTGCGGGACGCGATTGGGACCGGGAACTTTATATGGAGCTATCGCTCGCCTGGAGCAACAGGGTTGGATTGAACCTCTACCGCCGGAGGAGCGTCGCCAACCGTATCGCATCACCGATCAAGGCTTGCGTGTTCTTCGTGCGAAGTTGAACACATTGCAGCAGTTTGCCCAGGCTGGACTCGAAAGATTGGAAGTCTGATGAATTCCAATCTCTCACGCCTGCTTGTACGCCTGTATCCGCGCCACTGGAGAGATCGTTATGGCGCGGAGTTTGACGAATTTCTTCAGTCCGGGTCTGGTGATTGGCGCGTGTCCTTCAACGTTTTATTTGCTGCGCTCGCAGAACGCATTCTCCCCACGGTAGGAGGCAAAATGAATCAATCAGCACAATCCTTTGGAACGATGACCAAGCTTCCGAGCGCCTTCGTTCCAGTAGCGATGTCCTTTACAGCTCTGCTCGTCATATTCATTGGTCCGTTTTTGTTCGGCGATCTTCATTCTAAGGATGAGGGTCCCACAGCTCATCTCTGGCAAATCTTGATGGCTGGACAGATTCCGGTAGTCGCCTTCTTCGCAATCAAGTGGCTACGGCGAGCTCCAAAGCAAACGCTGAAGGTTCTTGCGCTGCAAGCTGGCGGCATTCTCGCTAACGTTGCTGTTGTCTTTTTTCTTGGGGTTGGTTGATTTCATTGCAACGGCTCAGTAAGTGCGGGATTCGCAACCGCTTCATGCAATTGCTAACGTACGATTTGTGACGTTTGGTGGAGTGGCCCCATGAAAGGGAGCGCGAGACCTGCGGGCCCGAGAGATTCATTGAGTCCTCACATGTATCTCCGCGTAGCGAAAGTACTGCGCGTGTTGTTCTGTGAAAACGCTCAATGAGCAAAAACGTTGTTCTGAAAAACTGTTTAGCTGGCTTGCTTTTGCGGCGGAGCGCTGTCGATGGGAAGTCGAACCACAAACTCGGTGCTGCCGGGCTCAGAGGCAAAACGGATCACGCCGCCATTCTGCTCCACGATGCGATGCACGATGCCAAGGCCGATGCCAGTGCCGACGCCGATAGGCTTGGTGGTGTAGAAGGGATCGAAGATGTGCGCCTGGCATTCGGTCGGGATGCCGCTGCCGTTATCGCTGATGCTGACACAAATCTCGGGGCGGCCATCATTAAGCGTTTTCTCGACCCACGTCCGGATCTTGATATGGCCATGCGGCGAAGCGGCGTCGATGGCGTTGTCGAGCAGGTTGGTCCATATCTGATTGAGCCCGGAGCACAGGGCCTGAAATATCGGGAGATCGGAGGTGAGTTCCTTCTCGACCACAATCTCCTTCTCGCGAAACTTGTGGGCCAGAATAACGAGCGTGGCATGAATGCTGTTGTTGATGTCGACCGTCTGGCGCTGCCCTCCTTTGCCCTCGTAGGCGTAGGACTTCACCGCGAGTACAAGATCGGAGATCCGACCGATGCTCTCTTCAATGGTGCCGACAAGCTGCATGCTGGAGACCAGGGCAGCCAGCCAGCTCAGGGCATCGGAGAAGACCGCGCCGGTAAACTCCTCGCGCGCGCACTCAAGCTCTTTTGCGTCGATGCCGACTGAGACCAGCGTCGGTGCCATCTTCCAGGCGTTCTCGATGTTGGCCTCTTCCATCCACTCGGCCAGCGCCTCTTCGGCGTCACTCTGTTCGAGAGAGTTGAGCTGCGGGGGTTTGGCGGCGAGTGCGTACTCCTGCAGTTCAAAGATGCATTGCTTCTGCTCGTGGCTCATCTCGATTTTGCTGAATTTCGTTGAGAGCTCGTGCAACCGCATGAGGTTTTCGCGCAACTGCGAAGCGGCCCGGCGGGCTGCTGACCCGGGATTGTTCAACTCATGCATCAGACCGGCGGCAAGCGTCCCCAGCGCTGCCATCTTCTCTTGCTGCACGGCGATGCTTTGCAGCTTCTGGATGCGCATGGCCATGTTGCCGAGGATGGCCTTGCGTACGCCGGGGCAGGCGGTCATCAACTTCCAAAAGGCCTCTTCGTCAAACTGAAGCAGATGGGCCGAATCTTTGGCGCGCACACTCACCAGATTGGGCGTATTGGAAAGCAGCGGAACTTCACCAAAGGCGGTGCCACTGGAAATGGGGGCAAGGCTTATCTCCTTGCCTTCGGCTACGGTTTGAACCAGGCTCAACTCGCCATCCAACAGAATCCAAAAATAATGGGCAACCTCACCCTGCCGCACCAGCACGTCATCTTTCTTCAGATGGATCTCCTGTGCTCCTTCAAGGCAGAGTAGCTCTTCGTCGTTCAAGGTCGACAGGATGGAGATGGTGCGCAATTTAGCAAAGACAGCATCGCTGAGCTTGCAGATCGGCTTTGTTTGGACGGATTGGGTTTCGTTGCTCATTGTTTTCCTGGGCAGTTCATTTAAAGTGTTGCGAGATACTGGTGCATAAATTGGATTGCGATTGACCCTTCGCCGACGGCGGAGGCACATCGTTTCACCGAGTTGTAGCGAACGTCGCCGGCGACAAAGATACCCGGAACGCTGGTCTCGAGCAAATAAGGCTCACGGTCGAGGGTCCACGCCGCAGCCGATTTTGACTTCAACTCGGGGCCAGCCAGAATGAAGCCTTTGCTGTCGCAGGCGAGCTCTTTCGGCAGCCAGTCGGTCTTGGGCGCGGCCCCGATGAAGATGAACACGGAACTGGTCGGTCGCGCCTCGTCTCCTCGCGGCGTCTTCAGCGTCAGGCACTCGAGATGATCGTTTCCTGCCATCCCGATCACCTCGGTCTGGGTCTCGACGATGATGTTCGGTGTGGCCTTGATCTGGTCGATCAGATACTTCGACATGCTTTTCTCAAGCGAGCTGGAGCGCACCAGCATGTGCACCTCTGAGGCGTAACGCGAAAAGTGCATCGCCGCCTGGCCCGCCGAATTCGCGCCGCCAATAATGTAGACCACCTCGCCCACGCACGACATCGCCTCGGTGAGCGCCGCACCGTAGTAGACCCCCGCACCGCTGAACTGGTCGCAGCCCTGAATCTCCAGCTTGCAGTAAGAGACGCCCGTGGCGATGAGGCACACATGGCACGTCACCTCGCGGCCATCCTTCATCGTCACTATGTGGTAGCGGTTCTCAGACCGGATGCAAGTGACCTGCTGCAAAAGGAACTCAGCCCCCAGGCGGCCAGCCTGCAAAAATGCTCGCTTCGCCAGTTCATCGCCGCTGATGCCGGAAGGGAAGCCGAGGTAGTTTTCGATCTTGGAGCTGGAGCCGGCCTGTCCGCCAACCGCATTTGGCTCGACGATCAGCGTGCGCAGCCCCTCGGAGGCTCCGTAGACGCCTGCCGCGAGTCCGGCGGGACCGGCGCCCACAACCACGACGTCGTAGAACTCCTGCTGCGCCTGGGTAGGAATGCCGAGCTTCTGTGCCAACTCGGTCGATGACGGCTGCACCAGCGCCGTTCCGTCTCCGAAGAGAACGACTGGCAGCTTGGCATCGTCGATCCCTTTCTCCTTCAGCAGCGAGAGCGCGTCGGAATTCTGCTCCGGGTTCAGCCATTGATAGGGAATGCGGTTACGCGAGAGGAAGTCGCGCACGGCGTGATCGGGCGAAGACCAGCGCACGCCAACCACCCGGATGCCCTCAAACGGCGGCTTGTAGCCTTGCTTCCAGGCTTCGAGCAGATCGTCCAGCACCGGATAGAGCTTCTCTTCGGGCGGGTCCCAGGGCTTATTGAGGTAGTAGTGAATCTTAGCGGAATTGATGGCGCGAATCGCCGCCTCGGTGTCGGCGTAGGCGGTCAGCAGCACCCGTTTTGCATCGGGATAGAGCTTGAGCGCCTGCTGGAGGAAGTCGACGCCGGTCATTCCCGGCATCCTCTGGTCGGAGAGGAAGAGGGCTACGGTGTCCTTGCGCTCCAAAAGCTGGCGGCAGATATCAAGCGCGGCCGCACCGGACGCAGCTCGAACGATACGGTAACTTTGACCGTAGTGGCGGCGCAGATCCTGGACGACTGCTTCCAGTACGCTGGTGTCGTCATCGATCGCGAGCAGAATTGGCTTAGGCATACCCTAGTTATACTTCGCACGCGGGTTTTCCACATACCCGCACGTATGATTCGATTGTTGCCAATGCCCTCAGGGTTCAAAACATGGGATGTTGACCAGGTAGGCACCAGCCCTGAATCGTTTTAGGGCCCAGAGTTGTCCGATTTATGGACATTTCCGTTCAGCGGTCGCCGCTTGCCGATGAGGGGTAATACGGGACGATAGATCCCGGCAGGAGAGAGAAAGAACTCATGAACCGACTTATCCTCGCTGATAATCAGGCGATCTTCCGGGCTGGGGCAGCACGCGTGCTCGCGTTGGAGGACGATATGCGCATCGTCGCCCAATGCGAGAGCGCCGAGAAGCTATTTGCCGCGATCGACACCTTTCGGGGAGGCATTTTGCTCGCGGCCACGAGTCTGCGTCCGGATTATCCGGTCCTGTTTACCCGCACCCGGGACTCCGGCAGCCGGGTCATTCTTGTCGCTGAGAATGCGGAGCAGGTCGGTGACGAGATTGTTGCCGTGCTCGACGGCATGGTGAGTCGAAATGTTGCCGGAGCGGATCTGGTGGACTGTGTTCGCCGTGTTGCCCGGGGACAGCGCTTTGTGCAGCTTGCCAACGTCACCACCATGCAGGCCACCGACAGCGTCGGCGCTCGTGTCCGCGACCGGCTGACCCCCAAGGAGATGCAGATCGTGGCGCTGATCGTGCAGGGTTGCAAGAACAAGGAGATCGCCACCCAGCTCGGCACCAAGGAGCAGGTCATCAAGAACTATCTGCGCGGCATCTACGACAAGACCGGCGTCTCCGACCGTCTGGAGTTGGCACTCTTCACCATTCATCACCGCGTGCTGGCCGAGGCCGCTGCCAAGGCAGGCAACCTGCTTCAGATGAAGACCGCCTGAGGCTGAGGCTCTCTAAGAACCTGTCTAAAAACTCAAAACCCACCCTCTGGGCCAAAGCCGCAAAGAGTACGCCCTCTCGGTCGAAAGCAGCAAAAGGCATTGGCCGGAGCAGCAAAAGGCATTACTCGAAGCAGCAAAAAAACCACGTCATCTCGACCGAAGCGCAGCGCAGTGGAGAGACCCCTGTATTGCGCCTTTGCTTTTGCCGTTGTCCTTTTCCTTAACTCTAAAAAGCCATCGTTCTGACAGTTTTAGACAGCTTCCAAGCCATCAGCGCTTCGGGGTACATTGCGAGATATTTGCAATACAAAGTTACTTTTTCGGAACGGAAATGGTGATGTTGCGGTACTGGATGACGCCGTGGTGATCGCCCTGCAGATAGAACGGTCCCGGCTCGGCCTCATTGCTGTCAAGAGCACCTCCGGTCGGGCCAGGGATCTCAACGTTGTCGTGGTACATCTTGCCATCGCGCAAAACCGTCACATGTCTGCCCACCAGGGTGACGTCGAAGGTCGTCCACTTTCCGAGATTATTTTCTGAGCCCGCTGGCGGCGGATACCAGCTATAGATCGCACCCATCTCATGCGACGGAAGCTTGCCGCCTTCGGTGCCTACCTGCAACTCATAGCGACCGCGCAGATAGATGCCGCTGTTACCCCCTTCCGGGCAGTTCACTTCAATATGCAGTTTGAAGTCCTGGAACTTTTCTGTGGTCATGAGGTTGGCAGCCGGGCGCATTCTTTTGCCGGGCACCTCGGGATTGTCATTCACCAACTCGCCACCGCGCGCCACCCATCGGTTGTTCTCGACATTTTCGATAGGCTCCCAACCTTTAAGATCTTTGCCGTCGAAAAGTGGCCGGGGTTTGGTCCACTTCTTCGGCATGGGCCGATCGAGCGAAGGCGCCTTCACGCCAGCGAGTGTCGGGCCATCGGCATCGCCGCGCTTCTCTATGCCGGTTAGCTTGTCTACACCGGGAGACGTCAGCTCCCAGCTCATCTCCGAACCTGGGCCTGCTTCCCCAACATCCACGATCAGCTTGCCCGACTCGATGCGGGCGCCGATAATTGGATGCCAAGCGCCGCCCCTCGGCTGAACGCGGCCTTCGATTTTGCCGCCGTCATCCATAAGCTCCATCCATTGCGGATAAGGATTGCCGCTGGCGGGGGTAACAGTCATGTCCCAACGGCCGAGAAACGTTTTAGTGTCTTGCGCGGCGAGGGTCGATGCTAGCGCGGTTGCGACGAGAGCTACAAACAGGATCTTTATTTTCACGCGTTGAGTGTAACGTGTTTCGACCCAGGCATGTCACCTGCTCTCTTAGTTTCCCTAAAGTCGGCGTGAGGAAACTTCGAGGATTGGTAGCTGACGCTTGATACGGCTTATAGCTACTTCCTCTCAGGCGTGGCTTCACTCTTTTGTTTGTCATTCCCGAAGGGAATCTGCGTTTGCTCGAATCACCAGAGCTACCTCTGGAGGAGAACCGCTCCAGCGGCGCCCGTAAGGCTAGCGAATCATCTTCTCTGCGATGCTCTGCGCCTGTGTAAACAGCAGAAGATAATCGGGGCCGCCTGCCTTGGAGTCGGTGCCGCTCATATTGAAGCCGCCAAAAGGGTGCGCCCCTACCATCGCGCCCGTGCACTTGCGGTTGAGGTAGAGATTGCCGACGTGGAACTCATTCTGCGCCCGCTCGAGGTTCTCCCGCGAGTTGGAGTAGATGGCACCGGTCAGGCCGTACTCGGTGTTGTTGGCGATGGCGAGCGCCTCGTCGAAATTCTGCGACTTGATGACGGCAAGCACCGGCCCGAAGATCTCTTCGAGCGCGATGCGAGCGGTGGGCGCCACGTCTTTGATGACCGTGGGCGCGATGTAATAGCCGCCCTCCGGCGTCTCGATAGCATGACCGCCGTTGAGGACAACCCCCTCTGTCTTTCCGATGTCGATATAGCCGAGGGCCTTGCGATACGCTTTCTCGCTGATGACAGGGCCGGTATAAACGTTCTCGACCGGATCGCCGGTCTTGAGCTCCGCTACCTTTGCCTGGAGCCGGTCGCAGAAGGTGTCATAGACCTCCGCGTCAACGATCGCTCGCGAACAGGCGGAGCACTTCTGGCCGTTGAAACCGAAGGCGCTGGCCACCACTCCCTGTACGGCTGCGTCGAGGTCGCAGTCGTTGTCGACGAGGATCGAGTCTTTGCCGCCCATTTCTAATATTGTTCGCTTGATGAAGTGCTGACCGGGCTGGGAGCGGGCCGCGCGCTCGTGAATCTGTAGGCCCACGACCTTCGATCCGGTGAAGGCGATGAAGCGCGTCTGCCGATGCTCGACCAGCGCCGCTCCGAACTCCGCTCCTGCGCCGGGGCAGAGGTTCACGACACCATCGGGCAGGCCAGCCTCTTCGAGCAGGCTCATGAATCGTGCGGCGATGGTAGGCGCGTCCTCTGATGGCTTGAGCACCACCGTGTTGCCGCAGACGATGGCCGCCGCCGTCATGCCCGCCATGATGGCGAAAGGGAAGTTCCACGGCGGAATGACCGCGCCGACACCGAGGGGCAGATAGCGAAGCTGGTTGCGCTCGCCGGGAAACTGGATGGGCGTGGCTGCACCGGCCATCCGAAGCGCCTCGCGTGCGTAAAACTCCAGAAAGTCGATGGTCTCGCCTACGTCTGCGTCGGCCTCGCCCCAGTTCTTACCTACCTCGTAGACCAGCCACGCGCAGAACTCGAACTTGCGTTCGCGGATAAGTCCCGCGGCCCGGAACAGCAGTCCAGCCCGCTCTACCGCTGATCGCCGGCTCCATTTGGCGAAGGCGGCTTGTGCAGCGTCGATCGCCTGCTGGACGTGCTCTAAACCGGCTCGGGAGTGAGTGCCTACTACCTGCGAAGGTCGTGCAGGATTGCTCGAAACGATCTTGCCTTCCGTCCGCACACGTCGTCCGCCGATGACGAGATCGTAGCTGCGGCCAAGTTGGCTCTCCACCTCGGCGAGCGCTGCCTGCATGGCGCGGCGATTCTCTCCCAGGGTGAAATCGACGAACTCTTCGTTGACGAATGGGGCCTGGGCCGAACGAACGGTCACTTCAGAGGCATCCTGTGCAGAGGCGATCATGCCGTGATTTTAGCGCGAATGAGGGGCTTCCGCAGGGAGGGCAACAGACGCTTCAGGAGCTATCATCGCTGATTTAGTTCGACATTCAATAGTTGAAGACTAAATAGTTGAGTCCTAAACTAATTTCCTAAAGCAACTTGCTTCACTATTTTTTAGAGGAGCTTGCCTTCGGAGAGGTCACGGATCAGCCCGAGGTCTGCGGCGAGAAAGTCATATCCCGGCAAAGCCGCCAGCGAGACCCAGCGCATATCGTTGAAGATCCGGTTGACCATCGGGCCCTCAAACTCCTTGACGACAAAGAACTGAAGGTCGACCGCACCGCCATTTCGGTATTTATGCCGAATCTGCGCCACCCGCTCACCGATTCGCGCCGAGATGCCCAGCTCCTCGTTCAGTTCGCGGATCAGGGCTTCCTCTGGGCCTTCGCCGGGCTCGATCTTGCCGCCGGGGAACTCCCATTTAAGGCTCATCGGCTGGTCGGGCTTGCGCTGGCAGATAAACACCTCGGTCCCGCCCGCGCCTTCGCGCAGGATCAGAGCCGCCACCACCAGCCGTAAAGGCTTTGGCTGCGCCGTCTCAACCCGTTCCTCCAGATTACGAATGGAATCTCTCACCTGATTACAGTTTAGACGCTCGCGGCACCTAAATGCTTCGTTCGCAATATTTAGCTGACGGGCGCCACCGAAGCGGGGTAGTAAACCGGCCAGCCCTCGGCTGCGCTGCGCTCTGCCAGCGCCGGAGTCGGATTCACCGGGAACGCCCGCCGCGCGATTGCCAGCATGGCGGCATCGTGCACCGAGTTGCCGAAGACCGCGTCCGGAGTGGTGATTCCCACGCGGGCCAGCGAGGCGACTTTGCCCTCGTCGGTAGGCACATCGCAGATCGTCTCCGTGACCAGACCGTCTTTCACCGTGACGCAGGCTGCCAATACACGGTTCGCCGGAATTCCAAACCGCTGCACGCCTTCTTCGATGACCCAGTCGCAGGTCGAGCTGACTGCCCAGATATCCACATCGCGGCGGCGCAGTTCAGTTACCAACTCCAGCATCTCGGGAAAGATGTTCTGTTCAATCTTGGTCTCGAAGAACTTTTTGGCAGCGCGGCGCATCTCGTCCTCTCGCAGTCCTTGATAGAGCTGCACCATCTCGCCGCAGATTGCGATCTCGGAGACCTCGCCGCGCTTGTAGCCGCGGTAGCGCCCATCGATCCAGTCGGTCGCTTCGCGGGAGACCAGACCGGTCTCAATGGTCCAGTTCATGAACGTCGACCCGGCATCGCCCGACCACAGGGTTCCGTCGCAATCGAAGACGGCGACCGAGGGGGAGAGGTCATAGACGGCCGCATGGAACGCGGCGGTGCTTAAACGGTGGGTCAAAAGGGTATTGCCTGAATTACTCAATGGGATACTCAACTTTTCTGCGCACGAGGTCGCGCAAGATTCATTCAATCATTTTGAAGTTAACCTGATTTTACAATTTGGGCTGTGGTTCCCGGAAGCCGATGCAGCTTCAGCGCTGGAGGCTTAATAGCGATTTCACCAATTCAGGAAAAACAAAGGCAACGGCAAAATACAGGGGTCTCTCCACTGCGCTTCGCTCCGGTCGAGAGAGAGGACGTGAGTTTGCCTGGTGGTTAGGGAAGGGTTCTTAGATCGGCGGTAGGCCGTTGACTATGGTCACACCAGCCGGGAGATGGAAGATGAAATCTTCACTTTTTACTGGAATATTTTCCTCTATTCCGCTGAAAGTGAAGCTAGTTACTGATCCGTCCAACTCCTCGATCTGCATCTGCTCGATGGTTCCGTTAGAAGTCACGCCCAGCGTCAGAGACTTCACCCGCTGGGACATGCCTTTGGGGACGCCGGTGATTTTGTAGCCTGAGCCGTCGGGCGTGACGGTCAGGTTATCCAGCTCTTTCTGGAGCTGTGTGTGGCCAAGCAGGAAGCGCAGGGGAGAGCGTAGATCGTCCAACTCCTTCGCCGGGACTCGTTGCGTCTGGGTGTCGCCGGGCGTGTAGAACCAGGCATATTTGCCGTCGAGCACGAAGACCTTGCCGACGGGCTGGTCGTAGTTCCAGCGCATGCGGCCCGGTTTTTTGAGCAGCAGCGTTCCCGACTCGGTGCGGTCCATCCCCATGCCGGTGTAGTGCTCGGTGTAATGGGCGCGCAGCGAGTTCAGATGGTTGTAGTGATCGTCCACCTTGTGGATCAGGGCAGACTGATCCAGCGCGAGCAAAGGTGCCGCGCAGCAGACGAACAGCAGGAGAACGGTCTTCTTCAACATTATTATTGGATGGGCTGGGTGCAGTTGGTTCCGCCGGTGGGGTCCTGGCGAATGGCGTTGTTCTCGTCAGAGCAGTAGCCGTTATCGCCGGTCTTACCGACCGCGTCGGGCACAGCGGTGATCTCAAAGGACGTGATCATGTCCTGATTGTTGATGGTGACTTTCTGGCAGTTGGTGATGGCGAAGGTATACCCAGCCTTATGTCCGCCCGCCAGGTCCGGCGTGAGCAATTGCGCTGCCTGCGGCGTTGGCGCCCCGGACTTGGGATCGCCGCCCATGGCTGTGAGAGAGCAGGCGAATCCGTTTGCCGGATAGGCGGAGTTGTACTGCAGCTCTGCCTGTCCGATGGTGCGGACGGAGTTGACGGCCGAGGTCTGGTTGCCCGTTTTTTTGAGCTTCAGCAGTTGGGGAACGGCGAGCGTCATCAGGATCAGCATGATCGACATGACGATCAGCAGTTCAATCAGGGTGAAGCCTTGTTCGGCCCGTCGTGCAGTCCGTACCCGTCCCAAAGCGGTCGTCTTCGCTATCAATTTGGTCATCCATTCCTCGGCCAAGCGTGGTCCCGTATTCCGTATTCCAACGTCGAACAAAACTCTATCAGACTCAGCAGGCCAAATCTTCCCGCTCGACCTTCAGCTCGCCGAGATTGCCCAGCAGCGTCAGCGCAATCGCCTCGGGCCGGAACAACTCCTGCGCCAGCGACTGAATCTGCTCCGGGGTGACCGCGTTGATCTCGCGGGTGATCTCGTCCACGTCGAAGAAACGCCCAAAGTACATCTGCTGCCGAGCCAGGTTCGCCATCCGGCTGCCCGAGCTTTCGAGGCCAATCACGATGTTGCCCTTCAACTGGTCCTTGGCCCGCTTCAACTCGCCATCGCTCACGGTGTTTTCTTTCAGACGGCGCAACTCCTGCATGGTGAGCTGTAAAACCTGTTCGGTTTTGTCGGCGGCGATTCCGGCAAAGATGCAGAGCGAGCCGGTATCGCGGAACGGGTTCATCTCGGAGTAGATCGAATAGGCCAGACCGCGGTCTTCACGAATAGTCTGGAACAGCCGCGAACTCATGCCGCCGCCCAGCATGGTGTTGAGTAGATAGATCCCATAGCGGTCGGAGTGGTTGACCGGAGGGGCGGGGACGCCGAGGCAGAGCTGCACCTGTTCGAGCGACTTCTTGCGCTTGAGCGTGATGTGCGGCGTCGCCACCGGGACGGGAAACCTGGGCAGTAGACTATCGCTGCTGGCGGCCAGCGAGTTGAACTGCTGCTCGACCTGAGCGACAAAGGCGTCGTGGTCGAGATTGCCGGCTGCGGAGAAGACCATGTTGCGCGGCGTGAAATGGCTGGCGTAGAAGTCGAAGATGATCTGCTGGTTGAAGCTCGAAACCGTCTTCTTGGTGCCGAGAATGGGGCGGCCCAGCGGGTCATTCTTCCAGAAGTTCTGGGTAAAGACCTCGTGGACGAGGTAGTCGGGGTTATCCTCGTCGATCTTGATCTCCTCGAGGATGACGCCCTGCTCGCGCGCCAGATCTTCCGGCGTAAACGTCGGGTGGAGCACAAGATCGGCCAGCACGTCGAGCGCCGGGGTCACGTTCTCGTCGAGCACCTTGATGTTGAAGCCGACCATCTCCTTGCCGGTAAACGCGTCCAGATTGCCGCCGATGGTGTCCACCTCGCGGGCAATCTGCTTGGCCGACCGGGAAGTCGTCCCCTTGAACACCATGTGCTCTACAAAGTGTGAGACGCCGTTGATCGCGGGCTCTTCGTCGCGCGATCCGGTCCCGATCCAAACTCCCATCGAAACGCTGCGCAGGTGGGGCATCGCCTCCGTCAGTACGGTCAGTCCGTTCGACAAAACGGTCTTGCGGATGTTCCGTTCGGCGGCATTTCTCGTCAAGCCACTATCTTCAACCAAGGTTACAGACATGAATCTCCTTACCCTCCATTGTTTCACAGCAGGGAGGGGCATTGGTCGGCTGGGCCTGCCCGGAGTAAACTAGAGGGAGCCCGCCGGAAGTCGCGCCAATTCTCTATGTTGAACAAAATAAACAACGAATCCGAAGCCATCCCGCAGCCCAAACCACTCTTCGGCCTGTCCCTCGACGAGCTAGCCAGCCTGATGGAGGCCCACGGCCAGCGTCCCTACCGGGCTGCCCAGTTGGCCGAGGCAGTCTACCGCCAGCGTGCCGCCAGCCTTGACGACATTACGACGCTTCCTGCCGAGCTGCGCGAGAGCTTCGCCGCCGAAGGCTATGGCATCGGCTTGCCTGAGATCGTTCAGACTGCTCGTTCTGTCGATGGCACCGAGCGCTACCTGATGCGCATGGCTGACGGCGAGACGGTTGAGACGGTCTGGATGCCGGACGGCGATGGTGGCGAGCGCGGCGACGGCTCCATGGCCGCCGAAGAAGAGGAGAGCGAGGACAAGGCGGGCGATACTGCTAAGTTTCCTTATCGGCGGGCCACCATCTGCATCTCCAGCCAGGTGGGCTGCGCCGTCAACTGCCAGTTCTGTCTGACTGCTAAACTGGGCATCCGCCGGAATCTGACGCCGGGCGAGATCGCCGGGCAGGTCGCCGCTGTGCTCAACCGGCATCGGCTCGACCTCGGCAGCAGTCGCGGCAACCCCAGCCCGGCGCGTATCAATCTCGTCTTTATGGGGATGGGCGAGCCGTTTTTGAACTATGCCAACTTTATGGCCGCCGTCAGGCTGCTGGTCTATATGCGGATTCCCGAGTCGCGCATGACCGTCAGCACGTCGGGCATCCTGCCGGGGATTTTGGACTTTGCCAAGGAGACGGTGCGGCCCAAGCTGGCTGTCAGCCTCAACGCTCCCAACGACGTCATCCGCGAGTCCATCATGCCGATTACGCGGAAGTGGAACATCGCGGCGCTGTTTGAGGCGCTCGATACGATTCCGCTGCGGAACCGGGAGTGGATCACCTTCGAGTACGTCATGCTGGGCGGCATCAACGATTCGCTGGCGGACGCCGAGGAGCTGATCGCGCTGGTCCGCAATAGGCGCTGCAAGATCAACCTGATCGTCTGGAACTCCGGCCCGGATATGCCGTACCATGAGCCGACGCAGGCTGAGGTTTTCGCCTTCCAGAAACGCGTGATGGATGCGGGGATTCCGGCCTACATTCGCCGTCCTCGTGGCCGCGATATCTATGCTGCCTGCGGTCAGCTTAAGCGGACGGTGGAGTCGGACCCGTTACCCGCGCCTCTAGTAGCGATTTCGTCTGCGGCCACTCTTCCCGGATGATCGAAAACCAGACGCTGTGGCGCTGTGACCCGTCCGGCATGATGTAGTGGTTGCGAAATCTGCCCTCTTCCACCGCGCCGATCTTGTGCATGGCTTTTTGCGATTGCAAATTTTCGTGGTGGGTCTTCAAGGCCACCCGGCGCAGGCCAAGCTGTTCGAACCCGTAGGTAAGCTGCAATAACTTCGCCTCGGCGTTCAGGCCTGCTCCGTGGAACTCTGGGCTGAGCCAGGTATGTCCAAGTTCCGCCGTCTGATGCGCTGGTTCAAAGTCGAAGAACCGCGTGCTGCCAATGACTCGGTTCTCCGACTTCAAAACCGTGACCCAGGGTAGGGTGGTGCCAGCCTTCTGCAACTGCAGGGCCTTCTCCACCCAATCGCGCAGGTCGGCTGGCGTCTTGATGGAGACAGGCATGTACCGCCAGATTCGCTCGTCAAAAGCCACCTTTTCCAGCGCTGGCAAGTGCTCCAGCGCCATCGGCTCCAGCCTTACCCGCGTTCCTTCCAACACCGGTATCTCGATCATTGCTCGGTCGTTCCCTTCAGATCTGCGCAGGCCCGCAGTTCAAGCAGGCTTTCCGCCACACGGTCATAATCGTGCCGCAGCACGTCTCCCTCATGGACGAAGTTTCCTGTCAGCGGTTTTACTCCCAATGACTTTACTCGCTCCAGATCGGCCTCGATCGGCTCCTGGCCCTCGCGCTCATACTGTTCCAGCCGGGCAGCGGAGATGGGCGCGGTGTTGATCAGGGCGTAGTCGAAGATGGGAGACTTTGTCGCCCCGGCATGTTGCAGAATTTTTTCGATATGCTGCGAGGCCGATAGACCCAACGACTCGTTCGCCTGCGTCATCAGGTTGCAAATGAAGACCTTGGTTGCCTTCGAAGCTGCCAGCGCCTCCGGTACTCCGCTGACTAGAAGGTTGGGGATGAGCGAGGTGTAGAGTGACCCCGGTCCCAGCGTAATGATGTCGGCATGGGCAATCGCCTCCAGCGTCTCCGGCAGGGGGTGGGCTGTCGCAGGCTCGAGCATCAGCTTCACGATGCGCCGCTTACTGGCAGTGATGTTGGTCTCGCCGCGCACCACGGTGCCGTCGTCCATCTGCGCTGCGAGGGTAACGTTGGTGTTGGTTGCCGGAAAGATTTTGCCCCGAATCGCCAGAATCTGCGACGACATTTGGACCGCTTGCGCGAAGTCTCCGGTAATGTGCGACAGCGCGGCGACGAAGAGGTTACCGAAGCTGTGCCCCTCAAGCTCTCCCTGGTCGAAGCGGAACTGGAACAGCTTCGAGAGCAGGTGCTCGTCCTCCGACAGCGCGACCATGCAGTTGCGAACGTCGCCCGGCGGCAGCATCTTGAAGTCTTCGCGGAGGCGTCCTGAGGAGCCGCCATCGTCGGTCACGGTCACGACTGCGGAAAGCTCGCGGATGATCCATCGCGTATCGGTGCAGGGAAGGGCCGGGCTATCGATGTGCTCCGGCGTTCGTGGGCGCTTGCGGCGCTCGCGCATGGGGACGTAACGCTTCAGCCCCCGCAGCAGGGTTGACAACCCGGTGCCGCCGCCCATCGCGACGACGCGAAGCTCTTTAGGAATTTCCCGGTTCATCGACTCCATACACAACGCTCCCACTAAATTCTCTGAGAGATGATTTTAGCGGGTTGGTCGGAAAAGATGTTTGAGAACCGAGTGGTGAGTATCTGGATTAGAAAACAGGCAACGTCAAGAACAAAGGCGAAATACAGGGGTCTCTCCGCTACGCCGTGCGATGAAACCGCGCGGCTTCGGTCGAGATGACGTGTTGGAGAGGGTTTTGGCCGAGATCGCGTTGTTTGAGAGGGCTTGGCTCGATATCGCGTTATTGGAGGGGGCTTGGTTCGAGATGGATGTGGCTTGGATAGATCTATGGCGGTTATACCTCGGGATAGAGCAGCTCCGTGAATCGTGGATCGTCCGCCATGTCCTGAAAGTCGGAGTCGCCGCGTGCCTGAATGCGGTTCTTCGGGTTCTGTCGAATTGCCTCGGTGAGGTGTTCGAGGCAGGTGTGGGAGTCGCCGGTCATGCTCGACAACACGGCCAGGCCGTAGAACGCGTAGTCCGCCTTGTCGTCGTGCTTCAGAATCGTCTTGAACTCTTCGCGAGCATCTTCATAGTGGCCATTGTTCAACAGCGAGACGGCGTAGTCATAGCGCTCCTCGTTGCTCTTAAAGCTGGTCTTGCCCTTGCTGACCTGCAGCAGGCACGCGTTGATGTACATACGGATGCGGTCGGCCAGTTCGCCTGCGCCTGCGGCCAGCATCTTGTCGAAGGCAGCGTGAGCCTTGTCGTACTTGCCCTCCTGCATCAGTCGCAGCGCGGCCTCGTAGTGGGCCAGTGCCTGCGCGCGCGCCGCGTCATTGTGGGCAGGGACGATGCCCGCCAGGGTTTTCGGACGTTTTGAAGATGAGGAGGATGGTGCGGGTGCAGCCTTTGCCTGAGTCATTGATAATCCTGTCGCCGGATGGCGCTCCCAAGACTCCCGACGTTACGGAGAGCCAGTTCCTGCAAATAATCTTGTCTCGGTTTTATACCCACCTACAGGCACAAGGTCAACTCCCCGTCAGGGTCATCCGGCGGCTGCTTTTGCAAGCCTGGCGGCGCGGTACATCACGGGGTTCAACTCCGGGTCGTTATACATCTTCATCTGGCGGTAGAGCTTGAAGCGTCGCGTCCCGGCGAGCGCCTCTGCCCAGAGGGCATCAAGGCAGCCTGCAAGGTCGTTGCGCTGCTCATTGAGGACTGCCAGCCGCGTCTCATTTTTCTGGCGGTGCGCTTCGGTTGCCGACTCACGCCGCGTCTCTTCTCCGGTGTGATAGATCTTGAGCGCGAGAATCGAGAGCCGGTCAATCATTAAGCCCGGCGTCTCCGAGTGCAGGGGGGCGCTGATGCTTTGCTCTCCTGCCAACTCCAGCAACAGGGTGTCGAGCTTCTCCACCAGATCGTTCCGTTGCTGGTTCAAGCGGTCAATGGCATGTTTCACCGTGGCAATTTCTGTATCGGATGCGCCCGGCTCACGGGCCTTGTCCTCTTCGTGCCACAGGTCGAAGTTGGCGCGGTGCTGCGCCTCCGCGATTCCCATGAGGCCTTCGGCGTGGACCACCTCAGTCGTTTCATGCCACGCCCTCGTTCTGTCGTCCTGCATCGCGGCAATCGCAAAAGCACTCAACATGCGAAACTCCATCAACAAAAACTGTATCAGGCTAGTGGTGGGGTTGCAGCATTGCCTTGAACCAAGCAGACTAAAGGCAGCTTATGCCATCCTCGACAAAACGGGTTCTCATCTACCGCCTCGGCAGCCTCGGAGATACGCTGGTCGCGCTGCCCGCGCTTCACCTTGCCGCCCGCGCCTTCCCCAATGCCGAACGCCGCATGTTGACCAACTTCCCGGTCAACGTCAAAGCGCCGCCTGCCGCCGCCATCCTCGAAAACAGTGGTCTTGTCCATCGCTATTATCGCTACGCTGTGGGCACGCGCAATCCCCGGGAGTTGCTCTCGCTGTGGTGGCAAATTGTTCGCTGGCGACCAGAAGTGCTGGTCTATATCGGAGGAGCGCGCGGTGTTGAGTCGGCGAGGCGCGATGAGAAGTTCTTTCGCCTCTGCGGTATCCGCCGCGTCATCGGAATCCCGGTCAGCGAAGACATGCAGAAGAATCGTTGGCAGGAGTCCGAGCAGGCGCTCGAGCCCGAGGGGGAACGGCTGGCGCGGAACCTCGCGGAACTCGGGGATGCGCGACTTGGCGATTCCGAGAGCTGGGACCTTCGCCTGACTGCGGAAGAGAAGGCCACCGCTGCGGAGGCGCTTCGTCCAGCGGGAAGCCTCCCGATCATCGCCGTCAGCGTCGGCACCAAGGTCCAGTCGAAGGACTGGGGCCGCGATAACTGGCGCGCCCTGCTCGCCAAAGTTGCCGCACTTTATCCGGGACACGTCCTTACGCTTAGCGGATCGCCGCCTGAGAGCGAGGCGAGCGAGTTTGCTGCCGACGGGTGGCGCGAAGCAGGCGGGGGACCAGTCATTAACTTGTGCGGCAAGCTCACGCCGCGAGAGAGCGCCGCTGCCTTCGCCCATGCCCGGCTGTTCATCGGACACGACAGCGGCCCGATGCATCTTGCCGCCGCCGTGCAGACTCCGTGTGTCGCCATCTTCGCCGCCCGCAATAAGCCCCGTGTCTGGTTTCCCTACGGCAAGCAGCATCGCGTCGTCTATCACCAGACCGATTGCTGGGGCTGCGGACTGGAGACGTGTATCGTCGAGAAAAAAAAGTGCATTACATCGATTTCAGTCGATGAAGTGTTGGCTGAAGTGCGGGATATTCTGGGCTGAAATATGTGGCAAGACAGAGGCGAAATACAGGGGTCTCTCCACTACGCCGCGCGATAGTACCGCGCGGCTCCGGTCGAGATGACGTGGTCCAGGTGCATCTAATCATTAGTGGATGTCATTGGTGCCGATCGGTGTTAAGCCTTCCCTTGCCGCTTCGACGTCTTCATCCTTTTACAAGAAGATGCGATGATGGAAGACAAGGAGTCCTCCCAAAAAATGTTGCCCGAACTCCACTCTGTCCTGAACCTTCTCGAAGGCGGCTTCAGCCAACTTAAAGTATTGGTAATAGGCGACATCATGCTCGACCGCTACATCCACGGCGACGTCGACCGCATCTCTCCCGAGGCTCCGGTTCCGGTCATCCGTCATGCCCAGCGTTATGAGCGTGCCGGTGGCGCGGCCAATGTAGCGATGAACCTTGCCGGACTAGGTTGCCAGGCGATCCTGAGCGGCTTCTGGGGAAGCGATATGGAGCAGGGGGAGCTTGCGGCCATCCTTGAACGTGCCGGTGTGGATACGGTTGGCGTCGTCTCCAGTTCGCAACCCACCATCTCCAAGACCCGTATCGTAGGCCGCAACCAGCAACTGCTCCGGCTCGATATCGAGAGCCGTGACGCCCCGCCGGAGGTTGAATCCAGAAGGCTTATCGACCGCGCTACCGAACTGGTCAGCAAGGTCCACGCGGTGGTGCTCTCGGACTACGCCAAGGGCGCGCTTACCAATCAGCTTTGTGCTGCCGTAATTAATGCCGCTCGCATCGCTAAGATTCCTATTCTGGCCGACCCGAAGACGCCTGATTTCAGCAAATACAGGGGGGCGACCACTGTCTGTCCAAACCTTGGCGAGCTTTCTCTCGCCACCGGCATTTCGGCACACCAGACCGACGCCATCCTGACTGCGGCCCAGCCGCTGATCTCCGACAATGATTTTCAATATCTGACGATCACCATGAGCGAGAAGGGAATCACGCTGCTTCGCCGTGACGGCAGATTTCATTCTCCAGCCCGTGCCCGCGAAGTATTTGATGTCTCGGGCGCCGGCGATACTGTTATTGCGACTCTTGCCGCCTGCCTCGCTGGTGGCCTGCAGATCGAGACCGCCATCGAACTAGCCAATCTCGCTGCTGGAATTGTTGTGGGCAAGGTAGGTACGGTTCCCATCGCCGGGCACGAGCTTGTGGCTGCATTGACACCCAGTTCCGGCGTTACGGCGGGAGAAAAGATTCTCGATCTTGAGCACGCCAGGAATCGCGTGGCCGAGTGGCGCGCTTCGGGCGAGACCATCGTCTTCACCAACGGCTGCTTCGATCTGCTGCACGTCGGCCACATTACGCTGCTCGAAGATTGCCGCCGGTTCGGCTCGAAGCTTGTCCTCGGACTCAATGCAGACGCTTCGATCTGCCGGCTCAAGGGTCCTTCTCGCCCCATTGTTGGCGAACGTGAACGTGCGCGCGTCATGGCTGCGCTTGCGGCAGTGGACGCGGTCGTTCTCTTTGAAGAGGACACTCCGCTCGAACTTATTCGCGCCCTGAGGCCCAATGTTCTGGTCAAAGGCGGCGACTACATCATCGAAACTGTCGTTGGCCACGAGGACGTCATCGCTGCGGGAGGCCGCGTTGAGATCGTTCCGACCGTTGAAGGATTCTCTACGACGAACATCGTAAAAAAACTTACTGCGAACAACGCGCAAAACGAGGAGAACTAAACCGTGATTATTGTTACCGGCGGAGCAGGATTTATAGGCAGCAACCTTGTCCACCAACTCAACCAGGCTGGCGAACGCGACATTCTTGTCGTCGACAACCTCGCACCCGCACCGAATCTCAGCGGCCCGAAGTTTCTCAATCTTGCAGGGGCGGAGTATGCGGACTACATGGATAAGAAGGAGTTCCGCGCTGCGCTGAAGGCCGGAGACTTTGAAGGAACAAAGGTTCGCGCCATTCTGCATCAGGGCGCCTGCTCCAATACGCTCGAAGACGATGGCCGCTACATGATGGACAACAACTTCACTTACTCCAAGGAGTTGCTCCACTTCGCGCTGGAGAAGAAGGTTCCCCTGGTTTATGCGTCTACGGCTGCCGTCTACGGGGCGAGCACGGAGTTCACGGAAGTTCCAGTGAACGAGCGTCCGCTGAATGTTTACGGCTACTCGAAGCTGGTCTTCGATAACTACCTGCGCCGCCTGCTGCCGGAGATCAAGAGCACTGTCGTCGGCCTGCGCTACTTCAACGTCTATGGGCCGCGCGAGCAGCATAAGGGCCGCATGGCCAGCGTCATTCACCACTTCACGCGCCAACTGAAGGACACTGGAACCATTCGCATGTTTGAAGGCTCAGGTGGCTATGACAATGGCGAGCAGCGGCGCGACTTTGTGTTTGTCAAAGACCTCGCACGCATCAATATGTTTTTCGGCGGCCTGCTCCCCGACAGCCCGCGCAAGCCTGTCCATGCGATCGTCAATGCAGGAACCGGGGAGGCGCGTACCTTCAAAGCCGTGGCCGAAGCGCTGATGCAGGTGCATGGCCAGGGGAAGATCGAGTACATTCCCTTTCCCGGCGATCTCAAAAATCGCTACCAGCACTACACCCAGGCCGATATAGCGGGTCTCCGTTCCGCTGGGTATGCCACTCCGTTCACTGCGCTCGAAGATGGCGTGAAGCAGACCTTCGCAGAAGAGCCCGCTCTCTAATTTCAGTCACAGAGCTAGAGTCGCAGTGACAGTGTTTACGCCACGCTATGAGGCGTTAAAATAGGAAGTGTTCGTTAAGGAGTAATCCATGAAAAAGTCGAAGGTATCGAAGCAAGAACTGAAGAGCAGGCAGGTGGCCCCTCTCTCCACTCCAACCGATCTCAAGGCCGCGGCCACAAAAGATATCACGGGCGCTATGAATGCCATCCTGGCAGATGTCTTCGCTCTTTACCTGAAAACCAAAAACTTTCATTGGCACATGAGCGGACCGCACTTTCGTGACTATCACTTGCTGCTCGACGAACAAGGTGATGAGCTGTTTGCGATGACGGATCCAATTGCCGAGCGTATTCGCAAAGTGGGAGGAGCCACGCTTAAGTCCATAGGACAAATTGCACGGCTGCAGCGGATCTCGGATAACGATGCCGAATATGTCGAACCCGAGGACATGCTCGCTGAACTGCGCGAAGACAACAAGAGCCTGACTTCACGTTTACGCGAAGCACATGGCGTCTGCGACGAACATAACGACGTTGCCACTACCAGCCTCATTGAGAACTGGATCGACGAAGCCGAGCGCCGTAGCTGGTTCTTGTTTGAAGCGAGCCGTCGTGGAGACTCGACAGGACACTAAGGCCAGCAGAGTTGGCTGAAAATGATAGTTAGTCAGGCCTACGGCTCTTGTGCTGCTACTGTTTCTAAGTTTGCTGTAGATGACGGAAATCGAAATGCTCCACCCGTTTCAGAATCTGCAAATTGCAGACACTGAAACGGGTCGAGCATTTTTAGTGTTGTTTTGCTGAAGGCATCGTAGAGTACAGGACACGAGTTATCTCGGAGCCGCGCGTAATGGTCAGCCTTTCCAGGCAGAGTTGCGGATCACCGCGCAGAAGTTTCCGCGAACAAAGGTCGGGTCCTTATCCGTAAGCACGTCGGCCTTCACGTTCCCGAACGTCGTGGCGGGCTTGTGTTTGATGCCTTCGTAGAAGGCCTGCAGGATGTCTTCCTTGAAGTGCGGCGTTCTTGGAAACTGCCGTACGACTGCCTCTCGCACAGACTCTTCGACGGAGCTGTAGTCGATGCCGAGAACATCCATCTCCACGCCCGCTGTGACCAGCGCAATCAATGGGTGCATGTGTTGTGGAACTCCGGGAGTAGTGTGAAGAGCGATAGCGGTCCAGACGTGATCGATATCGGTGGCGCTGATTCCGTACTGGGTCAGGAAAGAACGGGCGGCATTCGCGCCATCCACCTCGAAGCGTTCTGAAGCGCTGCTGTACGCCGGGCTCAATCCGACATCATGAAACATAGCGCCGGCGTAAAGCAACTCGCGATCGAACTTGAGGTTGCGCCTCTGACCGGCAAGAGCGCCGAAATAGTAGACGCGGCTGGAATGATTGAAGAGTAGCTCTGTTTCAGTATCTCGCACAAACTCCGAGATGTGCTGGGTGAGTCTGCTTCGGGGAACTTCGATGTCTTGAAGAAGCAGCGGCTGCTGTAGCAATTCGTTGGACATGATGGAACCTCCAGTGGGATGCCTTACATGCCTAACACTAGATCCAGCTCTCGTCCGCCGCCACGACAGCGTTGCTGCAATTTAGGACATGGATGCGTACCCCGGCGATCAGCGCCGGAAGCGGCTTGCGTACTCTGCCGCCGTTATCCCGAGCACGCGTGTGAATGCGCGGCGCATCCTCTCTGCGGAACCGAAACCACAGGCATCGGCAACCTCTTTCAGTCCCTTGTCGGAGCTGTCGATCATCTGCTGCGCCGCCTCTACCCTCATGCGGTCGATGAACTGACCGGGATTCATGCCGGTCTCACGAAGACAGACTCTGGTGAAGTGACGTGAACTCACACCGAGCCGTTCCGCAAGGGATTCCACGGTGAGATGGTCGCTCAGATGTTCGAGCATCCATACCTGAAGTTCGCGTAAAGGCTGCGACGCGCCAGCCTGGTGCGACAGCATGTGGCTAAACTGTGCTTGTCCACCCGGACGTACAAGAAACATCACGAGAAATCGTGCGATCTGGAGTGACATCTGGTGTCCGTGGTCTTCTTCCACCAGCGCAAGCGAGAGATCGATGCCAGCAGTGATGCCCGCAGAGCTATAGATAGAGCCGTCACGCAGATAGATAGGATCGCGTTTCACATGGACCTTCGGATACTTCAGGGCCAGACGGTCGCAGAACCTCCAATGAGTGACGACTTCTTTTCCATCAAGCAGTCCAGCCTCGGCAAGTGGAAATGCTCCGGTACAGATGGAGGCGATGCGGCGAGAGCGACTTGCAGCGTCACGTATCCACTGGATCAGCCGTGGATCATAAGTTTCACTCTCGGCGCCCGGACCGCCTGCGATAATCAGCGTGTCGATAGGCCCACTGCAGTGCGTGAGAGGTAACGCGTTCCCGAGACTGATTCCTCGATTGGTGCGGAGCACCTTATCGTCATCGGGAGATAACACTTGAATCTCGTAACCGGGCGCATTGGAGAAAACTTCCAACGGTCCGGTCACATCGAGAATCTGAACCGGTGGCGGCCCAGTGATGACGACTCTTCTCATAGATCTGAGTCTAACCTTCGCACGCGAAACGGAGATGCGCTACGGGGACGGAGGGCGAGCAATACAACCTCAGCGCTTCTCAGTTCGCTGCGGCCAGGTTGCTGGTCTTATCCAGTTGGAGATTCAGTTCGAGAACATTGACACGTAGTTCCCCCAGAAAACCGAACTGCCTTTGCTCTGTGTGTTGTGCAATGAATTGCCTTAGTCGTTCCTCCGAAAGTCCACGCGCTTTAGCAATCCGCGGAATCTGAAACGCAGCCGCTGCTGGTGTGATATCCGGGTCCAGTCCTGAGGCGGAGGTCGTCACCAAATCAATGGGAACGGGCACTCCAGGATTCTCTTTCTGCAACTCAGCCACATTGACCTCAACTCGATCGATATATTTTTTATTGATAGGCCCGTAGTTCGATCCGCCAGAAGAAGAAGCATCGTATCCGTTGGTGCCCGCGGCGGACGGGCGGCCGTGAAAGTAACTCGCTCCGGTAAAGGGTTGGCCAATAATCCGCGAACCTATGATGACACCATTGTTTGTCACAAGCTGACCATTCGCCTTTTTAGGGAAAAGCGCCTGTGCGAGACCAGTCATCAGGAGCGGGTAAAGGACTCCAAGCACAATGACAGAGACGATGGTGTAAAGAATCGAAGTAATAAGATTCCTGCGCATAGTATTTCTCTCCTAAACCAGGTGAATCGTTGTGATAATTATGTCGATAATTTTGATCCCGATGAAGGGAACGATGATCCCGCCAACTCCATAAAGCCATAGGTTGCGCTTCAAAAGTGCTGACGCCGCCATTGCCCGATAATTTACTCCTCGCAATGCGAGAGGAATCAAGGCAACGATGATGAGCGCATTAAAGATCACAGCAGAGAGGATGGCTGACTGAGGAGTTCGCAGGTGCATGATGTTCAATGCGTTAAGTACCGGAAAAGCACCGGCAAACATGGCTGGAATAATAGCAAAATATTTCGCTACATCGTTAGCAATCGAGAAGGTCGTCAGGGCGCCTCTTGTCATTAACAACTGCTTGCCAATCCCTACGATCTCGATCAGTTTTGTTGGGTTTGAATCGAGATCCACCATATTGCCAGCTTCTTTTGCAGCCTGTGTCCCGGTATTCATCGCTACGCCAACGTCGGCTTGCGCAAGAGCCGGAGCATCGTTGGTTCCGTCACCAGTCATCGCAACTAGTTTTCCCAGTGCTTGCTCGCGCTTAATCAAGTCCATTTTGTCTTTGGGCTTGGCTTCCGCAAGAAAGTCATCTACGCCTGCTTCGCGTGCAATGGCTGCAGCGGTTAGAGGATTATCGCCGGTAATCATGACAGTGCGAATGCCCATCATCCGCAGCTGAGCGAACCTCTCCTTCATGCCCCCCTTAACAATGTCCTTCAAGTAGATGACACCTAATATGTGTTGATCGCGGGCAACAACGAGCGGTGTCCCTCCGGCACGCGCGATCTTCTCGACCGCCTCATGAACCTCCTTTGGTACGCTTCCGCCTTGTTCGACCACAAAACGCTCGATGGCATCTGCTGCGCCCTTGCGGATAGCACTCTCATTAACATTTACGCCGGACATGCGTGTTGTCGCGCTGAATGGAACAAATTCGACATTCATTTCTTCAAGCTCGCGACCACGCAATCCATAGCGTTCCTTAGCGAGCACCACGATGGAGCGGCCCTCGGGTGTCTCATCGGGGAGTGAGGATAACTGAGCGGCATCGGCTAACTGGTCATTGCTGACTCCTGGTGCGGCAATGAATTCTGTAGCTTGACGATTGCCGAAGGTAATAGTCCCCGTCTTATCTAGAAGCAGAGTGTTCACATCGCCAGCAGCCTCTACCGCACGCCCGCTCATGGCTAGCACATTATGCTGTACCAGACGATCCATACCGGCAATCCCAATCGCTGAGAGTAGTCCGCCAATGGTGGTTGGAATAAGGCACACTAACAACGAAACCAGGACGAAGACCGTCTGCGGCGCAGTGGAGTAAATCGCAAAAGGCTGCAACGTCACGACAGCCAAGAGGAAGATAATTGTCAGCCCTGCCAGCAGAATGTTCAGCGCAATTTCATTCGGGGTTTTCTGTCGCTCTGCTCCTTCCACTAGCGCAATCATTCTATCCAGGAATGTCTCACCGGGGTTAGAGGTGATCTTTATCTTAAGGTGATCCGAGAGGACTTTTGTTCCTCCAGTCACTGCGGAGCGATCACCTCCTGATTCGCGAATCACGGGGGCAGATTCTCCGGTAATGGCGGACTCATCAACGGAGGCTACGCCATCCACAATTTCTCCATCTCCGGGAATTAACTCTCCTGCGACCACCACTACGATGTCACCGACTCGCAGTTGCGAACTTGGGACGTCCTCGCTCTCCCCACTCCGAACGATGCGGTGGGCCAACGTCTCAGACTTGGCGCGGCGCAGCGTGTCCGCTTGCGATTTGCCTCGGCCTTCGGCCATCGCCTCGGCGAAGTTTGCAAACAGGACGGTGAACCAGAGCCACAGAGTGATTTGCAGATCGAATCGAAAAGTACTGTGATCCGTTCCGATATCTCGGAGAAGTAGCAGCGTCGTAATCACGCTCCCGATCTCAACTACAAACATGACAGGATTTCGCATCATGGTACGCGGGCTCAGCTTCTTGAATGAGCCCAGGAGAGCTTGACGCACAATGCTGACGTCCCAAAGTGACTTCTTGTTTTTGCGGGGACGACCGCTATCGGACTGTACGGTCTTAGTATCTTGGACGATAGGTAAAGTAGCCATAGGAGTTCCTTAAAATACCTTTCCGGCATGAAGTAGTAAGTGCTCCAGAATTGGGCCCAGACTGAGGACAGGGAAGAAGGTCAGTGCGCCGACGATGACGATTACTCCTATCAGCAGCACAGTGAAGAGCGGAGTTGTTACAGGAAATGTTCCAGAGGAAGGCGGAACAAGCTTCTTCGTCGCCAGGTTCCCAGCCACGGCCAACATGGGAATGATCATCAGGAAGCGTCCTATCAGCATGGTCGCTCCAAGCGTGAGATTGTAGAAATGCGTGTTGGCATTGAGCCCGGCGAATGCGGAGCCGTTATTTCCTGCGCTTGAAGTGTAAGCGTAGATCATCTCCGTAAGCCCATGTGGCCCTGCGTTATTGAGGCTGCTTAAGCCATAGGTTGGAGATAGCGATGCGATCGCGGTGAAGACGAGGATCGTCAGAGGAAAAACCAGAACATACAACATTGCCATTTTGACGTCATAGGCTTCGATCTTTTTACCCAGGTATTCCGGAGTTCTCCCCACCATCAAGCCCGCGATAAAGACGGTGAGTATGATCATGATGAGGATGCCGTACATCCCTGCGCCGACTCCGCCGAACACGACCTCCCCCAGCATGATGTTGACGAGCGGCACCAACCCGCCGAGTGGCATGAAGGAATCGTGCATAGAGTTGACCGCCCCACAACTAGCGTCTGTGGTGACTGTGGCGAACAGCGCGGAGTTAGTTATACCGAAGCGGACTTCTTTTCCCTCCATATTGCCACCAGCCTGCATGGAAGTGACGCTCTGGTTAACTCCATGGAGCAAAGGATTCGGCTGCGATTCCGCGTGATAGGCAACGGTGAGACCTGCAAAGAACAAAATGGACATTGCGGCAAAGACGGCCCAGCCATGCCTGGGTGACTTGGTCATTCGACCTAGCGTAACCGTGAGTCCGGCAGGGATGGCAAAGATCGAAAGCATTTCAAGAAGGTTGGTAAGCGGCGTTGGGTTTTCAAAAGGATGAGCGCTATTTGCATTAAAAAATCCGCCACCGTTTGTGCCAAGCATTTTGATAGCTTCTTGCGATGCGACTGGTCCCTGGGCAATGGTCTGAGTCGTGATCGTTTGCGTTGTCTGCTTACCATTGCTGTCAGTGCTGGTAATGTGTTGCGGGTTGACAAGTGTGACGGTGTCATACGGCCTCAAATTTTGAACAACGCCCTGTGAAACCAGTACCAAGCCGTACACGATGCAAATTGGGAGAAGAACCCGCGTAGTTGCGCGCGTTAGGTCCACCCAGAAATTTCCAAGCGTATTACTTTCTTTCCGTGCGATACCGCGTATCAAAGCGACAGCGAGCGCCATGCCTATTGCTGCGGACCAGAAGTTGTGCGTAGCCAGGCCAACCATTTGGGTTAGGTAGCTCATCGTGGATTCCGGCGTATAAGATTGCCAGTTCGTATTGGTGGTGAACGAAGCGGCAGTGTTGAATGCCAGATCGGGGCTAACGATGCCCAGATGTTGCGGATTCCAAGGCAGGTAACCTTGGAGCCTTTGAATGCCGTATGTCAGCAGCATTGTCACGGCGCTGAACAGCAACATTGCAATCGAGTACTCCGTCCAACGCATCTCGTGCTGTTCGTCTACACCGGTGATCCGATAAAACAGACGCTCGACTGGATTGAAGAGCGGATCTGCAAAGGTTCGCTCTCGTTCAAATACGCGCGCCATGTAAATACCTAGAGGTTTGGTAATTACTAGCAGGATTCCGAAGAAAATCGCAATCTGTAGCCATCCATTTGGCGTCATTAGAATTTCTCCGGGCGCAGTAGCGCATAGATCAGGTATGCAAGTAAAAGCACTGTTACTGCAAGCAGCAGAATTGTATCGATCGTCATGGTCTTACCTCAGCCGTTCGCATGCATAGACATAAGCAATTGCAATTACGAAAAACGCTATCGTTGCCATCATCATCAAGATGTCCCACATGGTCGTTCTCCTTCAAAATTCAACTCCTGTATGCCCTTCGCTTAAAACATGTGAGCGGCTTAGATCATGTCGCGCACTTCTGTAGAATTTCTGCGCAGCGTTTCGAGCACACTAGTTAGTCCTGGATTGATAGCCTGCGAGAAGGAACCTCTCAGCGCGGAAAGATGCCCCTCGATTGTTTTGGAGGAGGCAATGCTGAGAGGGCCTGTCATTGTCAGAGCTGCGAGGTGAGGTGGATATGCTTTTGAATAAGCAAGCGTATGCAGCGCGAAGCTGAGGCGGCCTATAGTAATCCCAGAGATATTGCCTGTTATGTTTGAGATGCGTCCGTGTTTACTGGAAAGCTCTCGGCTGAAGCGGAGGAAGCAATAGACCAGAATCAGGATGCCGGTAAAGACGATGACGCGAAAAATACCGAGTGCAGACATAGCAAAGTCGCCACGATTCGACTGTTACTATTTCACTTGATCCGGCATAAAGTGTTCGTATAAAAGTTGTAAGAAGTTCATAAGAAACAGCACATTGCTCTTAGACGAAAAATCCTGATCTACGAGTGCCGGTCCGGTTGGAAGCGGTAGCCGACCCACGGTTCGTTCACGACATATCTCGGTTCAGAGTCAGGTTCGATCTTCTTGCGGAGTTGAGCTACAAGCACGCGCAGCGATTCCGGCTGCTCCACCGCATGAGGTCCCCATATTGCGATGAGCAGCGTGCGATGCGTAAGTACGCGCCCAGGTCTCTTAGCCATGAAGAGAAGGAGATCAAACTCCTTCGGGGACAGGCGTACTTCCTGTCCACAGACTTCGACCCTGTGTTTTGCGCTGTCGATATGGAAATCTCCGGCATCGAGGGGGGCATTCTCCATATCCTCTGAGGCGGACTTTTGCCGGCGCATGTGCGCCCGCACACGCGCAAGCAGCTCCTGGATGCTGAAGGGTTTTGTCACATAATCATCCGCTCCGGCATCAAGAGCTTTGATCTTTGAGTCTTCCTGATCGCGCACAGAAAGCACGAGGATGGGAACATCGGAGTGAGTGCGGATTTCAGTACACAAAGCCACGCCATCCATGCGCGGCATTGCTAAATCTGTAATCACCATGTCAGGGGACCACTTGGCCATTTTTTCCAGAGCGGCAATCCCATCTTCGGCAATCTGTACTTCATACCCATTCGATGCAAGCGAGGAACGTAAAACCCGAGTGATCTGCGGCTCGTCGTCTACGACCAGAATTTTTCTGAGTGCATCGTCTTGCATCGAAAACCTCATTCCTGCGTGATGATATGAATGTCGACAAAGGGAGCATTTTCGAGAAGGCGCTGAATCTCCCAGTAATAGAGGTATTTGCGAAGCCCTCGCACTGCGGAGCGGCCAAGAATGACCTGGGTTGCCCGCTTCTCCTTCACGAAGCTAGCAATGGCCAGAGGCACGCTGCTTCCCTTGAGCTCTACAACTTCTGCATTGAGGTTCCCGGCAAATCGCTTATTGCCCGCTAACGTGCGATCCTTCTGTTCGGAGTGCTTCTGTCCACTATCGACATGAACGACATACAGATCGCCGCCAGTAGCTTCGGCCATTCGCGCTCCACGGGCGATGAGTTGTTGCGCCGCTGGTTTTGAGCTTATACAAACAACTACCCGCTCATGGACTGCCCAGTGGCTTCCCAGCTTCTTCTTCGTTACATAATCGTCGAGGTTCCGATCGACTGCGCGAGCGACCTGTTGCAGTGCAATCTCTCGAAGAGCGATCAGATTCCCACGCCTGAAAAAATTCGCCAACGCCCGTTCTGCTCGATCCAGGGGGTAAACATCGCCGCGTCTCAACCGGGTTTGAAGGGCCTCTGGAGTCAGGTCGACCATGACAGTCTCATCGGCCTTATGTAAAACCCAGTCAGGGACTGTCTCCCGGACCGTCACTCCAGTAAGGTTCTGAATAGTGGGGGTAACACTCTCAATATGTTGAATGTTGACCGTGGACAGGACATCGATTTTCGCGTCGAGAATCTCTAAAACGTCCTCATAGCGTTTCCGATGCTTGCTGCCCTCCATATTGGTATGCGCCAACTCATCAATCAGCACCACCTGGGGCGCACGCGCGAGAATCGCGTCTACATCCATTTCTTCAAAGATCGTACCGCGGAACTCAACTTGCTTCCGCGGGATCGTCTCAAGGTGGGATGCTAGTTCTGCTGTGCGAACGCGGCCATGCGTCTCAACAATGCCAATCACAACATCCTCACCACGTTCATGACGTCGAATTGCTTCACTTAGCATGTTGTAGGTTTTGCCAACGCCGGGCGCATACCCTAAAAAAATCTTGAACAAGCCCCTCTGCTTTTCAGGGGCTACCTTTTCCAGCCATTGCTCCGGCGTTTCGGTGCGAAAAGACGAATTGTCGGTTTCAGGAGGCATATCTCTTTATAATGACGCTGTGAATCGACGATGGCTATTGCAATTTTTGCGTTATGGGTTAGTGACGGCTCTGGTCGGGTGCATAGTCATCGTCTACTCTCGCCTGATCCACGTCAATCCGACCACTGTTGCTCTCACATTTTTACTCGGAATTCTTTTCGTCGCCAATCGCCTCGGGCTCCGCTACTCAGTCTATATGTCCGTGCTTGCGGCCCTGGCTATCAACCTGGAGTTTCTTCCGCCCATTGGAACACTGACCATCGCCGATAGTCAGAATTGGGTAGCCCTGTTTGCATTTCTTATCGCAGGAGTACTGGCGAGCCATCTTTCGGAACGGGTGCGGCGCGAAGCCACGGAAGCAGATCGCAGAAGGCGCGAGGTTGAGCGGCTTTACGATTTTAGCCAGCAATTGCTTATGTCTGATCGAGTTAGCGATCTTCTTAACACCATACCTGGTCACATCAACTCATCCTTCCACAATGAGGCTGTCAATATCTATCTCTGCGAGAAGGACCAGGTATACAGGTCACTTTCGGATGTAAGAGACATTTCCAAGGAAGAGTTGCGTGAAATCGCAGATCGAAGGGAAATGCGTTGTGATCCTGTAAGAAATCTCTGTATTGCCCCGCTGTTGCTTGGGCTTCGTGCCGTAGGAGCTATAGGAATAGTCGGAAATGTTCCCTCAAGAGAAACCATTGACGCATTAGGCAGCCTCATTGCCCTTGCAGTAGAGCGAAGCACTACCGCGGAGCGTCTGGCGCGCACCGAAGCTGCACAAGAAGGCGAGAGACTGCGAACCGCACTGTTGGACTCTGTGACTCATGAACTGCGAACCCCATTGACGTCCATTACCGGCGCGATAACGAGCCTGAGATCGGGAATGATCAAGGATGATGGCATCAAGGAAGAGATGCTGGCCGTGATCGAAGAGGAAAGCTTACGCCTGAACCACTTGATCGGCCAGGCGGTCGAAATGGCCCAGTTAGATGCGCAACACGTGCAGCTAAACCTCGAATCTCGAAAGATAGCAGATGTGATTCAGGAGGCCATCGCAGAGTGTCATGCTTTGCTGGAAAAACATCCTGTAGAAGTGCATCTATCTCCCACACTCCCAGATGTGCGCATGGACATCAATTGGATTCGCAAGGTGCTTCACCATCTGCTCGAAAATGCGGCCAAATATTCAGAGGAGGGCAAGCCGATCTTCATCAGCGCCGAGATGAAAGACTCATTGATTGTTACCAGTGTTGCCGACCGCGGCACCGGAATCGACGAGCTTGATAAGGCGTTGATCTTCGATAAGTTTTACCGCGGACAAAGTCAGCGTTATCGTGTGCAGGGCACTGGTATGGGGCTTGCTATTGTAAAAGCTATCGTCGAAGCTCACGGAGGCAAAGTGGATGTAACCAGTCAGCTTGGCCTCGGCTCAGTGTTTTCTTTTACATTGCCGCTTGCATAGGAGATTATTGGCATCGTCCAGTCAGAATACGATGTGAGGAAGTGACACTGATACTATTGCTGAGCTTTCGCACGCCTATCGAAAGATGAAAGGGAACACATGTTGAAGACTTGCATTGTGGTTACTGCTGTTGCGTTTGCCTATACTGGAGCCTGTTTTGCACAGAACAGTAGTCCTACCCCATCGACCATAACGCTTGCTTCACCGGACTATCAGATTCTGGTTCAGTTTATGACCAGGCCGGATAAGACCTCTACAGCAGGCGACGGTAGACTGGTGTACTCCGTGCAGTTTCACCGCAAGCCCGTGCTCGATGACTCTGGACTTTCATTACAATTGAGCGATCTTCCGGCGCTCGGATCGAATGTGCATCTCACTGGCAGCGATCCCGGGCAGGGAGTAGACGATTATGTTCTGCAAAACCAGAAGGTCAGCAAAGTCCATGACGTCTACAACAGCGTTATTGTTCATGTAGCCGAAAGCGGAGCGGCGGCCCGCAGCATGGATATCGAGGCACGCGCCTATAACAGCGGCATCGCCTTTCGCTATCTTCTTCCTGCACAGAGTGGGAACAATCAATTTCATCTACGGCAGGAAGATACGGAGTTTCGTCTTACGACCGACGCGACCGACTGGCTGCTTGCATTGCCAAATTATCGCAGCAGCTACGAGAGCGAATATGTGAAGCTGCCTACCTCGGCACTTAGTAACCAGGGCGGCGTAGCCAGCAGATTTCTGATCGGACTCCCGCTGCTGATGCACGAGCCCGGCGTGGCCTGGTTGTCGTTGACAGAAGCAGACCTCGAAGACAATACCTCGATGTACGTCACCAATCCCTCGGGAAGCTGGGAGGGATACTGGCTGGTCTCAGAGCTGTCGCCGAGCGTGGACCACCCGGAGTATGCGGTGGAGGGCACGCTCCCACACCACTCAGCATGGCGAGTCTTGGCGATCGCCGATGATCCGGGCCGCCTGGTCGAGTCGACACTGCAGTACGATTTGAATCCTCCGAGTCGGGTTCAGGACATAAACTGGATCCATCCGGGGAAGGCCTCGTGGAACTGGTGGGTCAATGACGTTGATGCGAATGGCAAGCCAGCATTCACGACGGCGAACATGGAGCACTATGTCGATTTCGCAGCGAAATCAGGCTTCCCGTACATGATGCTTGACGCAGGTTGGTCGGGCCGCGACATTACGAAGTTGAACGGCAAGATCGATGTTCCGGAGCTGGTGCGCTATGCAGCGACCAAGAAGGTAAAGGTGTGGGTCTGGTGCTACTCCGAATCGGTGATGAAGCAGATGAACGAGGCGTTTCCTCTTTATGAGAAGTGGGGCGTCGCGGGCGTGAAAATCGACTTCATCAATCGTGACGATCAGACCGGCATCAAGTTCTACTACGATGTTGCACGCACGGCAGCCGAGCATCACCTGATGGTGGACTTTCATGGCACGCGTACGCCATGGGGACTCGAACGCACCTATCCAAATGTTATGAGCTACGAAGGCGTCCTGGGAATGGAGCAGAACAAGGCTGGCCGTCGTGATAGTCCGGTGGATCGCACGGTCTTCGCGTTTACCCGTCTGCTCGCCGGACCGACGGACTACACGCCCGGCGGCTTCAATAACGCGACCGAGGATGGTTTTATCGCGCAGAATACCGATCCTATGGTGATGGGGACACGAGCACAACAACTTGCACTGTATGTTGTCTTTCAGACTCCCTTCCAGATGGTCTCCGACAGTCCTCAGAGATATGCAGGCCAGCCGGCATTTCAATTTATTAAAGACGTACCTGCATCCTGGGATAGCACGCATGTATTAAACGGCACGCCCGGCGAGTTTATGACCATCGCGAGACAGCACGGCGATCAGTGGTACCTGGGCAGCATCACCAACTGGACACCAAGGACGCTGCAGGTTCCGCTCAGTTTTCTGGGTGCTGGACAATACACGGCTGAGATCTATGCGGACGCAGCCGATGCGGATGCGAATCCGAAACACGTAGCGATCCACAAAGAGACTGTTCGTCAGGGGCAGACGCTCACCTTGAAACTGGCTGCGGGAGGAGGATGCGCGATTCGCTTCGTGCCTCAGAGGGCACACTAGACAATGCGTCCTTCCGTCTCCAACTCGTCATCGGTATCGAAGATGTGGCTGGAGAAAAGCGGAAGATTACTCCGAAAGACGATATGCGGCGGAAGACGTACCGCCGTGTGCAATGTCGTCTCTTTCATCAAATAGGCTACGAGATTTTCGAAGGCGATCTTGCCCTGTGTGTAGGGACGTTGATACATGGTGGCGACGATCTTGCCGAATTCGATCAGTGGGACCAATTGCTGAAAGAGGTCCGTTGTGACGACCTGGGTTTTGCCCAGCTGGTGGAGTTCTTCGAGCGCCTTTAAAACCGGCATGCTGTTCGCAGTGCTAACGTAAAGTCCCTCGGGGCGGTCTTCGCCCTGCATCAGCGCCATTGCCTGGCGGTAAGCGTCCTTGGGGCGCTCGTGGCTTTCGAGCGCGGGCAGCAGCGTCAGGTGTGGCGCCTGCACCGCAAGCGTCGCAGCAAAGCCACGGAGCTTTTCGGCATGGTCCAACGTGAACAATTCTCCGCTGAAGACGGCAACATTCGCCTTGCGCGTAAGCTTGTGGGCGAGCAACTCGGCTGCCACCGCTCCGCTGATGTAAGCATGGATGGCCACCGAACCAACGCGCTCGGTATTGGGTGCATCGCTTCCCACGCACATCATCGCTGTGCCGCTCCGCGAGAGCTTGCGAATCAGCGGGTCGAACTTCCGGGTGTCGCCGGGAAGAAAAATCATCCCGTCGTAGCGCTGCCGCAATGCGCTTTCAATTGCCTCCGTGTCTCCCGAGCCAATACGCGGATATTCGTGGAACTCCAGATTGAGATGCATTCCAACCATGTTGTTGGCAGCAGCGCGAATCCCCGCACGCAGAGGATCGAAGAAGTGCGAGATGTGTTTCGGAAGAACGACGCCGATCGACAAGCGACGATTCAGCTTGAGTGCCTGCGCCGCAAGATTGGGCTTATATCCCAATTGCTCGGCCATCTGCAGAACACGGGCTTTGGTGGCTTCGCTGACACCGGCGCGGCTGTGCAGCGCGCGATCCACGGTCCCAATCGAAACCTTTAGCGCCTTTGCAATGTCTTTGATTCCGGCGTTTCCTGCTCCGTCCAACATCTTGTCCACCCGTGCAATATGGTCTGTGCTTCGCTCCAAATTGTCTCACCCGATCAATGATTGCAAACCTGATCGCGCTCTATCCGGCAATGCTGGATTCGATCTGCTCGAGCGAGCGTCCCTTCGTCTCAGGAACCGTGAAAGCGACGAACACGCACCCTGCAAGACAGATGATTCCGTAGCCAAGAAAGGTGCCGCTGGCTCCGATGCTGCGATTGAGAAAAGGGAACGAATAGGTGAGCAGGAACGATGCGATCCAAAGCGCGCTCACAGCAACCGAGATGCCGTGGGAGCGTACCCGGTTGGGAAAGATCTCTGAGATGAGTACCCAGGTCACAGGAGCCAGCGTGAGCGCGTAGCAAGCGATTGCGCTCAGCGTAAGCACAAGTACTGCGCTGGCGGGCCATCCTGCACGATAGGCCCACGCGCACAGCAGATGGGAGACCCCGATGCCGATACAGCCGAAGATCATCATTGGCCGCCGTCCAACGCGGTCGACCAGAAGCATCGCAAGGATGGTGAAGACCAGATTGATGGCGCCCGTAATGACGATATTTAGAAAGATGTCGTTGGCGCCGTACCCGGCATTGCGGTAGACCTCCGCAGCGTAGTTGAACAGGATATTGATGCCGGTCCATTGCTGCAGCACTGCGAGCGCAATGCCGATCAACACAACGCGTCGCAGGTTTGGACGAAAGATCTCGCGCCACGAGGACGCATCAGCAGATTCGTCTGCGACCAGTGAGTCTTTTATGTTTGCGATCTCTGCGGAGGCATAGGCTCCGCCGCCTATCTGTCGCAGCACGTTTTGCGCTTCGCCATCGCGTCCTCGTGTAAGCAGCCAGCGTGGACTCTCAGGAATAAAGAGCGACGTGATGGTGAAGATGATGGCGGGAATCGCGACAGCGATAAACATCCACCGCCAGCCAAGCTGAACGTTCCAGGTGTGAAAGAGGGCGGTAGCTGTAAGCACCGTCGCGACTGGTCGCGCGATGCGCCAGTTGACTACCTGGGCTAGAAGAATGCCGATGACGATGGCGAACTGGTTGAGACTGACCAGCCGGCCGCGAATGGCGGCGGGGCTAATCTCGGCGATATAAAGCGGCGAGACATTGGAGCTAAAGCCGATGGCCGTTCCGCCGAGAATTCGCCAGGTGATGAAGCTGGTAAAGGAGTGCGCCCATCCGGTGAAGATGGATGAGACCGCGAAGAGTACGGCCGAGATCAGAAGAACTCGGCGTCTGCCATACCGGTCCGCAAAAGAGCCGGCGGCGATGGATCCCAACAGGCAGCCGAGAAGAGCGCAGCTATTCGCCCAGCCTACCAGCGCGGCGGAGGTGAGGTGAAAGTAAACTTCGTAAAACTCACGCGCGCCCCCAATCACGACCCAGTCATAACCGAACAGCAACCCTCCGAGGGCAGCAGCTACGGCAATCCCCCAGACGTACCACGTTGCTTCGGCTTTGCTGCTCGTAGAGAGTGATGGGTCCGCGAGAATAGGTCCATGCATTGCGATTACCTACCGTAACTCTTGAGCAAGTCGATCGCGCGCGAGTGGCTGTTATTCATCGCATGTACTTGCGAAAGAAGATTGAGTCCCGCCTGCTCATCGCCCATCCCGAGCAGGGCCTGTGCTTTCAGAAAGTGCGCCGTCATGCTCTGGCGTTTCGACAGATCCTCATCGAAGAGCAGCATCGCGGGGAGCGATGTGGCGAAGTAGTCGATGGTTGGAGTCTGCTGTTCGAGAGCGCATGCATGGTCGAGGATGCGTTGGAACAACGCCTTCGCTTCGTTCTTCCGACCAAGGCGGCGAAGCGCCATCGCGCTCCAGTATGTCGTGTCCGAGATCGTCTGCACCCGCATCTGCTGGAAATCTCCCTGGGCTCGGGCAGCGCGCTCCCAATGCGTTGTTGCGAGGCGTGTATTGCCGATATCCGCATAGGTTACACCGAGCCAGTAATCGATCCGGCTCATGTTCATCAGCAGATGCTTCGACTCATTAAGGTTGGGCGGAGGACTTCCCGCAGCATGCAGATACTCCAGCGCCTGGTCTGGCTCTTTTGTTTGCAGACAACGAATCGCAAGCAGAAGGTTCGCGCGGACATACTCTGACAAAACTAGGCCTTCACCGCCCTCCCATGGCTGAAATTGTCTCGAATGCAAAACCTTCAATGCTTTTTCGGGAGAGCCCGTGTCGTTGTAAAGCGTCGCAAGCTCGACCGAGAGATTATCGCGACGCTCGACCAGTTCAGGTTGCGCCTCGAGCGCTGCAAGCCGACGCTCGACAAACTCGCCAGTCCGCTTCAGAAGCTGGTCCTGTTCGTAGAGAATGCGAGCATCTTGAGGTGCGAGACTGCGTGCGTGTTCAAACGCCTCTAGCGCACGCGTGGAGTCGTGCAATACGTTGTAATAGCCGAAGCCGAGATTGCGCCATGCGGTTGGAAAGGCCGGATCGAATGTGGTTGCGCGCTCCCATAGGGCGATGGCCTCTTCATGACGACGGCGATCATAGAGAAAATTTCCCAGATAGTAAGGTGCACGGCCGTCATTGGGATTTCTGTCGATGGCCTTCTGCAGAAGCACCATCTCTTCAAACCGGCTGGGGAAGACGTACGTTGGATCAGCTTGCGATGCGCGACGATAGCTCTCGGCGCTCTCGGCAGCGCGGCCCAAAGAATGCAGCACGTCGGCCAGCGCATAGAGCAGAAGGGAAGCGGCTCCATCGTCTTTGGGCGACGGCGCGGAGGACAGGACACGCAGTGCATCGTCGAGCAAACCGGCGCGAAGGAGGTCGAAGCTAAGATCGAGCCTTTGCTGGTTCTCCGGCGGAAGAGCATCGTGCATCAGCCATCGGTTGAAGATGTCGAGAGGATCTAAAGCGTGCGTTGCCTCAAGGAGTGCAACCGCTTCATCGCCGCGGCCAAGTTTGCGCAGCACGACTGACTTTAGATTGCGTGCATTCAGGTTATCCGCTTCGGCGCGCAGAGAGCGGTCGAGATGATCGAGCGCAACCCTCCAATCGTGGCGGCTGCAATCGATCTCAGCGAGACGATGATAGGCAGGCCCGCGCCATGCCGCGTTCCATGTGCTCTTATAGAAGGCGTCGTATGCCTCTGCGATGCGCTCCTGATAGAGCAACGCGAGCCCCAGATTGTAGTGTGGCTCGCCATCGTATGGGTTCGGATTGCGTATCGTGAGCCGTGCAATCGCTGTGCGCAAAAACTCTTCGGCTTTACTGAATTCGCCTCGTCGCAGATGCCAGCGCCCCAGCGCATGATTGCATCGGCTGTCACCCGCATCCCGCCGTACCGCCTCGCGCCAGTAGTCTTCAGGTGAACGCGTGGGATGCCGGTACTGTTCCAGATGCAGCCCATTAAGAAAGAGTTCGTCGCTCGATGCAACATCCTGCGGCAGTGCAGGCTCTGTAGCTACCGCAGGCTCGGGTACCGGCGCGATCTCGGCTGGAGCATAGCGCAGAAGAATCTCCTCACCCTGCTCCAGCGTGACTTCCAAATCTTCATCGTCATTCTTTATATCGATGCTGTAGTGCAAGGGCGTCAACGGATCGAGACTGCCTTGCCAGAGCCCCAGCTCCTTGTCGCGAAGCCGTAGACGAACGACGCTGTTCGGGAGTGCCCGCGTAACCTGTAGATGAACATGAACGGCCGAACCGGTTCGCTCTACACGAAGCGCCGCATCAAGGTTCGCAGTATCGGGAACGCCAATCGCACCGATCGGATACCAGAACTGGCTGAACGTCTTGGTTTCGCCCGGAGCCAGAAAAGAAAAATCCGGCTGGTTGTCAGTGTAGACACCGGACATCAGCTCTACATAAGGACCGTCACAATCCGTGAGACTGCGGTCCCAGGCGTAACCAAATTCCTGGTTGCCCCACGTCCACTGCTTCTTGCCGGGTGCAATGTGATGATTGGCATAGGCCACCGTGCCTGCACCCCGCTTGTGATCGTACCCACCAGAGAAATCGCCCTTCGATCCCACAATCATGTAGCTCGTCGGTACAGGAATATTGGCGTACCAGCCAAGGTCGTTCGGAGCATAAGAGCCATCGGAAACAAAGTTGTCAGGCTTCTCCTCCGCAGGAACCCCGCATCGCGCCCGTTCGCCATAGTTCACGCCATAATAGAGACTCTGGCAGAGCGGATATTCGGTGATGGCGCGCTTGGCATGGTCGGCAGCAAAGCGAACATCGTGCGGGAAAAATGATTGGTATCGCTCATGAACGTGGGTGGCAACGTTCGCCCACCACAGAAACGTCTGTGTCTGCAGGGTGCGGTTGTACAGCCGCACCCTGAGTTCCACTACCGCTTTGCCGGGGCGCAGGCAGAGCCCGTGCATGCCCTTCATGCGCTCCATCGGATCGTGATCGCTGCACCAGATCGTCACCGCTCCATCGGGTTCGCGTTCGATAGCGATCTCGACCGGCATGTAGGTTGCAGGACGGTGGTGCTGCGGCCAGTTGAATTCAATGCCGCCTGATGCCCACGGCCCCGCCAGTCCAACGAGCGCTGGCTTAATTACATTTTGCCGATAGAAAAAGTCGTATCCGTTACGTTTGTCGAGGCCGACGTGAATCCTTCCCCCTAATTCAGGCAAAACCATCAGGCGCAGAAACTCGTTCTCGATGTGCACCGCGCGCCAGTCGCGAGGCCGCGACTCCGTTTCGATGGAGTCCGTCACCGGCAGGGGATAGATGCGCCCACTGCTGCCCTGGTACACGCGTTTCTCCAGAAAGAGCGGATTGGGATCGGGCGCGGCCGGGTGATAGGTGAGCATGCTCACGGGCTGCTCCCACGCCTTCACCGCATCCCGCTCCGACGCGGGAGCCTCCGGCAGTTCCAGCTTTGAGGCTGGCAAGGTCTCTCCCTGCCTCTTCCTCTCATCGATCCCATCGTGCACCATGTGATTTCCTTGCTCGAAAATTCGGTCTGCAACAGCTTCAAGGTTAGAACGTGTACGTTACCGTAATGGAACTCTAGCGATAGTGTTTGCTGCTGTCAAATCATAATCAGGAGGAAAGAAGTTCTCCGGATACGTCGATGACTCAGAATGGCAGCAGATCACCTCTTTCCTGCACCCCCTCCATATCTCCCGCAGCTATATATAGATAAGGTTCAGGAAATATCCCGGTAGACCTTCGGCGAACTCAGACCCCGGCTGATTTATACTAGTAGCTTGCCCTGCAAATGGCACGGTGGGCGTCGACCGACGCTCCACTCTGCTGCGCAAAATCCCGGGCACGCGGTCGCCATTCCTAAACGAAGGGCGGCAATGCGCGAAGTGAAGGTCTTTCATCCAGCATGATTCGCATTCTGCAGCAGGACAACCGCCTCATCAAGATTATCTTTGCCGTCATTATTACCGTGGCTTGCGTCACCATGGTCATTACGCTGGTTCCGGGCATCTTCGACAATACTGACAGCGCCGGACCGAACGGCACGTATGCGACGGTTCGCGGCCCTGGCGCCCTTGGCAGATTCGTAGGCGAGAGCATCCCCATCAAGGAGACGGACGTCGACCAGTTGGCGCAGCGTCAGTTGCAGCAGCAGCATCTCCCTGATTTCTTGATGCCGTACATGACGCAGCGTGCTGGCCAGGTGCTGGTGCAGCGTGCGATCCTCAAGCGCGAAGCCGACAACATGAAGCTTCAGGTCAGCGATGAAGACCTCCGCAACGAGTTACGCACCGGGCCTTTCGCCCAGTACCTCTTCCCGAACGGGCAGTACATCGGCGACGACGGCTACATGAGCTTCGTGCAGAGCAACTTCGAAACCAGCCGCAGCGACTTCGAGGCCAAGGTCAAGAGCGACATGGAGCTGACCCGTCTACAGGCCCTGATTACCGGTGGAGTCACGGTATCCGACGCCGCTGTTCGTGAGGCCTATCAGGTATCGGGAACCAAGGTTAAGTTCGATTACGCGGTGATCTCGACCGACGATCTGAGCAAGACCATCAACCCGAGCGATGCCGAACTGCAAGCTTTCTTCAAGACGAACCAGGCGCGCTACGCTACCGCGGTTCCCGAGACCCGCAAGATCGAGTACGTTGCCTTTGACGCATCGAACCTGCCCGGCGGCAAGCCGCAGATTACCGATGCCGAGATTCAGACTTATTACAACCAGCATCAGGACGAGTACAAGGTGCAGGACCAGGTCAAGGTTCGGCACATCCTGATTGCCGTCCCGCAGGGTGCCGATGCCAAGACAGATGCGGCAGCCAAGGCGAAGGCCGACGACCTGCTGAAGCAGATCAAGAGCGGCGGCAACTTCGCCGATCTGGCAAAGAAAAATTCCGACGACCCCGGCAGCAAGGACCAGGGCGGAGAGCTGGGCTGGCTGGACCGTGGCAAGACCGTTCCCGAGTTCGACAAGACGGCGTTCTCGCTGGCTCCCGGACAGACCTCCGATGTCATCAAGACGCAGTTCGGCTACCACATTCTGCAGGTCGAAGATAAGAAGACTGCTCATGAGCGGTCCCTCGCAGAGGTAAAGCCGGAGATTGTTCCTGTGCTCGAGCAGCAGAAGGCAGGCGCGGCGGAGCAGACCTTTGCTACACAACTCTCCGCTGACGCGAAGGCGAATGGTCTGGACAAGGCTGCTGCCGCCAAGGGCCTGCATGCGGTCACCACCGATTACATTGCGAAGGACGGCGTCGTGTCCGGCCTCTCCGATGGCACCGCATTGCTGGCTCAGGCCTTCTCGGCTGCCAAGGGAGCAGCTCCGACGGCAGTCTCGACCGGCAACGGCTTCGCAATCTTCCAGGTGGAAGATATCAAGGCCGCCCACGCTCCTGACTTCGCAACCTACAAGTCGCACATCCTTGATGATTTCCGAGAGCAGCAGTTGCCTCAGTTGTTGGCTACGCAGCTCAACAAGCTGGATGATCGTGCAAAGGTTCTGAACGATCTGAAGAAGGCAGCCGCAGAGATGAACATCCCGGTGAAGACCAGCGACTTTGTCGGCAAGGACGGCCAGGTTCCTGATCTGGGCGCGATGAGCGGTCCGGGTGTGGTCGCTTTCTCGCTCGCCAAGGGAGCAATCTCCGGCCCGATCAACGCAGGCAGGGTCGGCGTCGTGCTCACCGTACTCGACAAGCAGGAGCCGACTGCGGACGATATCGCGAAGAACTTCGACAAGACGCGGGCCCAGTTGCTGGGAGAGCGTCAGGACGAGATCTTCCGCGTCTACATGGGCAGCCTGATGGACAAGTACCAGAAGGGCGGGGCAGTACGCTACTCGAAGCAGCAGCAGCCCTCGGCCCCGGGTTCAACCCCTGCGGGCAGCACTGCGCCGCAGCTATAAAAGGCATCACCGTGATACGTAGAGAGGAGCCCGGCAATCAGCCGGGCTCTTTTTCGTGTGGCAAAGAATGCGTTCGCCCTGCTATAGCTACTTTTTCTCAGGCGTGGCTTCCTTTTGTTTGTCATTCCCGAAGGAAATCTGCGTTTTGCTCGAATCAACAAAGCTACCTCTGGAGGAGTAGCGCTCTAAGCATGAACCATCGGCAACAAGCCTATTCGATCTGCAGCGTCTCGTGTAACTCGCGCACTAACTCGCCGAGCCGGGCTGAAGCAGCCGTAGACGCGGAAAGCATCTGCTCGATCTGACGGGCGATCTCGGTGCCACGGTCGTAGCCGAACATGCCCAAAGAACCGGCGAACTTGTGCGCGATTCCAACTGCCTCGACGCGCAGGTCTTCGCTAAGATCTGCCGTTTCCGCTGCGGCTGCCGCGCGATCCAGAAGGTTGAGCCGTTCGCGAACCAAAGGAAGACCCCGCTCCCATAGGCTCGTCAGCAAATCATCGATTTTACTTTCATCTTCAGGAGTCATGATCGGAACGGGGAGACACGGTCAGGCTGATGGTTCTTCTTTCCATCCCAGGGCTTCGGAGATCTGGCTGGCCAGGGTCATGGGATCGAAGGGCTTGAAGAGCACAGCGGCTACCCCAAGGCTGGCGAAGCGGCGCTGGTCCACTCCCTGAACCTTCGCCGTCAGCAGAAGGACTGGGATGTGGGCGACCAGCGGGTTCTGCTGCATAGTGCGAAAGGTGGTCGGGCCATCGACTCCGGGCATCATGACATCCATCAGGATGGCGTCCGGCTGCTCTGTCGTGGCCATCGCAATTCCTTCGGCGCCGGAACCGGCAGTAAAGATCGTCCAGCCTGCGGTAGCTTCAAGCGCGAGTGCAGCGACTTCGCGAATATCCTCTTCATCGTCAATGATTAGAACGCGTTTCATGAGCGTGCCCATTCTCTCATGCTCTGTCGGAGAATAGGCACGCCAGAGGATTTTCGCGGAGGCTCGATCACTCTCTGCCGACAGGAGCCAGATCGTTGAACCGGGAACGAAGGCGCTGCACCATCGAGATCACCAGCTCTTCTACCTCCTGCGGTTGAATGCGAGCCTTGGTTAGAAACTCGGTCGGCCCCAGTCGCAGCTTCGCCATCTCTCCGTCGGAGACCTCGCGTCCGGAGTAGACGATCAGCGGAAGCGCATGAAGCTTCGGCTGTTGCCGCAGCCAGTCCACCAGGCTGAAGCCATCGCCGTCTGGAAGGGTGAGGTCAAGGATCAGAAGATCGGGAGGAGATTCGATGCAGTGACGAATTGCCTGCTGGCGAGTCGCGGCATGGTCGATGTGGATCGCCGCGTTCTGGAAACTGGCAAGGACCACGTTGGCAAGGTCGTAGTCGTCTTCGACGAGAAGGACGTTGGCCGGACCATCGCCATGGTGCAGAACGCGGCTCAGTTCGGCAAAGAGCAGCTTCTCGTTGAAGGGCTTCTGAACCCATCCCTGCGCATCGCCGGTAAACTGCGGCCGCAGGGTCGGAGAGAGCACGCTGAGGACGACCACAGGAATGTGGGCCGTCGCGTGAGAGTTGCGCAGGTGCTGGAGCGTCTCCCAGCCGCTGAGGCCAGGCATATAGAGATCGAGCAGGATCGCTTCAACCTGATTTTCGGCGGCGAGCGTGAGTGCCTGCTGGCCCGAGTTGGCTTCGATGACGGTGTATCCCTGGCGTTGAAGGTGTTCCGAGACAATGGTGCGAATGCCGGGATCGTCGTCGCAGATAAGGATGGAACCGTTGCTGGCGGCGACCGGTGTTGCGGCCGATTGCTGCGTCCTATCGCTGGCCCGCGTCACTCTGGGCAGCATGACGTAGAACGTCGTTCCCGGTCCCAGGTTGCGCTGAGCCCAGATCGAGCCGCTATGCTGCTGGACGATGCTGCGGCAGATCGAGAGGCCGAGGCCAGTGCCGCCTTTTTGGCGAGCATCCGACGGCTCTACCTGCTGGAAGCGGTCGAAGATGCTGTCGAGCTTCTCGCTGGGAATGCCGCGGCCTTCGTCGGAGACCTTCAGCAGAATCGAGTCCGAGGTTGCTTCCGTGTGGACGTGGATGGTGGAGGCGGTTGGAGAAAACTTGATCGCGTTCGACAGAAGGTTGGTCAGCACCTGGAGGATGCGGTCGGAGTCGCCGTCGAAGAAGAGGCCCTCCGCATGGCCATTCGGTCCACTGGTCGCAGGAATCAGTTCGATGTGAACTGTGTTCGAGTCGGCCATTGGCTTCATGGTCTCGATGGCCTGCTTGCACAACTCGCGCATGGAGCAGCGGCGGACCTGCAGGGGAGCGCGGCCTGATTCCATGCGTTCGATGTCGAGGATGTCGTTGATCAGCCGAATCAGCCGGTCAGTATTGGTGACGGCGATGCGAAGCAGGTTCTGTGCCTTGGCGTCGACGTCGCCGATGAGGCCCGAAGACAGCAGGCCGAGCGCTCCGCGAATGCTGGTGAGCGGGGTACGCAACTCGTGCGAAACGGTGGAGATGAACTCGTCCTTGAGGGTGTCAAGTTGTGAGCGCTCCGTAAGTTGCTGGTTGTGCTGGTGCTGCTGCTCGCGCGCCAGGGTCAGTTGCGAGGAGACTTCCCGAAGGCTGCGACGCGAACGCAGCAGAGCGAACAGGAGCAGACCTAAGATGCCAAGGAGCAGAAAATAGCCGACAATGAGAACAATATGCATTTTGGCCGGTAACTACAGGGTAACTCTTCCAGCAGCGTAATAGTAACGCACAGTCAATGACTGTTGGATGTAAGGAATCTTGATTGCCATCAAAAAAAAGGCGCCCCATGAAAGGGCGCCATTTTCAGTGACTTGAGAATCAGTTCAGAAGCTGTGGCTGGCTGATGAAGGAACAGGCGACGGCAAAAACCAGGACGAAATACAGGGGTCTCTCCACTGCGCTGCGCTCCGGTCGAGATGACGTACTTTATTGCTGCTTCGGTCGAGATGACGGGGTTTCGAGTCTGGACACCCTCGTTTCAGAGTTTTGGACAGATTTTGATGACTAAGTTATGCGCTCACCGCAACTTGAGTGAGCACGGTGGCCCATTGCTTGCCCTTGCGAGCGGCGTGGGCGTTCTTGTGGAAGGCGTAACCGGCAATCAGCGGCATCGCCATGGTGGCTTCGGCGAAGACCATCTGCTCGTAGGTCAGGTCGACCTTGCCCCAGCTGCTGGCTTCCTTGAGCGTGCTGCCCGACAGAGCGCCGTCGCGGGCGTCGGCGACGGTGATCTGGATCGCATACTTGTGCATCGACGCTTCCACGCCGAGCACGTCGGCTGCGACCACGATGTCCTGGGCGAAGTTCTTGGGAACGCCGCCGCCGATCATCAGCAATCCGGTGGTCGGATTGGCGATCTTGAGCTGGGTCAGCTCGTAGAAGTCCTTGGCGGAATCGAGCGAGACCATCGGCTTGCCCTGACGAGCGTGCTGGTGGGCGACCAGGCCGAATCCAGCGGAGCAGTCGGAGAAGGCGGGGCAGAAGATAGGCACGTTCTTTTCGTAGGCGGCGAGAACGATGGAGTCGCGTCCGCCGTCCTTCGGAGTTTTGCCGTTCTTGACGAGATACGCGCCCATCTCGCGGATGAACTCGCGTGAGCTGTAGGGGCGGTGCTCGAGCGAATCGGTGATCTGGTGGATGGTCTCGTCGCAGATGCGCAGTTCGTCCTCGTCGATGAAGGTGTCGTAGATGCGGTCGATGGCCATCTCGCGGAGATCGGCATCGCCTGCGCCGTACTTGTACTCGTCCCCGGCGATGTAGTGGTTGAAGCCGAGCGCCTCGAAGAAGTCCTGATCGACGATGTTGGCCCCGGTGGAGACGATGGCATCGACCATGTTGTTGCGGACGAGGTCGATGATGACCTTCTGCAGACCGGCGGAGATGAGCGAACCGGCGAGGCAGAGGACGACGCCGCAATCGGTGTCGCGGAGCATCATGTCGTAGATGGTGGCGGCGCGGGCGGTGTCACGCGAGCTGTAGGCCATGGAGTGCATGGCGTCGACGAGAGCGACGACGTTGTGCTGCTTGATGTCGATGTGCTGAATGGGGCGGGCGAGAAGTTCTTTTTTCGTAGGCATGGCAGTTATTAGGATACCAAGTGGAGGGGACGGGGGCGGGGCGGGGGGTGTTAATTTCTGGTTTGGTGGGGAGGGGTGGATTGGTGGATTGGGCGACGGCGAAATACAGGGGTCTCTCCACTGCGGCGGCAAAAGCGCCGCCTTCGGTCGAGATGACGTGCTTTTGTGGTGGAGCGGTGTGGTGCGTTTGGGGTGGGGGGGTGTGGTTGTGGGTTTGCGGAGCGGCGAGGTCTTCGTTGGCGTTGAGGTTGGGCAGGATGGTGGATTGAGGAGAGTCGATGAGCTCGGCGATGGGTGCGAGATCTCCGTAGGGAGGGCTGATGATGACCTCTTCGACGGTCTGCTCCTTGGAATAGGCATCGGATTGGGATTCGACTTCGCTGGATTCGGGCAGGTTGAGGCTGGCGATCTGCAGGCCGTAGAGGAGCAGGCCGGCTTGTTTCACCGGGATGTTGTTGCCGGCGATGCGTTGCAGCACCTCGTTGATGGCAGCCAGGACGGAGCTGCGATCTTCGAGCGGGGGCAGCTCAAATTCTGCCCAGGTTCGGCGGAGACGCTTCTCGTCGGCGAAGCCTCGGCTGGTGTGATGGTAGTAGCAGAAGGGTTCGCCGCGCAGCGAGGGGCTGCCGCAGCGGTGGCCGTCGATGAAGATGTGGCGGCAGCGGTAGCGTTTGGGTGTGGCTTCTGTGGTCTCGGTCGTGGTCGCGATGATCTGGTCTGTCATGGAATCCCCCTCTGTACTTAAGTCCTAAAGTCTTCAAAAGAAATGACCTAAGTCTGAACTTCGACTCAGGTCATGGTTAAATGCGAAAGCCCGGCTGGATGGCCGGGCTTCTGTTTTACTGTCTGAGTTAATTGTAGTCGGGCTGTCAATACTTCTTGCTTCTATGGGTGCTCTGATTTACTCCCGGCGACGTACCTCGGGGCTAGAGCGGTTCTCAGCCAGAGGTAGCTTTGGTGATTCGAGCAAAACGCAGATTCCCTTCGGGAACGACAAACAAAAGCAAGCCATACCTGAGAGCAAGCAGCTATAAAGCCCATTATTGAGCGGGCTGGCTTATCAGACGGAAGCCGCTGGGCAATGCTCGGCACTGGGCGAGGGAAGTGGGATGCCATGCAGTGCCGTCGGCATATCTTAGTTCGGTAATTTCAGCCCATCGCACAAACATCATTTCGGTGACGCGGACTTGAGCGTGGGCCAGCCCGGTTGATTCGGGTGCGCGGTCTAGCCGGAAGGTTTGGGTCTTTTGGGGGCCAGCTGGTTCGCTAACGGTCCGATAGCGAGCAGAATTTGAAGCGGACACTCCATGGACGGTGATGCTGGCACCGATAATCTTCGCGGTCTTGGGATAGCCGAAGGTCAGGTCGAGAAGAGGGGAGTCGCTGAACTTCTTCTGCTCCTGGATGAAATGCCGCTGAGGCTGCGAGTTGAGCTGGGCATCGAAGTTCACGGGGCATTCTGTGCCGGAGGTGCGGACGAAAATCGAGGTAGGGGGGCCGAAGTGGCTTTGCTGTGCTGACAGGCTGACGCCGGTCGAAAGCAGGAGAAGAAGCAGAAGCGCGTTCCGCATGATGGCCTCCCAACTCAAACAAATTCTGTGGAGAAGGGTACGCCTTGGCCATGATTGATTCAAGGATTGATTCAAGGTTGCGCGTTGCGGGGTGGGAGGCGAGACTGGTGGCATGGACGTTAATTTTGCCGAGCGGGCGCATAACCATAACTGGAAGCTGGACCCGATCGTGCGGTCGCTGCTGGATACCGACTTTTACAAGCTGCTGATGCTGCAGTTCATCTGGAAAAACTTTCCTAAGGTGCAGGTGACCAGCGAGGTGGTGAACCGGACGGTTTCGGTGAAGCTGGCCGAGCGTGTGGAAGCGGCGGCGCTGATCGAACAGATGGAGCATGTGCGCGGGCTGCGGTTTCGCAGGAGCGAGATGGTTTGGCTGGCCGGTAATACTTTTTATGGCACGCGGAGCATCTTTGAGCCGAAGTTTCTGGAGTGGCTGGAGCGGGACTTCAAGCTGAGCGACTACGAGGTGATGGAGCACGAGGGGCAACTGGTGCTTCGGTTCAGCGGGCTTTGGGCCGAGGTGACGATGTGGGAGATCTATGCGCTGGCCATCGTGAGCGAGCTGAAGACGCGGTCGGCGCTGGCGGAGCTGAGCGAGCTGGAGCTGGATGTTTTGTATGCTCGGGCGAAGACGCGGCTGTGGGACAAGATTGAGTTGCTGCGCGGGGTGGACGATCTGGAGCTGTCGGACTTTGGCACGCGGCGGCGGCATAGTTTTTTGTGGCAGGAGTATGCGGTGCAGGCGCTGCGGGCGGGGCTGGGTGCTCGGCTGACAGGTACTTCGAATACGGCGTTGGCTTATAAGCATGATCTTGAAGCGATTGGGACGAATGCGCATGAACTGCCGATGGCGATGGCGGCGATGGCGAACAGCGATGAGGAGTTGCGGGCTTCGCAGTATAAGGTGCTGGAGCTTTGGCAGAAGAGCTATGGCGGCGCGTTGCTGGTGATGCTGCCGGATACGTTTGGGACGACGCAGTTTTTGGAGGGTGCTCCGGATTGGGTGGCGGATTGGACGGGGCAGAGGGTGGACAGTAAGGACCCGATGGTGGCAGGGGATGAGTATATTGCTTGGCTAATGCGGCGGGGTCGGGATGCTCGGGGGAAGCGGCTGATTGCTTCGGATGCTTTGGATGCGGGGGATATTGTTCGGCTGGATGGGTATTTTCGCGGGAGGATACGGTTCAGCGCGGGTTGGGGGACTTTGCTGACAAATGATTTCAGGGGGTGCCATCCGCGGGGGGAAGATACGCTGGAGCCGATCAGCCTGGTGTGCAAGTTGATGACGGTGGAGGAGCGGGCGGCGGTGAAGCTGAGTGATAATTCGCGGAAGGCGACGGGGCCTGCGGAGGAGATTGCGCGGTATCGGCGGGTGTTTGGGAGTGCGGCGGTGGAGGGTGGGGTGGTGGTGGTTTGATGGTGAATGCGCAACGGTGAAGGTGAAAATACAGGGGTCTCTCCACTGCGCTTCGCTTCGGTCGAGATGACGTAGGTTTTGGGTGATGCTCAATGCCATTACAAAACTTACGGAGACATTGCCTGATTGCATCGAACGTAGGTTTGGGTGCTGCCTTGTTCCCATTACAAGCCGCCTGTGAAGCTGTCTGTGATCTTCAAACTGCACCACTTCCGTGATTTTGGTTCGATATACTGCGGGCATGGTGAAGTTTGGTGGTGTGGTTCGGCTCGTAGTGGCGGCGGGGTTGATGCCGTTGATGATGGTGCAGCCTTCGTTTGGGTGGGGGGCGGATGGGCACTCGATGATTAATCGGCTGGCGGCGGCGAATCTGCCGCACGATGTTCCGGCATTTCTGCGGGACGGCGGGGCGCTCGATGCGATGAGCTATCTTGGGCCGGAGCCGGACCGGTGGCGGAATCGGGCGGAGCGGGAGCTGGATGAGGTGCAGGCTCCTGACCACTTTATCGATCTGGAGCGGGCGGACATGGTGGGGACGCTGCCGAAGTGGCGCTATGACTTTATCCGTGATCTGGCGAAGCAGCAGAAGCTGCATCCGAATCTTCCGCTGACTCCAGAGAAGGTGGGGATGCAGCCATGGCAGGTGGAAGAGATCTATCAGAGGCTCAAGGTTGGGTTCAGGGAATATCGGGAACTAGTTGCAAAAAATGAAGATACGAAACCGGCTGAACTGGCGATTGTCTTCTATGCGGCCTGGCTGGGGCATTATGTCGGCGATGGATCGATGCCGCTACATACTACGATTCAGTACAACGGGTGGACCGGGCCGAATCCGAATGGGTATACGACCGAGCACCATATTCATTCGAAGTTCGAGAGCAAGTTTGTGTCGGCGAATGTGAAGCCGGACGATGTGGCTCCGCTGGTGGTGGCGGCTGAGACCCATGCGCTGGGGGATGAGTGGGACGACTATATGACTTATTTGCGGCATACGCACTCGCTGGTGGAGAAGACGTATCAGATCGACAAGGCGGGTGGTTTTGATGGCGCGGGGACTCCCGAGGGGAAGGCGTTTACGGAGGAGCGGCTGGCGGCGGGAGCGATTGAGCTGCGCGACATGATCTATACGGCTTGGCTGAGGAGCGCCGATCCGGTGCAGGAGTTTCATGGGTAGTAGCGGAAGGGCATAGCCCACTCTAAAAGCTATCGAGAAGCCGACTTATCATTACCGATTACGCTTAGAGCAGCCATCAACTACGGCTGGGCATCTCATTTTGGAAACGCAGCACTCCCCTGGACAAAAGGAGCAGACATCATGGCACGGATCGATCGTTTCACTAACAAAGTCGCTTTCATAACGGGCGCTGCGAGCGGCATTGGCCGTGCAGTAGCAATCGCCTTCGCCGCCGAGGGTGCGCGCGTAGCAATTCTTGACCGCTCGGCCGATGCGCTAGAGGCGGTCCATGCGTCGTTGAAGGCCGCGGGTGGCGAGGTGTTAGCGATCCCCTGTGACGTGTCCTCGCCCGATCAGGTTGAAGCCGCAATAAAGCAGCTTGTCGAGCGGTTCGGTCGACTTGACATCGCGTTCAATAATGCGGGTGTCGAGAACAAGGCGGCTCCCGTCCACGAGATTGATCTCGCTGAGTGGGACCGCATCATCGGCATCAACCTACGGGGCACGTTCCTTTGTATGAAGCACGAGTTGGCGCAGATGGTTAAGCAGGGCGGCGGGGTGGTGGTGAACACATCGTCGGGCGCGGGCATCCGTGGCGTCGCAGGTGGCGCTTCATACGCTGCATCCAAGCACGCGATCATTGGCCTTACCCGTTCAGCAGCGCTCGACTATGCCAAGCAGAACATCCGGGTGAACGCGGTGCTGCCAGGTAATATCGAAACCCCTATGATGGACCGCTTCACCGGAGGCGACATACAGCAGGCAATCGACCTGGAGCCAGTCGGACGGCTCGGCAAGCCCGAGGAGATCGCAGAGGCCGTGCTCTGGATGGCTTCGGATCTGGGCGGCTTCGTGACGGGTGCCGCAACCGTGATCGACGGAGGCTGGTCACTTTGACCGCATACCGCCAGCTTTATTGATTACGGAGATCGATAACGAGAAACGCGCTTGTGGGAACTTAGCTAGGAGTCGGCGCGTTCGAGGGAGAGATGGGGTGGGTGGATGATGGGGTACTCGTGCTGCTCGATGCGGACGAGCAGGCGGCGGAGCATTGGCGTGATCGATAGCGCGATGATGGGCACCATGACGACGGCGAGGCAGAACCAGAGCACAAGGGCGTGCCACTCCCACGTCCATAGCTGACGGGTGAGAGCGATGGGACTGGTGCGGGCGGCGTGGATCAGGGACCGGGTCGAGAAGGGCATCGGCCCGGTGTGGAAGATGAGGTCGCCGAGGCGGATGAAGGGGATCAGGAGCAGGAGCTCGAAGGGATAGACGGCGTGGTTGGCCAGTTGCGAGGCGGCGACGTTGAGGCGGAGGACGAAGGCGGCGGCGAGGCAGACGACGGTGGTGCTGCCGAGGACGGGATTGATGCCGATGAGCAGGCCGACGGCGATGCTCCATGCGAGCTTTCGGGGGGAGGCCCCCATGCGGAGAAGTGCGAAGATGGGAAGGGCGACGCGGCGGTAAGCCCAGTTGTGGTGGAGCGGCGGCTGGCCCGGCTGGGTGGTGGCTGGATTCTGGTCGCTCGAAGTCACTCCTGACAGGATAGACTGCGCAGCGAGGGTTTGTAGCCGTTATTTGAGAGGCGAGGGCTAAGCGTGGTGAGTTTTGTGCGGTCGTTGGGGCGCAGTATCCGGTTGGCGGGAATGTTTGCGGTGGCAGGGACGGAGCTGTTGGTGAAGCGTCCGGAGACGCGCGAGGCCAGGGCGGATTGGCTGCACCGGTTTGCTGCGGGGGCGATTCGGAGGCTGGGGATCGAGGTGGATGTAGTGGGGACGTTTCCCGAGCATGGAGCGGTGATCTCGAACCATCTCGGCTATTTAGACATCGTGGTGTTCGCGGCGTTGCATCCGTGTGTCTTTGTGTCGAAGGCAGAGATCGCGGAGGTCCCGGTGCTGGGGTGGATGACGACCATGGCGGGGACGGTGTACGTCGCGCGGGGGCATGGCGGATCGGCGGTGAAGGCGCGCAGCGGAATGCAGGCGGCGGCGGATGCGGGGTTGCCGGTGGTGTTCTTTCCCGAGGGGACGACGACGAATGGAAGCGGGCTGCTGAAATTTCACAGCGGGTTGCTGGCGCAGGCGATGGAGAGCAGGATGCCGGTTACGGCGGCTTATCTGCATTACAGTCTGCCTGCGGGGAACGATGCGACGGTGGCGGATGACGTCTGCTATTGGGGGGATGCGAAGATGCTGCCGCATATCTTTAAGCTGCTGGGATTGCGCGGGCTGCGGGTGGAGGTGCGGTTTGCGGAGAGGCCGATTAAGTTTTCGAGCGATGTGATGCACCGCAAGCTGGCGGCCATTGAGGCGCGGGTTGCGGTGGCGGCGCTGGGGGAGGAGGCAGCGGGCAGGAAGGTGTCAGAGGTGGTGGAGGTGGTGGAGGTGGCGGAGGTATCGGAGGTATCGGAGGGAATGCACCATTTCTGATTCAACAAATGTTCACGGGGCATGAACATTCTGTAACAGAAGACAACCGAGACTGACATCGACAGCACCCATCCTTTACGTTTCGCGAGGAGTCGATGCTTACAGCTACCGGGACCACCTCTCTTGAGTTTCTGCCTGACCAAACGATTGCAACGCAATTACTGATCAAGAAAGATGTTCGACTGGAGGCGGGACGGTATGTGGCCCGGCTGGCGTTGCGGGATGGAGAGCGAGAGGCGGCTTACCGGCTGCGCTTTCGGGTCTTCAACCTGGAGATGAACGAGGGGTTGGAGTCGGCCTATGTGGATGGCTACGACAAGGACCACTACGACGAGGTCTGCGACCACCTGATCGTCGTGGACAAGGTGAGCGGCGAGATTGTAGGGACGTACCGTTTGCAGATGGGTGACGTTGCGAAGCGGTACTTTGGCTATTACAGCGCGCAGGAGTTCTGCTTTGCACCGTATGAGGCGATGCGGAACGAGATTGTGGAGCTGGGCCGGGCATGCATTCGGCGGGAGCACCGGTCGCCGGAGGTGCTGCATCTGCTGTGGCGGGGGATTGCGCGGTATGCGCTGGCGAATGGCGGGCGTTACATGATGGGGTGCTGCTCGCTGACCTCGCAGAACGCGGATATGGGCTGGGCGGTGTATGAGTCACTGCTGGACTGGATGGTGGAGCCGGAGCTGCGAACGGTAGCGACGACAGCGTTTGCGCTGCCTGCGGTGAGGGTGAAGATGGAGGGCGTGCGAGCGCCGAAGCTGCTGCGGGCTTACCTGACCATTGGGGCGAAGATTTGCAGCGAGCCTGCGATCGACCGTGAGTTCAAGACGATTGACTTTTTGACACTGATGGATCTGCAGACGCTGCATCCACGGATGGCGGCGAGATTTCTTGAGGGACATTGAGCTGACGATGCTGCGGCGAGTGTCAGGAAGCGTGAAGTTGCTGGCGGTGCTGATGGCGCTGGCGTTGGACTGCGTAATACGGCGGCCACGCGCAGGGGCGGAGGCTGCGGTCTGGATTCATCGCTGGTGCCGTCGGCTTGTTGAGGCGATAGGAGTGGAGTGCAGCGTCTCGGGCAGGCTGCCGGAGAGCGGGGCCGTGGTGTCGAACCACCTGAGCTATCTGGATATTCTTGTGTACGGCGCGGTGCGCCCGTTTGTGATGGTGGCGAAGAGCGAGGTGAAGAGCTGGCCGCTGGTGGGCTGGATCACGGCGCGGGCGGGGACAGTGTATGTGCGGCGCGGCGGTGGGCCGGGTACGTATGACGCGGTCAACAGGGCGATGGCTGAGGCTTATCGTACGGGATTGCCGGTGCTGTTCTTTCCTGAGGGTACGACGACGGATGGACAAAGTGGTGTGCTGCCCTTTCGTCGAGGGCTGTTTCATTCTGTGCTGAAGGAAGGGGTTTCGTTGCAGACGGCGGCGGTGCGGTATGAGGTGGCGGATCGTGATGCAAATGTTGCGCGGGATGTGTGTTGGTGGGGCGATGCTTATCTTGGGCCCCACTTGTTTCGGCTGCTGGGGTTGCGTGGGGTGAGGGCAGAGATTCAGTTTGGGGATGAGGTGACGGCGCGGGGGGACCGGTTTGTCTTGTCGGAGAGTGCGCGGGCGGCGGTGGTGGGAATGTGTGAGGAAGTGCCGGAGCGGATGGGTGAGCTTGTGGGGGTTTAGGTGGTCAGGAGAAACCCATATCTCAGAATCGAGATATGGGGCACCCACACCTACACCCGTACCCAGCTATTTGATTTGGGGGATGAGGGCGGTGAGCAGGCTGGTGAATTGGTGCTCGACGCGGCGGCCTGTCTCCATGACCTCGGCGTGGTTGATGGCTTGGTTGAGGACGCCAGCGGCCATGTTGGTGACGAGCGAGATGCCGAGGACTTCGAGGCCCATGTGACGGGCGATGATGACCTCGTGGACGGTGGACATGCCGACGAGATCGGCTCCGAGGGTGCGGAAGGCGCGGATCTCGGCGGGGGTCTCGTAGCTGGGGCCGAGGACGGCGAGATAGACGCCTTCG
>JBEPUY010000019.1:0-73254 GCA_041691255.1 Granulicella sp. | reverse complement strand
TCTTCGGTGGCGGTGAGGTCGAGGACGTCGTCGACGATCTGGAAGGCGAGGCCGAGGTTTCGTCCGTATTCGCCTAGCTGAGACTCGATCTCATTGCTTGCCTGAGTGACCGCGGCACCGAGCTGCATGGAGACCTTGAAGAGGAAGGCGGTCTTGCGGAAGATGAGGTCGAAGTACTCTTCTTCGTTGATCAGATGGCCGAGTTTTTCGATCTGCAGTAGCTCGCCTTCGACCATCTGCTGGGTGAGCGAGATGAGGAGGTCGAGAACGTGGAAGTTGCGTTCTTCGAGCGCGGTGGCGAAGGACTGCATGTAGAGCCAGTCGCCCGCGAGGACGCACTTGGAGTTGCCCCAGGTGGTGTTCGAAGAGGGGCGGCCGCGACGGGTGTCGGCCTCGTCGATGATGTCGTCGTGGACGAGGGTTGCGGTGTGCAGCATCTCGACCACCGCGCCCAGCCGGATGCGGCTGTGGCTGTCGCAGCCCAGCGCCTTGGCCGAGAGCAGCAACAGCAGCGGACGGATGCGTTTGCCGCCGCCCGCGATCAGGTACTGGGCGATGTCGGTGATGACGGCGACATTGGACGCGGATTGCTTGGCGAACTCGCCTTCGATGGCGGCGAGGTCGTCGCGGAGGAGGTCAAAGACCTCGGCTGCGGTCGCGATGGAGAGCGTGCTCACTCGTATCTAAGAGTATCAGCTTAGGAGTATCAGGTTGGGCGTGTCAGAATGCCGTGTTAGTTGGAGCGGAAGTTGGTGAACTGAAGGTCTACGCCCAGATCTTTGCCGCGCAGTAGCGCCATGACATCCTGAAGCACATCGCGGTCCTTGCTGACGACGCGAACGGTATCGCCCTGAATGCTGGCTTGTGCCTTCTTCTTCGATTCCTTGATGAGGGCTACGATCTGCTTTGCCTTCTCGGAGGGAATGCCCTGAACCAGCTTGATCTTCTGGCGGACGCTGGAGTTTGAGGCTGGCTCGATCTTCTCGTACTCAAGGTTCTTGAGCGAGACGCCGCGCTTGACCAGCTTCTGCGAGAGGATCTCGATGACGGCCTTGAGGGTGTATTCACTCTCCGAAGCCAGTTGAATGGCGTCTGTGCCTTCGAGCTCGATCTTGGACTTGGAGTCCTTGAGGTCGAAGCGGGCGTGGACCTCTTTGCTGGCCTGGTCGATCGCGTTTTTGACTTCCTGAAGTTCTACTTTGCTGACGACGTCGAAGCTGTTATCGGATGCCATGATGTTTTTATACCTCAGGTGAAGGTTGAAAGAACTTCGACCGCGGATTTCACGGATAAGCGCGGATTTTACAGCTTCGATCCGTGTGATCCGTGGTGGATTTATTTGTCTTCCGTGCCAAAGAGACGGTGGAAGTTTTCGGTCGTGATTGCTGCAAGCTCTTGAGATGAGATGCCGCGAAGGGCGGCGAGGACTTCAGCAGTGTGGGTGACGAGCGCGGGTTCGTTGCGCTGGCCTCGATGGGGAACAGGAGCGAGGAAGGGAGCGTCGGTCTCGACTAGAATGCGGTCGGAGGGAGCGCCCACGGCGGCATCGCGGATGGACTGCGCCTTCGGATAAGTAAGATTTCCGGCGAAGGAAAGGTAGAAGCCTGCGTCGAGCGAGCGCCGCGCCTGTTCGACGGAGCCCGAGAAGCAATGCATGATGCCGCCTAATTCGTGAGGCGTCCAGTGGTCGGCGACGAGGGTAAGCAGGTCTTCCCAGGCGTCGGCCTCGCCGTACTTTTCCTTGGCTTGCGCGGTAGCTAGCTCACTGGTGCGGCAATGGATGAGGATGGGTTTCTTTGCGGCGGCAGCGATCTCCATCTGCGCGATGAAGGCTTGCTTTTGGATGGGCGGCTCGGGATTTTCGACGTGGTAGTAGTCGAGGCCGATCTCGCCGATGGCGACGCATTTTGGGTCAGCGGCTAGTTGAGCCAGCTTGGCGAGCGCTTCGCCGTCGGCCTTGGCAGCTTCTTGCGGATGGATGCCGACGCTGGCGTAGATTTGCGGTTCGCCGGTGCTGGCGTGGGCGATTTCGAGTGCCTGTTGCATCGTGTCGGGTCCTTCGCCGATGCCGATGGCGAGGATGCTGTGAACGCCTGCCGTGTAGGCGCGGCGAAGGACCTCTTCTCGGTCGTCGGTGTAGAAGTCGAGATGCGCGTGGGAGTCAATGAGAGGCATAGACAGTTCTCAGGGTAATGCAATGGACTCCGGGAGGTACCCTCCCGGGGGTACTTTTTTATAAAGTATTGCATTGAAAGGAGTTATATGCAAAGTATTGCATCGAAATGAGTTAGAGCTAAAATATTGTGAGGGCTTGACAAGTTTTGGGGGGTGGCGGGGGCAGGACCGGGAAATAGAAATACAGGGGTCTCACCACTTCTCTGCGCTCCGGTCGAGATGACGTGTGTTTGGGTGAGCGTGCCTCGGACGATTGACGACGTGGTGGGTGTGTCTCGGACGATGGACGACGGCTTGGTCTATCAATAGGATGGCGGCATGAAAAATATTGGCAGGTTGAGGCTGTGGACTGTTCTTTTGGGGGGTCTGGTTTTGAGTGGAGGGATGGGGCTGGCGCAGGGTACATCTGTGGTGCCTTCAAAGGCGAGTGCGTCACTCGCGCAGGCGAAGGTTTTCTCCTTTGACCAGATGCCGGTGAGAACGATGGCCAATGGTGGGGAGAGCCGGGGCATCGTGCAGGGCGTGCTGGCGACGGGAGAGAGCGTTGCCCTGCATGAGTCGATGCTGCCGGTGGGCAGCGTGCCGAATCCGGCGCACCGGATCGAACACTCGGAGTTCATCGTGGTGAGAGAGGGAACGCTGGAGTTCGACCATGACGGCAAGACGGAAACGGTCGGTGCGGGAGGGGTCATTTACGTGGCTTTTGGGACGCTGCACCGGGTGAAAAACGTGGGCGAGGTGCCCGCAAGATATATCGTCCTTGCGATCGGCGGTGACATCGCGAGGTGACCGGAAGTGACGCAGGAGTGAGGCTTGGCAGGTGCGACTGACGGGAGCAAGCTGCACCAAAGTTGTAGAAAATAGCGGCAACAACTACACCGCTCTACTGTTAGCTTCGACTCAGTCCAATCTCCTTCAAGGAGCGAACAGTATGCGTCGCACCCTCCTCACTCTCGCATCGATTGCACTTCTCAGCTTTGGCATTTCCGCCCACGCCAGCACGATCAACCCCGGCATCTATAACCTCGACAACGCCTTTGTCAGCGGTTTTGCCGTTACCGGAACGGTCACCCTGAACGGCGCAGGCAACGTTACGCTGGCCAACCTGATATTCAACCATCCAGGCGTTGCCAATCAAGGCCTGCCTACCTTTAATCAGGTATCTATAACGAATGTCTACAACGGGCTGGGACAGAACTACATTACCTCGACCAGCGGTAGCGGCCAGATCTCGCTCTACTTCAACACCACCGCCAATGCCAATGGCAATCTCGGCCTCTGTCTGGGAAGCGCGCAGTGCGGAACTTCGCCGGGAACGGTAGATGCATCGTCGCTTCAGATCTACGGGTTCTACAACAGTGCAACCGGGAGCAATCCGGGGCTTACGAACACGAACTTCACCAGCGGATATCTGACTCAGGCAGACGCTTCTGCCACCGCGCTGACGCCTGAGCCTTCGTCCCTCTTTCTGCTGGGCACGGGCATTATCGGGCTTGCCGGATTGTCCCGCCTGATGAAGCCTTCGGCGCGATTTGGCGGTGCCGAGACTGCCGAAGAGGTATTGGCGAAGGACGAAGCCAGCGCGTAACATGGCGGCATGAAAAATTTGAACCGCCGTGATCTTTGTGTTGCCCTGTCCGCCTTTGCCGCGATGGGGAGTGTGTCGGCCGCGGAGGCGCAGACGTTGCCGCCTCCGGGGACGAAGGTGCTGTCGGAGTCCGAGGCATTTCCCTACGACAAGCTGCCGGTGAGTCACTCGAAGAACGGCGGGGAGAGCAGGCATGTGACTCAGGGCGTGCTGCCAACCGGCGAGTATGTCGAGATGCATGAGACCACCCTGCCGCCGGGACAGATGCCGCATCCGCCGCACAAGCACAGGCACTCAGAGTTTATGATGATCCGCGTGGGCACGGTCGAGTTCGATAACGACGGCCAGAAAGAGACAGTCGGGCCGGGTGGGGTGATCTTTGCCGCCTCAGACAGAATGCATGGGTTGAAGAACATCGGCACGGTTGCGGCACAATATTTCGTGCTCGCGATTGGGCGGGAGTCCCCTGTGCAGCGGGTCTGAGGATGTGCCGAGGGCGCAGAAGGCTTATCCCCGGTTTTGCACCGATGGCATCGATTTAAAAAAAGGCAAGATATAAGGGTCTCTCCGCTGCGTCACGGACGATCAAGCTGTCCGTGACTTCGGTCGAGATGACGTGCGTTTGGGTGACGATTAGAAAACCTGCGATGGCGTTATTTGAGGCGGGAGCCTAGTTCGATCTCTTCGCCGAAGGTTGCGAGGACGGGCTTGCCGTCTTCGCCGTGCGAGGCGGCGAGCAGCATGCCGTGCGATTCGAGGCCGCGCATCTTGCGGGGAGCAAGGTTGGCGATCACGACGATGTTGCGGCCAATCAGCTCCTCGGGCGTGTACCACTGGGCGATGCCGGAGAGGATCTGGCGGGTTTCGTAGCCGAGATCGACTTCGAGGCGGAGCAGCTTGTCGGCCTTGGGGATGCGCTCGGCGACGATGATTTTGGCGACGCGGAGGTCGATCTTCACGAAGTCGTCGATTGCGATCTGTGGGGTGTCGGGGATGCTGGAGGCGGCAGCCGCGTTGGCGAAGAGGCCGGAGGCGGAGGCTTCGGTGTGCGAGGGCGTGATGCGCTCGGTGGTAACGGCATGGCTGCCGCCGACCTTGGCTCCGGGGTTCTGCTCTTCGAGTGCCGAGGTGCGCGGCCCGGCGGCGGGATGGGTCGATTCGGCGATCAGGTTCATGGATGGTGTGGCGGACTCGGAGGAGATGGGCGACTCGCGGAACTCGGTGTGGTTGTGGGCCGGGTTATCGATCTCGAGATTGACGTGAGGGAGGCCAGCGGGTTCGGCTGGCTTGGCGGCGTTGTTCAGTTCCATGTCGGTCATTGTCTGGATGAGTTCCTTGGGTGCTCGGGGAAAGATGGGGGAGAGTGGGCCTAGCTTGGTGCCGGGTTTTAGGCCTCCCCATTGGAGGTCTTTTAGTTCGCCATCTGCCGCAGCTTGCTCGATTGATTTTTCAAAGCCTAGTTGCTTCCAGACTTTAGCAGTCGCATGGGGAAGGATGGGGTAGAGGAGGGCGGTGATGATGCGGATGGATTCGAACGCCCCTCGCAGAATATTCCTCGCCTTCTGCTGGTCCTCGATCTGTTCCGATTTCACCAATTTCCACGGTGCATTTTTTGTGATTGCGCTATCTGTCGCTGAAACAAGATTCATAATGTTGACGCAAACTAGAGTCAAAATGCCATCTTTATATTGGTCGGCAATCAATGGCATAACCATCGAAAAATATGACCAAGGATTATTTTGAACTTCGGAGTCTTCCGGGACAATTCCGTCGAAATTTTGATGAATCAAGGTGAGCGTCCGGCTTACTAGGTTGCCGTAGCCGTTGGCTAGATCGCTGTTGTAGCGCTGGACCAGGGCGTCGAAGCTGAAGCTGCCGTCCTGTCCGAAGGGGATTTCGCGGAGGAGGAAGTAGCGAATGACGTCGGCGGCGAAGAGGTCTTGTTCGGCTTTGGAGGGAGAACCCGGGGCTAATGCCCCTATTTGTTTCGGGCTAGATTCAGTGGGCTGAAGCCCACTGCTAATCCCGGTGAGAGCAGGGGGATAGAGGGTGCCGAAGGCGTCGAGGATGGTTTCGGTGCGGACGATGTTGCCGCGGGACTTCGACATCTTCGACTCTTCGAAGAGGAGCCAGCCGTGGGCGGTGATGGCCTTTGGTAGCGGCAGGCCTGCGGCCAGCAGGAATGCGGGCCAGTAGACGCAGTGGAAACGGATGATCTCTTTGCCTACGAGATGGAGATCGGCGGGCCAGTATTTTTCGAACTTGGCTTGATCGGTGGGGTCGTCGGAGCCGTAGCCGATGGCCGTCATGTAGTTGGCGAGGGCGTCGAGCCAGACGTAGATGACATGCTTTTCGTCGCCGGGGACAGGGATGCCCCACTTGAAGCTGGAGCGCGAGATGCTGAGGTCTTTGAGTGCTCCGGGGACATATAGCGATCCCAATGCACTTCTCTTGAGGCGTTGATTTGCTTCACCCCATGCAATCGCATCCTGAATGTCAACCGCATCTTCAGATATCGCCGGTTGTGAATACAAAAAATCAGCAACTGCTTCGTTTATATTTCCGCGGAGGAAGCTGAGGACTTCGTTTTTGCGGACCTCGGGTTGGATGTTGAGCTCGCCGCTCTCGATCAGGTCGATGAGGGGGCGCTGGTACTCGGAGAGGCGGAAGAAGTAGTTCTCTTCGGTGACGGTCTCGGTGGGCTTGCCGTCGGGGCCGATGGTGCCGGGAGGTCCGTCGATGAACATCTCTTCGCCGACGCTGTACTGGCCGGTGTAGGTGCTGAGGTAGATCTTGTCGCGGTCGCGGAGAAGTTGGAAGAGCTTCTGAACGCCGCGCTTGTGGCGGGGTTCGGTGGTGCGGATGTAGTCGTCGTTGGTGATGCCCATGCGCTTCCAGAGCGACTCGAACTGGGCGGAGACCTGGTCGGCGAACTGCTGCGGCGGGATGCCGGCGGCGGTGGCGGAGCGCTCGATCTTCTGGCCGTGCTCGTCGGTGCCGGTGAGGAAGAAGGTGTCGTCGCCGAGCAGGCGGTGGCGGCGGGCGATGACGTCGGCGGCGATAGTGGTGTAGGCGTGGCCGATGTGCGGGCGCGCGTTGACGTAGTAAATGGGCGTGGTGAGGTAGAACTTTTTCGGAGCTTCAGACATGATGGGGGCCAAAGGTCAGTTTAGCAGGTGTGAATTTTGGGTTTTGCGGTGTTTCCTCCCACCTTAGGGGCGCTTCAACCCACGTCCGCAAGGGCCGGACGTGGGGCACCCGGGGGTTCTCTTTCAGGGGTGGCTGGTGATTGGAGGAAAACGCAGATTCCCTTCGGGAATGACAAACAAAAGGACAAACAAAAGGAAGCCACGGCTGAGAGGAAGTAGCTATAACGTATGGCGAGGCTTTGGCTAGTGCGATGCTGCTTTGCTCGCCTCTTCGGCGGCGGGCTCGGTGGGGGGGATGAGTTCGGCGGCCTGCGCTTTGCTGGCGAGATTGAGGTGCTGCTCCATGGTCTGACGCGCCTTGGCCGGGTTGTGCGAGCGGATGGCGCGGTAGATCTCGCGGTGCATCTCGGCGGACTCCTTGAGGTCCTGCGCATGCTGGACGGTCTTGCTGCGGCCCTCGTAGAGATTGGCGGTGATGGTCTCCATGAGCGCGCCCAGGATGGGGTTTCCGGCGGCGCGGGCGATGGTGCGGTGGAAGCGCACGTCGTGGATGAGGTACTCCTGCGGGTCGGGGATGGAGGCGTACATCTCGGCGACCTCTTCGGCCAGCTCGGCGATGTGCTCGTCGGTGGCGCGCTCGGCGGCGAGGGCGGCTACGTTCGACTCAAGCACGATGCGAGCCTCGAACATCTGCCAGGGAAGGAAGCCGTGCAGCGCTCCAAGGACGGAGAGCGAGCTGGAGTCGAGCGCGGGCGGCCCGGAGGAGACGAAGGTTCCGGCACCGTGGCGACTTTTGAGCACGCCCATGGCGGAGAGGAAGCCGATGCCGGCGCGGAGGCTGGACCGGCTGATCTTGAGCTGGCGGGCGAGGTCGCGTTCGGGCGGAAGACGGTCTCCGGGGTGCACCTCGCCTTTGGCGATGAGGGAGCGTACATGCTCGACGACCTGCATGGTCAGTTGGCTGTGGCCGGTGACTTCTTCGTTAACCTCTTTTTTCACGCCGAAAAAAACTCCTCGCTGCTAAATGGGAGAAGAGTAACACGGGGGGAATCCCGAGGCGACTTCAAAACCTCTCACCTAAACTCGAGAATCTCTCATCTCAACCAACCTGAAAGCACGTCCTCTCGACCGAAGGCGGCGCTTTTGCCGCCGCAGCGGAGAGACCCCTGTATTTCGCTTGTGCCGTTGCTGGTGCTGGTTTTAACCCAAATCCGCGATCCGGATTGCAGGAAGGAATGATGGATCCATGTGCTTTTTTGCAGACCACACAAGACCTTGCCGATCCGAAGCAAAGGCGAAATACAGGGATCTCTCCACTTCGCTGCGCTTCGGTCGAGATGACGTGGGTTGTTGTTTTCTGAGAGTTTCTAAAGGAGGAAGGGCCACCCCGGCTTGATAGACCGGGGTGGGAGAGTTACGCGGTGCGCGTTGCTCCGAGGCGGGGAATGAGTATCTGGAAGATGGCCAGTGCGATGACGTAGGCAAAACCTGCCATCGTGAAGATGACCAGCGGGTGGAGGGAGAAGAGATGCGAGACGATCCAGGTGAAGACGGCTCCGCCTGCAGCTCCCGCTGCTCCGCCCAGACCGACTACGGTGCTGACGCTGGTCGAGGGGAACATATCGGTTGGAGTGGAGAAGATGTTCGCCGACCAGCCCTGATGCGCGGCGGTTGCGAGGCAGAAGAGTGCGATGGCAGGCCATGCATTGTGCGGGAACAGGACGTGCATGTGCGGAACCAGCATGATCGGCATAACGCAGAGGGCGCAGACGAGCATGGCGGCTTTGCGTCCGAAGTTGACGGTGTGTCCGCGCTTCATCAGGAAGCCGGAGAGCCAGCCTCCGCCCACCGAGCCGACGGTGGCGGCGGTGTAGATGACGATCAGCGGATATTTGGCCTGGTTCAGGTCGAGGCCGTAGTTGTCGTGGAGAAACATGGGGAGATAGAAGAGATAGAACCACCAGATGGGATCGGTGAGTCCTTTGCCGATAAAAAAGGCCCAGAAGCCGCGGTGGCGGAGCAGGACGGAATAGATGGGCTGGCCTTCCGTAACCGGGGCAAGGTCGGCCTGTGTTTGAGTAGAACCGCGGCGCAGCTTGTTATAGGGAAAGATGATCCAGATGACGCACCAGATCAGCCCCATCGAGCCGGTGGTGATGAAGGCGGCGTGCCATCCCCATTTAGAGGTGACAGCGGCGATCAGAATCGGCGCGACGAAGAACGCCGCATTGGAGCCCGAGTTGAAGAGGCCAGTGGCAAAGGCCCGCTCCTCGGAGGGGAACCACTCGGTGATGGCCTTGATGGCGGCGGGGAAGTTGCCTGATTCGCCGAGGCCGAGGAAGATGCGGGCGATGCAGAAGCCGACGACCGTAGTCACGATGGAGTGGCTGATGGAGGCGCATCCCCAGATGAGAATGGCGATGGCGTAGCCGGTCTTGGTGCCGAGCTTGTCGATGACGCGGCCAGCGACGAGGAAGCCTACGCCATAGGCCACCATGAAGCACTCAACGATGTGAGCGTAGTTGAGGTGGTAGCCGATTTGAAACTGAGGCGCGAGGCCAGGGATCCAGCCCATGAACGGAAGATGGAGCAGCGGTTCGACCAGTGCGAGGGCCGAGCGGTCCATGTAGTTGATGGTCGTCGCGAGAAACAGCAGGAAGCAGACAAACCAGCGGGTGTTGGACTGGGGCGGCGCGGACGTGGTGAAGCCCGAGTCGGACAGGCTGGCAGATTTCATGGACATTCAGCGAAGCTCCGGCGACAATGTTGGTCTGACCACTTTCGGCGCAGCCAGTCGGCGCGCAGAAATCTGGCTCAGAGGTGTCGAGGTTGAGGATAGCTGCTTTTGGGTTACGTCTGTCAAGGCGATAAAGTTTTCATTTTCGGCAATCGTTTTATAAACAGCGATGGCTGACATGGATTTTGCGGAGGATGGGATGAGGCAGTTGCGACGCGGCAGCGTTTTTGTTGTGATTGCGGCTTTAATTTGCGGGACTACCTGGGCGCGAGGCCTGAAGACGATTACGGTCGGACCATCGGGGGCTGACTTCATCTCGATTCAGGCGGCGGTGAATGCTGCTCCGGAGACGGGCGCGGTGATTCGGGAGGTGGTGCATGTCGATAAACCGAAGATTTTTCTGGCTGGTGCGGATGGATGGGACTCGACTAAGGTGAAGTAGCTGTTGGCACGATGTTGGATTTAGATCGTTGAGAGGATCGATTGTGAACCGTATTTTTAAGCTTGCCGCCGTGTTTCTTTGTTTCTCGTCGCTTGCCGTGGCGCAGGAGCCGCTTGGTTTTCTGCATAAGGGCGATACGCTGGTATTTCAGGGCGACTCGATTACGGATGGTGGGAGGCAGCGCACTGGGAGCGACTACAACCACATCATGGGGCAGGACTATGCCTATATTCTGGCCGCTGAGATTGGCTCGGAGTATCCGGAGCGCAGCCTTGTCTTCGTCAATCGCGGCATCAGCGGGGAGCGCGTGATCGATCTGGCCGCGCGCTGGCAGACAGATACGATTGCGCTGAAGCCGAACCTGCTGAGCATTCTCGTGGGTATCAACGATACGCTGGCGACTGGGCCGAAGGCTGAGACGGTGGAGCAATATGAGGCTGTCTACGACAAGCTGCTGGCGGATACCATTGCGGCGTTGCCGGGAACGAAGATCGTGCTGGGCGAGCCTTTTTTGTTGCCGGTGGGCAAGCATAAGGACGACTATGCGGCGGAGATGGTCGAGGTAAAGAAGCGGCAGGCTGTAGCTCTTCGACTGGCGGCGAAATATAACCTGCCCATCGTTCGCTATCAGGAGGCGCTGGATGCAGCCTGCGCCAAAGCTCCGGCGGACTTCTGGAGCTGGGATGGGGTTCATCCAACTTACGCAGGCCATGGATTGATGGCGCAGGAGTGGCTGAAGACGGTGGATGCTTTCTGGGGTGGGGACGCTGCCGGGAAGTGACGGGGGTGGTGCTTATAGCAAATTTCCCGAGGGTTATAGATCGGGCCTTCAGCCCTCATCCTTCGGGTACGCATACCCAGGGCTTCGCCCTGGGCTGGTATAAGGCGCGCCGTTGGCGCTCCAATGCGATCAACCCGCTCTACATCCTTAGTGAGGCTCTGCTCTAGCCCCTGAGACGTACCTCAGGGGCTAAAGCCCCGCGGATTTTATTAGACTTACGGCACGGCTGAAGCCGTGCCCTTAAACAAAACGAGGACTTACTCAGAGGTTCCTTAGGTGTTGAGGACGACTACGGTGGCGATGGGGTCCAGCGCCTTTTCGGGGAGATGGATGTCCAGGCTGTCTCCGGTGTGGGTGAGTTTGAGGTGCTTCTTGTCGGCCAGCAGGTAGGCGCTCTTCACCTTGCGGGGTAGCTTGTCGAGGTGGAAGGTGTTATTGGCTGGCCAGTTAAAGATGGAGATGTAAATTTTGTTCGGGGTGGTGGTGGAGCGCCAGTCCCACGCGGCGACGAACTTGGGCTTGCCCTCATCGTCCTTTTCGGTGGGGCTGAAAGCACCGGCTTCTGCGCCGAAGAGAGTGGGCTGGGTTCCGTAGATCGCGTCTCCGTTGACCTCGATCCATTTGCCGACCTGCTGCAGGCGCTCGACCTCGGGAGCGGGGACGACGCCGTGAGAGTCAGGCCCGATGTTGAGCAGGTAGTTGCCGCCCTTGCTGGCGATGTCAATCAGGTTGCGAAGCAGGGTCTCGGTTGATTTGAAATTTGTGTCGAAGGACTTGAAGCCCCAGGTGTCGTTCATGGTCATGCACGACTCCCAGTCTTCGCCGGGATAGCCGGTGGCGGGGATGTACTGCTCGGGGGTCTCGGTGTCGCCCTTGTAGCCGCCGCCGAGACGGTTGTTCCAGATGAGGTTGGGGTGCTGGTTGAGCAGATCGACGATCTCTCCGGCGAGGGCGGGGGTCATGTCCTTGGTGGGGGTATCGAACCAGATGACGACGGGGAAGTCACCGTAGTTGGTGAGCAGCTCCTTCATCTGTGGGATCGCCTTGGTGTGGAGGTAGGTGGCGAAGTCGCCATTCTGGGCGGGGTCCCAGTGGAAGGTGGGGGGCTGGTGGTCGCCGGTCTTGTAGGCGGCGCCGCCGGGTGCGGTCCAGTCCTGATCCTGCGAGTAGTAGAAGCCGAGTTTGACGCCTTGCTTTTTGCACTCGTCGGCTAACTCGCGGATGGGATCGCGCTTGAAAGGAGTGGCGGCGACGATGTTGAAGTCGTTGGCCTTGGAGTCGAACATGGCGAAGCCGTCGTGGTGCTTGGCGGTGATGACGATGTACTTCTGTCCGGCGGATTTGGCGAGGGCGACGATATCGTGCGCATTGAAGCCGGTGGGATTGAACTGGGGTGCGAGGGCTTTGTAGTCGGCGACGGGAATGGAGGCGCGGTTCATGATCCACTCGCCGATGCCGGGGATCTCCTTGCCGTCCCATTTGCCGGCGGGGATGGAGTAGAGACCCCAGTGAATGAACATGCCGAAGCGCGCAGCACGCCACCAGGCCATGCGCTCGTTGCGCTGAGCGCGGGTCTCGGTGTCCTGAATGGCTTTGACCGGATGCTCGGGGTTGGTGGCGATATGTTCGCCTTCGATCTGAGCAAGTGCGGCGGGGGCGATCAGAAGGGTGGAGAGCCCGGCAGTAAAGGTGCGGCGGTTCACGTTCATAGTAGGTTCCTCGCAGTGGAATGATGACGGGAGAATTGTATGTGAAAAAGTGATGGCGTAGGTGAAAAAGTCAAAGGCCGGGGATTTTCGTTTTCACGGACGCTGAACTCCGGATCGGCAAAACAGGCAAAGCTCAACACCGATCCGCACCGATGGCACCGATTTAAAAGGGCATCGGATGGAGGCTGGCCGGGCGGTATCATCGCTGATGTGAGCGAATTAGGCGATATCGAAGCGATGGTGGAGCGCCTGCGCGCTGGCGAGGTGCGGGCGCTGGCGCGGGCGGTGTCGCTGGTGGAGGATGGCTCAGCGGTGGGGATGGAGTTGGTGAAGGCTTGCCGCGAATATGCGAACGGGGCTTTGCGGGTGGGGGTTACCGGGCCTCCGGGGGCGGGGAAGAGCACGCTGGTTGACCAGATGGCGAAGTGGCTCAGGCAGGAGGGACAGACCGTGGGCGTGGTGGCGGTGGACCCGACAAGTCCTTATACGGGCGGCGCGCTGCTGGGGGACCGCATACGGATGCAGGAGTTGAGCGGAGATGCGGGAGTGTATATCCGCAGCATGGCTTCGCGGGGCGCGAAGGGCGGGCTTGCCGCGGCGGTCGAGGATGTGTGCGTGGTGATGGCTGCGGCGGGTCGGCAGGTGATTCTGATTGAGACCATGGGCGTGGGGCAGGATGAGGTCGAGGTGGCAGGGCTGGCGGATGTGACGGTGCTGGTGCTGGTTCCGGGGATGGGCGACGAGGTGCAGAGTTTGAAGGCCGGGGTGATGGAGGTTGCGGACGTCTTTGTGGTGAACAAGAGCGACCGTGATGGTGCAGAGCGGGTGGAGGCGGAGATTCTGGCGATGCAGGGGCTGGGGGCAGGTGCGCACGAGCCGGTGGTGCGGACGGTGGCGACGACTGGCGTAGGAGTAGATGAGTTGATGGGAGTGGTGCGGCGGTGCGCTGCGGAGAAGCGGGGAAATAAGCCGCGTTTTGAGTTGAGGACGGAGGGCCTTCGGCTGGATCATCTTGGCGTGGCTGTAAAGAGTATGGATGCTGCGCTAAGTTTTTATGAGGCGCTGGGGCTGACCGTGAGCCATGAGGAGACGGTGGAGCATGAGAAGGTAAGGACGGCGATGCTGCCGCTGGGAGAGAGCCGGATTGAGCTGCTGGAGGCGACGGAAGAGGACTCCGTGATTGGGCGGTTTGTCGCGAAACGGGGCGAGGGGCTGCACCATGTCGCTATACGGGTGGATGGGGTGGATGCGATGTTCGAGCGATTGCGGTCGCAGGGCGTGAGGCTGGCCAGCGATGAGGTGCGCGTGGGCGCAGGTGGGCACCGGTATTTCTTTGTGCATCCGGTGAGTACGGGAGGGGTTCTGGTGGAGATTGTTGGCGATGTGGTGAGGGAATAATGCGTTTTTTGTTGATCGATACGTGTGGGAGTGAGGGCAGCGTTGCACTGGCGGATACGACGCTGGCTGATGCGGTGGTTGCGGTGAAGGCGCTGCCGGGGCGGACGGCCTCGGAGCGGCTGGTGCCCGCAGTGCGGCGAGTGATGGAGGCTTGTGGCTGGCGGCTGGGCGATTTGACGGCAGTGGTGGTGGCGCATGGGCCAGGGTCGTTTACCGGGGTACGCGTGGGGTTGAGCGCCGCGAAGGGTTTGAGCGAGGCCGGAGGTGTGCCGCTGATTGCGGTTTCGCAACTGGCGTTGCTGGCTGCGCGTGCTGAGGGGGAGGTGGTTTATGCGGTGCTCGATGCTGGCCGGGGAGAGTTTTATTTCGGGGAGTATGCGGGTCACGAGTACCTGCGTGAGGCTCTGCTGACTGGGGAGGAAGTGTTGGCCGCTGCGGCTGGGGGGACGGTGGTGGTCTGCGAGGCCAAGGTCGCCGAGTCTTTGGCGGAGTTGAAGCCACGAGTGGTCGCGGAGCCACGCGCGGAGGATGTGCTGCCCTTTGCGGTGGAGCGGGCTGCGGCGGGGAGGTTTGATGACGCTGCGCTGCTGGATGCGAATTACTTGCGACGGACGGATGCGGAGATATTCGCCAAGCCGAAGAGCGCGGTGCAATGAGCGAGTTTTCTGTTCGGGCTGGGGTGGCGGGCGATCTGGCCGCGGTGATGATGCTGGAGCGGGCCACGGCGGAGGCTCCGCATTGGGGTGAGGCGGAGTATGTCGCGGCGATTCGCGGTGGTGGAGATTATGTTCGGCGGCGCTTGTTTGTGGCTGAGGCGGAGGCCACGGTGATCGGCTTTGCGGTGGGCAAGGTTGCTGGCGATATCGCGGAGTTGGAGAGCGTTGCGGTGGATCTGCGGATGCGACGGGGTGGCATCGGCAGGGCGCTCTGCGAAGCTGTGATTGCGTGGTGCCAGGAAGAACGCGCGACGGCGGTGGAGTTGGAGGTTCGTGCGGCGAGTGAGGGCGCGATTGGACTGTATCGTGGACTGGGGTTTGTCCCGGTGGGGCAGCGTCCACGGTATTACAGTGAGCCTGTGGATGATGCGGTGCTGATGCGACTGGGCTTATTGAAGGCTTAGCACTGATCTACACCGGTCAGGGACAGGCAAAGGCAAGAACAAAGACGAAGATCAGGGGTCTCTCCACTGCGCCGCGCGATAGAGCTGCGCGGCTCCGGTCGAGATGACGTGAGTAAGTGAAGATGATGTAGCTAAAGAGTTTTCTAGCAAATTCTTAGTGGTTTTGCCAGCGGGCGAGAAGCTGTGGTAGCGTTTAGGCCAATCGGTGAGCCGTCGTCTGATGCTGGAGGTATTTATTCATGCAGACCGCCAAGTTTACGGAGCTACCTGAGTCCACGTCGATTCCATCCCTTTACAGGCTTGAGCAGGAACACAGTTTGTATGCGCGGCGACTAGAGACGCTGCGTGCCAAGCTGTTTCTGACTGAGGCCGAGAAGGTGGAAGAGGTACGGCTGAAGAAGTTAAAGCTAAGCCTGAAGGATGAGATGGAGCGGCTGAGGCGTCCTGGCGCCCGCGTCTCTGAACACTGAGCGATTTGCTGGCACGTCGTACGACTAAAGTAGACGCTGAGTGAAGGTGTGCGTGGCCTTATAATCGAGTCACTTATGGTTCGAGATGGTTTTTTCTATGCGTTAGGCCTCGGCGTGGTGGCAGCAGTGCTTTGGTATCTGAAGATGCCGCTGGTGCTGGTGGCGATTCCGGTGTTGCTGGCGGTCTTTTTTCTGTGGTTTTTTCGCGACCCCAACCGGGCGATTCCACAGGAGCCGGGGCAGATTGTCTCGCCCGGGGATGGCTTGGTGACGGCCGCCGAATGGATTGAGACGACTGGCGGAAGCCGGTTGCGGCTCAGCATCTTTCTGAACGTCTTCGATGTGCATGTGAACCGCGCCCCGGTGGCCGGGACGGTGACGGTGGTGGAGTATCGGGAGGGCGAATTCATGAATGCAATGAAGCCTGAGTCGGTGCTGCATAACGAGCAGACGCTAGTGATGATCGACGCGGGCGGATACTCGGTGGGTTTTAAGCAGATTGCCGGGCTGCTGGCGCGTCGCATCATTTGCAATGTTAAGGTGGGCGATCGCGTGGAACGCGGGCAGAGGATCGGGCTGATCAAGTTTGGATCGCGGGTGGATGTTCTGTTGCCGGCAGAGGCTGAGTTGAGAGTGAAGACGGGCGTGCGGGTTCGCGGCGGTTCTTCGGTGCTGGCTGTGATTCCGCAAACTAACTCGACAGCAACGGGGTCGTGATGGCAGGCGAGGCGTCCGAGGGGGCGCAGATGGACGCGAGAAGAAGGCCGAGACATCAGCCCAGCCGTGGCATGTATGTGCTGCCTTCGTTGTTTACGTCGGGCAACATCGCCGCGGGGTTCTATGCCATTACGCAGAGCGTGCAGGGTACGTCGGGTGATCCGGCGCACTTCGACCATGCGGCGCTGGCGATTGGGTTCGCCATTCTGTTCGATGGGCTGGATGGACGCATTGCGCGGATGACGAACACGACCAGCGACTTTGGCAAGGAGCTCGATTCGCTGGCCGATGTCGTGACGTTTGGCGTGGCTCCGAGCTTGCTGGCGTATATCTGGGGATTTCGGATGCTGCCGCTGATGTCGCATCCGGGGCTGCGGGAGCAGCTTCTTCATCTCGGCGTGTTTGTCTGCTTCGTGTTTTTGATTTGCGGTGCGTGCAGGCTGGCCAGGTTCAATATCAGCGTCAATCCGCAGCCACGCAATCCCGGGAGGCCGGGACACAAATACTTTGTGGGCATGCCGATTCCTGCTGGGGCGGGCGTGATCTGTGCGGTGATTCACTGCTTCAACGGGTCTCCGATCAATCGACCGTCGATGGCCTTTCTGTGGCTCGGGTTGATTGGGTTTACTGGATTTTTGATGGTAAGCAACTGGCGCTTCTGGAGCGGTAAGGAGATCAGCATGGGAAACCGCCATCCATTCCAGATGGTTGCGGTGGTCGGGGTGCTGATTGCACTGTTGTGGCTTTATTCAGAGCAGATGCTGATTATTCTTGCGCTAGGCTATCTCGTGTCCGGCGTGGTGGCGCGACTGGCATATTCCTGGAGCAGAGAACGGCGGCACCACTCGGCTGAAGCACAGTAGTGGATGTGCAGTTCGAGTTCGATATTTGGCGAAAGAAGATTGCAGAGCAGATATGGCGAATGGAATTTATCGGATAGGCATTGTCGGTGCGTCGTCGCTGGTGGGAAAAGAGCTGAGCGACGAACTGGGTGAGTCTGTGCTTGGGGCCTCAGATTTTGTATTGCTCGATGAGGATGAGGCCGCCGGACAGATTACAGCGACCGGCGACGAGGCTTCGTTTATTCAACGGTTGGAGACCTCTTCGTTCGATCGCATGGACTTTGTTTTTTTTGCGAGCAGCGCCGAGGTGACAAAGAAATATTGGCTGGATGCGCGACGGGCCGGTGCCAGCATCGTTGACCTGACGTATGCGCTGGAAGGCGAGAAGGACGTTCAGGCGCGGGCTCCGTGGGTCGCGGAGGCGTTGGCGACGAAGGCCCAGGTGAATAGAGCGGAGTTGGACCTCAATACGCCTGCGGTTGTCGCGGGACATCCGGCGGCTTTGATGCTGGCGCTGGTGGCGGCGCGGTTGCAGGCGAAGCTGCCGCTGAAGAGTGTTGCAGCGACTGTGTTGGAGCCAGCGTCGGAGAATGGACGGCTGGCTATGGACGAACTCCATCAGCAGACGGTGAACCTGCTGTCGTTTCAGACGCTTCCCAAGGAGCAATATGACGCGCAGGTGGCGTTCAATGTGCTGCCTTCGCTGGGTGAGGCTGCTAAGGTGAAGCTGACATTGGTGGACAAGCGCATTCGGGAGCAGTACGCGGAGTTTTCGGGGGGAGCGCTGCCGCCGTTGGCGTTGCAGGTGGTACAGGCTCCGGTATTTCATGGTTATGCCATGTCGATGCTGGTGGAGGTTGCGCAGTCCGCAACGGTATGTCAGATAGAGGCTGCGCTGGTGGGCGAGCATGTCGATGTCGTGAGCGGGGAATCCGATCCGCCGAGCAACCTGAGCGCCGCCGGACAGGAAGACATCATGGTTCGTGTGAGCGAAGATGTTGGCGGCGATAGCGTGTCGCGATTCTGGCTTTGGATGGCCGCCGATAACTTGAAGCTCGCAGCCTTGAATGCGATTGCCTGCGCCGGGGAACTGCGACGGTTGCGTCCGCAGGGCAAGGTGCAGTAGGCGTGAGTCAGTATCGCCTGGCCTTTCGCAGTTGACGTAGGCGCTGCTCAGACGAAAAGCGAAATACAGGGGTCTCTCCACTCCGCTTCGCTCCGGTCGAGATGACGTGTTGCCTTGCCTCATGGAAACAGAAAGATATTAACTAACATTATTTTTGTGGTGCGGCGGGAGGGACTTCTTTTTGTTGTGGGCGATAAGGTCGCTCATTTGCAGATAGACGCCGTTGGTCCAGCCGAAGCCTACAGCGTTGCTCGTGTAACCTGCGGCGACTTTTACATTGGCAGAGCCGCTGACCACGTTGTACTTTTCGCGGATGGTGCCGTCATGCAGGAAGTTTTGCAGGACGGTCTGCGAAAATTCATTCGCTGCGCGTGAGGCGTCGCTGGTGAAGCCATACTGTGCGAGGCCTTTGACTGCGAGCCAGTTTGTGGGGGCCCATCCGAAAGGAAGATCCCATTGGACACCGGAGTCGTTGTCGCTCATGGCGAGGCCTCCTGGGTGTTCTAAGAGTGAGAGATGATGCTCCATCGCCGCGGCTTGTTGGGGGTTGGCGAGCCCGGCCCACAGGGGATAGAAGGCCGTGATGAAGTTGTAGCTCGAACGCTGATGGGTGATGAAGTTGTAGTCGTAGAAGATGCCTGCGGTGGGGTTCCAGAGATATTTGTTGACGGCATCGCGCCGGGCGTCGGCGCGGCGTTCCCATGCTGCGGCCTCTGAGGTGCGGCCCAGCAGCGTGGCGAAGTGGGCCATGTCGCGCTCGTATTTATAGAGGAGAGCATTGAGGCAGACAGGCGCGTAATCGTCGGTTGAGCCGCTGAATGGTCCGAAGCGGAAGCTGGTATCGAAGCCTGACTCGCGCATGGCACGGTCGCCGCTGTAGAAGGCGCTGGTCAGGCGATGGCCGTTGAAGTAGGCGCGCGCGCAGACCCTCGATTCGGTGACATCGCAGCTGGTCTTTGCGAGCGTGATGGCTTCGGCTGCGGTTGGATGTTCAGGTGCTTCGATGAGGTAGATGGGGTGGATGCCGGGGTGCGCGAGCAACCAGCGGATGACGTTGGGGTAGTAGTCGCTGTCGTCGGCCATCTCGGGCACGGGGCCTTTGCCGATGTCCTTGTAGCGGGCGAGGCCGGTGTCGCCTGCGCGATGGATGGGCGACGTCCACAGAGCATAATCACGCTGGGCATAGCCGTAGGCTTGGGCGAGCCACTCTTTCGAGAGCGGCTTGCCGTCAGGGTGTTCGTAGACCTCGCGGATCATGGAGGTGAGAAACGGCGGCTGCGAACGGGTGAAGAAGTAGGTTCGGTTGGCGTTGAGGATGGCGCCGTAGTTTTCAATCTCGTAGAAGAAGTTTTCGACCATGCCTCGAGCAAGGTCGGAGCGATGGTCGTGGACGAGGCCGAGGATGATGAAGTAACTGTCCCATCCATACATCTCGTTGAAGCGACCGCCGGGAACGACGTAGCGATTAGGGAGATAGAGGAGGCCCTCTTTGGGGATCTCGCTGACTTTGACATCGCCCATGTGGTTAATCTTTCGCGGTAGTCTGCGTACCTCGAGGTTGCAGAGCTTCTCGGCGGCGATGACAGACGCTGGCGTCGCGAGGCCTGCGGGAAGGTAGAGCACCGGGTCCGTCGTTACTTTAGGATCGACCAGCGATTTGCAGTCCGACATGGAGCGGGAGAGGCTGTCCCAACTGTTGTGAATGTAGCCCAGGATTTTGGCTTGTGAAGCTGCGTCTGCGGCGCTCGATTGAGAGCTTGCGCTGCCACTGAGAAGCGTCGTTGTTGTGAGGAGCAGGACGCCAATGCGGAGGAGTTGTTTCATGGATAACCTCTAGGATGCTCTCAACGGCTTGGATGCCGCTAGTTCGTGTCTCCAAAAACGCTAACACTTTAGCAGCCTGATGGTTCAATCACCAACAAGGAACAGAGCTCTTTGCGGTAGCGTAGGTTTTGTTCAGAGGGTAGTGTTAAGTTGCGGATTTAAGGACAGGCACGAAAGAGAGTACGTGAGGGGTATAGAGCGCATGACAAATTCGGAGATGCGGATCGGTATTGATCTTGGCGGAACCAAGATTGAAGCGCTTGCGATTGACAAGGATGGAAGGGAACTGGTCAGGCATCGGGTCGACACTCCTCAGGGCGACTACGATGCGACGATTGCGTCCATGGCCGCGCTGGTCAAGCGTATCGAACAGGACACAGGCAGAACAGGGACGGTTGGCGCGGGAATTCCCGGTTGTGTTTCGCATGTAAGTGGAGTGGTGAAGAATGCGAATTCGACATGGCTGAACGGAAAGCCGTTGGATCGGGATTTGTGCACGGCATTGGAGCGTGAGGTACGTGTCGTTAACGATGCAAACTGCCTTGCTATCTCTGAGGCCACCGATGGCGCGGCGGCGGGAAAGCGCGTGGTCTTTGGCGTGATTCTGGGAACTGGATGCGGGGGTGGCATCGCGATCAACGGACACGCCCACGACGGCCCGAATAGCAACGCCGGGGAGTGGGGGCATAATCCGCTGCCCTGGATGCTCCCCGAGGAACTGCCGGGGCCAGCATGCTACTGCGGAAAGCGAGGGTGCCTGGAGACGTGGATCTCAGGGACTGGCGTGGCCCAGGATCACAAGAGGGTGACCGGAAGGGAACTGACGACGCGGGAGATTGTGGCGGCATCGGAAGCCGGTGATCTTGATGCGGTCGCTACGGTGAATCGATTTGAGGACCGGCTGGCACGAGGATTGGCCCATGTGATCAATCTGCTGGACCCCGACGTGCTTGTCTTTGGCGGAGGATTGTCGAAGGTGCAGCATCTCTATCGTGACTTGCCGAAGATACTGCCGCAATATGTCTTTGGCCGCGAGATGGCGACGCCTATTGTGCCAGCGAAATTTGGCGACTCAAGCGGAGTTCGCGGAGCGGCCTGGTTGTGGCCTAATCTGTGATCTGGTTAACGACGCGCCCATTTGCAGCGACACACGAGTGCTGTATGGTGGCGTAGAGCGCTCGGGATAGACAAGGATTGTGTGAATGCGAATTTGGAGTTGGGCTGCTGTCACTGCTTTTACGCTGTCTGGAATGCTGCTTTGGCAGACACAGACAAGACATGGCAATGTAGTCGCTGCCGCAACTCGTAGAACTGAAAGCACAGCGCGGGATTGGCCTGTCTACAACGGCGGGGTAAACGGCGACCACTATTCCCCTTTGACGCAGATCAACCGCGCGAACGTGCATCAGTTAAAGGTCGCATGGACGTTCGACACGCATGAAACAGGTGGGCTGCAGACGAACCCGTTGGTGATCGGACGTATTCTTTACGCTTACACGCCGTCGCAGAAGGTGATCGCGCTGGATGGCGCGACGGGGAAGACGATCTGGACCTTCGATCCGGGGACACCCGGCACTCAGCCGACTCGCGGTTTAAGTTATTGGACGGATGGCAAGGCCAGCATCCTGTTTGCGGGGGCACTCACCAATCTCTATGCGCTCGATCCAAAGACGGGTAAGTCCATTCTGAGCTTCGGAGATAAGGGCAAGATCGATCTTCGCCAGGGACTGACGGATGGCGACTACTCATACACATTTGTTGCTCTGACGACTCCGGGTGTGATCTACAAGGACACGATCATCGTTGGCTTTCGCGCTCCGGAGGCGGAGCCCGCGCTCCATGGTGATATCCGGGCCTTCGATGTCCATACCGGTGCGCTTCGCTGGAGCTTTCACACGATTCCACATCCTGGCGAGTACGGCTACGAGACGTGGCCGAAAGAGGCGTGGAAGATTACTGGCGCGGCCAATAATTGGGCGGGCATGTCGCTCGATGAGAAGCGCTGCATCCTGTATGCGCCCACCGGTTCTGCGGTGACGGACTTTTATGGCTACGACCGTGCTGGCGATGATCTGTTTGCGGATACGCTGCTCGCGCTTGATGCCAACACCGGAAAGCGCATCTGGCACTTTCAGGATGTGCATCACGATATATGGGACCGCGATTTTCCTTCGCCTCCTGCGCTCGTAACGGTTCATCGAGACGGCAAAGCGATTGAAGCCGTAGCGCAGACGACGAAGCAGGGCTTTGTCTTTCTCTTCGATCGCACCAATGGTAAGCCGCTGTTTCCAATCGAGGAGCGTCCTTTTCCGGCATCGAATGTTCCTGGTGAGACGACTTCGCTGACACAGCCGATTCCGCAACTGCCGTTACCGTATGCACGCCAGTTGCTGACTGCGGATATGCTGACCACGCGGACTCCGGAGGCCCATGCCTGGGCGGTGGAACAGTTCAAGACCTTTCGCAGCGAGGGGCAGTTCATTCCCTTTAGCGTCGACAAGCAGACGGTGGTCTTTCCCGGCTACGATGGTGGAGCGGAGTGGGGAGGGCCGGCGGTCGATCCTCGCAGCGGTGTGATCTACATCAACGCAAACGACGTGGCCTGGACTGGCGGATTGACGGCGAACGTAGCAGGTGAGGATGCGGGAGCCAATTTGTATCAGAGTCAGTGTTCGATGTGCCATGGTGCAGATCGAAAGGGATCGCCACCGGCCTTTCCGTCTTTGATCGGTGTCGACAAGCGCCTTTCGGATACTTCGATTACAGACCTGATTCACCATGGCAAAGCAAGGATGCCATCTTTTCCGGGAGTGACCGGGGAACGACTGGATGCAATTCTTGCCTACCTTAAGGCCGATTCCGGTGCTATGAACACGGCGCAGGGTGATAGTGCTCAGCGAACGTCTGCAGCGGCCAGTGCCAGAACAGCCAGCGCGGAGACATCGTCAAAGAGCGAGATGGGGACCTCCGGAGCACCAGCGGTTGAGGCCCGATATCACTTTACTGGGTATCACAAATTTCTCGATCCCGATGGCTATCCTGCCATCGTTCCTCCGTGGGGGACGCTCAACGCCATCGATCTGAACACAGGCAAATATCTTTGGAAGATTCCTTTGGGTGAGTATCCCGAACTTGCAGCAAAGGGGATGAAGGCGACCGGCTCAGAGAACTACGGTGGGCCCATTGTCACGGCTGGCGGCATCGTGATCGTCAGTGCGACGATCTACGACAGGAAGATTCGCGCGTTCGATAGCCGGACGGGAAAGCTTCTTTGGGAGTCCGAGCTTCCTTACGCCGGGAATGCGACGCCAGCTACCTACATGATCGACGGGAAGCAGTATGTGGTGATTGCTGCAAGCGGCGCGCGGAATCCCAATGGTCCGCAGGGCGCGGCCTATGTCGCGTTTGCCCTGCCTAGCCGATCTCGATTTTGAAGCGGTTGTCCCCACGGGCGCGCTCGTGAAATAGTGGGATGCCTGAGTAAGTGCGGCGGCGACGGAAGAATGAGGGTCGGATGAGATTGCAGCTTCGGGTGCGTTTGAGCACCATGATGTTTCTCGAATACTTTATCTGGGGCGCATGGTATGTGACCCTGAGCACCTGGCTAGCGGGACCTTTGCACTTTACCGGGCAGCAGATCGGGCTGGCAGCGGGAACTACTGCGGTCGGTGCCATCCTTGCGCCGTTCTTCGTTGGCATCGTGGCGGATCGATTTTTCGCAACCGAGAAGGTGCTCGGCCTTCTCCATATTGTTGGAGCGGTCCTGCTGTTCGTTGCTTCGATTCAGACTTCTTTTACTGCTTTCTACTTGCTGGTGCTGCTGTACTGTCTGGCTTTTATGCCGACGCTTTCGCTGGCAAACTCTCTGGCCTTCCGGCAGATGAATGATCCAAAGGAAGAGTTTGGCGCAATCCGTGTTCTAGGCAGCGGCGGATGGATCGTTGCGGGCCTGCTGATCGGCACGCTGCGATTAGAGGCCACTTCGACGCCAATGCGGCTCGCTGCGCTGGCCTCGTTGCTGATGGGAATTTACAGCTTTACGTTGCCCGCTACCCCGCCGCTTGCGCGGACCGAAAAATTCACGCTGGATAGCATCTTTCCTCGCGAGGCGATGAAGCTGCTTGGCGAGCGGTCGATGTTGATCTTTGTGATTGCTTCTTTTCTGATCTGTATTCCGCTGCAGTTTTACTATGCATTTACTAATCTTTTTCTTAATCAGACTGGAGTCAGCAATGCTGCCGGTAAGATGACCGGCGGCCAGATGTCAGAGCTGGTTTGCATGCTCCTGATCCCATGGTTCTTTCGCCGATTAGGCGTGAAATATATGCTGATCGCCGGCATGTTGGCCTGGGTTGCCCGATATCTCTTGTTTGCCTATGGCAACGTCAACGCGCACATGTGGATGTTGTGGGGCGGCATCTTGCTGCATGGCATCTGCTACGACTTTTTCTTTGTCACCGGTCAGATCTACATCGACCGCAAAGCTCCGTTGAATCTTCGCGCGGCTGCGCAAGGCATCATTATCTTCATCACGTATGGCCTGGGCATGTTTGTCGGTTCGTGGCTCTCTGGCGCCGTGGTGAGCCACTATGCACTCGCCGTCCCGGTTGGCGCGGCGACCTATGACTGGAAGTCGATCTGGCTGTTCTCGGCTGGTGCGTCCGCCATTGTTCTTCTTCTGTTTCTATTTACGTTTTCCGATAAGGGAGAGGATTCAAAGTCGCTTTCATCTGAGAACGCCGACCCTGTAGAAGTTCCAACCTAGAGCCATCTATTGAAGTATGCCGTCAGCCACTGCATTTGCCACCATAAGGAGTGAAAGAGATGAAGGGAAGCACACGAAGAGAATTTCTACGGAACACTGGCAGTCTTGGCGCGGCAGCGTTGGTAGCCACAACGTTTGGGTCTTCCGCTGTAGCCTGGGCTGACCCGATGGGATTGCCTGTAGGGATTCAGCTCTACACCGTCCGCGGTGTGATTGAGGCGGACACTCCCGGAACATTAAAGCAGTTGCACGAGATAGGCTATCGCGAGGTGGAGACTGCAGGGTTTGGCAAATACTCTGCGAAAGAATTTGGCCAATTGATTAAAGATGCAGGGTTGTCGTGTCCGAGTGCTCATCTTCCACTGAACGGGCCTGATTACGGACCAGTCTTTGACGATGCCCACGCACTCGGTGTGACCTATGCCACCAGTTCCACCTTGTCCGCGGGCCCGGGACGATCGCATGCTATGAAGCCAGCCAAGCCGGTTGCGCATCATGGATGGCCGCAACTTGGGCTGGAGGGGTTTAAGAGGCTGGCAGCAAAGATGAATGACGTTGGCACGAAGGCAAAGGCTGCCGCCCTCCAGTATGCCTATCACAATCACGATCTTGAATTTCAAAAGATGCCGGATGGAAGTTACGGCTACGATGTTCTGCTCACCGAGACGGACCATGACCTGGTTAAATTTGAGATTGACTGTGGCTGGATGGTCGTAGGCGGGGCAAGCCCGGTGGAGTACATGAAGAAGTATCCCGATCGGTTTCGGATGATCCACGTGAAGGATTTCAAGGCCATGCCTCAGGAGGGTAAGCGCCCCGAAGGCAGCGAGTTGGGCGCAGGATTCATTGACTACAAACCGATCTTTGCAGAGGGAAGATTGGCTGGTATCCAACATGCTTTTGCGGAGCAGGAAGGACCGTACACAAAGCCGGAGATGGAGTCTGCACGGATCGACTACGCGTATCTTCGTTCCATGAGCTAGAAGGCATCATTTTGTCAGGGTGAGGGGGGAGAAGGGGCACCAAAATCCCTCTCACATCTGATAGACTCATTTATGTTGTTGGGTTGGTGATGTGAGGTGCCCATACAGGGTCAACTCCATTCCAAGTTTTATCCAGGTTGTCTGATAAACAACATGGGGACGTAGCTCAGTTGGTTAGAGCGCTGCCCTGTCACGGCAGAGGTCGCGGGTTCGAGCCCCGTCGTCCCCGCCATAGATTCCAAACGACTTATGGAATATATGGGACCTAAGTGACAAGCAAATCAGGACACAATAAGGGCACAATAAGCGAATTGCACTTCTACGACGCTTTTATACCCGTTCTTGCCTGATTTTCTTTTGTGCCCACGTCTGTGCCCGCGCCGGGCACAATCATCTGAACAACCTTACTCTGTGCGGCCCCCCTTGTGCGAGTTCACGGCCTGCGTGTAAACGTCGAGCGTGATCTTGCTGTTGGCGTGCCGTAAAAGCTCTTGGGCGGTCTTCACGTCTTCCCCATTGACCTTCAGCAGTGTGCCGAAGGAATGGCGGAAGGTGTGCCAGCCGACGTTCTTGTGGATATCGCTTGCGCGAAAGCGCCACATCGTGCCGAGTTGAAGGCCCCGCACTATGCCCTGCCGTGCATAACGCTGAAGAGTCATAGGATGTACCCGCATGATTGCGGCCGCCTGGTCTGTGTCCACTGAACCAAGTTCTGAAGCTGTCCTGCTTAGCGTGCAGGTAAAGTTGCTCTCTCCCACATTTGGAAGGTCGCGTCCAGTGTGTCCAAGTGACGCTGACACTTTTGATACGGGTCTTATCTTGTCCTTGATAATCATCTGGTGCGTTAAGTTTGTCCCATTCGCCGATCTGTGGCTCATGTCCGAAGAATCTCCTACTTCTCTCAGCTGGAGATTGAACCAATGAGTCAGGTTCTCGACCGTGCTGTTGTTCTCTCACTGCTTGACTCTCCATGGTGAGGTCGTCTTCCAACTCAGCATTTCTTTCGTGGCCCATTCGGTAGACTTGCCCGTATGACAGGACGTGCAGGGGTTCGGCATTTTGTACTTATCCGTCATTGCCGGCGCGATGAACCTAAAGGTGTGGGAACTAACGAATGTGCCGGGAACCCCCTGCGTCGCTATCTTCGGCATATGGCAAGCGACACACTGACTGCCAGGACTTCCGTCCTTATGATGGGTGTGCGCTTCCAGTGATGTCGTGTGTGGTCCATTTGGAGATGTCGGTCCGTGGCAATCCAGACAAAGTTGTTGCGCGGGTTTGCGAAGTTGCGCGTAGTTCTCAGTTCCATGCACGTCATGGCATGAAGCGCAGGTGACCCCATGCCGATACATAACGCTCTGCACAAAGTCGTTGCCCTGCATCCGGTTTTTGTGAGCAGTCCCGTCGGCAAAGTGAGTGAAGGTCGTCTGGCCGAGCGTGTGGTCTTCGAGTTTCCAATAGTCCGCGAGGTGAAGCCCGACATGATAGCCGACGGGCCAATCGTAAGCTTTGCCTTCGATCTGTTCGGTGAGCGGGCGTCCTTGAGAATGGCATTGGATGCAAGTGTCGTCCGAGGCCACGTCGTCCATCTGCGAGGGATTCAGAATGTTGGTGCGCGTCGGATGCGATACATGCTCGCTGCCCGGCCCGTGGCAGCGTTCACAACCGACATTCCATTCCGTGACCTGTTTCGTGTGGATGTCATAGTTCACGGAATGGCAGCCGTCGCAGGTCGGGCCGGTGGGCCGTTGCATGTTGTTGGATGGGTAGAACGCCGCCCACCAATCTGCGCCCGCATCCGGGACGTGATACTTCAACCATTTCTTGTTTTTGATGTCCCACTGGACGGGTAGCGGGTAGTAGTCGTCCCCGATTTTAGTGAAGTAACGCTGTTTCCATTTGCTGCCGTAGACTAAGGCCACTTGATCCAGCGTGAACTTCGCAACGTCGTTAGTGTTGAGATGGGGGATAATGGCGTCCGTATGAATTTTCGGGTCACGCACCACGTTAGCCATTGGCGTCTTCTTCCAGCGCGCATAGATGTCTGCGTGGCACTTCTGGCAGGACTCCGAACCTACGTAATGGGCTGAGATTGCCACTCTCTCTTGGGTTGCCGCCTCCCGGGGCGTCGCCGAACGAAAGCTCCGAATGTACGAGACGAGTTTCCAACTATCTGACGAAGACGCCGAGTGCATCGCGGGCATGCCCGTAAGTTCCACTCCGTTTTCGATGATGTAGTGGATCTCGCCGTCGGTCAGCTTTTGGGTCGTGTCCAGCGTCAGATCGGGGACGCGAGGATAGACATTCGCTCCGATCGGGGTCAGCCCGCGAGCATCCACGCCATGGCAGGATGCGCAGCGCGCAAGGTAATCTTCCCGCCCCTGTTGGAGAGCAATCGGATCGTCATCGATGGGATTCGTCTTCACCCTTTCCGATTGTGGGATTGCGAAGTTGCGCACGGAACGAGCAATGGCAGTCTCCAGGGCGGAAGGTTTGGACGATGCTCGGAAGCCTCTCGACTTGATCAGGGTGATACCTGCACCGAACAACAGAAGCAGGGCTAGTGCTGCAATAACGACAATCTTCCGAAGATCATGTTTTGACGTTTTCATCTTTGAGAATGAACGAGAAGCTTATTCGTTGGGTCGTCAGCGGCCGCTCCGATCATTTGCGATTCTATCCAGCGATAGGTGTTTTCAAGACCGTCACGAAGTCGGACGGACGGCTCCCAATTGAGACGCTCCAGGATCATCGAGTTGTCACTGTTACGTCCATTAACCCCTTTCGGAGCCTCCAGATCATATGTGCGCCTGAGCCGAATGCCAGCGATCTCTTCCGCGATGTCAACCAATCGGTTAATGGTTACAAGTTCGCTGGAGCCTAGGTTAATTGGCTCATCGATATCGCTGAGCATAATCCTCTCTGTACCGCGGATACAGTCGTCGATAAACATGAAGCTCCGCGTTTGCTGTCCGTCACCCCAGATATTGATCTCGTGAAGGCCGGACAGCTTTGCCTCAATCACTTTGCGGCAGATTGCTGCGGGCGCCTTTTCACGTCCGCCTGTCCATGTTCCGTTCGGACCGTAGACGTTGTGATACCGAGCCACGCGGCAAGTCAGGCCGAAGTCCTCCTCGAAATGGCGGCACATTCGTTCGCTGAACAATTTTTCCCAGCCGTAACCATCTTCAGGAAGAGCCGGATAGGCGTCCGATTCTTTGAGTGGGATCACATCCGCGCTGGTCTGTTTCTGTGCGTTGTAGACGCAGGCAGACGATGCATAAAAGAACCTCTTGACTCCTGTTTGGTGAGCTGCGAGCAGCATGTTGGTACTCATCATCACATTGAGCATGCAAAGAGCCTTGTTGTGCTCGATGAATCCCATGCCTCCCATGTCTGCGGCGAGTTGATATATATATTCCGCGTCTTTGGCGGCTATCAGGCAGTTTTGTTTCTCCTTTAGATCGAGGGAAAGATTCTCTATACCATCCGTTATCTGGTGCCAGTCTTCCAATGGCTTTACATCGACTGCCCGAATGACTCGGATCCCCCGCTTCAAAAGATCTTTGACGAGATGCCCGCCAATGAAGCCGCCGGCTCCGCATACTACCGTCTGTGGTGCTTTGATATTCATCTGTGACTCCGCTTTATCTTTGGGTTGACGTTCATAGGCCCTAACCAACTAGCTCCCCGAATAGAGCTCCTCGTGCTCTGGGCTGACATCAATGTATGTAAATGTTGATTCGGAGTTGTCAGCGTACTGTCATTGCATTGTCATCAAGTTGTGAAGGTCGGTACCGTATGGATTCGAGAACTCAACGGTCTCCAGTTACCTTGAGATTGGGATAAGGAGTTGAAGACGTTCAAGCAGGATGTGGGGGTCTGTTTGGCTGAGAAGACTAAGCAAAGAGAAACATAAGCCATACCTCGCCGTGCGGGCAGTCTAGCTATCTCAGTGCTGACAACGGAGCTTGGGACACTAAAGCGGTCCTATCTAAATCAGGTGATAAAGAATGAGTATTCGTTACCTGACGTACGAAACCTCAAAAGATGTCAACCATGATCCGCAAATACCATGTCGACTGACGGTTGTGACGCAAAACTTCCGCGAAGCAGGGTAGTAAACATGGTTGTCGCCTTGGTAGCTCGTATCTGGCAACTCCGGGAACATTAGCGCTCATACGGGGACTTCGTATTCTGATCGTAGGGCCGTCCAAACTCGTTTGTGTGGCCCACAATTCCGTCGGACATAGCGGACACACGTATGGTGCCTAGATCGACAGTCCGTTGGGGAAGATGTACGAGACGGCTCAAGCCATCGAGGAGTGGCTGCGGCACACCTTCGATCCAAAGATGCAAATTGTAATCGCCCGATGGAACACTGCGAAGGACGAACGAGTCATTGGAATCAGCAACTGCGTAGAGAGACGTCGATAAAGCCAGCACGACAGCACTCATCTCTGGATGGATGTTGCAAAAAATATAAGAAACCCCTTCTCGCGAAAAGGTGACAGACTTGCTCGAGCCTGCTTCATAGAGGCCAAGATCGAAACGCTTACCATCGAAAAGCGAGAAGACGTTGTGAAAGAAAGGGTCGGCATTGGGGAACTGAACCACAGAGCCAACTGGAATGACTTGCAGATGCGGAATGAAGGCACGATTTTTCTGCAAAAGAGTGTAATGTCCATGTGGCAGGAACGAAAGAGCGGGCGTTCCTCTCGCTGGCTCCAGCCAGACAACGGCGGGGACAGCACGATGCCTTCCCGAATGAGGAGAGCTAATGCGGAGGCGCAATTCGGAAACTGGAGTCTGCGAAGGAGAACTCTGCGCGCACGCCACTCCTAATGCCAAAACGACACCACAAAATAGCCAATTACCGATGCTGTTCTTCCTCATCAAAATTTATATCCGGCGCCGAAGCCGATAACATTGCTCCCAGCCGACGCACCAGTGATCGGCGAACTTTCCAGGTGGCGATACTCCAGCGAAAAGAGAAGATAAGCGCTCGGCGTGTAAATCACGTTACCGGTATACGTCCGGTTCCTGGCGAGATTCTGATACATGTTCCCGGACGGAACAGCATAACTGCGCAATTCCCGAGCAAATACGTTGTCCAGTCCAAAGGCGGCGTTGAATTCCACCCGTTCGCTCATCTTTTCCTTCAATTGCGCCCATCCTCCTACGTCGTCAAGGGGACGGAAGTAGTATCTACCTGAACCGGGGTCGACGCGATATGCGAAGTCTTTGTAGGCGCCTCCTCCTAGACCGCCCAGCGCCTCTCCGCGATACAAGCTTCCGATCAACTCCAGGCGGCCTGGCAAAAACAATTTAGCATCCAGTGTGCCAGCCCAGGAGTTGAAGCGATAGCCCAGAGAGCTGAGATGAGGGGCGAAATATCCGCCGAAACCGAGATGGTTTTCTCGATTCTGCTTCGGTCCGAGCAGGGCGATACGGGCTTCGACTCCGGGCCAGCGGCTCTGTTCTGCAGTGGTAGGCGGCATTCCAGATGTGACCACAGAGGAAGGTACAGACGACAGGGGAGCATCGCCAACATCCATCAATGCAGTCTGCACCCGGATGTTGCGTGAGCTTCCGAACCCGAGATTCCCCGTCACCCCGACCTGCGGGTTCCAGGTCCACAGGTTGCCTGACCAGGCAAGTGCCGGCTCGGCCACGGCTGTTAACGAAGTTGGAGCGTCAGGGCTGAAAATTGGACGATCGAGAGAGAAATAAGCTTCAGCGTGTTGCCACTGTAGACCTGCATGTGCGGTGCGGAGCCGCAACAGCGTGGTACTGGCGTTGTAGTAGCCGGCAAAGTTCGTGGATGAACTGGCGGACTGCGGACTTCCATCGAAATCTACACTCAGGTCAGCATAGCTGTGAGCTCCAAACAGATGTGGGCCGCGCGCGTCAACGCCAAGCACCGTCTGCCGCACGGAGGCCCCCGTACTGCCCGAGCCCAGAATCGCTACTGTCGGCATCGCAGGCATATCGACTTGCCTTGTATTGACAAAACCGTTCAGCAGTAGAAGTCCGGTTATTTTCACCGGATATTTCGACTGGCTTTCCACCTTAGTTTGCTCGTGAGTCGCAATTTGGGACTCCTGCATTGCCTGGCGCTCACGAAGATCGTCAATTGCTGCAGTTGTGGTAGGGGATGCGTTTTTAGTCAATATCGAAGATGACGCAACAGTCGAGCTGGAGGGAGTTGGAGTTGTCACCGTTGATCCGCCCTGCGCCATCTGGCGTTGCAGTGCATCCACTTGCTGGCGCATCTCGTTGAGTTGTCGCTGCGATTGTTCAAGTTGAGCCTGTGTCCGCGCCATCGATTCTGTCAATTTCTGGATCTGGTCAGACAGACTTTCCTGGTTCATGGTCTGGGCATGAAGAATATGTGATGGGAGTCCACAAAACATCAAAAGCAATGGCAATACATACCATGCGTTCCGAGGAGAAACACTAAAGTGCCGTCTTGACTTAGATCTGTGGGCTCTCATGTTTTGTGACCTTGTCGTAACGGTTTGCCTCCGAACAATCCGATGCATCCCATTGTGGAAGCGAACGCGCCACCTTCATTTGAAAGATTGTTTTGCCAGGACAAGTGCTGAGGAGAACTATCTCTCCTCCATGCTCAACAGCAATGCAATGAGCCAATGTAAGACCGAGGCCCGTCCCCTTTTGTTTTCCTTCACTCACGAAAGGGTCGAAGAGGTTATTGCGAATTCTCTCTGGGACGCCGTCGCCATTATCGACAACGCTCACAATCATATTCTTCTCCTCCGCTTCCAGAGTTATTGCGACATTGGCCGCTCTTTTGGTTGTGCGAACGGCCTGACAAGCATTGAGCAGCAAGTTGCAAATCGCTCGCTCAATCTGCTTTCCGTCAACAAGGACCGCAGTTTCCGTTGAAACACCATAATGCGTTACCAGCGATACACCCTCCGCGTCGGGATGTGCCCGTACCAGCGCAACGGCACGTTCGAGCAGTGTTGTCATCAATTCCGGCGATCTCCTCATACAGGCACCTGTACGACTAAAGATGAGAAGCGATTCAATCATGTCTGTTGTGCCATGCACAGCCGCGCGGATCTCCGCAAAGATCTCCGTGCGCTCTTTTTCGCAAAGCCTATGGGACGCTAGAAATTCCGAATTGGCATAAATCGCGGCAAGATAGTGTCGAAGATCATGAGAAACCGAACTCGCCATTCGGCCAATGGTCGCCAGCCGCTCTGATTCGAGCAAGGCCCGGTTGGCCTGTTGAATTTCGTTTCTCATACTAGCAAACGCCGTGCTTAGCTGCCGCACCTCCTGGGTGCCATACCGTGGAATACGGTGTTTTCCATCACCCACGCCGAACGCAATGACACTCTCGGAAAGTTCTTCGAGAGGACCAGTGACGAGACGGGAAAGCGCGATCATCAGCACTGTACCTGACAGAAGTGCCAAGAGGCCCGCGCTCAAGACCATCTGATTAATCCGGGTGATGGAACGCTCTGCCGGTTCTAAGGATTTCAAAACGATCAACTGCAGAGGCGATGTGGCAGATGTAGATAGATCTTCCGTTGCAGCAAAAAATCGCGTGCTTCCAAACTTTAACGTCAAGGGCGGACGAGGTGTATCAGAGAACAACAACGGCTGATTTACCAGACTCGCTTGGTCCAAAGAGCCGAGTGTGCTCGCGACCACTTTCCCGCCGCTGAGAAAAGTCGCGTCTACGCCCGTGAGCTGGCTGATCTGTCGCACCGTGCGTTCAATCGAAATACCGCTGACAACGTATCCCAGCAAGGTGCCGTTCTTTTCACTGCCGAAGTAAAGCGGGCGCAGCGAGCAGACGTAGAGCTCTCGACCGTCGATAAGATAGTGCTTCCCTGGGGAGGCCAGCAATATCTTCAACCCTTGGCGGAGAGTGGCGTCAGCCGACGCGCTCTTTGTATAGACCGCGACCACTCGTCCCCCCGGATCCGCAAGAGCAAATAGGTCGTTTCCGCTCAGCTGCCAAAATTCAATTGCTCCATCCTGAATGGTGAGATCGTCACCGCTGGTCATCAGAGCCTTAAGAGTTGGAAGTTCAGCGAGAAGCGAATTCTCGCGCTCAAGTGCTCCGACTCGTTCAGCCTCGAGATCTTGGAAGGTAGTGACAGAATGATTGAGATCCCGAGACAGATTGCCTGTTACTTCTACACGCAAACGATGACGAATGAGCATCAGGCACACGCATGTAACAATCGCAATCACCAATGCCATAGCGACAACAAGTAAAACATGGGTTCGAACGCCTTGCTTCTCTTGCTTTCCCGTTACTTTCATGGTGCCTTTATTGGGTCGTTGAGAGAGGTTAGAATCATGGGACAAATTTATATCCTGCACCATGGATTGTGAGGAAGTGCTTTGGATTGGCCGGATCCGGTTCCAGCTTCTGACGCAGCTTCATAATTTGGTTATCAACGGTTCGTGTTGTCGGATAGGAGTTATATCCCCAAACTTCGTTGAGTAACAGCTCGCGCGTCAGCACGCGGTCAATATTATCTGTAAAGTACTTCAGCAGCTTGAACTCGTGAGGGGTGAGGATTACGGAAACGCCGCCACGGCGAGCACCCATACTCTTAAAATCAATCTCACAATCCGCGAAACGGAATATCAGCCGGGCGGCTGGCTTACGCTGTCTCCGAATTGCTGCCTGAATACGAGCTACAAGTTCTCGCGGGCTAAAAGGTTTGGTGACGTAGTCGTCGGCGCCTAACTCGAGGAGCAATACTTTATCGACCACCTCGCTGATAGCGCTCAAAACCACGATGGGAGTCTCACTGGAGAGGTTCTTAAAAATTTGACAAAGTTCACGTCCGGAGACGCGCGGAAGGATAAGATCGAGAACTACAGCAAGCGGTCGCTCGCTGCGGAATAATTCGAGCCCGGTTTGACCATCGCCAGCAACCACGACGGCATAGTGCTCCCCAACAAAGATTCTGCGAAGCACTTTCTGCATGCGCGGATCGTCTTCAATGACAAGTATGGTGCCAAGACTCTCAGCCGCTAGCGTATCTATTTCTATCGCTTTTTCCTTTAGATATGTATCCGTGAGCATAATCTTTGAGCCTCTCCCTTCTATTCTGGTCGACCCGACGTTGTAATTGTTCGCCCAAAGGCAAGAAATTACAATCTAATGACAATTCAGACAGGATCTCAGGGGACATTGCTTACCGCTTGAATAGCAGACGTCGAAAGTCGAGTAGCGGTAAATATTTCAGTCAATAAGGAAGGCCATAGCCGAACCGCTTTTGCCAGCGATGGCATCGCAATGATCAAACGGGAAAGCATCGTGGCGCAGTAGAGACGGTTTTTAAATTCATGACGAACTTCCTTATGGAATGTAGTCGCAGTAGCTCCGTCAAGATACAGTTCAGCCGCACGTTTTGCAGTGTGAAGAGCGATGGCGATCCCATCGCCACAGAACGATGGGATCACGGCGGCCTGATCTCCCAATCGCCACGGCGAGAGTTCGCCAACATGTGGTGAAATACAGTAGCCATACGGAATCGAAGAAAGTGCGAGCGGACGATTAAGCATTGGTTTGGCCCCACCCAGGCGTCGAGCGAGGTAAGGAGAGTGATGCTGCATGTGATCGAGGAGACGATCCCAGCGACCATCGAGCAAACGCAGCTTCTCACGTGTGACGAGCAAACACAAATTCGCGCAACCAGGCTCCACGGGCTGTAGTCCAGCGTAGCCACCTGGGTAAAGAATGAGTTCAACACAACCGGCCAACTCTGCCTGCTGCTCAGGCGATAGGACGAAGTCCATCTTCAGGGCTATTAATGTATTTTGAGAGCCCTGCGTTAGACGCGGCCAACCTCGGAGATCGTGCTTACCTGTAGCAAGAAATACATCTCCACCGTGGATCGAAATGGAAGTTTGAGCAGCATCAGTTATATGAGCGCGCCACGAACTGGAGGTTTCCATCGTTTCGCGCGACAGATGTTCCACCGTATAGCCGCGGAGCAGACTTACGCCTGCCTCCTGTGCACATCGGAGCAAATTTTCGTCTAATATTCGCCTAGAAAGCGAGAGTGCAGGATTCGGAAGCTGAGCTTCCGCGATAAGGTCACGCGATCCTACACGTATCGAGTGGATGATTTGGGCTCCCAACCGTTCGGGATGTATGCCTATGCTGTGAAGATAGGGAAGGCTTTCAGGACTCAGAAACTCCCCACACACCTTATCTTGTGCCTCTCTGCTCTTTTCAATAAGGACCGGGTACCGTCCGGCCCGTGCAAGGGCAATGGCAACTGCAGCCCCAGCGGGACCGCCGCCAACAATAAGCGCATCATGCCAAAGTGCTGGAATCATTACCGCTTCTTCCGTGAGACCGAAATCCGTCCAGGCCAATGGGCCTCGATGCGAATAGAGTGGGGTGGCAAGCCGGAGGCTTCAACATACTGGCGCCATTCTGCCGGTCGAAAAGCTCGCCGGATTGAGACGGGCCCATCGTGACGAATGAAAAGATGCCAATCAACTGCCATGGCAAGCGCTTTGAAACCGAAATAGGACAGCCAACTGCGACGAAGATCGGAGATAAACCAACCGCGCTGTGCTACCCGGTCCATCCAGGTGAGATAGCGCAGGATTTCCTGGTCTTCCAGATGGTGAGTGAAAAGAGAGCTAATAACCAAATCGATGGATTCGACTTTCGCGTCAAACGAATAAGCGTCTCCTACGATCCATCGGATCCGACTGCCTACCGCGGTAAACTCACGGGCAGCGCGCACAGCGTAAGGATTGAGGTCGATGCCCGTGAGTTTAACGTCAATCTGCCTGCGCATGGCCCAGCGCTCGATACGGCGGAGCATGTCTCCTCCTCCACAACCGATATCTACAATATGCAGCGAACGCCCCTGGAATGGAGAACGTGCAAATTGCTTCAGCCATTGAAGCGTGGGACGATACGCAACTGTAGTGCGATTGACTTCTGCGAGATGTTTCAGACACGCACGCAGATCTTGATAGGAGCATGGTTCGTCCATTAACTCGGAGAGATATGTTCGCTTGGAAAGGTCGTGCATTCTGAATGAACCTCTATCTAGCGCTGTGCTTCCGGAGCAACTGCTTCGGAAGAATGTGGATAATGCCGTACCTTCAACACCTGCAACGCTATATTCCAGATGAATGCAGGATTGTTCCGTAAATAGCGCTTCCACAGACGCCCTGGATCCTGCATAAGGCGATGCAGCCACTGCAATCCCGCGCGCTTGATCCAATCGGGGCAATCGCGAATACGTCCAGTGTGATAGTCGAATGCTGCTCCTACTCCCACTAATAAAGGCACCCGAAGGCGATCAATATAGTGCGCCATGAAGCGTTCCTGCTTAGGGGTACTTAGGCCGACCCACAGGATGTGCGGTTTCGACTCCTGCACCTGAGTCAAAACCTCCTCCTCTTCTTCTGGGTTAAGGCTTCTAAAAGGTGGCGTGTATGTACCAACCACCTTTAAACCCGGAAATTTGCTCTGTAGGATTTCTTTCAAAGACTTCGCTACTCCGGGTTCGCCGCCATACAGAAAATGGCGATAACCTCGGTCAACTGAAAGCAGGCACATAGCTGTCATGAAGTCCGGCCCATAAACCCGATCCATTTGCCTATGGCCCTGAAGATGGCCGACCCAAGACATTGGCATTCCATCCGGAGTATTGATCAATGCATGGTTCAGAATTCGGCGAACCTCGGAATCCGACTGAGCTTCCATGACTCCATGGACGCCGGTAATACAGATGTAACCGCAGTTTCCCCCTGCGATCCATTGGTCGGCCATATCAATTGCCCTGGGTAGGTTAATGGCGGATACTTTTACTCCGAGTACATCGGCATATGCGTGAGTGAACACAGAAGCAGGCATAGAACATTCTCCGCGTCGGCGGCCGTTCGGAACGGCAGCAGATAATTTTTCTTTGAGAAGAGATTTTCGAAATCGATTTGTCATACTCCTCCGCGCATCGCAAAAAACAGAGTGTGAATGAGTATGGCCAGGTCCAGAAAGAAGGTTCGATTCCTGACGTAGTAGAGATCATGGTGGATGTTCTTGTGGATGGGAAAAGCTCTGTCAGCGCTTAACTGCCACAGGCCAGTAATCCCGGGAACCACCTGAAGCCTTCTTTGATGCCGGGAGCTATAGCGCTGCACAAGAAAGGGCATTTCCGGCCGAGGGCCTACCAGCGACATATTTCCCAGGAAGACATTCATCAACTGCGGCAGTTCATCAAGACTGCTTCGCCTCAGAAATCTTCCGATCCTGGTGATTCGAGGATCGGAAGATCTGGTTGGAGAACGGTCATATCTCGGGGCATCATCATGCATTGAACGGAACTTGAAGATGTCGAAGAGCTTTCCATTTCGACCTACCCTCTTCTGCACGAAAAATGCAGGGCCGGGTGAATCGAGCCGTATCAGAAGTGCTATCAGAAAAAGAAGAGGGGCAGATAACACCAAAAGAATAGAAGATAATGCAAGATCCACCATTCGTTTGGCGACTGCATAATGCCAGGGTGTGACCGGTTCTATCAGGGAAGCAAGCAGCAAGCCATGGACATCAACTAGTTCTGTCCGCTGTCTCTGCGTTGCCAGAGAGGGAAGAAGTGCGATCGGCAATCCAGCCTGCCTCGCAATCTGTGAGATTTCGATGAGCTTGTCTGAAGAAAGATTCGAGATTGCCACGATCAGCAGATCGCACTGAAGGGCCTTCAACAGAGCGGGTGTAACCGGCCCATGTTGCACTGGAATCGAATGGAAGCGCCGGTGTCCCAGCTCAGACGTATGATCGTTGGCCGATGTGGGATGATCACCTATTACGGCCACCGGACGGAGCCCGAGTCGTGGTGAATGCAGGAGGGACGACACAATGCGTCTTCCCGTCCCGTCCGCTCCATAAACAACTACACAGTCTGTGCCATATCCTTTCGCATGCAATATCCGAATGATCGAAGCAAGGATTTGTCTTTGTACGATCAGCGACAATGGAATCAATATCACGGCGATTAGAATCGTCGTGCGAGGGAAGTTCAGCTTCAAAAGCAAGCTAACCAGCAGCAAGGGAAGCAAAGACTGAGTTGAGGTCCGAATGATCTGTTCGGTCCCTCGGATCAGGAACATGCTGTCAGATCCGAGATAAGTGATCTCCCTTTGTTGTAGTAGAAACACTGCAAACAGACCGAGCACGATGCTTAGAGACACTACGCTCTGCATCGGCCAGTGGATCGGGTTTCGAATATGAAGCTGAAGAATGTAAGCCGCAACTACAGCAGCGGCACAGGTAAGAAAATCTGCTGATATCTCGAAAATGGCGACCGCACTTCGGAACAGTTCTCTGGAGATCGCTTTCCGCCGCTTGCAGAAAGCTACGTGAGCATCGACGTATAAGTTCGGAATGGACTCAGATGCGGCCACTTTCATCCTCCCTGCTCTGTGACGCGAGACGGTTTGTTTCTTTCATAACAACCGCCTTCCTGATGGGTTGATCGAAGCCGAAAGCGAGTCTGACGCCGATGCGTCGCTCGACGAAGACTGCATTATGTTTCCACGTGTTTGAAGTAAGAGCCTGGAATACAAAGCAAGATACATGGCGGCGGCTTCCTGCGGGTAGAGTCCTGCCGAAGAGATCGTCTCCATGCGTGGCGTTTTCATCGCTTCTCGCATTGCGGCTAGAAGCGATTCGCCGCTTCCATCCGTCGGGTCGAAGAATAAACAGCGCGCAGCGCCCATGGAGCGATATGCCGGAATGTCAGAGCACACGACGCGGCTTGCGGCGGTCAGGGCCTCCGCAACAGGCAATCCAAATCCTTCTAGCAGCGATGGCGCTACAACCATCTCGCAATTCTCATAAAGAGATAGGAGGAGCGTATCGGTAATGCCGCGCAGGAAAAGGACATGGTTCTCAAGATCCCACTGCGCGACCATCTGACGAAGAAGTTGAGTTTCGGGACCTTCCTGCCCAACGAGGATTAGTCTCGCGTTCGCAGGTACAACGTTACGATCAAGAGCAAGTCGAAGCGATCGCAGCAGTAGGGGAAGATTCTTGTTTGCACGATGCTGTGCGACGCAGAGAAGAAATGGGTGATCGCGAATTATACCTGGCAGGCAAGTATGGTGGAACTCGCGAGAAAGACAGATCGAGTTTGGGACGACCGCTATCTTCCCAGGTTTTATCGTAGGGAAAACATCGTGCACTCGAGCCCGGGTTTCTTCAGAGACGCAGGCGATAGCATCAACATTTCGCAGGCAGAGGCTCAGGGCGGCGCGATTGAGCCACGCTCGCCTTCCGAAGTTCTGAGGTATGTCAAATGGATACAGGTCATGAAGGCTTACAACGACCGGCAAAACATATGCGGATCGTAGTACGGGAATAGGGTATGCGAGATGAACAATATCTGCGCCACATGTCCGAGCTGTTCTGGGTAACCCATACAGGTACCAGAGGTTTCGCGGTACCGACTGATTGCGAATCGACACTCGTCTGATCTCAAGCTTTTCGCTCTTCAGGTTGAAGGCATCGCGGAAGTAATCTGCCTGCCAATCGCCTGTGAGCATCGTTACTCTTCGCACCGGTGGAAGTGTGACCACGCCGCGCGCAAGATTCGCAGCATGGCGACACACTCCTGCGGGAGACGTTGCAGCAGATACGGACGCGATCAGCAGATGCATGGATTTACCTCATCTCAACGAATTGGGCGCTCGCGTCCGACGATGCGGTCGGGCAGGTAGTAGCCGCGGAAAAATTTTTCAGCGTAGCGGGCGAGTGGAGCTGCGACTTGCATCACGCCGAGACAAAACTGGCGCAGCATCCTGTTCGTGATGGCTTGTGCAACGGGTGAATATTTGTGCATCGTCATGCGCGTTTCGGCAAGTTGCCTCGCTCCGGTCGCGCAGGTCTTACTGGTGGAATGAAGGCGAAAGTCTGCAAGCAGAGCGTGGACGTGCTTGAAGCGATAGCCTTTGTTGGCCAGGCGCACGAAGAACTCGTAGTCCATCGCAAATTGAAGAGATTCGTCGAAGAAATTACCTTCATCAAAGATTTTGCGTCGAAAGAATGTAGCCGTCGATGGGATAGGCGAGATGCGATGGTAGAAGAGCACCAGGCGACTGAACTCGATCTCGCGCCGCACACGCAAATGCGTGCCGTGCTCGTCCATGAAGGTGAAATCTCCATAGACAATATCGATGTCCGGATGTTCCGCGAACACTTTGTCTACAATATCCAGGCATCCAGCGCGATAACGATCGTCGGAGTTTAGCCAGCCGATGATCTCTCCCGTGGCAAGGCGAATGCCTTTATTCAACGCCTGAGTACAACCACTGTCACGCTCCGAGATCCAATGCAGATGCCACCATTCGGGCCCGGTTTTGGTCTGTAATAGGGCAACGGTCCCGTCGGTGGAAGCGCCGTCGAGCACGAGGTGTTCCACCTCGGCGTAATTCTGCGTACGAATGCTTTCGAGCGTTTCTTCCAGATAAGTACCCTGATTAAGCGAAGGAGTAACGATGGAGATCTTGCTCATGACGGAATTGCCTCCGATAGCGTTTGATCCAATGCGATGGCAAGTACCGCGAAAAGCCATAGCGGGATGGTCAAGCCGAAGTTCACCGCTTCGGTTAATCCGTGAACGACTGCGAATAGGACAACTACAGAGGCGAGTTTTGCGTAAGCATGAGTTGCTCCAGGATTTTCTGCGGACGTACTTCCGGCAAATCGCCTCACTGCACAGATCAGCGTGCTGTAGAGGAAGACGGTGACAAACACGCCGAGCAGGCCATATTCAAAGAACTCCTGCAGAAGTTCGTTATGTGCATGCCACGGCTCGAAACTGCCAAAGGCTGGGATGAGAGTGCGGAAGGAGTAAAACCCATGCCCAATCCATGGCTTCTCGATCGCCATAAAAAAAGCGGTTGCCCAGATTGCTGTACGGCCGGTGAGTGTCTCTGCCTGATCACCACTCCCGGTCGTGGTGTAAATCTTAAGATAAGATTCCAGAAGCGCCGCGAAGGCAGCGATGACAATAAGGCCGACCGCAGCGATTTGCATCTTTAGACGTCGGGAAATTTGTTGTTCGCGCAATAGATAGTACGACTCTGCGACGAGGAGCGCGATAATGGAGGTCTTGCTGATGGTGCGTAGCAAGGTCATTCCGAGCGCCAGACACGCCCATCGCCATATCCGTTCTTTGAACGCGAGATGCTGTGCAAGAAAAAATGCAAGCGCCGAATACATGCCAATCATGTTGGGGTGTAGAAATTCGTAATCGCCGATTCGGAGATCCGGCAATGTCGGCCCCATCCATCCAAGGGCACCCACGAATAGCATGCCAACGACGAAGCCTTTGAGCAGCGCATCGACCCGGTCTTCGACATTTGGCTTCTTCACGAGCAGCAGGACAGTCGTCACTTCCATCACCATGCCTGCCCATAAAGCTCCCGCATCCAAAATTGACTCTGCACTTGTCCAGAACAAACTGAAGCCGGACATCGCAAGATATGCCAGCAGCCACCGCATCGTGCGGCTTGCGAATAAACAGCGCAGAGAAAACTGATTGTCTCCCAAGGTGTAAGTTAGCGAGGCGGCAAGAAGAAGGGCGCTACATGCCAGAACAATGATGGAACCTGTGCGCGGATCCGATTGAAAGCCAAGATAGGTAACAGAGAACCTGAAAGCGAAGAAAAATCCCGTGAGCAACTGCAGGGGTGTGCGGAACGATCGCCCAATGGATACACTCGAATGGGCTTGGAGGAGATGGCTGGTGGTCGTCATAAGGCCTCCTGCATGAAGGAAGCGTTACTCGGAACATCGCGAGTTATACGCAGCACATTCCGTAGTGGAATATAGATGAGGCAAACGATCGGCCCATATACGAGCCGTCCTGCCGCAGCTCCTATAATCCCGAAACGCGGAGCAAGAATTGCGATGGCCATCAGCATCGCTGCCGCGCCTATCGCATTGACGAGGGCTAGCAACTTGATACGGCCCATCGCCATGAACATAAAGAAGCCCGTAACGTTCAGTCCCAATAGCGCAAAGCCGCAGGCCATGACGGAGAGTGTCGCGCTGGCGTGGATGGCAAAATCCTGACCCATCCACAAACGAAGGATGTACCGGCTGCCGAAAATGACCGTTGTAGCGAGGACAGCGACGACTGCAACGTTTACGGCGAATGCCGCCGCGAACTTTCGTCGCACGGAAATGATGCTCAGCACGTCGAGTCGAGCAGCAAGATACGGAAACAGAACCTGCAGGCCAGCGGCGGCGATTCCATGGATGGGTAGCGCCGCCTGAACACAGATGCTGTAGTATGCCAGGGCATGCGTGCCGAGCAAATATCCGACCAGAAAGCGGTCGGCTTGCCCTGTCAGCAGACCAATCAGACCTTGCAACCAACTGAACGCTCCAAAGCTAAAAAGCTCTTTTACGGATGCACGCTGCCAGCTAGGCCACAGATTATGCAGTGCAAGGCGCTTCGAGACTGCACATGCCTGTAGGAGAACGCTAAGGAGCGCCAACAGCAGAGTTGCTAGCATGATGGTGACCGTCCCGCGGTGGAGCGCAGCGATAATGACTGCGGATCCAATCGTTGCGAAGCGCGTTGCTATAGTGAACCGAGCTGCTACATCGTAGCGTTCATGCGCTCGCTGCGCGCAGATGAAGACGCTCTCCACGGCTTTGACTACAAGCAGGATGCATCCAATTGCGAGTGCATGCTGGTAGCTGACCCGCAAGTCTTCGCTTACGTTCGGAAGATGGGAGACCAGAAACGGAATTAATAGGCCTAACAGCACGGCGATTGTAGCGCCAACAGTAAGATTGATCCCGAGCAGGGTCCGGATAATGCGTTCTACGCCTGCATGGTCGTCCTTGCCTCGATACGCAGAAATGTATTTCAAGGCAGCATCTCCGAAACCTACAGAGAGCAAAATGCCGCTGGTCACCGCCGCGCTCGCGAGGACCCATATTGCATACTGTTCAACGCCGAGGCGATGCAGCAGAAATGGAGCAGAGCACAGCATGAGGACGGGCAACGACATGTAATCCGCGATGCCATAGGCCACATTCGAGATGTGAACACTGCGTATCTTGGAGGCGAGGGTCATATATGCGCCTCATCAGGGACGGCTTTAGCATTGCGCAACGCAAAGACGCTTGCGAGTTTCTTGAGATCGTCGCTGTCATCGAGTTCACGCCAAGTTCGGCGTAACAACATCGCGAACGATGCAATCAGGAGCGCGATCAGTGTTCCGGCAAGCATGAAGACAAACCGTGGCGGGAAGGACTTCTTCTCCGGCCAGCCTGCGGTGTCAATTGTGCTGATCGTTGGAATCTCTTTCGCTTCTTCAATACGAGCCGTTTCGTACTCTGCGGAAAGGAACTCATAGACTGCCTCCTGAACCTTGACGCGACGATAAAGATTTGCATACCGTACGCCAAGTTCCGGCAAACGTCGCAGGGGTGGATAGAGTTCATCCTTTGACAGCTCTAGAGGATCGTTTGCATCAGAAGCGGATCCGCCCATCTTGCCAAGCTCGCGTTGCAGGACATTAATGCGTTCGCGCGCGGCTTTCACGCGTACATTATAGTCACCATAAATCTGTCGCAACGATCCAAGCTCCGATTCGCCGAAGATCATCTCAGCCTGCAACTTTGCGCCAGCGTCGACGGTGGCCCTGGTCTGTTCTCTGATGTCGATGGTCGATGTGCTGCTTGAGAAGTGGCTCAGCTGCTCCTCTGCATCGTTAAGATCCTTCAAGACCGAGGCCTGACGCTGTTCGATAAATTGCCGCTCGCGCCGCGCGGAGGAAGTGCTGACACGCGCCAGCAGCTTATTTAACTCCTCGACATACCCGCGGGCGAGGTCTTGGGCACGTTGCCGGTCTGTGTCGGTGACGATAATTGTGATGATTCCACTTTTTTTATTCTCCTTAAGTTCTGTCCTCGACCTAAGCCTCTTCAGCGTGTCCTTCATATACTTCGTTTTGTAGACATGCTGAAGATGGAAGCGATTAGCAAGGTTTCCCGTGACGGCTCCGCTCTGCAGGAGGTCCATGTACAGTTCGCCGTTGCTCTTCGCTCCAAGCAGCCCGCTGGCGAGCATGCCTAGACCACTTCCCGCCGTACCCCCCGCGCGTCCGGCAACCGCCGCCAGCAACGCTGTCCCATCGCCCTGCTGATCTGGCGGCATGAGATTCGTTGACGATTGGTAACGCTTGGGAAGTGTGAACGCGACGATCGTGCTGAGAATAAAGGCTGCGATTCCAATCCGCTGAAGCATTCTGCGGTGCTCCCACAGATACAACAGGTTCTTCGCCCACGCGGCTGTAGGAGGAGCGGTTGAATTCGCAGGTATGGGAACGGACGAGGCGGTCATGGTTTCATCCTTGGGATCGGCCTGTAGGAGAGCTGAAGAGTGAACTCGGCATTACGCTGCGGCTGAGAAGACAGCAGAGGAAAGCGCCACCACTCTGTCTGTTCTTCCACACGCAACTGCCACTCAGGATGAATTGCAATGTCTGCGGCAACACGCAGGTCTCGCAGCGTTCCGCCTCGCAGAAATTCGCTGGCGGCTGTCATGTTGCGTCCACTCAGTTCCACTGACGAACGCGGAGAAAGCTGCCACGTCGCCCAGAACTGCTCCCCGTTCCCTTCGCGCCCAATCCAACTACCAATCAGTTGGCGATTATTCGTATAACCGCTGAGGTAATGGACATTGAAGTAGTAGTAACCTGGAAACGCCATGTCGTGATGAGGCGAAAGCAAGCCTTCGGCACGGATTGTGAGATGGGGCAAGCGAGGCACGCAACGAAGGACGAATCCGGAGATCCATGCACTCTCTGTCGGGTAGGTCACCGGAAAAGGCTCATCTTCCGTAAAACCATCCACATATCCTGTCAGGCACTGGCGCAGTCCCGGGATCAGATATTCCGCGTCGAAGGCAGATCGTCGATCGCCAGGGTCCTTTCCTTCATCCCCTGTTCCGGTCGAAAACACGCTGCGTAGAAAAGTCGAGGTGTTTACCGGCGCACCTTTGCCGCCAAAGAGCACAGTACGAGAGACGCTGAACTCAAAATTTGGCGTGGGCTTAAATGAGAACTTCTCTCCGTGAATAAAAGGCTGGTCATCCACCGCGACTCCCGGAGTTCCAAACGTAGTGTGTTCTGCATGCACGTACTGTGCCCCCGAAAGTCGGCCTATGAGCAACTGTGCACGGATCGGGCCGAGCCGCCTCAGAAAGCCCGGCAGCTCAAAGGGACGAACGCGGTCATAACGAAGCATCATGGTCGGCTCGGCGTTATTGCTGAAGAGGGTCGAGCCGCTCCGCGCCGGTCCCCACCACAGGGATTGGCGCCCGAAGGTGAGTTGGTTATTAAAGAAAGCGAACGAGACATTCGCATCCAGAAGCTTCCCGCGAAGGAAGCCTGAAACGGGTCCTTGCGCTCCGGCCGGGGTGAAGTCAGCTAAGGCGATTGACTGTTGCGTCTGGAGATTCGGAGTAGGAGCTGAAGGCACTCGTTGAAGTTCGGCATTGATATAGGCCGCGAACGGACCAACCGTCGCACGGAAGGAGGTTCCCGAGTAAATATTCGCTCCCTCGGCAAAAGGGCGACCCTCATCGTCAACGAGAGTTTCGCTAAAGTGGTAGCCGTCTGTTAATGGCCGTCCTGCGATGCTGGTGATTCGTTGGTCCAACGATTCGAGACGGAATTCAGCATTGCGTCCTCCAATGCGACGCTCCAGCTCCGGGCCAAACTCTTCCCTCAGGCTTCGCAAAAGCGACAACACATCGGATGAGACCAATTGCCTGTCGTCGATGTTATCCTCAGCCTCTTCCACCAGCCGGCCGCAGTCCATGCGTGTCCATGGGCGCAGATCGAGGAACGCGCTTTGAAGATATCCTTCCGACGCTAGCCGCTCGAACGCCGGATACACCCAGCTTTCGAGTGGTACATAAGTTGACGCCATGTTGGAGGCACTACGCTGCGACGCGTCTTGCGGGTTGAGAGAATTGGCGGCATGGAGAATAGTGGTAAGCATGATGCACATCAAAGAAAACGTGAGGGTTCGCAGCGCCAAAATCTCACCTATATATTTGCAACCGCAGCAGTGATAGCGATGGACGAGGCAAGCTGCGCTGCCGTCAGCAGGTTTCGCCAGAAGAGGGAGGAGCCCATGATCTTTTGTGGCACAACGACGACGTCCCCGGGATCGAGTTTTGTCGACAGCACATTAGCGTCGAACCATCCACCGGAGTGGCGGCCAATAACGGAGCCATTGGCGCGGATGATAAAGATCTCTTTCCGATTCGCGGCGGTATTTGTTCCTCCCGCATGACTGAGATACCAACCGGCAGATTTTCCTGGAGTGAATGTAATTGCGGTGGCGTTGTAGACCTGGCCTGTCACGAGCACGAAGCTGGGCCGTTTCGGAATCGTCAGCACGTCACCTCGACGGAGTTCAATATCGGCCGATGTGTTGGCCCAGCTGTCGATGTCTGCACTGATATGAACGACCTGCCGGCCGGTCGGGGGATGGCTCTTCAGATTCGACAGCACTTCGTCTTGCTGCGCCTTGATCAGTTGCAGCGTTCCTCCGGTATCTCCTCCTCCCAGATTCGGAGCGAGCCGTGCGGCTGCGGAGTTCGTCTCGATTTGTCGAATGAGTTCCTGCCGACTCTTCTCCTGCAACTCACGGACTTGATCACGCACCAGCACCGCCCCTCTGGGATAGGCGGTATCACGAAATCCTCCGGCTCGCCGCAGGACGGAGCTAAGACGTTCTCCTTCCTGGAAGCCATAGGTTCCAGGGAATCTGACCTGTCCCTCGATCTTCACCGACTCGCCAATGTCGTTCCATCCAGTAATCTGGTGAATGGTCAGGATGTCGCCAGGCTTGAGTGGAAAACCCCCATTCGGCTCGGTTCCGGCAACAGCTGCCCCGATAGGTATCGTCGCGAGCCGCCCATCGATTCGATTGCCATTCATAATTCCATAACTGGTCAGGTCGGCGCTGTCGAGAAGAGCATCGCGTTTGAACCCTCCCGCCATGCGCACCAGTTGCGCGGCTGTCATGCCCTTCGACAGAGGGTACGTTCCCGGCCGCAGAACCTCGCCTTGAATGGTGACTTTAGGCGCGTCCACCTCATAGCGTCCGAAGATGCGAATCGTGTCAAAGGGTTGGAGATTGAGGTTTGCATTTCCGATGAGCACTTCAGGCACATCGAAGTCAATGGTCTCCGCATGAAGATCCGGAGGAACAAGACGAACGATCTCCCCGTGGGAAGCAGGCTCCGGAAGCATATCTTGGTAGCTGTGCAGCACATCGCTGAGGCGCATGCCATCGGCATAGGACAATCGGCCGGGGCGTACGACATGTCCTTCGAGATAGATAGCACGCTGACTATAAGGCAGAATCGGCGCGATGCGTATACGGTCTCCGTCCCTCACCTGGAATGCCGTGATGGCCTGGCGCTCGTTTTGCGAGCTCTCTTCGTCCGCGATTTTCAGCGTTACCGTCTCGCGTTGATGATTGGCATCGATGCGCTCAATCGTGATATGACCTAGTGAAGCCGCGGCCGTATAGCCGCCTGCATCCTTGATCACTGAAGCGAGCGTAGACTCTCCTGCCTTAAGCTCGTAAATTGCCGGACGCTTGATAGATCCTGAAATCGCAACCTGTGAGCCCGCGGGAGCCACCAGCAGAGTGTCTCCGCTTTCGAAATGAGCACTGCCCTTACGAATCCCGTAGAGAAGGAAGTCATACAGATCCACATCCTCGATCAGTTTCTGTCCCCGATAGTGGCGCACGACACGGAGAGAACCAATCGATGTTGGACCACCAGCGGCATAGAGAGCACTTAATGGAGTTGCCAGAGAGCTGATGTCGTAGCCGCCGGGGCGCTGCACGTCGCCGACTACATATACGCGCACCGAGCGCAGACGCGAGACAGTAACCGTAGCCTGCGCGTTCCGGTACTGTTGTTTTAGTTTGCTCTCAATAAGAGTTTCGGCTTGCTGCAAAGGTAGACCGGCGACCTCAAGCGAGCCCGCATCGGGCAGTAGAACGTGACCATCGCGATCGATGATGCGGGTAATGCTCTGGGTCATCCCACCCCACATATTGATTGTGAGCGTATCTCCTGGACCTACTATGTAATCCGGCCCCATCGGCACGTCGAGAGGCGTGTCCCGCCCTGAGTTCCCGTGTCCGATCGCAGCTGTATCCCGATTGACGAAGACTTCAGAGCCAAATCGCTTCAAAGGCGCCGCATGCTCGGGGATCTGCGTATATAGGTCGCGCATCGATTGCAGGTTGTAGGGTGCCGGCTGACGAAGGACCTTCGGCAAGTCAGTCGATGCGTTCACCTCCTCATGACGTCGTGGTTGCCCGCCACCCAATCGGTTGCCGGCAGAACTCATGGATTGAATCGAAGTCTCGGGGAAGCCACTTTGGTCCAACGACCCCGCGTCCATACCCGCAGCTAAAGCTAACTTGGCAGAGTTTAGGTCGCCGGGCGTCGACAGAGAGTGCTGTCCGGCCAGCAAGCTACTATCGGGACTTCGATCAGTGACACTGGATCCCATGGTCCGAAGATCATCCTGAGATATATATCCGCGCGCCCGCAAGAACGTCGTGATGTTCGCACGCAGATCGGCGTTCGTCGCGATCTGTGTGTAAAGCATTTGGTCTGAGATATCATTTGCATCGATCTGTGTGCCCTGTTCCTGCAGGCGATTGGCGACCTGGGATTTCAATTCCACAACAAGATCGGGATTTTGTTGCAGGACATGGATGATCTGGTTTGAGGAGAGCGCCAACGGAACTGTCGAGCTGTTGGAACTTGTAAAAGCATCTCGATTATCGCGGGAATCTTCGCTATCTGTGGAACCTGTCGTCCCCCCACCGCTGCCTTCATCCGCCGAGGTCTGGGGTGTGCTCTGTAATGGGGAAGGCGCAAACGGGACTTGCCCGTGCGCAGCGGCTCTGAAAAAAAAGATGAACGCTAGTATAGATAGCGTTCCGAGCAAAGCCAGTCGCAGCATGCGGCCGTAATATAAGCTCACATGGGAGTAGTCATTTCGGACCATCCTGCTGGCACGGGCGAAAGCGGCAAATTGCGGCATCGGCTTCTCTCTTTTCCTTTGACCATAAACAACCAGAACTGCCGGAGTGTCATCCGTTCGTCAACGGATTGTCATTCTTTTGTTGTCTTCGGATGCGCGATTTGAGGCGTCTGAAAGCTCCCTTTGTACTCAATGCGCAGGCACGAAGACTCTCTTTCCCGCCTGTAAGCGCCCTCCAGTCTCTTTTAATAATGTTCGGAAGGTAGGTCTTTTAAAGAGCTAGGGATGCTTAGTGGCTTACCTGAGGCGCATGAAACAAAAATGCTTCCTGACCCCAATGAGCATTCCACATGGACATCAATGGCCCGCGACAAATTCGTGACATTTCCCTGACAATTCAAAACGATGCAATCGTTATCCTCGAAGAGGTCGATTCGGAATGAGAATGAGGGACAACAGTAGTTGCAGTGGTTCAATATTCATCTGGAACATCACGAGAGAGGGCGAAACATGAAGCTGCTGCTCACCATTCAACAGAAGATATTCGTCATCTTTCGCCGTCGTCGGATGGATAAGTTTTACGCAATGTTCCGGCCCTCGGAAAAGACTCGGTTGCTCGATATTGGCGGCGCTCCGAATACTTGGATCGCGGAGTCACGCTATGATTCGAGCTTTTCGATCACACTGGTGAATCTTCGGTTTCCCGATCCTGCCGTGCGAACGGACGGAAGGTTCACGGCGGTGAAGGGTGATGCAACCAATCTGCCGTTTGCGGATGCAAGCTTTGATATCGCGTTTTCAAACTCGGTCATTGAGCATATGACAAAGTGGGAGTGGCAGCAGGCATTTGCAGCGGAGGCTCGCCGCGTAGGGAAGAGGCTCTGGATCCAGACACCTGCGCGCAGCTTCCCGCTGGAGCCGCACATGCTTGCCCCATTCTTTCAGTATTTGCCCAGGCCTCTGCAGACCCGTATGGCCCGATATTTTACCCTGTGGGGACTGCTGACGAAGCCGAACGCGGCGCGGGTGGATGAGATGCTATCCGACATTCGGCTGTTGACCTGCCAGGAGATGAAGCAGCTATTCCCGGACTGCCTCATTCTGAAGGAGCGCGTGTTTGGCTTGACGAAGAGTTACGTGGCAGTTCGTTGATTTGATTGCTCAATCAAGAGGTGGCGTCCGTGCCTTTCGCAGAGAAGTATCAAGTCGAGCCGTTTCGCCTCGTCGGGGTGCCATGTCCTGCCAAACCAGATCAGTCGTGTAGGAGCCGATATAAAGCGGGGACTTTTCTTTGACGTCATGGTCAATGCGAGAGCGGTTGAGCGTCGCTTTCCACCAGCAGCGAGAGCGTGACAAAGAGGCTCATAGCTCCTCCACTTTTGTCTACAGGGCACTCGCGACAATACTTGCCATGTCCGATCACTTTGCTGTTTATTCTTTCAGCTGGCGTCTGCCGAACTTCGTCAGGCGATAAAACTTTGTTCGGCGGTTGTTCTCTGATTTGCCCTATTCGTCTTTGCTCCATCCATTCCGTTCAAGACGTTAGATGGCGTGCAGAACTACCCTGTAGGGTTTCTAAGCACTATCAGGAAATGTGCTGAATGCGAAGCAGAATGCTGTATTCATTCAGAGGTCCGAGGGACACGGGATTCAAAATGAGCATCTCTAATGTGCCCTGCGGCAAATCATCACGTTTAGGCATGCGCTTCTCCTACGGAGTTGAATGTACCTATTTAGGAGAGTCAAGGAAAACGAGAAGTAAGCGAATCAAGTTCCTTGTCAACAGCGACTGACAATCCTTTTACGACCTAGTGACAACTTCAGGCTCCTTGCACACCTATGCTGTAGCTGAAATGAACATCAAGATCGTAAATAGCGATGACATGATTAGGAGCGTGAAGATGATTTCACTTAATGTTTCCCATATAAAAGTAGCTGATCTGGCTGTCCTAATAGGGCTAATAGGGATGACCACTATCCTCCCCGGCAGCGCCGTCGCTCAATCGGGCGTGATTCCGCCGCCACCACCAGCTAAACACATCAGTTTCGACCGTCCGGAAGCGTGGGCTCTTAAACGTTTTGACGCGGCGTTGCTGCCGAGCACAATGCTCCCGCTTGCTCCCGCAGAACTGCGACACGTTGGCACAGTCACGGTGGGACTCACGGCAGATTGGCTGCCGAAGCTCGACGCGGGACAGCAAATCGTCGGCTTTAATGGGACAGAGCTTGAAGATTTGAATAAAGCGCCTGCATTGATCCGGCCTGTGATAGCAGTACAGCTGCCATCCAAGTTCAGGGTGTTCGCTACTGCGCCGATCCCCATCTCCACTTTCGGCATCAAGCCACGCCTCTTCGCGTTCGGCGTGGACCGGGCTTTGCTGGAGCGCGGGCAATGGACGCTTCACTGGCAGGCATATGGTCAAGTCGGATCGGTGAAAGGCGCATTTACTTGTCGGCGTCCGGGATTTCCTTCGATTTGCGTAGGAACATCTTCCGATGTAGCGTCGTTGCACTATGCAGGAATGCAGTTTCAAGTGGAGCACGCGCTCCCGCAGCTGCCAAAACTGCTTCTTCACGCCTCTGTAGCAGGCACTTTTGCGGATCTCGCTTTTCTGGCGCACGCGCCACTCGTGATGGGTCTTGAGGGGCAAGGGCACTATTGGACGCGTGGCGGGATCTTCTCGACGACGGGCGGCGCCACCTATCTGTTCAACCATGGGATCGCCTTGACCGTGGATGCCTTCTATGCACCCCTGGAGGTCAATCGTACCCAAGGTGCGCCGCTGACGAACGATGGTTTATTTAATATGCGAACACTGCTGAGTTATCACTTCTGATTTCGGAACAGGACTACACCTTGATGAATCCATTTCGGATGCGGCAGAGGAATTCTTCCCTGATGACGACGGGCTTTGGGCGCCAACGCGGCCTCACTCCCGGCTCATTGATGAAGCACGACTTTAAAGATGCTTGGAACGAGGTGAGTGGCTGGCGCCGGAAACGTCGTGCCGCTCGTCGATCCGAGATATTCGCTGGGGTTTTGGGGTATGACGTCTGTATTAAGAACCATACTGCAGGCAACGTTATCCTCAGGACTCAACAAAAGCTGGCGAGGGGTCTGGCCAATCCGGCTCACTCTATTTTCCAGCAGATCCAGAATGAGCGATGACCTCCACCCCGCGTCGTACCTTTTTCAAGCAGGCTGTAGCTACAGCTGTGCTCCCGTTGATTCCCAACATAATTACCGGCTGCACATATCCGTTGTTTCCACGGATGCGCTACAACGTGCTGAGTCCGCAAGGACAGGCCATGATCAGGAAGTACGCGCTTGCCGTACAGATCATGAAGTCCAGGCCCGCGTACGATCCGTGGAGTTGGACCTTCTGGTGGTACACCCATGCAAGCCCCCTGTCGAAATCTGCCGCGATCCAGCAGGTATTCGGCGGAGCCTTGTCGCCTGCAAAGAATCTTGCTCAGAAGGCGTGGTGGACCTGCCAACCCCACCAGATGGGTCAGAATACGGACAACTTTCTGCCGTGGCACCGCATGTTTATTTACTTCTTTGAAGAGATGATCGGCGCGGTTCTGGGCGACGACACCTTTACCTTGCCGTATTGGAACTTCTCTCCCGGCCTGCCATCCAGCCAGAGCGGCATCATGCCCCAGGCCTTTCGTTCGCCCAATGATCCGCTCCTTGCTTCCCTCTACGTGCAGGACAGGTGGAGCGGTGTCAACAGCGGCTCTCCCATCGATAGTCAAAATCCCGGTTTGCTCGACATCGCCGGCGCGATGGCCGAAACGACCTATTCGCCGAACAGCCCCAAGCAGGGGTTTTGCAACAATATCGACTTAGTCGTACACAGCGCCGTCCATATCCTGGTGGGCACTCTAACCAATATGGGGTATATACCGGCGTCCGCCGAGGACCCAATCTTCTGGGTGCACCATTGTAATATTGACCGCATTTGGGCGAGTTGGAACCGAGCGGGCAACCTCAATCCAACCGGTCCCGATTTTCTCGGCCAGGTCTTCTGGTTCCCCGGTCCGGATGGCGAGGCTGTGTCCATCAAAGTCGGCGACGTCATGTCAATCGCGCAGTTGAATTACACCTATCAGGAGTTTGAACCTGCGCCTCAGGAGGTTGAGCCTGCGCCGCCGCCGCCCATTCATATTCCTTCGTCGGTGCTACGCAATGTCGCGCCAGGGGTGCCCGTTCCCACGACAGTCGTGGCCTCCGCAACGACCATTTCGCTTGGCCCGGGGACTACGACGGTTCAAATCAAGCCGACACCTGAGGTCAAGAACCGCGTGTTCGATCCGTCGCTCGCGTCACCACCTGCCCCGGCTCTCGGCGCCTATTATCTGGTTATCCGTGATCTGCAGATCAGCGCACAACCAGGGGTTATCTATACCCTCTACCTCGATGTCTCTGAAAGCGCTTCAGATGAGGTTCTAGAGGCTCACAAGATAGGCTATCTGAACTTCTTCCAGGCCATGCCGGGCATGGAGATGAATGAAACCACCCGCTTTGTGAGTTATGACATCACTGAACTTGTGAAAAGGCTCAGGATGTCCGTTTCCAGCGGCGGCGTATCCCTTACCATTATCCCTTCTGGAGAGCCTGCTGCCGGATCGGCGCCGGCGATTGGATCGATCACCATTCAGAGGGTGTAGGTAATTCGGATATATGTTGAGCGACTATGCGATGGCCATTGAACCGCTGGGCAAGCACCGGGCCGAGGCGGTGATGGTCAACCAAGGCTACGACTCGGACAAGATTGTCCAGCATGTGGAACAGACCATGGAAGCCAAGGCGTGATTCCGCCACGCTCCCATCGCAAACAGGAGCGAGATTGCGACAAGGATCTGTATAAACAGCGCAGCAGGAAGAATGCTGTATCGAAAACTAAAGCATTTCAAGTTTTATCGCTTCTCAACGGGCACAAAAGAACCCGACAGACCAGATCCAAAGATGCATGTTGTAATCGCCCGATGGAACATTGCGAAAAAATAGACGAGCCATTTGCCTCAGCAACTGCGTTGTGCCCTGCGGCAAATCGCCACGTTTCGCCACGCGCTTCTCTTATTTGGAATGGGAGGGTGCGCCGCGCTCTCCCCTTTAGGAGAGTCAAGGAAAGCGAGAAGTAAGGAGATCAAGTTCCTGTCAACAGCGGCTGACAATCCTTTTACGATCTAGTGACAACTCCAGACTCCTTGCGCACCTATGCTGGTAGCTGAAATGAACATCAAGATCGTAAGCAGCGATGACATGATGCAGAAACGACTGCAAGGAGGCCGTTCCATGCAAAGTTTCCGAACAACGAGCTCTCCCACGAAGAGCTTCTGAAGGCTGAAATGAGAAATTGTCGAAGACGATGTTCTTGCTTGAATTGGGAAATGAAGATGATCTGCCGTTTTGTGCCAGCCTAGGTAGACAGCATCATGGAGACAGCATCATGGAGACAATCCTCGTCGTTGAAGACGATCCTAGGGTTCAGAAGGTTCTTAGGCGGTTGTTTGAGTCCGAGGGATACGGAGTCGCGGTTTGCGGTGACGGCCGATCGGCGATGGATACCCTTCAAAAGGGAACTCCGACAGCCGTCATTCTTGACTTGGGTCTTCCGGTGCTCTCGGGGAAGGATGTCTGTCGTGAAATCAGGCGAAAAGCAACTTCCCTTCCTGTTGTTGTCGTGAGTGCTTGGACGGACGAATGTGACAAGGTGGTTCTATTGGAACTGGGAGCTGACGACTACGTTACGAAACCCTTCAGTTCCACAGAATTGTTGGCACGAGTGAGGGCGGCAATCCGTCGCGCGCAGAAGGAAAGCTCGACCGCTTTCGGCCGAATCCATTTTGGTGAAGCTTGCGTCGACTTTATTAGGATGCAAGCGAGCGTTTCTGGCAGTTATGTCCACCTTACGGCTTACGAGTTCAGAATACTCAACTTTCTCGCGCAAAATGTGGACCGTGTTGTTCATCGATCCGAAATAATCACCGAGATCTTTGGGAATGAGGGATCTATTCAAACTCGGACTACGGACAACCTCATTCTTAGACTTCGACAAAAGCTTGAGAGGGATCCGTTCAATCCGGTTCACATACTGACGGTTCGAGGCCTAGGCTACCGGTTTGCACCTTAGCCAGCGGTTACGCGCGCCGATATCGGTTTGTGGATCATGCACACGGGTGAACCCAAAAGGTTCTCACGGGCTGTTTCGCGGCCTGCTCGATTTGCATATGGAGGAACTTACGATGTCTAGCTTCTTGATAAGGAACCGCATAAGTATTGCTGCAAACCTCACGTTGCCGCGACCTTGGCCCCTGAAAGCAGAGAGGGGAATCGGCGTGAAGCTGCGGCCTGTCCGGCTTCTTGCTGCGATAGCCTGGTTCTGCGTTGCGTCGTGGATGCAGGCGCAGAAAGCCTCTCCGCAAATCGCGATTCACCTCGATCCACAAAAAACCGAGATTCACTGGACGCTGCATGACTTTCTCCACACGGTAAAGGGCACATTCCGTTTGAAGAGCGGCACAATGACGTTCAATCCACAGACCGGCACGGCGGAAGGCGAACTTCTGGTGGACATCAGCACAGGTGAAAGCGGCAACAGCACGCGCGATCGGAAGATGCAGGACGAAGTGCTCGAAAGCAAGAAGTATCCGGAAGCAACCTTTCACCCGACGAAGGTGTCTGGCACAATCTCATCCGGAGCAACACAAAATGTCACCGTCGAAGGCACATTTAACATCCACGGAGCCGAACATCCGCTCACGCTGCAGTTCTCAGTACAGGTGAACGGTACGGATGCGACGGCGATGACACGCTTCATCGTTCCCTACGTTGACTGGGGCATGAAAGATGCAAGCAAGCCACTGTTGAAGGTAGATAACAAAGTAACTGTGGATGTTGTAGCGTGCGGGACAATTAATGGGCTTCGTCAGAACCAGTAAGTATGCTCAATTGGCTCAAGAACAATCCACACATAATTTAGCAGGAGTAACATGACTTCACTCAATAACACCCTGCAATATGGTCCGTATGTTCTCTGCGGTTGGCGTGTGGAATCGAACCTCCCGCTGCCTGAGCTGACGGCCTGGAGCGAAGCGCAGGAATGGAATGCCGAGGGGACCATCCGGATCGAATTGCAGGAATCGTCTCTGGATGACACTGCCGCCGGCTTTTGCGCGAATAGCGAAGACGGCGTCTCACTCCGGGTGAAGGGTGTCGCGGGCTTTCGGGTGAATCCTGGAGCCGACCACGTGACCGTTCAGCCGGAAGCGGGCGTGGATCCGCTGTTGCTGCGCGGCCATCTTTTCGGGTCTGTGCTTGCAATTCTCTGTTACCAGCGCGGACTGTTTCCGTTGCACGGTTCGTGCGTGCTTTTGGATGGCGAGGCCGTGGTCTTTTCCGGCGCGAGCGGAGCGGGGAAGTCTACCCTTGCGACGGCGCTGGCGCGGCGCGGCCATCCGCTGCTCTGCGATGACGTTTGCGCGATCGACCTGAGCAATCCCAGGCGGCCGATGCTGCGGCCCGCGTTTCCGCGCGTCAAGTTACTGCCAGATGCTATTGATTGCTTTCAACTAGGAGTTGCAGCTACCTATTCGCGGGCAGCGCAAGGGATGAAGGGGCACTTCGGGATGGCCGCCATTCAGCCGATGGAAGCAATTCAACAGCCGGTTCCATTGGCGGCAATCTACGCGCTGGAAAGGCCTGCGGGAGATAAAGTGAGCCTGTCACTACTGCGCGGCAAAAACGCCTTCGTTTTTCTTGAAAGCCAGGCCCATCGTGGATGGATGGGCCGTAATCTCGGTTTACACAACCAGTTATTCGGCCATATCGCCATGCTGGCCGCGGCCGTGCCTGTATATCGTCTGGACCGCACATGCGCACTTGACCGCATGGATGAAGTTGCCTGCCTGGTGGAAGCAGCGCATGACGCGGTTTGCATGTCGCCGGACTGGAATTATGCTAGGGGACCGCGCAATTCGAGAGAGGATGCTCACGATGACCGACAACAGCTTGATTAGCCGGCGCGAAGGATGGATTGCCGCATGGGTCGACAACAATCTTATTATGATGCACGCTGAGAGCAGCTTCTATTTAAATCTGACGGGATCGGGCGGACGTATATGGGAGCTGCTGGAGTCGCCGTGCAGCGTTTCGGATTTGTGCGAAACTCTTGGCCGCGAGTTTGACATCGAGCGCGACGTGGCGCGGCTAGAGGTGCTTGCGTTTCTCGATCAGTTGTTTCTGCGAAAGGCCATCGATGTCCATCTCCCGGCTCTGGCGTAAGTTTCGCGGCCTTTCGCGGAAACGGCGCTCTCTTCTGCTCGAAGCGGCATTCTGGCTGGTCGTGTCCAGACTCGCCGTAGTGTTTGTCTGCTTTCCGCGCATTGCTCGCCACATCGGCCGTTTGCATGCTCCCGCCGATCTTCGGGCCGATTCGAGCCAGAATGGGGCGGACGCGCGCGAAATCTCCTGGGCAATCGACCGGTCTGCCCGGCTGCTGCCGGTGCGGCTTGTCTGCCTGCCGCAGGCGCTGGCTGCGTGGCAGATGCTGCATCTGCGGGGGATTTCGAGCCGCGTCCACTTCGGCGCGTTGCGCGACCCGGAACGGGCAACGCTGACAACCCATGCATGGGTCGATGCTGGCGGCGTGGAGGTAACCGGTTATCGCGAGGCGCATCACTGCGTCGAGATCGGCTTCTTCGCGCAGTGAATAACCGGCGGACGGAGGATTCCGCGACCACTGGCACACGCTCCAGCACATCGAGGAAGGCGTCGAAATCACCGTTCCCGTGGATGGCAACGCGTAGAAGATTGTCAGCTTCGATCAGGGTGAGGTGCAGCATTGGGATGATGACTAGGCCGTACCTCTCACGGCTCACAAGGGCTCACCACAAAGAACGTGCTGGTGAATGGAGAATATGGATGCGGAGGTTTCCCGGAACTCATCAACAGCCGCGTCGTTTATGTCTCGGTCTCACCTGCCTTGCATGACGTGCAAGTTTGATCAATGACACGGCTTCACTTGCTAGGTGTCTCAGCCGCAACGTGCGCGAGGACGTGAGCTGGGCTTCAGCAGTCGATTTCGCTAAAGCGCTGAACAGCCGCCTTCCGATCCTCGAACCAAAACGACTATCGCTACACAGTCGTCTTGGCGTCCGGTTGTAGAGACCATGTATCTATTCAGTGACATGTCGATCTCTAATTCAATTGGACAGTGGTGTTCAGACAAAAAGTGACCCTCTATTGACAATCTCGTGACAACTCTCGCTCTGCCCCGTTCTAAGTTACTTCAGTGAGATCATTTTGGCGAACCAGAGCAATACGATACTCTCACAAACTTATAAAACCCAAAGGAGGACAATCATGGAAAAGATGAATCGCATTGCCGATGCTAAGCAGGGGCAAGAAGCTGTCGTGCGGAAGCCTTGGCAAACCCCAGTTGTCGAAGAGTTGCTCATGAATCAAACCGAGAACACTTTGACCTTTAGCGGCAGTGACAATGGTATCTATACTAGCTAGCCGCGTGCCACAGTCTCGAGAGCGACTGATAACAAGCCCGTCAATGCACTACGCAATTTATTGAATCAATATGTCTTTTCTCGGAGTTATCGGTTCAGGGACAGAGGTCGGCCTAGATGGTAAGGTCGGCCTGGCTCCGTCATATTCATGTGTATTTGGCGGCTCCAGGCTATTGCTCTGGGGCCAGATGCTTGAAGCTTTGTCCGGCGGTGAGTACGTGCTGCTCTCCGGGCAGGTGTTTGGACGGATGGAGTTGGCACGCGAACTGGGAGTAGAGCTGGCCGATGCGCCGGCCCTTTTGCTGCACGCGTATCGCAAGTGGGGCACCGAATTCCCGAATTACGTACACGGCGACTATGCCTTTGTTCTGTGGGACGCGAACACGCATCGGCTGCTGCTGGGCCGCGATCCCTTCGGAAGCTGGCCGCTCTACTATACCCAGCGCGGCAATGACCTTATCTTTGCTGGTGAAATTCGTCAGCTGTTGAGTTGGCCAGGCGTAGTGGCGCGACCAAACGAGCGGCAAATTGCGCGGTGGCTTGCGCTCTTCCCCGAGTTGGCAACTGAAACCTTCTTCGATGGGATCTTTCGTTTGCTGCCGGGGACCACGCTGTCGATCGAAGATGGGCGCATTTCCGTACGCCGCTTCTGGCAGCCGGAAGAGACTCCGCTGCTCCGGCTGCACGATTCGCGCGAATATGCCGAGGGCCTCGCGGATATGCTCGAGCGCGCGGTACGGGACCGCATGACGGGAACATCTGCAATTGGTTCGCAATTGAGCGGAGGACTGGACAGCTCCTCGGTCACAGTTACAGCGGCGCGGCTCCTGAACCAGGAAGGCCGCAGGCTCTTTGCCTTCACGGCGGTTCCGGAACATGCCGTTGAGGTTCCCGGCCGGTTCACCGACGAGGGGCCGCACGCGGCCGCGGTAGCAGCCATGTACCCGAATATCGATCACATTCTGGTGCAGCATGGGGCGCATTCCGTATTTTCCGTGATTGATCTGTTCAATTCGACGCAGGAAGAACCGGTCTTCAACCCGTCGAATTACGACTGGATCTATGAGATCTGCCTGCGGGCTCAACAACACCGTATAGAAACACTTCTGATCGGCCAGTGCGGCAACTTCAGCATCAGCTATAGCGGCGATCGAGGGTTGCAGTCGCTCTTGCTGGAGGGCCGCCTCGCGGCTTTCGCGCGTTTGGCGCGGGACCTGCACTGCGAAGGCAGACGGCGCCGACGATCCCTCATGCACGAGGTGCTTCGCCCGTGGATGCCGGTGTATGCGCGTTACGCAATCGACCGTCTGCGTGGTCAATTCGCCGCCACGCACGAGTACTCGATGATCCGACAAGAATTCGCACGCAAGCACGATCTTGGTCTGATGACGCTGGAGCAACGCCACGCCAGGCTCGACAGCCGTGCGTTGCGTCTGTTGGCTCTGCGCAGGGCCGACTTTGGACCCTTTGTTTCAGCCTTCCGGCAACTGACCGGAGTAGGTATGTCCGATCCTACGGGAGACCGGCGCGTGATCGAGTTTTGCCTCTCCGTTCCTGTTGAATACTACTGTGAAAAAGGTGTGCCCCGGTCCCTGATCCGCAACGCAATGATCGGGCGGCTGCCGGAGCAGGTGCGCACCGAGCGCCGCAAGGGATTGCAGGCCGCCGATTTCAGCATCCACTTTGAGGCGGAGCGAGCAGAAGCCCTTGCCGAGTTAGAGCAGATGAGGCAGGTCGACCTGATTGCCCATGCGCTCAACCTGCCCGCAATGGAAACCATGCTGCGACTGTCTCCGTCGCAGGCCGACGCACACGGTGGGATGCTGAGCCACTGGCCTAAGCTGCTCCGCGCACTCTCGCTTGGGCGCTTTCTGCGCCGGCTGGAGGATGGAACGTTGTTCTCCGTTCCCGAACAGTTGCCCAGTGTGGCGGATCTGGCAGACAGAAGCGCGCGGTCTTAGGCGATGCAGGCTAACGGAAGGAGAATTGCTCCAACGGAAATGCCTGTCATCCAACGCACGTTCTGGCTGCCACGCATCTTCGATTTGCTCTGCATAGAATGTGAGATCCTAAGTGGCTCGCCGCAGCGAGCCACCTAGCAACGGCGAATATGATATCGGTGATGGCAACAAGGGAATCGAAAACGCTCTTAGGTCGTAGCTCTGCATTTCGGCTGATGCTCGCTACTTCCTGGCTGGCGTCGGAGCCGTGGCAAGACCATCAAGATCGAGCGATTCGCGCGGTCCTGAGTTCCGGCCTGAACTGGGACGAGTATCTCGAACTCGTCGAGCGGCACAGCACTCCGGCTCTGAGTTGGGAAACGCTGAAGCGGATGCCGGAGGCGAATCTGCCGGAAACGGTGAGGCAGAAGCTGCAGCAGAACAGCGCGGCGTGCCGGATGCGGGCGATGCGCCTTACTTCGTTGCTGATGCAAGTGCTCAAAGGTTTCAACCAGGCAGTCATTCCCCTGATTCCGTTGAAGGGGCCGCTTCTTTCGCTCGAACTCTATGGCGACTTGGGAATTCGTCATTCCCGGGACATCGATATCATGGTGCCTCTCGGAGATGTGTTCAGGGCTCAAGCGCAGCTTGAGGAGATGGGCTGGCGCGTGTATTTACAACCTTGCACGTTCAGCCCCAGGCACACTGAGGTGTTTTTACAGATCGACCGCCACATGGTTTACTGGCATCCACTGCAGCAGTACCGCCTTGAGCTCCACTGGCATACGCGACGTGAAACGCTCGACCGCACAGCAGGCCAATGGGCGCGAAGCGCCACGTTGGTCTGGAACGGCCTCGGTTATCGGGCCTTGAGCCCGGTCGATCTCGCCCTCCACCTTTGCACACATGGCAGCGAGCACGCCTGGTTCCGGTCGAAATGGCTAGGTGACTTGGCGCGCATGTATGCCGCGAACTATGTGGATTGGAGCGCGGTTTACCGTACTGCCCGCGCCGCGGGCTTGGAGAACTCGCTGCTGCAATGCCTGCGCTTGTTGGAGGAGTTGCACGGACTGCCTGTGCCCAAGGCGCTGCGCGAGCCGGCCGGGCGCCTGCCCGCTCTATTGCTCGATCCCGTGGCTACGTACATGCTGGCTCCTCCCGAGATACATCCAAGTTCTTTTCTGGCAAGGCTCCGTATGACGGTGCGCCAGCTGCGTTACGAACGCTTGCTCCGAACTCGTAGGTCCTGGCGCCAGGCCTTCACGGAAGTCGCGTATTCCAGCGTCGACTTTAGGCTGCTGCGTCTTCCCGATCGTCTATTCTGGCTCTATGTTCCCCTTCGGCCCATTCTCTGGGTTCGCCGATGCCTCTGGCACATCGAGCAGAAGCCGCCGGGAGTTGTTTAAACAGAGCAATGCGCGAGATGGATCAAATCGCGGCCCGGTCTGGTCTGTGAACAAGGAGAACCATTATGGCAACGAAGGCATTTGTAGCCATTGAACCTGCGATGGACCAAAGAAAAGCCCTGAGACGATCTCAGGGCTTCATAGATGGTCGACGCGGCTTGACCGCATAAAACAAGACAAATGGATGACATTCTGATGACATCTCCGTAGTCACTTCCTCTTACACTTGTTTCGTCCCAACGGCCATCATCAGATGGCATACGATGAAGCACATTTCGAGTTGTCTGTCGGTCCTCATGTTGAGTACCATGCGTCCCCCTCCTCCATTGATGCCCAGACAGCGGAGTCGGCGATAGGCAACGGAGGACTTGGCGTCTCCGCAACTATCCCATCTATTGGGCTACCTGCAATCAACGTGGTCAATTACGGACCAGGGGAGACGGGCGTGCCGACGATACGGCGGCCATCAACTCCGCAATGTCGGCGTGCGTCGCCCCCGCTCTTCCGCATAACGGATTGATGAATCTCCATGTATGAAGGATAACAATAGTAGGTATCGTATCTGTCGATTTGATTCATGCAACGATCTCTCTCTAGACTGCGGATACAGTCTTATTTGCAGAGGAGAACGGCAATGCTCAAGCAGTCCCCGGACAAACGAGTGGTCTTCGATTTCGAGATCGACTTCCTGAATGGAGGCAGCCTGCAGGGGCAGCACTTCCGCCTCGATATCGATGGCGAAGAGATCGCCGACCGAGACCTGGGGCATGAGGTGGTGCGCGATCTGCGCTTGTTGATGGTGAAAGAAGTACGCATCCTGAACAAACGAATCCTTGAGGAGCGTCACAAGCGCGGCGCTGCACGGAGCGCAGACACGCATCGTTTGCAGGCACCGACGTATGTGGACCTGAGTCACACCGTGCATGACGGTCTGATCACGTACAAGGGAATTCCTGCTCCAGTGATCTGCGACTTCTTAAGCCGCGAGGATTCGCGCAAATTCTACGATGCGGACACCAGCTTCCAGATCGGGCGGATCGATATGGTGACCAATACGGGCACCTATCTTGACAGCCCCTTTCACCGCTTTGAGGACGGGAAGGACCTTTCGCAGTTGGAGCTGGCCACGCTGGTGGGGCTGGATGCCGTAGTCGCACGGGTGACGGGTTCGACGAGCAAGGCCGTAGATCGAGAGGTCTTCCTGCCCCTCGATGTACGCGGCAAGGCAGTGCTGGTGAACGTTGGCTGGTCGCGCCATTGGGCCACGGAGCAATACTTTGAGGGGCACACCTACCTCACGCGCGACGCGGCAGAATATCTGCGCGATGCGGGTGCGGCGCTGGTTGGGATCGACTCGTACAACATCGAAGACACTGCCGATGGCACGCGTCCTGCCCACACCATCCTGCTGGGGGCGGGAATTCCGATCGTGGAACATATGTGCAATCTCGAGCAGTTGCCAGCGAGCGGCTTCAGCTTTACAGCGGTGCCGGTTAAGGTGAAGGGGATGGGAACGTTTCCGGTGCGAGCCTTCGCCACGCTGGGAGCGGCATAGCGGTGCTCATCCCAGCGATGGAGGCATTTCCCCACCTCTCCCTCTGGATCTAAAACGTCGCCCCCCACGCGGGGGCGTGGATTGAAACAAAGTGATTGTGTAATCGAATTTTCCGCCGCCGCCGCCGCCGCCGCCGCCGCCGGACTGAAGATAACTAAGGCCCAACGGAAATGTCGCAATCTCCACCAGCCACAAGGGGTTACGCTGCGAAGGGGCCGAGTTGCTTGATAGGCATATCGGCGCATCTTGGAGAGAACCTGACGATCGAGGGGAATTGCGAGCTGTCGAGTGCCGCCTGGCCGATCAGAGTGCTTCCTGTTTTGCCTCAAACTCGTCGACAAGGTCAGCTAACTCGAACAGACCCTCTGGATTCGAGCGGAGATAATCGAGTACACAATCCCTCATCGCAATGGCTGCGTCCGCTTCTTCATCCCCAGACGGACCTTCAAGAGCCTTGTTAAAAGTTTCGATCGACTTCAGAACATCCTTCGCGGTGCAATGCATGGCTATAGATCCTTTCCGAATCCGCGTCCTCTTCTAGCAGATCGTCCTCGCAAGAGTCGGAAAATCGTAGCCGAATAGTTGGAACGTTTCCAGGAATGCATCACCACCTGTAGCGCATTACATTCGCGCAATTGATCTCTGAAATTCAAAACTTGTTTCGATAGATCCGTAAGACCACAGGGAAATTCCACCTTTCGATGGATGCATAAATAGGTCCAGGACCGGTAAGATCATAGACATTTCTTGGAGGTCTCCCAAACTGATGCCACATATTCCCCTACCGGAAAGCCAGCCTGGAATTCGCGGCGCGATGTCGTTTCGCCCTGAAACTGCCCGCCCGTTGAATGATCTTGTTGAGGTTCTCTTGCGTGCTCCGAACAGTCTTTCGCCCGGAGAGCGCGAACTGATCGCGACCTATGTGTCTTATCTAAACGACTGCCACTACTGCCAGTCGATCCACGGCGCCGTTGCCGCGGCGCATCTGGATGGTGATGAGGAGCTCGTGCGCCGCGTCAAGACCGATTTTCAGTACGCCAGCATTTCGGAAAAGATGAAGGCGCTGCTCGTCATTGCAAGCAAAGTGCAGTGCGGCGGGAAGCATGTTACGACGGAAGACGTGGTCCATGCACGCAATCTGGGCGCAACCGATGTCGAGATTCATGACACCGTGCTGATCGCAGCGGCCTTCTGCATGTACAACCGCTACGTGGATGGACTAGCAACCGTACAGCCGCGCGATGAAGCCATGTATAGGGAACGCGGCAAGATGGTGGCGCGCGACGGCTACGTGAACGTGAGCAAAACATATCTTCCGGCAGAGCCGGAGAAACGCTAAAGGGAGAACTATGGCACATATCGCACTACCTGAAGACATGCCTGGGATTAGCAGCGCATTCGCCTTTCGTCCGGAGACAGCGAAGCCCATGCGCGAACTGGCGCATGTGTTGCTGCACGAACACAACAGCCTCACGCCTGGCGAGCGCGAGCTAATCGCTACGTATGTTTCGTCGCAGAATGATTGCTATTTCTGCCAGACCAGCCACGGGGCAGCCGCAGCTTGTCATTTGGGCGGAGATGAGGTGGTGCGCCTCGTGAAAGCCGACTACGAAAGCGCGCCTGTCTCTCCGAAGCTGAAAGCGTTGTTGGCAATAGCGGGCAAGGTACAATGCGATGGCAAGCTTGTCACTGCAGAAGACGTGGAGCGAGCGCGGCGCGAAGGCGCCTCCGATGTAGAGATTCACGATACGGTGCTCATCGCCGCGGCCTTCTGTATGTACAACCGTTATGTGGACGGCCTCGATACCTGGCAGCCGCGCGAAAACGGCATGTATGCGCAAATGGGTCAGCACCTGGCCGAGCATGGCTATCTGAAATCATCACGATGATGGCGCAGTTGCTGTTGCCTGGAGCCGGAGGCAATGTCGCCACTGGAGCTCGGGCGAGGTCGCGCAGAATCGAGTGCAATTATGCATGGCCGATTATGGTGAGACTCCACCGAAGGGTTGAGTAAGTTATCCATCGACCAGCGCATGACAGTGCATCGACTTAGCTAGTAATGTTCATCCATGCAGCCCGCCAAGTGATTTTTTTATTGAGCGCTGGTGAATCCTGACACTGGTGTTGTCCGCCAGGATTCGCTGATTTACGGAGCGTTTGACGATGCGTCACGTTCTCTGGCGCACATCTCACGAGGGCTTTGTCAACAAGGTGTCACGCGATCAGCAGCGCCACCTGTTTGTAGTGCATGTCACCTAGGAGGCTTGAAAAGCACATGAAGAACGTTCGTAATTTTCTCGCATTTGTAGTGTTTGCTTCCCTCAGTTTGTCTGCTCAGCAAATTACGGGAAACATTCGCGGAACAGTGATCGACCCAAGTGGCGCTGTCATTCGGGGCGCTGCTGTGACAGCACGCGAGATAGAAATGGGATTGTCGCGCAGTACGACCACCGACCGCACCGGTAGCTACGTTCTTTTGGAACTTCCCGTTGGACACTACCGCCTGCAGGTCGCGGCGAAAGGGTTTCAGGAATACGTGCAGGATGGCATTTCGCTCAACGTGAACGAGACGGCTTCGGTCTCGCCACGTCTTGCGGTCGGATCGGAGAAGGAGCAAGTCCTGGTGAGGGCCGATGCCGATCTGATTGAGCCAACCGTCACCAGCATGGGCAAGGTCGTACAACAGCGCGAGTTGGAGAATCTGCCGCTTAACGGACGCAACTTCTCGCAACTTGGCCTGTTGCAGCCTGGAGTCGTTCCCTTGACGCCTGGTATCGCTGAAGCGGGTGGATCACTGCGTGATGGACAGGCTTATTCGGTCAATGGGCAGCGACCTGAATCCAACAATTTCCTGATTGACGGCGCAAATAATTTCAACGGTATCGACGGCGGATTTGTCCTGAAGCCGCCGGTGGACGCGATTGCCGAGTTCCGCATCATCACGCTTAACGCGAATGCCGAGTTCGGAAACTCTCTGGGATCGACGACCAACATCATTACGCGGTCGGGCACAAACCGGGTCCACGGGGCGTTGTGGGAGTTCCTACGTAACGACGTATTGGACGCCAACAACTATTTCGCCCAAACGAAGGAGCCGCTAAAGCAAAACCAGTTTGGAGCCACGGTCGGTGGGCCGATCAAACGGGATAAAACATTCTTTTTCGGCTTCTATGAAGGCTTCCGTAATCGCCAGGGCGAGACAGCACAGACTACGGTGCCATCGGTGAAGGAGCGTACCGGCGATTTCTCCCAACTCTGCCCGGAGGGCTTTACGTCCGGCTTCTGCAACAACCCGTCGCACCAGCTTTTCAATGTCTTTGCAAATGCACCATACCCCAATAATCAGGTGCCTCAAAACCAGATCAACTCGATTTCTCAAACCCTGCTGAGCTTCTTTCCGCTTCCCAACGCCGGTGCGAATCTGTTCGCCACGACACAAACTTTAAGCAATGACACGAATCAGTTCGGCATCAAGATCGACCATTACCTCGATCCGCGCGACGCGCTGAGCTTTCGTTACATGTTCAATCAGCTTTCCCAGATCGATCCGCTATCGCCGGGCGGCGCCAGTGTGCCAGGCTTCCCGGTAGGCGAAGACCAGCGCGCGCAGAACTTTGTCGCGCAAGAGACACACACCTTTTCGCCAACCCTCATCGCGATCGCGCGATTCTCATTTTTACGCAATAAATTCCTCTTCGGCGAACACGAGAACCATCAGTCACCCGCAAGTCTCGGGTTCCAATACACGCCCAGTCTCGATATCGCCGTCGGGCCACCATTCATCCAGGTAAATGGCTATTCAACAGTTGGTGATCCGATCACCGGCCCGCGCAACACCTTCGAAAACGTCTTCGATTACTCCGGGGCGCTAACGTGGGTGCGCGGCAAGCACGAGCTAAAATTCGGCGGCGGATACCAGCATCAGCAGATCAATGTGTTGCAAGGGATTGCGACGAACGGCTTCTTTGTATTTGCTCCATTTCCGGTGACGGACGCGTTCGCCAGCTTCCTCACCGGGCAGCCGGTAGTTTTCCTGCAAGGCATCGGCGACTTCTCGCGCGGTATTCGCGGTAACGGTGCAAACCTGTACGTGCAGGATACATATAAGGTCTCATCGCGTTTCACAATCAATGCCGGACTGCGTTACGAGTTGCCCGAACCGTACACCGAAATTCACAACCGGCAATCGTTGTTTGAGCCGGGAAAGAAATCTCAGGTCCTGCCCAATGCGCCTGTGGGATTGGTGTATCCGGGCGATCCGGGTGTACCGGCAGGCCTGATCCCCACCGATAGGAAGGCATTTGCGCCGCGCCTTGGCCTCGCGTGGGACCCGAACGGTCAGGGGAACTTGCTGGTAACCGCGGCGTATGGGATCTTCTATGAGCCTTATTACACCGGACAGGGCGGCCCTTTGCAGGCACCTATCAGCGCGCCTCCGTACCTGGGAACTCCGCAGGTAAGCGTGCCGAACTTCGCGAATCCCTTCAACGGCCATCCTCCAGCCGCAGGGACGTTCTCCACGCCACTCACAAACCTGACTCTGTCGCCGACGTTGACACTCCCTTACACGCAGGATTGGGACTTGAACCTTCAGCGCTCGTTCGGACCGGATTGGCTCTTCGAGATCGGATACGTGGGCACGAAGGGCACGCACCTTCCGCGCCTTATCGAAGCAAACCCAGCGGTATTCGTTCCCGGAACCGTGAATGGCCAGCCGATTTCGAATTCCAGCAATGCCGATCAACGGCGGCTCCATTCCGGCTGCACGCTCGCCAATTCGCCGGGCAGTTGTCAATTTTCCTCGACCGGCGAGATCGCGGGCATCGCCAACTCGTCGTATAACGCATTGGAAGCTTCCATGAGCAAGCGGTTCAGCCACGGGCTGTCCTTCCTCGTGTCGTACACGTGGTCGAAGACGATCGACGACGTGTCGTCGTTCAACATAACCGGATCGGCGGCGAAGCCAGTCGCAGGCGAAAACGATCTCGCCCAGAATCCGTTCAACCTCCAAGCAGAGCGTGGGCTATCGCTGTTCGACGCACGCAACCGACTCGTTGGGAGCTATGAATGGGCGCTTCCGTTCTGGAACCATGCGCAAAACTGGTATCAGTGGGGGCTCGGCGGATGGCAGTTGGATGGCATTGCCACACTGATGAGCGGCACGCCTTTCACCGTCTTCGACTCGAACGACGTGTCAGCGCAAGGCAGCGCACCGGAGATCACTGGCTTCTCCGCGCAGCGGCCCAATCTCGTCGGCAACCCCAATAATGGACCGCGCGCGGTCAGCGAGTGGCTGAATGCAAGTGCTTTTCAGAGACTCGATCCCACAGCCAACGCGGGGCAGTTTGGCACAGAAGGTCGCAACGTGAATATCGGCCCGGCCTATGCCGATTGGGACTTCGCTGCGCTTAAGAATTTCAAGTTGACAGAGTCGAAGCAGATCCAGTTCCGCACGGAGCTGTTTGACATCCTGAACCGCACGAACTTCCGGTTGCCCGACAGCGACATCAGTTCGCCGACATTCAACCATATCCTTGCGGCGCAAGCCCCACGCCAAGTGCAGTTTGCGCTGAAATTCTTGTATTAGCCGGTCAGAACGAATAAATGTGGGAGTACGAGCAAAGGACGGCGTTGGAGTGGACCAGAAGATGCTTCAGCGTGACAGTATCTCAGGCTTTGGCGGTCTGCGCGCCTTCGAGTTCGTTAAGCAAGGGGGTTTTGAGATATGAGTTCAGAATTCTCTTCTGATGCTGCACAGATGGAGGCGCTTGAACGGCGTCACGTGGCGCCATCTTCCACGAATCTGTCTCTGGTGGATGAAGGCACAGCAAACGGAGAGGTTCGCTCATTGTTTGCGCATTACCGCGAGCGCTTTGCTCGAACTGATCTTCCCGGGATTGTGCTGTGCTTTGCCACAAACTCGGTGCTGCTGAAAGGCATGTTGGAGATCGCTGAGAATTTTTTGTTTTGCGAAAGCTTGTTGGGCCGACATCACAAAGAGATGATTGCCACCTATGTCTCGCAACAGAACGCATGTCCCTACTGTGCTGACAGCCATGGCGCTCTGCTTCGAGCGCAGGGAGGGGCACCCGAAATCGCTTGCGCTCTGCAGTGCGGCGATCTCAATGCTCAACTGTTCACAAGCGCGGAGCTTGCTCTGCTGAATTTTGCTGGGAAGGTAAACGCAAAATCATCGGACGTTATTCGTGCCGACGTGGAAGCCGCAATGCTCGCCGGCTGGACGGAGCCGCAAGTAGCTGAAGCGGTGCATGTCGTGGCCCTCTACGCTGCATTCAACCGCATCGCCAGCGGCTTTGGACTGCCTTCTCCCTATCCAGACAGTTTGCGAGACCAGCTATGACCGAACCCACTAATCCGAGGCGGCCAAAGCGCGGTTCATGGACTCCACAACCAGAGACCGTTGCGCTCTTGCGCGTCTCTGGCAACTCCATCAAAGGAGTAGGTGAAACCACTCCGCGCCAGCCTTCTCCGTTTTTCTGGCACCCGCCGGATCAGCATCCATGGGGTGAGCTGCAACTCATGGCGCGCACGAACTCGCGCAGATGCCCTGGATCGATGGAGGCGTTTCAGGGGGCCTACACCTATCCTGAATTAATCGCTATTGCCGAGGCGCGTAATGAATCGTCGCCTCAGGAACTCGCTGAAGCTGCCAAGGACTTCGCCTTCTCTCACGAAGTAGATGACATCGGGATCACCGTCATGGATCCGCTCTATGTATTCGAGGGCTACACAATTAGTCAACCGTGGGTCATCGTCCTCGCTCTCGCTCATAACTACGAGCGCCTGCGCGAGGTCCCTTCCGACGAGACCAATGGTGTCGGCGTCTGTGATGTGGGCGATCAATATGCCAGGGGTACACGTTCTTCTTATGCCTTGGCAAACTGGATCCGTTCGCAGGGCTATCACGCTGATCCGTATCCCGGCCCGATGGCTGGCGCGCTGCTACTCATTCCACCGGCAATAGCCGCAGGGCTCGGCGAACTTGGCAAGCACGGATCGCTCATCAGCCCCCACTTCGGCGCCAGCGTCCGGCTCGCAGGTGTAACCACCGACATGCCGCTCGTTCCCACTGGACCCGTTCAATTTGGCGCCGACGAGTTCTGCGCAAGCTGCCAGATTTGTACACAGGCGTGTCCGCCCGGTGCTATTACTCCACAGAAGCAGATGGTGCGCGGCGTCGAACGGTGGTACGTGAATTTTGATAAATGCATACCCTATTTCTCAGAAGCTGCGGCCTGCGGCATTTGCATCGCTGAGTGTCCGTGGACGCGCCCATCAGTGCGGCCAAAGTTGCTTACAACAATGGATCGAAGATTTGGTAAACGATGAAAACGAACCCCTATCAAGTAGACGAAGAGATCTCGCTTAAATATCCCGGAGGGGGCGTGCTTGCCGCCGCATTTGTCGGAGTTATGGTGAGCTTTGCTCCGATCGTTCCTTACACCTTTAGCTTGTTCCTCGACCCATTGCATGCAGCATTTGGCTGGAAGCGGGGAGCGATGGGCGGCGCTTTCGCGCTTGCCGCCATTACGGTTGCGCTGGTCTCGCCCCTCATTGGAATCCTGCTTGATCGCTTTCCCCCGCGCCGCATCATCCTTCCGGGAATTCTGGCCTTCGCAGTCGCACTGGCCACGCTGAGCCGATTGACCTCGCATATCGTTCAGTTCTACGCCACGTTTTTTATCATCGGGCTGGTTGCGAACGCAACCGCGCAGTTCGCGTACACGCGCACAATCCTCACCTGGTTTACGACCCACAGAGGAATGGCGCTCGCGTTATTACTCACCGGAAGCGGCGTCGGATCCATTTTGATTCCACCGCTGACGGAATGGATGATCCAGCATCACGGATGGCGCAGCGGCTTTCTGCTACTGGGCGGAATCGCTCTTCTCGGGCTTCCTCTGACTGCGATGCTGGTGCGCAATCGCCCGGAGGCTGCTGTCGTCCGCTCTGAACACCACGGCGACGTTGGCATGACCGTTCGAGCCGCATTGAGGACGGCGGCGTTCTGGATACTCGCTTTCATCACCATCCTCTCCGCATTCAGCGAAAACGGCCTGGTGACTAATCTTGCTTCCATCCTTACCCAACACGGCATACTTGCGACCACAGCGGCTCTTGCCCTATCAATTCGCGGCGGAGCAGGCATCATTGGCCGTCTCGGTATTGGGTTCGCCATCGATCGAGTCTCTCCGGAACGTATTCAGAGCTGCGTTCTGGCATTAGCGGCCGTGGGAACATTGATTCTTGCCTTTGCCAGCAGCGCATGGGTAGCTCTGTTGGGAGCGGCTGTTCTCGGAGTCGGACTCGGCAGCGAAGCCGACGTGGGACCATATCTGCTCGCGCGCTATTTCGGCCGCCGGCATTTCTCAGTCCTTTACGGTCTTACCTGGACCGCGTACGCGATCGGCGGTGCGACTGGGCCCCTCTGGATTGGGCATATGTATGATCGTGCCAACGCTTACATGCCCCGATTCATCGTCTATCTTGCGGCAGTGGCATTTGGAGCAGTGATTCTCAGCTTCTTCTTGCCATCCGACCAGGAGAGAATCAAGCCTGAACAACAAATGAGCGCAAACACGGGTATCTCGCTCGAAGGCTAGCAACCGGAAGCCGATCCGCATGATTCTCGGGTTGCTATGCCGAAAGAGCCTCTGGGTTGTCGATGCCAGTTAATGTGCCGTTTTGGCTCAATTTCGCCACGCTGTCCAGGTAGAATCCATCTTCGATCAACTCTATTCGGGCAAGCCGCTCCTTAAGCTTGTTCTGGGTTCTGAGCCAGGGATATGTTCTGGAAAATGGGCTCCGGTCTTACGATCTCTTGCTGGTCGTCAATAAGCGTATTATCGCCAATGCAGTGCGCCGGGATAAACCGGCATGAAGCAGGGAATGAAAGAGTC
>JBEPUY010000018.1:0-75332 GCA_041691255.1 Granulicella sp. | reverse complement strand
CCGAGGTCAACGCCATCGTCAGCTACATCGACGCCACCGGCACCATCGAAGGCGCTCCCGCCATCAAGCCCGAGCACCTCGCCTGCTTCGACTGCTCCTTCAAGCCGTCCAAGGGCACGCGCAGCATCCACTACATGGGCCACATCAAGATGATGGCCGCCACCCAGCCCTTCCTCTCGGGAGCCATCTCGAAGACGGTCAACCTCCCGCAGGACGCGACGGTCGATGACATTGCGGAGGCCTATCTCGAAGCCTGGCGTCAGGGCCTCAAGTCCGTCGCCATCTATCGCGACAACTCCAAGGGTTCGCAGCCGCTCAACGTCTCCGCCAGCGACGGCAAGGCGCAGAAGCAGACCTCAGCTGTCTCCCCCGTAGCCGCAGGCTCGATCGAGATCGAAGAAGCCGTCATCGCGGCGAAGGCAGCAGCGCAGGCGCGCATCACGGCGCTCGAGACCCAGCTCAAGACCATCACCGACGCCGCCCTGCAAAACTCCGACTCGATCGACGCCCAGGCTCCCCCCCGCGCCGTCCGTCACCGCCTGCCTGCCGAGCGCGCCAGCGTGACCCACAAATTCGGCATTGCCGGACATGAGGGCTACATCACGGTCGGCCTCTATCCCAACGGCCAGCCCGGCGAAATCTTCATCCGCATGGCCAAAGAGGGAAGCACCGTCTCCGGCCTCATGGACAGCTTCGCCACGGCCATCTCGCTTGCTCTCCAGCACGGCGTCCCACTCAAGGTGCTCTGCGAGAAGTTCGCCCACACCCGCTTCGAGCCCAGCGGCTGGACCGGCAACACCGAGATCGGCTACGCCAAGTCCATCATGGATTACATCTTCCGCTGGATCCAGATCCGCTTCCTCAGCGGACACCAGTTCGACCTCTTCGCCGGCCTCGCCCCGCACGCCGACGCCAGCGTCCCCGTCGAAGGAACCGTCAACAGCCCCGGCAACGTCATCCAGTCGCTCGCGGCCTCAAACGATCAAAATAATCAAAGTGTCATCCTGAGCGGAGGCGCAGCCGGAGTCGAAGGACCTGCGTCCGGCAGTGGCAGCGAAGACTTCTACACCACCACGCCACCCCAGCAGGGAATCGCCCCCGACGCTCATTCAAGCTCTGCCGTCCACAGCGGACTCGAAGGACCTGCTTCTGCCTTTCCCACCACGGAAGACCGAGGCATCTACCACGCGGCTGACGCGATGAAGTCCATGTACGACATGGGCGACGCTCCCTCCTGCGCCACCTGCGGAGCCATCATGACCAGAAGCGGCTCCTGCTACCGCTGCATGAGTTGCGGAAGCACCAGCGGCTGCAGCTAAAAGGAACGCGATATAGTACATGGTGACGGCGCAGCCAAAAACTGCGCCGTTTGTTTTTGCGTGTGGAGCTGTTCTAAATGAGAGTTGAGGTCGATAGAGGCCAAAAAACTCAATAACACTTGTCAAGGAACATGCTTTAAACCGAGACTTGAGCTCCCCTCTGATAAAACCCTCCCGCCCAAGGCCTCTGCTTCAGCAACATTAGAGAATTGATCAGGCCTAACTCCGCGAGGTATGGCTAATAGCATAAAGGAGGGCGTTCTTGAACCATGTTGCAGCTCATTTAGAAATTCAATGGTGAGAGGGATCAAAATTTCGATACGGTTGTCTCGAATTGTGTATAAGCCACTTTTTGAAAGGTTAGTGTCGTATATCGAGTCTTGGCGAGCAATATGGTTGAAGCAAATTCCTACCAGGTTATATTCGTTTTTACGATCTATTAAGAGGTGCCCATTAACTTTCAAGAAAGCTTCGGCATCTCCCGAAGCAACTATTGGAGGATCGGATCCTTGTTTGAGGCTGAAACTGTTTAATCCCCAGGCATCGAGATACTTTCTCGATAGAGGGAACTTTTCATCGTTATATTGAGCCTTGATCGGCTCGTAGCTTATTTTAAATATTCCAAAAATCACTATGCCCATAAGGATGCCCCTGACGATTTTGGGCAACTTAATGGTGAATTTCAACCTCCAGCAAAGGTCGCACAACATCAAGGTCAGGACAGCTAAAAGAACGACCTTGATCTCCCAGTTGATTTCAAAAACTACAGTAAGGACTGCAATTGCGATTGCAGTGTAGGCCTCAAAAGTAGACCTGCTGACTTCTTCAGGCGTGTTACTCCGGTTCTCCATTTCACTATTTTTATTCTGCGATCTATTTCCCATGTTTGTTATGTTCTCATCGCATGAGATTGTAAAGTTAATGAATTTGTGCTCGATGAAATGCACCCGGGCATTCGTGCAAAGCTCGAATGCCTTTGCTTAAGGGCACGGCTTCAGCCGTGCCACAACCCTCCCCCACGCCAAGGGGCTTTAGCCCCTGAGGTACGTGCCGTTACAATCGCCGTATGGCGATCCCCGTTCGCACATCCCGCCTCGGAACCTTCTTCGTCACCAGCGCAACCTACAATCGCCGCCGTCTCTTTCAAGTCGAACGCAACGCCGAACTCCTCATCGAAACCCTCCAGCACTACCGCACCGAAGGACATTACAAACTCCACGCCTTCGTCGTCATGCCCGACCACATCCACCTGCTTCTCACTCCGCAGGAAACTCTCGAACGAGCTGTCGGACTCATCAAGGGAGGCTTCTCCCATCGCCTCGCCTCCAAACTCCCCGTCTGGCAACGAGGCTTCACCGACCACCGCATCCGCGACGCAGCAGACTACAGCATCCGCCATCGCTACATTCGTCAGAACCCTGTCACTGCACGTCTCTGTGAAACGCCCGAAGCGTATATCTTTTCCTCCGCCCATCCGGCGCTACAACTCGACGCGTACGCTGCTGTTGAAGAAGCCGGAACCGTACCTCAGGGGCTAAAGCCCCACGAATCCTGAAGCAGCTATGGCACGGCTAAAGCCGTGCCCTTAAGCAAGACAAGCCCGTACCCTTGAGCATGACAAAGCCGTGCCCTTGAGCGGGCAAGGCCGAAACTCGAACTACGCTGATACCACCGACTGCGCTGCGTGCTAATCTTTCCCGCATGAGGTGTCATTATGTCAGAGCAAAACAAGGCCCTCGCAAGACGCTGGTTTGAAGAAGTCTGGAATCAAAGCAGCGAATCAGCCATCGACGAACTCTTCCACTCGCAGGGCAAAGCCTGCGGCTTTCCCGACCCCGACTCGGTCCTCGTCGGCCCGGAAGGCTTCAAAGCCGTCCACCGCCAGTTCAACAACGCCTTCACCAACCTCCACATCGACATCCACGACCTCATCGCCGAGGGAGACCGCGTCGCCATCCGCTGGACCTGCACCGCCATCCACAACGGCGACGGCCTCGGCTTTCCCGCCACCGGAAAAAAGACCACCGTCCTCGGCTCCTCCTTCATGACCTGCCGCAACGGCCAGTTGATCGAGGGCTACAACTTCATGGACCTCACCCGAATGACCCTCCAGCTTCAAGCAAGATAGCGGAAGCTCCACCCGAAACCGGCTGCGCTTTCTTGACAAACCCCACTCTCCCAGAGCCCCTCACGAAAACCGGACCCACATACCGGGTCCAGACCAGGTCCAGACTAAGTTTGGACTTATGTCCTTTCTTTCGAAGACTTTGGGTACTTAAGTACGGGGAGGGGGGTACCTGCCGATTCAGCCACAGTTTGCCGCAAAAAAGAGACCGCTCAAAGCTGAGCGGTCTCCATCTTTCAGACGTGTCTTTCGGGATTACGCAACGTCGAAGCGGTCGAGGTTCATCACCTTGTTCCAAACCGCGACGAAGTCATGGACAAACTTCTCCTGCGCGTCCGAACTTCCGTAGACCTCGGCCAACGCTCGCAGCTGAGCGTGCGAACCGAAGATGAGATCGACACGCGTTCCTGTCCACTTCACCTCGCCCGTCTTGCGGTCGCGCCCCTCAAAGACGTCCTGAGCGCCCGAAGTCGGCTTCCACTCTGTACTCATACCGAGCAGGTTGAGGAAGAAGTCGTTGCTCAGCGTCTCCGTCCGCTTGGTGAAGACGCCATGTTTGGTCTGTCCGACGTTGGTATCGAGCACACGCAGACCACCGATCAACACCGTGAGTTCTGGAGCCGTCAATGTCAGCAACTGCGCCTTGTCGATTAGCAGCATCTCTGCCGGAACGCTGTACTTCCCCTTGAGGAAGTTGCGGAAGCCGTCCGCAACCGGCTCAAGCACAGCGAACGAGTCAACATCAGTCTGCTCCTGCGAAGCGTCCGTGCGTCCCGGCGTGAATGGAACGGTCACGTTGCTGCCAGCGTTCTTCGCCGCCTGCTCGACGCCCGCACAACCGGCCAGAACGATGAGGTCGGCCAGCGATACCTTCTTGCCGCCGGTCTGCTTGCCGTTGAACTCGCTCTGGATGCCTTCGAGAGTCTTCAGCACCTTCGCCAGTTGCTCCGGCTGATTGGCAGCCCAGTCCTTCTGCGGAGCCAGACGGATGCGTGCACCGTTCGCTCCGCCGCGCTTGTCGGAGCCACGGAAGCTGGACGCGGACGACCACGCAGTTGAGACCAGTTGCGAGACAGACAGTCCCGAAGCCAGAACCTTACCCTTGAGTGCGGCAATGTCCTGCTCATCGACCAGCTTGTGATCGACCGCGGGAACGGGATCCTGCCAGATGAGCTCCTCGGCAGGAATCTCCGGCCCAAGATAGCGCTCGCGAGGACCCATGTCCCGGTGCGTCAGCTTGAACCACGCACGGGCAAAGGCATCGGCGAACTGGTCGGGATTCTCGTGGAAGTGCTTCGAGATGGGGCCATAGACAGGATCGAGACGAAGGGCGATATCCGTGGTCAGCATGGACGGCGTACGGCGCTTTGACGGGTCATGCGGATCGGCCACGGTGTCTTTGCCTGCGTCACCCTTCGGCTTCCACTGATTGGCTCCAGCTGGGCTCTTGGTCAGCTCCCACTCGTAGCCGAACAGGTGGTCGAAGAACTCGTTGCTCCATTGGGTCGGCTTGGTCGTCCAGATCACTTCGAGGCCACTTGTGATGGCGTCGCCGCCCGTGCCGGTGCCATAGCTGCTCTTCCAGCCAAGGCCCTGCTGCTCGAGCCCGGCGCCTTCGGGTTCAGGCCCCACATTGGAGGAGGGACCTGCGCCGTGAGTCTTGCCGAAGGTGTGGCCGCCAGCGATCAACGCGACGGTCTCTTCGTCGTTCATCGCCATGCGCGCAAAGGTCTCGCGGATATCGTGGGCTGAAGCGATGGGGTCCGGATTGCCATCTGGGCCTTCCGGGTTCACGTAGATCAGACCCATCTGCACGGCAGCGAGCGGGTTCTCCAAATTGCGCTCATTGCTGCCGCCGCTGGTACGATCTGTCTCGGTACCATGCAGTTCGGCATCGGCCACGATCACGCCTTCGTCAGCGGGCTTTCCTTTGCCGTAGCGAAGGTCGCCGCCCAGCCACGTGGTTTCGGTTCCCCAGTAGACGGACTCGTCTGGCTCCCAGGCGTCTTCGCGACCACCAGCGAAGCCGAAGGTCTTGAAGCCCATCGACTCCAAGGCCACATTGCCGGTGAGGACAATCAGGTCAGCCCATGAAATTTTGTTACCGTACTTTTGCTTGACCGGCCAGATCAGGCGGCGCGCCTTGTCGAGGCTGACATTGTCGGGCCAGCTGTTCAGAGGAGCGAAACGCTGCTGGCCCGATCCGGCGCCGCCGCGGCCGTCGCCGATGCGGTAGGTTCCGGCGCTGTGCCACGCCATGCGAATAAATAAAGGACCATAATTACCGAAGTCGGCAGGCCACCAGTCCTGCGAGGTCGTCATCACCGCCAGAAGGTCTTTCTTCACGGCTGCCAGGTCGAGGCTCTTGAACGCTTCGGCATAGTTGAAGTCCTTGCCCAAGGGATCGGACAGAGACGAGTGCGAATGCAGAATCTTGAGCGGCAATTGGTTCGGCCACCAATCGCGGATCGATGTGCCTTCGCCTGCGGCGTGAGGAAAGGGGCACTTTGCTTCAGTAGACATGGTTCTCTCCTTATTACTGTTCGGTTCCCGTGCGACGAAAATATGCGCGGTGTCGTCTCCGTTTGTCTCGACCCACTGAATGTAGCATCATGGAGAGTGATAGTTCCAATACATAGTTCGCATCTGGAGTATAGGTATCGCCTATGGAGTTTCATCAGCTACGTTACGTCTGTGCCGTCGCAGAGACAGGCAGTTTCAGCCGCGCTGCCGAGCACTGCCAGGTCGCCCAACCCTCGCTGTCGCAACAGGTTCTCAAGCTTGAAGAAGATCTCAACGCAAAGCTCTTCGACCGCTTAGGTCGCAGCATCCGCCTTACCGAGGCCGGTCGCGCCTTTCTGCCCCACGCCCGTTCGATTCTCAGTCAGATGGAGACGGCGCGATCGAGCGTGGCCGATAAATGCGCGGATATTCGCGGCAGCGTAGCGGTCGGGGTTATCCCAACGATCGGTCCTTACCTGATGCCGCGCTACACGGCAGCCTTTACGAAGAAGCATTCAGAAGCGAAGCTGCGCATTGTTGAGGAGACGACGCCGATCCTGGTTGAAAGCCTGCGCAACCTGTCGATTGATCTGGCGATTCTTGCGGTCCCTCTACGCCACAAAGACCTGGAGCTGTTTCCTCTCCACACCGAACCGCTATTCGCTGTGTTGCCGAAGCATCATCCCCACGCGCGGGCAAAATCTCTTGCTCTCAAAGATCTTCGCGGTGAGTCTTTCGTGATGCTGCGCGATGGCCACTGCTTCCGCGATCTCAGCATCACGGCCTGCGCTCACGCTCGCATCACGCCGCGCATCGCGTTCGAGAGCGGACAGTTCAGCAGTCTCTTTGGAATGGTTGCCGCGGGTATCGGCGTCACGCTCGTTCCCGAGATGGCGATCGACAAAAATGCGGGCTGTCATTATGTGCGCCTCAGCGATGCGCGCGCGACCCGGACCATCGTTGCGGCGGTCCTGCGTGGCCGCAGCTTCAATCGAGTTCAGCAGGCCTTTTTATCAGGAATGACAACTTCGCGTGACACGCAATAAAAAGACAGGCCGCAGTGATCTGCGGCCTGTCCTGTCGAAATTTACTTCAGGCGATACATAGGGTTAGAAGTAAAGTTTGGCGCCCAGTTGGATGACGCGGGTGGCGAATCCTCCTGAGGTTCCGTTGTTGATCTTTCCGAACGTGCCCGAGTTGTTGCGTGCGAGACCGATGGTGGAGGGATCGGGGTTGTAATGCTTAAAGGCGTTGAAGAAGTCTGCGCGAAGCTGCAGGTTCCTCTCTCCTCCAAACTTGAAGCCCTTGGTGGCGGAAAAATCGTCATTGATTAATCCGGGAAGGCGTACAGCACCGGTACGGGCTGATGTGCCAAACTCCCCTGGCTGCGCCACCGTGAAGGCCGCCGTGTTGAATTGCTTCAACGCGGTTCTGCCTGACCGACCGAGGCTTACCTGCTGCGAAAAGTTGCGATCAGGACGCGATGCGATCCCGGTTGCGGTTGTCTGCGCGGTATCGGTCACGTTGGAAGGATCTCCGGAGACCACACTGAGAATGGTCGAAACCTGAAACCCATCGAACATTAACTTCTTGACCCCCGTAGAACCGTGAAAGAAGGGAATGTCATAGAGCGCAGTCCCGACGAACCGGTGTGGGATATCGAAGACAGAGAGTGAGCGATCGGTGCGTGGATGGTAGGGATCGAGCGGGCCTGCTCCAAAGTTGCCGCCGCCCACGACTCCTCCGATGTCGCCCGGTCCCGAGATCGATTTGGACCAGGTGTATGACACCAGCAGGTTCAACCCCTGTCCGACTCGCCGTTGCAGCTTGGTCTGGAGAGAGTTGTAGGAGGACGAGCCATTGGAGAAGTCGGCTGACACATTGCGAAGGAAATTTTGGTTGGGACGCCGCGCGTTGACCGAGAGAGTCGTACTCGCAGGATTGATGGGATACGGAATGTTGACCGTCGGAGAGGTGAAGTTATGCGTGCCGCGAGCGCCGACATACGCGACCTCGGCTGTCACCTTGTTGGGAAACTGGGTCTGCAACGCAAGGTTGAACTCCAGCGTCATTTGATCTTGCAGATGCTGGTCAATCGCATTCGCAAAGGGATAGGTAGACGGTCCGCCAGTGGCGACGCCGGGGAAGGGGTTGGTAAAGATGAGGTTTGGCAGCTTCAACACGGAGGTGGTTCCGGTCTTTCCAGGATTTCCGGTGAGCGATGCGCCGGACTGCGCCTGATCTCCTTCGCCCATGGTGAAGTAGGCGTTGTCGATCTCAGGAGTGAAATAGATACCGTATCCTCCACGCAGAACTACTTTTCCCAAACCATAGGGCTGATACGCGAAACCTACTCTGGGCTGAAAGTCGTGATAGACCGGCTGAATCAGTCCACGTCCATAATGGGAGTTTGCCGGTGTAACCGCGATGGAAGGATTGAGTCCATCGGACCCAATGTACAGGTCGGCGTACTTGTCGTCGTCCTGCGTATAGGGCGCGAAGTGGTCCCAGCGCAGGCCGAGGTTGAGGGTCAGCGTGTGGGTGACGCTCCAGTTGTCCTGAACCGAATAGGCCTGAATGATGCTCGAGATATTCGTTCTGGTGACGGTGGGGTTGATGCTGTCTCCGTCGACGTAGCCGAGCAGGAAGTCCAAAAGCGCTGAGCCGGTGTAGCGGCCATCGAAGCCAAAGGTGCCGTGCGGGTCACGCGCCTGGCTGAAGTAGTCGGTGCGGCGACCGATGTCGGTGCCGAATTTGAGGAAGTGCTTGCCGCGCTGCCATGAGAGGTTATCAACGAACTGATTGATGCCATTCGCACGATTGCGAGGGCCGATGTTGCGGATGTCGGCAAACAGGCGGTAAGACTGGCCCGGGCCGCTGATTGTTGTATTCACAGACCCGTAAAAATGTGGATCGGAGGAAGAGAATGGAATCTGCATCAGGCCGTTGGCAATGTCGTAGGCCTTATTGTTGGTCGTTCCGAAGGTCTCGAACTCCCGGAAGTTCTGTCTTCCGTAGCGAAATTCGTTAACGATCGCGGGAGTGAAGACGTGGGTTTCAGAGACAGCAAGATGCTTGGTAATGGCATTATTGTTGTCTTCATCGTTGCCGAAGAAAGACGATCCGTTGCTATACGTATCGTCGTAGATGTAGTGTCCGCTGAGCGTGTCGCGCTGGCTGAGCGTGTGGTCGACGCGCCCAAGATATTGATGCTGGTAGTTCAACGTCTTGATTGGCGTGCTGAAGTAGTTCGTCGGATTTGCCGCGGTTGGAGCGCCAGCCACGGTAGGATTTGGCGTAATGTTGGGCCGCAGCAGGATCGCGGAGTTGGCATTGAGCGCGATTTTGTCGCCAACGTGATACGGGTTTCCCGTGTAGGGGTCGGTTACGTTGAGTGTGGTGGCTACGCCGTTAACGACTGGTCCGGCAAAGACGCTGGAATCGAGAATCCCGGCGCGAACACTGGCATCGGGAACGGTGGCCTGCCGGGGATTGGCTCCGAGCAATCCGTAGCCTGTCTCCGCGTTGAAGAAGAAGAACGTCTTATTGTGTCCATTGTAGATATGCGGGATATAGACAGGGCCGCCGATGTTGCCGCCGAACTGATTACGATTCAGGCGCGCGGGTGCGGTGTCGATGTGAGCGATGGCATCGTAGGTCTGGGTGAACACATTGTTTCGGTTGAACTCCCACAGCGTGCCGTGGAGGCCGTTTGTTCCCGACTTGATGATCTGGTTGACGTTGGCACCGGCTGCTGCGCCTGAATCGGTGCCGCTGCTGCTGGTGTCTACGCGGAACTCGGCGATAGCATCGACCGAGGTGGAAAAGCTGTACGTCCAGGCGTCATAATCCATCGACTCGATTCCGTCGATCGAATATCGGTTCTGCGTATCTCGCTGTCCGTTTACCTGGATCGAGATCGAACCCCCGGTTGCATCCGTACTTCCCACCGATCCACGCGCGCGGCGAACTGTAATCGAGCCCTCGGTTCCGCTGTTCACACCCGGGATCAATTGAGCGAGTTGAATAAAGTTACGACCATTGAGGGGCAGGTCGACGATCTTCTTGGCGTCGATCACGGCTCCCACCGCTCCATTTTCTGTTTGCAGTTGCGCCGCCGCAGCCCCCGTCTCCACGGTCACTGTTTCAGTCACTGCGCCGGGAGAGATTTTGAAGTCCTGGCGTGCCGTCTGGCTCGCTTCAAGAATGATCGAATCGACGTGCTGTGCCTGGAAGCCTGTCTTTTCCACACCGAGGGAGTAATGCCCCGCGGGCAGTGCGGGAAGGGAGTACTGCCCGGAACCGTCCGTTACCGTGGACCGCTTCGTATTGGTCGCCGTGTTGGTGACCGTGATGGCCGCACCTTCAACCACGGCTCCCGTCGTGTCGGTGACATTGCCGACGACGGTTGCCGTTGTCTGCTGCGCGGAAGCGGTGAAGGAGGCGCTCAACACAAGGACGAAGAGCGCCATGAATCCGGCGAGGAGCGATCTCTTTTTGATGGGATTAAATAATCTGTCTTTCATTTTTTTCAGCATCTTGGCGGCCTCAAAGTTTTCATCCTTTAAATTTATTCTCGAACATTCTGGTAGAGCGCTTGCATTGACATCGAGCGATTGCTTCATCTGAACTCCTCGGCAACTCGAAAAATGGCTACATTTCTCTTTCCGTTCTTCCGCATCGGCGGACGCCTCAGAATGGGTGTGCTGTAGCTCAGTTTTTGTCGGATTACAAATTCATTGTTTCTATTGCCGAGGAATCTTGACGAACTGCAACTACGACAGGCAAGTGAATTTACGGTGAGAGTGAGGTTAGAAGCTCATTTCTTAACGGGAGACGAGGCGGAAGGCGTTCGTGACATCTCAAACTTCAAGGTTCCGCCTCCAATAATCTCTGCGTGCCGCAGATAATTCCGGTCGAGCCGCACCCCATTCAGCTCTACCGACCGGACATAGAAGCTGCCGGCTTCCGCGCCTCGCGCAAGGATGTGCAGGCTTTTGCCTTCCGGCAACGTCAGCATTACGTCATCGAACCGAGGGGTTCCAATCGCGTATCTGTCGGTTCCGGGCGTCACCGCGTAAAAGCCAAGGGCAGACATGACGTACCACGCCGACATCTGCCCGGCGTCGTCGTTGCCCGCCAGTCCATCAGGGGAGTTCTTATACTGGCTGTCCATGATCTGCCGGACGTGCATCTGCGTCTTTGCAGGCTCGCCCGCATAGTCGTAGAGATACGCGATGTGGTGGCTCGGCTCATTGCCGTGGTCGTAATATCCTCCGGCGAAGAGTCCGTCCAGCTTCTTCACAAACGCCTCACGGCCATGCACCGCCTCGATCAATCCTGGTATGTCCTGCAAAACAAAGAAGGTGTATTGATAGGGCAAACCCTCGGTGATGTAGCTGTACTTCACCGCAGGATCAAACGGGCTGTCCCAACTGCCGTCCTGATGGCGGCCGCGAGCGAAGCCCGTTTGGGGATCGATCACATTGCGGTAGTTCTGCGCCCGTTTGGCAAACAGGGCTGCGTCCTCTCGATGCCCAAGCCATCCGGCCATCTCGCCAACCAGAAAGTCGTCGTACGCATACTCGAGCGTCCGCGAGACCTGCTCATCGCCGTGAAAGGCGTCCGGGACGTGGTCTTCCAGGGGGATATAGCCGTACTTCAGATACGAATTGAGGGCTCGCCTGCCTCTGCCGTCGCGGTAGAGTTCCCTGTTCGCAGGCTCCTCCATGGCGTTCTTACGCATCAACCGATACGCCCCCTCCGCATCGAAGCCGCGAAGCCCCTTTGCATACGCGTCCGCGATAATCGCATCGGCATGATCGCCCACCATCTCCGTCGTATAGCTGTTCCAAGCGGGATAGATAGGCAGGAAGCCCCCCTGTTCTCCCTTCTTTATCAGCGACTTGACCATATCCGTCTCGCGACCGGGGTCAAGAATCGTCAGCAAAGGATGCAGTGCACGAAAGGTATCCCATATAGAGAAGTTGCAGTAATCCGTAAACCCTTCTGCGTGCTCGATCGGCGTGCCAGCAGCAAAGCGGGGATAAGTGCCACTCACATCGCTGAAGACGCTCGGTGACAACATGGAGTGATAGAGGGCTGTGTAAAAGATCGTTCGCTCTGGCGCATCTCCGCCGATCTGAATTCTGCCGAGAAGACGGTCCCAACTCTCTCGCGAGCGCTGCACTACGCCATCAAAATCCCAATCCGGCTCCTCAGTCTTGAGATTTTGCCTTGCCTCGTCGATTGAAGTGAACGAGGTTCCGATACGCGCCCGCACCTCCCGCCTGCCCTCTAGATTGAAGGAGATAAAGGCTCCAACCGGAATATTGGAAGCGGCCTCATGGGTGGCCCCCGCATGGCGATCTGTGCCTGACCAGGTGCCTCCAACCTTAAAAGGGCGGTCGAACTGGATGACGAAGTAGCCCGAAAATCCGGCTGGCTTTCCTGTGCCAGCGTAGAGTCGATGCACCGGATTGCTGCCCCGGATCTCCTGGTGCGCCACATCGATCTCCACATCGCCCGTACCCAGCCGGATGTTATTTTCAACCACGATCCAGGCCTTCTTGCCCGCCGGATAGACAAACCGCATCATGCCAGCGCGCGAGGTGCCAGTGAGCTCGGCATGGATGCCGCTATCGGCCAGATCTACTTTGTATTCATAAGGATGGCGGACCTCAGTCTGATGCCGAAACGCCGAAGACCGCTCCTTCGCCCCAAGATGCGCGTCCGAAAGCATCGGCATCAGAGTCACGCTTCCAAAGTCCTGTGTGCAGGAGCCACTCATAAAGTGGCTTCCTCTGAATCCCTGAATCCTTGTATCTGCAACATAGTAGGGGGCGACACACTTGGTTTCGCCCTCCCGCGTCTGCGGAGTCCACTGGGTCATTCCAAATGGCGCTCCAACGGCCGGGTAAGTTTGCCCCTCATTCGCCGTTCCAACCAGAGGGTTGACCAGATCTACTGGCCCCTTCTGTACATTCACGGCAAACCCGGCTACTGGCAACAAAGCCGCACAAACACAAAGGCCCATTAGGGATGTTCGCAACATAGCGATCAATCTTCTTCATCAAAAAGGACTTGCGCAAGTAAAGGTGCAACAGAAGGCGAAGTTCTAACCGTTAAGGATTGCCCGGGACAGGTTAAAAATGACTCCAAGCGTCGTTCCAACGAATACTATTCGCCAGCAGTCTAGTGGCTGGCTTCAGGTAGCCCAACCTGACCCTCGTTGCGAAATGCCAATATCTCCGAGCGCAACGGGGTTCCGGTAATCTGCATGTTGTGCAGCAGGACTTCGAAGTAAGGGAATCCATTGTGAACTCCCAACTTGTTGCGAAGCGTCTCCAGCGAATCTCCATTGGTGACAAACTCGCCCGCGGAACGGGTCGCCTGCGAATCGGTTCCGGCAATAATCAGCGCATTGCCATTCCGGCTCAGGTCAGGAAGAAACGCGACGATGCTATAACCTTCGTTCCTCGCTGGATCCGACGTGCCATTGTAGACACTCTGTTCTCCGGGCTTCGGGTTTCTGTTTCTCACAAAAGGACGATGCTCGGTAGGGTCGTACTCCATAGAGAAGTTCAATCGATCCTTAAATAGCTCGACCCAGGGGTTCGATTGCTCACTCCCGATAAGAATCACACTATTCGTCTTGATCGCCTCAGGGGAGTAATCGCGTGCAAAGTTTAATTGCAGAGCGGCAGCCGTTGGGTCGAGCGCGAGAATGCGTCTGGCAACAATAAAATCGCCAACGCTCCCATTGTTTCTTTCGAGCACCAGTCCAAGATCGGCACGACGATCCGGGCTTATTGCAGGATCCTCCGCAAGCCTCTTGTACCCGTAGCTTAGATAATCGCCCAGGGAGATCGTCCGGCTGGCAATATCCTCGGCTACCGCGAAGGACGTATCGGCAACGACCACATCGGTTGGCTGGCCGGAGTCTAAGAAGCGGGACCAGAACATCCGCAAGGCCGGGTTGCTCTTCCATGGCGAAAGCGTGCTCTCGAGGCGAGCGTTTTGCCAGGAGAGATAGACACATGCACCCAGCAAAAGCATTGAGAAGATCCAGGGAAGATAGGACATCCAGGCGACAGGCGTGACCCGTGTCGAGGTTTCAACCATCTCATTCGCAGCAGGGACGGCAACCGCTTCCTCAACCAGCGGCGCTTCCTGTTCCAGTGGTCTTTCATTCATGACAACACGAGGGCGAAAGACGGTCGTATAGCTCCCTCGCGGAATCTCGATTACAACCAGTTCTTCAGAGCCTTCGGTCACAAAATAAAGCTCAAGCCGCTTTCGCAGTTCTGTCGCATTGACCCGGACGATGTTATCAAGACTCGTATCATAGCCCGCCTGACGGCCAAAGACAGTCGTGCCTACTTCCTGCTCATGAATAGTCGCGCCGCTGTTTTCAATCGAGGATTGGCCAACGTACAGCAGAAACTCTCGAAGACGCGCCGCGCGTTTGAAATGCTGGCTGCTGGCGACACGCTCCAGCAAAGCACTTCGCTCCTGCCGGCTGATCGCAGACGCAACTGGTTCGGCAAACATCTCAGACATTTAGCAATTTCACTCGTAAAAGGGATGTTAGCACCTGCGAAGCTGCGAAGTCCCAGAGAGCACAAAGGCAGGATCAGTGAAATACCGGCTTCATTAGAGCTGCTTTCTTAAACAAAAAGTGCCAGCCGTTTTCGCGGCTGGCACTTTTCTTTCGAGCAGGTTAGTAAAGGATCTTCAAACCGAACTGAAGAATGCGCGGTTCAAAGGTGCTGGTGATCTGACCGCCGCTGGTGGGTGCGGCTCCGAGGGTTCCGCCGAGGCCGCTGCCGGGCAGGTAGAGGTTGGTGTGGTTGAAGAGGTTGTAGCTCTCTGCGCGGAACTCGACCTTGAGGCTCTCGATGGGGGTGCTGAACTTCTTGTTGAGAGCGAGGTCGGTCTGATAGAAGGCCGGGGTGCGACCGGGATTACGCGAGGCGTTGCCGAAGGGGCTCAGCAGTTTTCCGTTGGTGTCGCGAGTGATGGGCAGGGTGAAGGCAGCGAGATTGATGTACTGGATGTAGCCGCTCGCCAGCCTGGTCTTCTTGATGAGGGGCTGACCGGCGACGACATTAGGACGGTACTCGTTGGCTCCGCGATAGGTTGCGGAGATCTGCGGAGAGACGGCATTCGCTGAGTTGGGGGAATAACCCACATTGAAGGGTGTGCCAGCCTGCATCGTGTTGATGCCGCTAATCTGCCAGCCGCCGATCAGCGTGTCCACCAGCCCGTTGCTCTTATCGAGAAAGCGGCGGCTATGTCCGATGGGCAGTTCATAGACGAGACTGGTCACATTCGCGACCGGCAAGTTGTAGTCGGACTGACCGTAGTCAGCCTTGATATTGTTAGCGTTCTGCGGCGAGGGCGTGTTGCCTTCGAGTGAGGCGCTGGCGTTATCCAGTGCATGCGACCAACTGAAGGAGTTTAGGAGAGTAAGTCCCGCAACGAATCTCTGTTCGTAGCGAACCTGCAGAGCATCGTAACGAGAGACGAAGACGTTGGGAGCCTCAGTGATATCGCTCGGCCAATTTCCGAAAGGTCGGGCAAAGTTGTTGGCCGGGTTCTTCTGGTTGCCGTTCAGGAAGCCCTGCAGCTTCAGACCGCGGTTGCCCACGTAGGCGATATCGAGCAGAGTGTTTTTCGCAACCTGCTGCTGCACACTGAGAAAGTAGCTCTGCACATAGCTGTCGCGCGTGTTTTTGGGAACCCAGGTGATGTTGTCCGTGGCGGGATTGAAGGTTGTTACCAGCCCGGAAGGATATCCCTGATCGACCGTCGCATAGCAACTCGGAGCGGTGGCGTTGGGGGTGATGATCTGGCTCGGCAGCGGGTTGCAGTGATTGATGGCGTTGGGGGTGGGTTGGGTGACCGAGGCGAACTGCGCTTGCGGTGCGTTGATGGCGGTAATATCACCGGAACCCGCTCGGGTGTAGTGAACATAGCTGACTCCGTAGCCGCCACGCAATGCGGTCCGCGATGTAGCCGCGTAGGCAAAGCCGAGGCGCGGAGCAAAGTCGTTCAGGTCAGGATTGACAAGGGTGCTGCCATAGACTCCACCGCCGCCGGTGTAGGGTGTGATGCCGTTACCCTTCACTGCTCCGGGGGTGATGGTAAGAACAGTCTGGGTAGTGGGATCGAAATTAGATACAAACTTGTTCTGCTCGGAGTAAGGCGATCCGTACTCCCAACGAAGACCGAGGTTGAGGGTCAGCTTGGGGCTGACGTGCCAGTCGTCCTGAGCATAAGCACTGTCGAGCGTCTGGCGAAGATGCGCGACGAAGTAATTGGCCAACGAGTAGTTATTGGTATTGCCGAAGAGAAAATCGGCCCAGTAATTATCGCTGACCGCAGAACTGCCTCCGCCAGCGCAACTCGGGCAAAGGCTATAGCCTCCGCCGTAGCTGAAGGAGCCATAGAGAGGATTGTTATCGTTGACGGCCATCCAGACATGCTCGTACTCATAGCCAAACTTCAGCGAGTGATTGCCCTTGACCCAGGTGAAGTTGACCTTGGGATCGAGCAGAGCTGGATTCTGCCACTGAGGGTTGGTGCTCTGACGTCCAAAGGCAGTGAAGCCCGTGATGCTTGTGGAAGGCAGACCGCCTGCAACAACCGGATTCGTCGGCAACCCAGGAATGGTGATGGCATTGTTGCCGATGGAGAGGCTGTACTTGCCCGCCTTGGTCTTGGAGAGGCCGACGCGAGCATCGAGGATCTTATTGGAGCCGAAGAGGTGAGTGTGGCCCAGCGCTACCTGCTGATCGAGAACGCGGATCGTGCCGTTGGTCTGGCCGTCAAGAGGCAACGGCAGCGCCGGATAGTTGACACCCGTCTCCTTGCGGTCGCTGATGCGAAGAAACCAGGAGCTGCTTGCGCTCTGCTGATAATCAAGGCGCAAATCTCCTTTGTCGGAGTTGTCGGAAAACGGAACCTGCTTCGAGTAGTCATTCGTCGCCAGGCCCGTTGTCGGAAGCCCGCTCGTGGGCAGGCCGGGAATACCTTTGAAGTAGCCGATGATCTGCTGCGAGATAGGATTGATGGCCGTTGAAGGAATCGCGGTATTGGCCTGGTAGACCTGACCCGTGATCGGATTTTTTACAGGAACGACAAGAATGCCGTTGAGTTCATTCTGCGTCGGCAGGGTAAACACACTAAGCGGCTTGAGCGTCTGGCGGAAGCCTTCATAGTCAAGAAAGAAAAATAACTTGTCCTTGCGGATGGGTCCGCCGACGTTCATGCCGAACTGGTTGCGGTTGAAGGTAGGCTTCTGGAAGGGAATAACGTTGCCAGTATTGCCGACCGTCCTCGGCTTGAAGTAGCCGGCAGCATTAAGGTCCGTGTTGCGGATGAACTCATAGAGCGTCGCATGAAAGCGGTTGGTTCCACTCGCGGACGCAGCATTGATGGTGGCGCCTGAGGAGCGGCCGTACTCCGCGCTCTCGTTATTGGTGACGACCTGAAACTGTGCGACAGAGTCAGGCGGAATGGCGATGATCTGGTTGTCGAATCCCTGGTTGCTCTCGCCGTAAGCGTTGTTATCCATGCCGTCGAGCAGGAAGTTATTGAACATGCTGCGCTGACCATTAATGTTGTACGCGCCAGCACGAACCAGGCTGTTGACGGAACTGGTGGTCGCGGCGGTGGGGGCCTGACGGGAGCCGGTGATCAAGCCCAGCAGGTCGGAGTAGTTCCTGCTTACCAACGGAAGGGCAGCGCTCTGATATTGGGTGATGGTCTGGCCACGCTGGCTCGAATCGGTTTCAATCTGCAGTGCGACATCGCTTACCTCGACCGTAGTCTGCGCACTGCCCACCTGCAGGGTCAGATCGATACGCCCGCGCACACCAACCGAAACCGAGATATTGTTTGCGATAGCATCGGCGAAACCGGAAGCTTTTGCAGAGATCGTGTAGAGGCCAACACGAAGGGAGGGGGCATCATAATCGCCGGAGCCATTCGTCGTTACTGTCGTAGTGGCCGCTGTGGCATTATTTTTGATCGTCACCACTGCACCTGCGACTGCTGCTCCGCTTGCATCATGGATGGTTCCGACAAGACTTCCGTTCTCATATTGAGCGAAGGCGCTCAATCCCGGAAACATTAGCAAAAGCATTACGGCCAGACAAATCCGTCCTGCAACTCGAATATTCGACTTATGCTTGTTTCCCTGGATCCCATCGTGAGCACATCCCCAGCTTCTATCAATCAGCATTGAATCTCCCGCCTCCATAAGTTTTGATTCCTGGTGACTTATCTTCCGTCGAGACGGACGCAACCCTAAGTCCGGCCCCGGCACGGTCAATAAACAACCTACCGATAGTGTTTTAGCAGGCTGGTATTAACGAAGTATTTATTTATCAGATGTCTATGTGAAAGTCGCCCATCCTGTCGAGCCATTGCCAACGTGATAGGCATGACTGATCTGGATGATCTCGAGCGTCTCGTTGTCGCTCGCGTAAAGCTCATTCGTACGAAAGAATTATGACAAAACGGATAGGCGCGCAGAGCTGGCTTCTAAGTAAGCGCACACCAAGAAGACGAGTTCTTGACGTAATGTTTCGAACTGTTTTTCGGGAGCGTCTGATTCGAGCAAGCGTCGGCTGATCCCAGCCATCGCACCTTGCAGCATCAAAGCGACCAGCTGAGGATCTTTGCTCAGCGGCTCGCAGGAGGTCGTCAACATCGTAACGATTGCCCTGTTAGAGCGCACTCCCATCTGCTGCACGATCTTTGCTCCATCCACATCGGAGCTTATCGAATACAAAGCGACACTCGTCTTCGCATTCCTCATCTTGGCAGTCAGGAATGCGGTGATGAGAGCTGTCCCCATCTGCCGGAGCGTGTTGCCCTTCTGCTCTTTACAGACTCGTTCGACTGCCTCCGTTACCTCGTCCATGTGGCGTCGCAGGGCAGCCTGCAGGAGAGCGCTCTTGTTAAGAAAGTACTGATACAACGTTCCAACAGACACTCCGGCTCGCATTGCCACTCTTGTTGTGGTCAGCCGCTCTTTGCCCATGCCCAGCAAAACCTGAATGGTCGCTTCAAGAATGGCCTCCACACTCGCAGTCGAACGCGCTTGAACTGGCAATTTACGGGGCTGTAAGAGTATCGGTGGACGCTGAGTCAAATGCGAACTCCTAATCTGAAGCTTTCTTCATCTAAACACAAGCAGCCAGATTGGCGAATAACATTTGAACAGACCAGGAGAAACATACATGACAACACCGACAAGTCTCGGCGGCGCTTTTACCTTTCCAAACACCTCGATGGCTGTAAACCGCATGGGCTATGGCGCGATGCAGCTTGCCGGACCGCAAGTGTGGGGACCGCCACGCGACGTGGATACCGCGGTTGCTGTTCTGAGAGAGGCCGTCGCCTTCGGCGTGAACCATATTGATACCAGCGACTTCTATGGACCTCATGTGACCAATCAGATCATCAAGCAGGCGCTCCATCCTTATGTTGATGAACTGGTGATCGTCACCAAGCTAGGCGCTCGACGTGGTGAAGACAAGTCGTGGATCCACGCTCTTTCGCGCCAGGAGTTGATCGATGGCGTTCACGACAATCTCCGAAACCTCGGGCTCGACCGGCTCGATGTCGTCAACCTCCGCGTTGGTGGAGTGATGGGGCCAGCGGAAGGATCCATCGAAGAACCGCTGACCGTGCTTGCCGAACTCAAGCAGCAGGGCCTCATCCGCCATCTCGGCCTAAGCAACATCAGCCCTAAGCAGTTTGCCGAGGGACGGAAAATCTCGGAGATTGTCTGCGTGCAGAACCTCTATAACGTGGTCCAACGAAACGATGACGTGTTCATCGACGATCTCGCGAGCCAAGGCATCGCTTATGTGCCGTTCTTCCCGCTCGGAGGGTTTACTCCGCTACAGTCATCGGTACTCGAAACGGCAGCGGCGTCAATCGAGAGCACGCCAATGCAGGTTGCGCTTGCGTGGCTTCTTCAACGCTCGCCCAACATTTTGTTGATCCCTGGGACATCTTCTACCGAGCATCTACGTGAGAATCTCAAAGCCGCAACCCTGCAACTTCCTTCCGAAGTTATTACAGCCCTCGACGCAATCGGTGAAGCTAAGAAATCGTGAAAAGGTTGAGGACTTAGTCGCATGAGTTAAGTAGCATGCGACTAAGTCAAGGCTGTACTGTAGCGCGACCTACAACTTGAAATAGCAGGATGATTCCAGCGGATTGTCCTGGCTGGCCTCCTCCGAGGTAGAGCTTGTACTCGCCGGGTTGTACACTGCGCATGCCATCTGCGGAGACCAGGCTCAACTCACGAGGCGTCAAGGTCATCTGCACCGTCTTGCTCTCCCCTCGACGAAGCTGCATCTTCTGAAAACCAACCAACTGGCGCAGCGGCGCTCCGGCCATATGTTGCGGAATCAGGTAAGCCTCAACCGTCTCCGTGCCGTCGCGCTCACCATTGTTCTTCACCTCTACCTGTACCTTGAGCGACTGTCCCGCTTGCACAGTCGAGGTGGAAAGCTTGCCTGCGGAGTAGCCGAAGCGCGTGTAGCTGAGCCCATACCCGAAGCCATAGAGCGGTTCGCCACTGAAGTAACGATAGGTTCGGTTGCTCATGCTGTAGTCATCGAACGGCGGCAGTTGCGCTGTGCTCGCATAGAAGGTAATCGGCAGTCGGCCAGAAGGATTCTTCTCGCCAAAGAGAGTCTCCGCAATGGCCGTGCCCCCAGCTTGCCCCGGATACCACGCCTCAAGAATGGCCGCCGCCTTCTTCGCCGCGTCGCCAAGTGCGATCGCGCTTCCATTCATCAAGACCAGGACAATCGGCTTACCCGTAGCAGCAATTGCAGAGACCAGTTGCTGTTGCGCGTCCGGCAGCTCAATTGAAGTGCGATCCCCTCCGCGAAATCCCTTCACCGCAATCGGCATCTCTTCGCCTTCCAGTTCAGGGCTGAGCCCCAGGAACAAGACCACGGCATCTGATCGAGATGCAGCCGCAACCGCCTGTTGACGCAGCACAGCCAGCGGTGGTCTCCAGTTCAACGTCAGGCCGGCTCCGAAGTGCGGCGCCTGATGCGTGTATTCAATGCGCAGACGATGCGGCCTGGTATCGGCAAACGCCAATTGAAAAGGTGGAGTGGGGGCGCGTCTGCCATGCGTCGCTGAGTGATCGTAGTCATAGACCTGCTTGCCGTCGAGCCATACTTTGATCGTCTCCGCATCCTCGCAGGTGCTGCAATGCGCAAACGCGAAATCCATATTCAACGTGCCGGGCATGGGTGCGGTCATCATGCCCGTCCAGCGAACAGCAAAGGCTTTGGCCGAGACGTCCGGTGCCGGGGATGCGCCATTCCAATCGAAGTCAATCCTGCGGTCGATGCGTGTCACCGCGGGAGCACCCTTGAAATCCGTGCCAGAGAAGTACTCTCCACGAAGCCCGTACGTCACTTCTCCATCGGTGGTCCATAGGGTTTCAGGTACAGGCACGACAGCCCCGTCGACATACGGCGATCCCTGCGCGTATCGCACATGGCCTGGCATGCGTCTCTCGAGAGCTTCCAGCGGCGTCACCGGGTGCGAGGCTACGCCGTTGTAGTTTCCTTCAAGCGCTGGCAACGCATCGGCATTCGGCCCAATCACCGCAATGTCTTTTAGCCCGGAGCGTAGCGGCAACACATCATGGTCGTTCTTCAGCAGCACCATCGAAGCACGCGCCGCTTCGAGCGAGAGTTGAGCATGTTGAGGAGAATCATTTTGCGAGAATGGAATTTTATTGAACGGCACCGAGGCCGCAGGATCGAACATCCCTAGTCGAAACCGTGCCGTGAACAAGCGACGCACGGCAGAGTCGATGTCTGACTCTGGTATCAGGTGATGCCGTACGGCCCCGGCCAACGCCGCATACTCCTTGCCGCAACTAAGGTCGGTTCCCGCTTTTACGGACACAGCGGCCGCATGCTCCAAATCCGGAGCGTACTTATGGCCGACGCTGACATCGGAGATTGCCGCACAATCTGAGACGATAAAGCCATTGAATCCCCAGTCGCGTTTCAGTTTCTGTTGCAAGAGCATTGTGTTGGCACATGCAGGTGCGCCATCGACCGCGTTATAGGCGCACATTACGCTGTCCACGTGTGCGTGTGTCACCAGTTCGTGAAATGCGGGGAGGTAGGTGTCTTCAAGATCATGCGGCGAGATAACGGCATCGAAGCTGTGCCGCTCTGACTCCGGCCCACTATGCACGGCGAAGTGCTTCGCCGTGGCCACCGTCTTCAGGTATCTGGAATTGTCGCCTTGTAGTCGGCGCACAAACGCACTGCCGATCTGTCCGGTCAGGAAGGGGTCTTCACCATAGGTCTCCTGCCCGCGCCCCCAGCGAGGATCGCGAACAATATTGATGTTCGGCGACCAAATGGTCAAACCGTAAAAGATCGAGTGATTTCCGATGCGCTGCGCTTCGTTGTATTTTGCCCGTGCTTCTGTCGAGATGACATCGGCGACTCTCTCGATTAATCGTGTGTCCCAGGTTGCTGCAAGCCCAATCGCCTGCGGAAACACGGTGGCGTAACCGGACCGCGCCATACCGTGCAGTCCCTCATTCCACCAGTCATACGAAGGAACATGCAAACGAAGAATTGCCGGTGCTTCGTTCTGCATCTGTCCTACTTTTTCTTCGAGCGTCATGCGCCCGACCAGATCGTCGACGCGTTGTTGCAGCGGAGCACTGGGATCAAGATAGAGCGGAGCCTTGTTCTGACTGTGCGAAGACGCTGGAGCAGCAATCAGGCGCGAAGGAGCGATAACAAAAAATAGAATGAGGGCGATAACGAAAGCCATGCAGAAGACCGTTCCTTATAGGTAGAGAGCCCGCATTGGCGAACCCGGTTAAAGATGAACTCGCTAAGCGTCGCCGTCGGCGAAAGCCAGATCAAAAATGAAAGGCATATGGCGCGAGGAGATTCCTGCACGCCACATGCCTGTGTTTGCCCTCAAGCGGTTAGAACAATAACTTCAGCGACATCTGGCCGATGCGAGGATCGCTGGCCGAAGTGACCCTGCCGAACGCTCCGTTCGTTACCGAAGCATTTGGATCGCCGAAGTTGGTGTGGTTCAACACATTGAAATACTCCGCGCGGAACTGGAGCTGCACGGCTTCGTGCACCGGGAAGTAGCGCATGACACTGACGTCCCAGTCGGTATACTGCGGCCCAATAAAGCTACCCTTCACGATGTTTCCGTAGGACAGCGGCAGATTCACCTTGTAGCTCGGATTAGTCGAGAAGTTGGCAGTATTCAGGTAAGACTTGCATGCCGTGCTAACCGCTCCGCAGGCGTTGCCGCCGTAAGGATTCTGGCCATTCCACACACCACGCTCGCGTCCCAGGTTGGTTCCGCTGTTTCCTGCGCCGGTCACAGTGAGCGGATCGCCACTGCGGAACGCGAAGATGCCATTGGTCTGCCAGCCATTCGCCGCGTACCGAACCGCTGCATTGCCTCGGCTGAGTTTCGGCAACACCCACACGTACGAGAGTGACAACACATTGCGGTGGTCGTAGTCCGAAGGGCCATTGTCCAATCGTTTGAAGTGAGGTTCATAGACCGGAAGCGAATATCCCGATCCCGGCACGACGGCGGTAGCTGATGCGCCAAATGGGAAGTTATCAATCGCCTTCGACCAGGTGTAGTTCAAGAAGAGAGTAAGTCCCGTGCTCACCCGGTTTTGCAGCGAGGCCTGGAGCGAGTGATAGATTGCATTTCCGCCCGTATCCACCTGCGCGATCTGCTGCGTGTAGTTCTGCAGCAGGTTCGGCGAGTAGTAGACGCGCTTGCCTACGTTGGGTCCCTGGTTATAGGTCGGGTTGATATCCGACGGCACATACTGGTGATTGCTGCGCGACCCGACATACGCGATCCGGCTGGAGAGCTTGTCGGTGAACTGCTGCTCGACGGCAAGGTTCCACGAGTAAGTTACAGGCAAACGGAACGTCGTAGGATCGAACGTGCTGTAACTCGACGACTGATAGTTAGCTGTCTTGAAGTAATTTGCAGGCGGAGGCTGCGGAGCAGGGAACGGATTGCCGCCAGCTACGCTCGCATAGGGGTTCGAAAAGTCAGCCAGCGCCGTAGGCAGAAACTGCACGTTGACGGAAGCAACAAACGGGACGGAGTTGGCGAAGATATTGTCGAACACACCCGGCAGGCGCGTGTCATAAAACTGCCCGCCGCCGCCGCGAATGCTGGTCTTCCCATCGCCAAACACGTCCAACGCAAATCCAAAGCGCGGCATGAAGTGCGAGTAGACCGGGTGCACCATGTTCTCGACAAATCCTGCGTCGCCGGGAAACAGCAGCCCGGCAAGCGCATTGGGATGCGTCGTCGAAACCGTGACGGCAGCACGTGCAGCCGGGCTGAACATGCCCTCCCGCTCGTGGCTCTCGTGCTGTGGCGCGAAAGGCTCATAGCGGATGCCATAGTTCAGCGTGAGCCGCCGGTTTACCTTCCAACTGTCCTGCGCATAGTAGCCGGTTACGTGGTAGCGGTTGTTGAAGTATTGTCCCGAAGCCTGCTGAAAGTTGGTCAGGCCGCCAAGCAGGTAATCTGCCAGGGGATTGGAGATCGACGCGTTGCTGTTGAACTGGAAGATGCCGGGCTGCTGAAACTGGTTATCGACATCTACCTTGGCCAACTCCCCGTGAAACCCGAAGCTCATCGTGTGGCTGCCGATCACCCAGTGCAGATCGTCGGCCAGCGTGTAGTTGTTGCGGCGGAAGCTGGCGGCTGGATTGTCGCCAATCGTAAAGAAGTTCGCCACCTGGATCTGGTTGATCTGCTTGAAGGCGGGCTGCCAAACATTGACGCCCAAATCGTTTACGTTTGGCGCTCCCGCCAGCGGCCCACGCGAAGCATCTTCAATCTGATAGCTCAGGCTGAAGTTGTTCAACAGGTGATCGTTGAAGGTGTGCGTCTCGGAGATCAGCGCATTGTGATAGCGAATCGCAGCCTCATCGGAGTAGCTCAGAAGGTCCGTTGTATCGAGCACACCCGCATTGTCGAAGCTGTCGTAGAAGTAACGCAGGGTCAGACGATCCTTCGCTCCCAGCGCCTGATCGAGGCGCCCCGTATATTCGATAAAGTTCTGCTTGATCGGACGGAAGAACTGGTACGTTCCATCGCTTCCGCTGATAGTCGGCAGATACTTCAGCAGCGCCAGCGATGACTGGTTATAGTCGTTCGGATTGACCGTGCAGGTAAACGTGGCCCCGGTGGGTGTACATGGGTAGGGCAGCAGCGTCTTGGGATTCAGGATCGGGCTCGACACTCCGGTAAAGGTACCCGCAAGCTGTGCGGGGGTAGGAAGAAATGCCGTGCCGCCCACGCCATTGGTGCGAAGCCGCGTCGATTGCACGCCAAAGAAGAAGAACGTCTTGTTCGCTCCGTTGTAGAGATGCGGAATCACAACCGGGCCGCCGATGGTGCCACCAAACTGATTGCGCTTGAGCGGATCGACGGTCTTCTTGCCACCGACATAGCTAAAGTAGTTCGCCGCGTTGAACACACGGTTCCTCAGATATTCAAAGGCATCTCCGTGCAATTGATTCGAGCCACTGCGGGTGATGATGTTCACGACTCCGCCCGCATTCTGGCCATACTCGGCGTTGTAGTTGCTCGTCTGTACGCTGAACTCCTGCAGCGCATCGGGCATGGGGAAAGGAGCATTGACGTTGGTGTATTCGTCGACGTTATTGCCGCCGTCCAGCATGTAGTTCACCTGGTTGGCGCGGGTCCCGTTGATCGTCACCGCTGCGACCACCGGAAAGGTCTTGGTCTGACCCTGGTCGATATTGGCCGACGGAGCCACCACTACGCCCGGCACCAGCGTCGTCAGCGCGGCAGCATTGCGCCCGTTCAGGGGAAGGTCGTTCACGCGCTTTTCGTCGATGACCTGCGACAACGTGCCGGTCGTGATATCCACCTGCGGGGGAGCGGAATCGACATTGATGACCTGGGCGTCGCTGCCGACCGTCAATGCCGCGTTGACCGTAATCGACTGGTCGGCCTGCAGGACGACGCTCTTCTGCAGGAACCCGGTAAAGCCAGTCTCGGTCACGCCGATGCTGTACTCGGCCGGAGCCAGCGACGGGAAGACAAATGCGCCCGAGCCGTTGGACGTGACGGTGGTCTTGTCTCCCGTACTCAGCCGCGTGGCTACCACCGAGGCATTGGGAATCGCCGCGCCAGTGGAGTCTGTTACCGTCCCGGAGATGCGGGCTAGTCCTTGCCCGAAGACGCAAGGTGGCGTCGCAAGGCACAGGGCACAAAGAACGGCAAACCACAGAATGTTTTTCAAAAGGTATTTCATTAAAGGTCTCCTCAAATTTGCTTCGTCGCGGAAGAGGGTCTCAATGATGGGCCATCCAATAGCCAGGGCAGACTGAATCTGCCCTGGCAAAATGACCTATTGTTTCAATCGTTCCGGATTCCAGCTCTTCCTGTTTCCGTCTTCATCAAGCGAAAAAGAAGGCTGGTTAATGCGAAGCGATTTCTATCGAGCGCAAGCGACATAAAGATAGACAGATACGGTTCCTGACCGTCAGGAATCGCATAAGCCAACTATTATCAATTCACTTATCATTCGTGATTTAGCTTTGGTCGAACCACTTCAACGCTACTCGGTTGAGATAGCAAGCACCTTGGGAGGGCCAGCCACCGCGTCCGTCACCGTAGTTCCCAGCACAATCTGCAGGTTGCTGTGCGAGTTCCGGGGCATCTGCTTCACAATCGTCTGCATAAGCTGTGGGTCGGATAGAAACTCCCCGGCGGTCTCGGTCCCATAGGTATACAGCCCACCGATCACGAACACGACATGTCCGGTCTCCGAGTTCCATATGCGGGAGATCAGGGCATAGTCCATCAGCGCAGGTCCACCCGCGGCCCCCTGATCGCCGGTCGGCTTGTCCGTCGCCCAGCTCCACGTCCTGAGCGATGGATTTTTGGCGTCCTTAATATAGATAAGATGCCTCTCCGCATCGAGCGCCAGGCTGTAGCGCAGCTCTCGTGTCAGTCGCAGGCTCCACTCGTTATTGAAGGCGCCAATCAGTACAACCGGCCCTTCTCGCAGGTCCGAGAAGGAACTGACCTCCTCCCGCCGGATCATCACCCGCTTGCCTTGCACCTGCAACTCTCCAAGCACGCGCGCCGTTGTCACTGCATCGGCAAAGGGGATCGTCGTCGACGAGGCCTTGTGGATGACCGGGAGCGAAAATGTCGTCTCCCCCGTTGTCGTCGATGGAGGCCCATTCGGAACGTCGCCCACCGCCAACAGTACTGCACCCGGCGTATCCAGCACCGGCTTCCAGAAGAGAGACTCCGCGCTCCTCGGACGCAGCCACAGATATCCAAACCACCCCACCAGCAGCGCCACAACTACCAAAGCTGAAGCGACATACCACGACTTCCGGCTTCGTCCCGAGGGAATGCTATTCAGAAGATGCTCATTTAGATCTGTCCCAGGCCCACTCGCCGCAGCCAGTCCATTCGCCCCTTCGATCCCGGCGTCAGTCTCCGCATTTGGCCCGGCAGGTTGGGCAAGCTTGAACTGAGGGATATAGGATCCCGGCACCAGGCTCATGCGCAGCTCAGAGCGATGCTTCTCCTCGCCATAGTAGATGGCCAGCCGCTTGCGAAGTTCGCTCGCAGCCGTTCGCACCACGTGGTCTTCATTGGTATCGTACGAAGGCGGCCGCCCAAAGACTTCTACCCCGATCGTCCGTTCCTTAATCTGGTCGGCAGCCCCACTCAGGGTCTTCTCTACGACATATCTCAAGAATTGAATGGACCGTTTACTGGATCGAAAAGCGGGGTCCTGAACGATCGACTCGAGTTGCTCACGAATTGCTTCTGGGTTCAATTTTTCGCCTGGACTTTCGGCAACCGCACTTCTGGGAATAAGCTGATGGTAAGAATTTTACTAGTACCCACTCACTCTCAACCGTAACGACCAAACAGGAGCAGTTCTGTGAAAAACGAGCAATCTCTCTCCGTCGCAGCCGCCGGCACGTTTACCCTCGGCGGCGATCTTACCGTCAACCGTCTCGGCTATGGAGCCATGCGCATCACGGGGACAGGCATCTGGGGTCCTCCTGCCGATAAGGCTGGCTGCCTCGCCACCCTGCGCAGGACCACCGAACTCGGCATCAACCTGATCGACACCGCCGACTCCTATGGCCCGGGAACCTCTGAAGAGCTGATCGCCGAAGCGCTCTATCCCTATGCTAAGGATTTGGTGATCGCAACCAAGGGCGGTTGGGAGCGTCCCGGCCCCGGTCAATGGACTCACAATGCCAGCCCGAAGCATCTGACCGAGGCGCTGGAGGGAAGCCTGAAGCGCCTGCGGCTGGAGCGCATCGACATCCACCAGCTCCACGCCCCCGATAACGCTGTCTCCTTCGAGGCCTCGGTCGAGACGCTGGCCAAGCTGCGCGAGCAGGGCAAGATCCGCCACGTCGGACTCTCGAACGTTACCCGCGAGCACATCGAGCGCGCCCGCAGAATCGTTCCCATCGTCTCGGTGCAGAACCGCTTCAGCTTCGCCGATCGCGAGTACGACTACGTCGTCGACTACTGCGAGCAGAATGGCATCGCGTTCATGCCCTGGGCTCCCCTAGGCCAGGCAAAGGAGGCGCATGAAGTGGTGAAAGAGGTCGCAAGTGAGCTCGACGCGACGCCGCTGCAGGTCGCGCTGGCATGGTTGCTCAAGCGTTCCCCGGTGACTCTGCCTATTCCTGGAACGTCTTCGGTCAAGCATCTGGAAGAGAACGTTGCCGCTGCCGCCCTTGATCTGCCACAAGCGTCGTATGACAAGCTGTCAGCGGTACACCATCCGCCGGTCAGCCTGCGCGGCTAAGAACTGCCTAAACTCTTCAGCCGCAGGCTATCGACCAGACCTAACCTGTACGCCATCGACCGGAGCAACAAAAAGACACTGTACGCCATCAACCGGAGCGGCAAAAGGCACGTCATCTCGACCGGAGCGAAGCGGAGTGGAGAGACCCCTGTATTTCGCTCTTGTTCTTGTGCTGCCTGTTTTTAAACCTCAAAGCAAACCTTCTGTGCTGGATCACAAAGGGCATCGCAATTAACAATCGCGATGCCCTTTGTGATGCGTTAGTCTTCGCTACCAGACGCGGCAACTGTCGACCGGGACCATGGGCGATCCTTTTTTGCAGCCGAAGGCTTCGGCGAAGCCGGGCTGGTTGACGATGGCTCCATTGGCGCGGAAGTGATCGGGTGAGTGCGGATCGCTGAGCACCTGCGCGCGAACGCTCTCGGGGCGGGAGTTCTCGCACCAGTTCTGTGCGAAGGCGATGTAGAAGCGCTGCGGCGAGGTATATCCGTCCTTCTTCGTCTGAAGGTCGATGCCTTCCTTCTTTGCGCGCTCGAGATAGGCCATGTAGGCCAGCACCAGGCCGCCATTGTCGGCGGTGTTTTCGCCGAGCGTCAGTTTGCCGTTGATCTTCACGTCATCGACCGCGGTGAAGCCTCCATACTCGTTGACGAGGCAGTCGGTGCGGGCCTCGAAGTTCTTCGCGTCTTCAGGCGTCCACCAGTCGGTGAGGTTGCCCTTGCCGTCGAACTTGCGGCCCTGGTCGTCGAAGCCGTGGGTCAGCTCGTGCCCGATGACGGCGCCGATGTGGCCATAGTTGACCGCATCATCTTCCTTGGGATCGTAGAAGGCAGGCTGCAGAATCCCGGCAGGGAAGTTGATGTTGTTCATGCTGGGATCGTAGTAAGCGTTGACCGTGGGCGGCGTCATCTGCCATTCGTTGAGATCGACCGGCTTGCCGATTTTGTTGAGCTGGCGGTCATTTTCAAATCCGTTCGCGCGCAGCGAGTTGCCCAGGGCATCGTCGGGCTTCACTTCGAGTTTGCTGTAGTCGCGCCACTTCTCCGGGTAGCCGATCTTATTGGCTACGAGTTTCAGCTTCTGCTTGGCGCGGGTTTTGGTCTCGGGCGACATCCACGCGAGCTGGTCGATGTCGTTGTTCATGGCGGTCTCAATGTCATTGACCATCTCGAGTGTGCGCGCCTTGCTGTCTCCTGCGAAGTAATGCTCGACGTAGACCTTGCCCAAAGCCTCGCCGAGCGCGGCATCGACGGAGTTCGAGCAGCGCTTCCAGCGCGGGGCCTGCTCCGGCTGGCCGCGCAGCTTGCGGCCATAGAAGTCGAAGTTCTCCTGGTCGAACTGGCTGGGGAGGCGTCCGGCAACTGCGGTGAGCAGGTGGTAGCGCATGTACGCCTTGAGCGTCTCAAGGTCGTTGGAGCGCATCTGCTCCATCAAAACAGGGAAGAACTGCGGCGTGGCGTTGTTAAGCTCGCTGACGCGTGGAGAGTGGATGGCCTCTTCAAACGCGCCGAAGTTGACACCGGGAATGCTGGCTTCAAAGGTCGCGATTGGCTGCAGATGGTAGGTCTTTTCAGGATCGCGCATATCGGTGACGCTCATCGAGCCTTTAGCCAGCGCGGTCTCTAACGCCATGATGGCGGCGGCATCCTTCTGCGCCTGCTCCGGCGTGCTGCCCGCGAGAGTCAACATCTTGGCGACGTGGGCGACATACTGCTGGCGGATAGTCTCGTCCTTCGCGCCCGTGCGGAGGTAGTAGTCCTTCTCCGGCAGGCCGAGGCCGTCCTGCTGGATGAGCGCGATCTGCTTCGTGGCGTCTTTAAGGTCCTGCTGCTCGCCATAGCCGAAGAACACATCGATGCCGCTGCGCTGCAGCTTGCCGATCAGTGCGGGAAGCTCTCGCTTGCTGGTGACGGCGTTGATCTCATCGAGCAGGGGCTGGACCGGCGCAAGCTCCTTGGCGTTGATCGCGCTGGTGTCCATGCAGGCTTTGTAGTAGTCGCCGATCTTCTGCTCTTCGGGCGAGCGCGATGCGCCGCCGTCAGCGGCCTTGGTGAGGATCTCGTTCAGCCGCTGGGTGTTGACGTTGAACAACGCGTAGAAGTTGTCGACGCCGTCCTGGTCGGGAGGGATGGGGTGGTTGGCCGCGAATTTGCCGCAGGCAAACTTGTAGAAGTCGTCGCAGGGATTGGCCGCGGTGTCGATGGAAGAGGTATCGAAGGCGGGAATCGGCAGATAGGTTTTGGTCGGCTGTCTGGCCGCCGAAGCAGGGGCTGGAGGCTGGGCAAACGCGGCAGTGCATGAGCCCGCCGCGATAACGGCGGCGGTTGCCGCAAAGCCTGTCTTGCGTATAAGTTTCATCCATTCATGCAACATGCAGTTTTTTCCTCCGAGCCTCGATCACGCAACGTTATCCAGCCTTTGTATCACCAGTGTGCGCGAAACCGCTATAAATCGGGCTGCGGACGTCAGACCTTGGCGGCTGCGCTGCGTCTGTGAAAGAGTAGACCTACGCGCTGTATGAGGATGGATACGCGGACTCTGCCATGCCGGTTCCCGTCAGGACTTACGCGACTTCACGGCCCCGCCAGCTTGCCCGGCTGGCCCTTCTGGTCGTGCTGACTGCGGCCCCACTGTTTGCCTGGGCAAGCGGGCCTGCGGTTCGTATCCCTCTGGATTCACTGGGCTACGTGCCTCCATCTTCCCAGTTTTTGGTAGCCGGCAGCTCTATGCTGACCGTGAATTATGTCGATAACCAGCATCTCCTCTTTACCTTTGCCGTTCATCGGTTGATGGAGCGAATCCCCAATGATCCCCCCGGCGACGAAGATCGAACGGTAGAGGCGGTACTGATAGAGTTGCCCTCGGGCCGTGTATTGGCACGAACGGATTGGCGCTTCCACGATAACGGCCAGTATCTTTGGAGCCTGGGCCGTGGGCGGTTTCTACTCCGCACCCGCGATACGCTGACGACGTTTGCGCCGCTGGCGAACCTGGCCTCCGGGCAGCCGTTCCGGCAGCGGGGCTTGCTGACGACGAACCGCCGGATCGGCGTTGTGCTGCTGTCGCCCGGGGCTGATCTGCTGATCGTCGAGTCGGCGGAGCGAACGCCGCCTGTGCCTGCTGCTCCGGCACCGCTGTTCGGGCCGACGCCCAAACCTGTTCCCCAGCCCATCGGAAAGCCCGGAGATCCTGATCCGGTGGCGCTGAGCTTCTATCGTCTGGCATTGCCGGGCACGGGCGACATAGTGGAAGCCGGTCTGGCGGGTATCGCCCATGCCGCCCACTTCGGCGATCTAGCGGCGATGGGCGCGGGACATATCGCCGTCGTCGACGAGGGAAGGCAGCAATGGGGCTTCGATTTTCACCCCTTCCACGGCGAGGTGAAGGAGTTGGCTCCCTTCGCTTCGACCTGCGATCCCACTCCCCGCTTCGTCAGCAGCAGCGAGTTCATCGCGTTCGGCTGCCATACCGGCGACTCGCCGCAGGTGCTCGGTGGGTTCAATCTGCGTGGCGATGAGATGTGGGAGCAGAACCTCTTTGGCGACTATGTGGCGACCTCTATGGTCTTTGCTCCGGAGAGCGGGAGGTTCGCTCTGGGACGGGTGATGGGGGATGCCCCCGTCGATAATCTGGAGCAGGGCTCAGGGGTGGGACTCACAGGGCAGAATGTCATTGTGTATCAGATAGAAAGCGGCAAACAGCTCCTACACATCGACTGCTCCCCGGTAGCACGAGCCGGGCAGAACTTCGCCCTTTCGCCTGATGGGATGGGCCTGACGGTCGTGCGCGAGAATGCGCTTGAAGTCTTCCCGCTGCCGCCGCTCAGCAAAAAAGATCAAGCCGACGTGAAAGAGGCGCGAGCCCTGATTCCCAAGGACGACATTTTGCCAATCGATTTTGCCGGACCATCGCCGGAGCAGCCAGCCGCAAGCCCAGCGCCGAGTGAGCCTGCCCCGGTAAAGGCCGCCCTGCCCCCAGTACAACCAGCAGCCCAGCCCGAAGCGCAGAAGGTGCAGCAGGCGGCCAGTGTTCCCGTGCGGCCTCCAACTGCGAGTCGGCCAGCTGCCACCACCACGGTTGACGGTGACGCCTCGCCAGAGCAGCCGCGCAAACGGCCGACGCTCTACACACTTCCCGGGGAGCAGGCACCCAGCAACGATAGTGACGGGGCCAAATAAAGAGGGCCAGCTTCGGTCATCCCGTAAGCCAGCCCTCCGATGATCTTTATGAAGATGTAAAAGCTTAGGCAGCCTTGGTGGTCGCAACAGCCTTGACGCGGGCGTTGAGGCGGCTCTTGTAGCGGCTGGCGGTGTTCTTGTGCAAAACGCCCTTCTGGACGCTCTTGTCGAGCACCGAAACGGTCGAGCGGTAGACATCGCCGAGCGTCTTGGCGTCGCCGGCGGCGATGGCCTCACGCAGGGTACGCAGGGTGCCGCGCAGCTTGCTCTTGTTGGCGCGGTTGATCGCGGTCTTGGTTTCGGTCTGACGTGCGCGCTTCAACGAGGAAACATGATTTGCCATTACTGAACTCTTTTCTCTAACCCGGTTGTGGCGGGGAAATTTAGGATGCAGCCGGAGGCTGGCTAGGAACACAGCCCGACCCATCCCCTGCAATCTCTAAGTCTACGGAACTTGGGCTGGATGGTCAAGAACTAGCTGCCAGATGGTCCCTGCCCACTACCCACAACAGCACGTCATCTCGACCCACAAAACTCACGTCATCTCGACCGAAGCGAAGCGCAGTGGAGAGATCCCTGTATTTTTTGCTTCTGTGTTTGCTGCTGCTGTTTCCACTCCAAACCAGGGATTCATCCTGTCCCGAAGATATGATTTACAGCTCAACTATTTATTCAATCAACTATTTATCAACAATACGATATTTTTACTGATCTGGGTAAAGGAGAAATACATGGCTCTCTCCCCTCCGCAACGGACAACAAACCTGTCCATTGCTTCGGTCGAGATGACGTGGTTTGCGGGGCGAGTTTGAGCTGACCACTTTTGTTCAGGGGGCGGTGTTTGATATCTGAGGAGGTCTTAAAACAAGGCTTTGGCCCCACATTCGATTCATCGGTTTAGTAATTCATCATTTGCCACTTGACGCGACCCACGTCATGGTTCTAGTCTGTGCCCATCTTCGGCATACGATTGGCAACTTCAGCCATCCCGGTCGCAGTATCCAGAACATCCTCCTTCCGCGCCTTGCGCCTTTTTCGTCCCCACAACCTATCCAAACCCAAAGCATCCAATAACCAAGCATTCCCTGACGGAGGTCAGCGCCCTTCTTGATGAAAAAATCCCTGGAAATCACTCCCGGCATTGAGCCCCTTTATGGGACCCGCGATGAAAACCTCAAGCTGCTCGAAGATGGTCTTCATGTAATGATCGACCTTCGTTCCGACGCCATTCAGGTCACCGGGGACGCTGCCAGTATCGACCGGGTCGAACGTGTTTTCTCGGATTTTGATGCTCTCCGCAAATCAGGGGTCAATCTCTCCAATGGCGAACTCAACGGCATGTTGAAGCTCGTCGTCGCTGATCCTTCGGTCACGCTGCGTTCGCTGGTCGACTCCGGCAAGCAGCGCTCCGCCGGGGTGAAGCGCATGGTGCAGCCCCGTTCACCCAACCAGCGAAAGTACGTCGAAGCCATCGAGCAGAGCGACATGGTCTTTGGCCTCGGACCTGCCGGAACGGGCAAGACGTATCTGGCCGTCGCCATGGCTGCTTCGGCCCTGATGTCGAAGAAGGTCAGCCGCATCATTCTCGTCCGTCCTGCGGTCGAGGCTGGCGAACGGTTAGGATTTCTACCCGGCTCGTTGCAGGAGAAGGTCGATCCTTACCTGCGCCCGCTCTATGACGCGCTCTACGATCTGCTCGACCCCATGAAGGTCGATAAGATGCTGGAAACCAATGTCATTGAGGTGGCGCCGCTCGCATTTATGCGCGGTCGCACCCTTAACGACGCCTTCATCATCATGGACGAGGCGCAGAACACCACCATGGAACAGATGAAGATGTTCCTCACGCGCATGGGCAACAACTCGAAGGCCGTCATTACCGGCGACCTGACCCAGACCGACCTGCCTAATCCGAAGAGATCGGGACTGCTGGAAGCGTTGAACGTTCTCGATGGCGTGGAAGGCATTCGCTTCTGTCACTTCGAGGACGTGGACGTGGTGCGGCACCAGCTGGTGCAGCGCATCGTCCGCGCTTACGACAGCTATGGCCGCGCGCAGCAGCAACTGCCGCTTCCCATTGGAGACGCTGCTCTGCCCGACGCCAACCTCGCAACCACCCAGCCTGTGCAGGCGGTTGCCAAGCCTCAATAACGAAAAGAGCGATGGTAATTGGAGCGCTAAAGCTGGTGTGCGAAGATGGTCTCGTATCATGCCCATCGAGTACCTGCGCAGTTTAACGGGAAAAGAACGAAGTCAGCGGGCCAACCGCCATCTGGCTCTCGTCCTCGCTTTTGTGGCTGGAGGCACTGATGCCGGCGGCTATCTTGCCGTCAGACACTATACCTCCCATATGTCGGGAGTTGTCTCGTCGATGGCTGACAACCTTGCCATGGGTGACGTGAGCATGTGGCTTTCCGGCTTCAGCCTCTTGATGGCATTTTTGATCGGCGCTGCCTGCACCGCCATCCTCGTCAACTGGGGACGACGACGAAGTCTGCGCAGTGAGTATGCGATTCCGCTGCTGGTGGAGGCCGCTCTTCTGATCTTCTTCGGCTGTATTGGAAGATCCTTGGATCACCCGAAATGGCTATTGGTGTCGATGATTACGCTTCTGCTGTGCTTCACCATGGGCCTACAGAACGCGATCATTACGAAGATTTCCCATGCGGAGATTCGCACCACTCATATGACCGGTATCGTGACCGATATAGGCATCGAATTGGGGAAACTTTTTTACTGGAATCGCTACAAATGCGGTCCGGATACCTTGAAGGTAATGGCTGACCGGAAAAAATTGCGGTTATTACTGTCTCTGATCGGACTGTTCTTTTTTGGCGGACTGTCGGGAGCGCTGAGTTTCCGGCATGTGGGATTTCTGTTCTTCCTGCCCTTGGCTCTCTTGCTGCTCGTCCTGGTTGGGATTCCCACCGTCGATGATCTACGCAAAGCCCACTAAGCGTTTTTGCAATACTGCGCTGTCGAATGCGATACCATCATCAATAAGGGTCACCACGATCCCTACGGATTTTTCTTTCTACGATGATCGACATCGAACCCCCAAGTACACCTTCCATCCCCGCCGCCGTGCTCTCGATCTCGAAGTCGAAGCCCGGTCTGACGCGGCTTCTTGGCTGTGCCTGCTTCGGCTGCGCGGTTCTGCTATTCGGCGGCTCTGCCGTGGCCCAATCGCACACTCCGGTTTCGCCCTCGTCCCAATGGAAGCTCTCATGGGGTGACGAGTTCAATGGCGCGAAGGGTTCCGCTCCCGATCCGGCGAAGTGGTCGTTTGATATAGGCGGAAACAACCCCAATAACGAGCTGGAGAGTTACACCAGCCGTTCCGCCAACGTGCAGCAGAAGCATGGCGATCTCGTCATTACGGCGAGGAAAGAGAACTACACCGGTGCCGACGGAGTCGCCCGTCAATATACCTCGACCCGTATTCGGACGAAGGGTCTGTTCTCGCAGACGTATGGCCGCTTCGAAGCGAGCATCAAGCTGCCGCTGGACAAAGGAATCTGGCCCGCCTTCTGGCTGCTGGGCGATAACATCGACTCGGTCGGCTGGCCAAAGTGCGGCGAGATCGACATCTTCGAGAACATCGGCGAGCCTTCCACGATCTACAGCACCCTGCACGGCCCCGGCTACAGCGGCGCGCACGGCATCTCGGCGAAGTTCGCTCTGCCTGCCAGGGAGGCCGTGAACAAGGGCTTTCATCTGTATGCGGTGGAGTGGGCACCGAAGGACATCAAATTCTTTGTCGACAACAAGCTCATCGCCGAGCGCACACCGGCCGATCTTCCGCCGGGAACGACCTGGGTCTACGACCATCCGTTCTTCATCATCCTGAACGTTGCCGTTGGCGGTGCGTGGCCGGGAAATCCGGACGCGACCACGAAGTTCCCGCAGAAGATGCTGGTCAACTACGTCCGCGTCTATACCCGCTCCGGGGAGAACCAGGCACGATGATTAACATCGACCATTCCGATGCTGCGGAGCTTTCAAAGTCCGGCCTGACCCGCTTTCTCAACCGCGCCCGCGAGGCGGTCGGCCTCGATGGCGACGTCGAGGTGCTGCTGGCCGACGACGCCACGCTGCGCGGCCTGAACAAGACTTTTCGCCACAAGAACAAGGCCACCGATGTGCTGAGTTTTCCGGCAGCCGAAAACCCCTACGGCCATGCCGGCGATCTTGCCATCTCACTCGATACCGCCGCTCGTCAGGCTGCCGCCTTTGGCCACACCCTGCGCGATGAGGTCCGCATCCTGCTGCTGCATGGGCTTTTGCACCTCTCCGGTCTGGACCACGAGACCGACAAGGGTGAGATGGCCGCGCGAGAGGCCGAACTTCGCCGCGAGTTACGTCTGCCCGTCACGCTGATCGAGCGAGTGTCTTCAACGAAGAAGCCAGTGAACCGAGGGAGGAAAGCATGACTCCTCTTTACTTCCTCATCTTCGCCGTGCTGCTGGTCATCCTGACGCTGGCCGCGTATGTCGACCGCGTCTACTCGGAGATGGGCAAATTCCTCGCCCGCGAATATCAGGACAACATCGACGACTGGGAGCAGTTCGTCGAGCCGAAGCTGCGGCTCGGCCGTGAGTCGGTCGCGCTGTCGGCTTCGGTCCTGCGCCAGCTCAGCGTGGCTGCGATTGCGCTGCTGATGGGGCTGCGACTCTATACCGCCTTGACGCTGCGGCCAATGTTTGCCCGCAGTCCCAGCGGGTCGGAGATTGCGCTAGGAGTCTTTGAGATCATTCTGATGATCCTCATCTTCGACCGCCTGCTGCCGCAGATCCTGTTTACCCGCACCCGCGGCTTTTGGATCGCCCGCATCCGGTATCTCTTGCAGGCGCTCTTCTATCTCATTCTCCCCGTCACGCTGCTGCTGGGGCTGCTGCTCTCGATCGCCGCGCTGGCGGAGCCCGAGGATGCGCAGGAAGAGGAGCATCCGTCCGAGGCGATGGATGCGCTGCTTGAAGCGGGAGAGGAAGAAGGCATTCTCGAAGAGTCGGACCGTGAGCTGGTGCGCTCGGTCGTCGAGTTCGGCGATAAGGTGGTGCACGAGGTCATGACACCGCGCCCGGAGGTCTTCGCAGTCCCCGGCAGCATCAGCCTCGAGCGCTTTACCGAAGAGATTGCGACCCACGTGTTCTCGCGGGTGCCGGTGTACTCCAAGTCGCTCGATAACATTACCGGCATCATCTTCGCGCACGACCTGCTGCAGATTCCCGACAGCGAAGCCAGCTCCCGCAGTGTGGCGCAGTTGCAGCGGCCCGCGGCCTTTGTGCCGGAGACGAAGAGAGTCGCCGAGCTGCTGCGCGAGATGCAGCGCGAGAAGCAGCACATGAGCATCGTCATCGACGAGTACGGCGGCGTCGCAGGACTGGTCACGATCGAAGACCTGATCGAAGCCATCGTGGGCGAGATCGCCGACGAGCACGACACCGCCGAGGACGACGATACCCCCGTCCGCGAGGAGGGCGGCTCCTACATCGTCTCCGGCAGCTTCGAGATCTCCCGGCTGCGCGACCTCTTTGCCGATGAACTGGGCGACTCGAAACGGCCTGCCGAAGACATCGAGTCGGCAGACGCAGAGGACTTTCCCGCGCGAGAGGGCAGGGAAGAGCTGCCCGAGTTGCACCTGCCGGAGCACTATGAGTCCACGACCGTAGGCGGCCTGGTCTCGGAGATGGCGGGACATATCCCGCTACCCGGCGAAGTCGTCGAAGAAGACGGCCTGCGGCTGGAAGTCCTCGCCAGCACCGACCGCCGCATCGACCGTATCCGCGTCCGCCTGACCCATCCACCTGCAACGACTTAGCTCTTCACCTTCGAAAGCACGTCATCTCGACCAACTCCGCGCACAATCACAGCTGCACGTCATCTCGACCGGAGTGCAATAGCAAAGCACGTCATCTCGACCGAAGCGAAGCGAAGTGGAGAGACCCCTGTATTTCGCTCTTGTCCTTAGAACACCAGCCAATAAAAAAGCGGTGGCAGGAATCATCCCTGCCACCGCCGTATTTCCCAGAATGAATTAGTCGATTGAAATCTTACGCAGCAGCTTGAAGTCGGAGAGCATCTTTCCGGTTCCAAGAACGACCGAGCAAAGCGGATCGTCGGCGATGGAGACGGGCAGGCCGGTCTCTTCGCGGATGCGCTTGTCGAGGTTCTTAATCAGCGCGCCGCCGCCGGTCAGCACAATGCCGCGATCGGAGATATCGGCGGAAAGCTCCGGCGGAGTGCGCTCCAGTGCTACGCGAATAGCGTTGATGATGGTCGAGATCGACTCGCTGAGCGCCTCGCGAATCTCGGAGTCCTCAATCGTGATCGTCTTCGGCACGCCCTCGATCAGGTTGCGCCCCTTGACCTCCATCTCAATCGGCTTGTCCAGCGGAAACGCCGAGCCCAGCGAGATCTTGATCTGCTCAGCAGTGCGCTCGCCGATCAGCAGGTTGTACTTGCGCTTGAGATAGGTCATCACGGCTTCGTCCATCTGGTTTCCCGCCATGCGCACCGAGCGCGAATAGACGATGCCCGCCAGCGAGATCACCGCAATGTCGGTCGTACCGCCGCCGATATCGACGACCATGTTTCCGCCCGGTTCCGTAATGGGAAGACCAGCACCAATAGCGGCGACCATAGCCTGTTCCACCAGGTGAACCTCACTGGCCTTGGCACGATAGGCCGAGTCCATCACGGCGCGTTTTTCCACCTGCGTAATCTCGCTGGGGACGCCGATGACGATACGCGGATGCACCATCATCTTGCGGTTATGCGCCTTCTGGATGAAGTAGTTCAACATCTTTTCGGTATGGCGGAAGTCGGCGATGACGCCGTCCTTCATCGGCTTGATGGCGACGATATTGCCCGGCGTGCGGCCAAGCATCTCTTTGGCCTCTTTGCCGACGGCCTCGACCTCATTGGTGATCTTATTGACCGCGATGATCGAGGGCTCGTTGACGATAATGCCCTTGCCATGGGCGTACACAAGGGTATTGGCCGTGCCGAGGTCGATGGCCAGGTCGCTCGAAAAGAGGCTGAAGAGAGATCGCATATTGTGTATGCGCGAATATCGCATCTGAAAGCTGTTTGAAGACATATATTTTCGGAGTTCGTTTCCTGAAAAGAGACTATCAGTATAGTAATCCACTTGTACCGCGTGAAAGGGTGCCTTCCTATGGCCCGTTAGAGTCACTATCGGTCGATGCAATCGAAAGCATCAGCATGCGGAGCCGAAAGAGAATCACCGGCGTTCCAAAGAGGGAAGCACGAGAGCCGCGTCGGCGTAATGCCTGCCGGCGTCCAAGCGCTGGCCGAGGCTGGTTAAGAGGCGCTGGAGAGGGTTTCGTGAGTCGGCAGCGATCCAGAGGGCGTCGCGGGTGGCTTGGGCCGGGTGTATTCGAAGTAGCGCTTTAAGTGGAGGAACTTTTTCTCGAACAGGTTATAGCTCAGGTAAGCAGCACCGACAGAGAGAATAAAGGTCAAGATGCCTGCACCGGCAACCCCGATCCCCTTGTGGCCGGTCTGATGGTCGATCCACGCGCGAACATCCGTCACGATAAGCGAAAAAATAATCAGGTGCAGGACATAGAGCCCATAGCTGTACTTGCCGAAGAAGCACAAAACAGGGCGTTCAAAGAAAGAGCGTGGGACAGAGGAGGGCCGCAGGCACCACGCAATGAGCGCCGCAGAAGCCACCGCGAAAAGGGTGTAACTGAAGGCCAGGTAGCTTGCGTCGAAGGTGAAGATCCATTGCGGATGCCATGCCACCACGGGGCGCACCAGGTTGAGAGCGATCATGATCACGACTGTCCACCAAAAGACTGGCCGGGCGTAACGCAAGGTGAGGTCATGCAGGCGTCCGCGTAAAACAAGTGCAAGCGCGCCTCCGATGAGCAGAGAATCCGCGCGGCATGCTGTGGAGCAGTGGATGGTGTAGTAGAAGGTTTGGTGAAAGGCCAGAACAGAACGCAGAACAAGAGCGGACAGGGAGAGAACGGCGCAGGCTATGAGGATTTTTTTGCGATCGCGGAGTAAGAAAACAACGAGCGGCCAGACCAGATAAAACTGCTCCTCTACGGCCAGCGACCAGAAGTGAATCAGATCAACGCTGTGAGAGTTCCAATGGAAAATTGGCTGAATGACACTCGTGTTCTGTAGATAAAGGAGGAGCGACCATTGCATGTGCTGCCACTGGATGCGAAGCCAGGGAGTGAGAAGAAGGAGCGCAAAGAGCACGCCATAGTAGAGCGGGAAGATGCGCAGGCAGCGGCGTGCGTAGAACTTGCGGAAGTAACCTGAATCGGAGAGTGAATCGTAGAGGATTCCAGTGATGAGGAAGCCGGAGAGTACAAAGAAAAGGTCTACCCCCCTGGCTCCAAAGGCGAAAGTAGATCCAATGGCGCGAAGAAGAAAGCCTTGATTGGCCACGGACGAACGAAAGAGATGAGTGGCCATGACACCAAGAACGGCCATTCCGCGCAATCCATCCAGCGAACGGACGTGTCGCGAGTAAGGGCCCGCCTCCCGGGGGAGAACAATGCTGGAAGCGTCTGTCACTACCTTCAGAGTCTAACCTATCGATGAAAACAATTCGTGAATCGGATCGGCGAGATGCGGGATTTCGAGGGTCAGCTGGCCATGCGTTTCATCACCTGCAATCGTATCGACGAAGGATAAAATCCTCCCGCAAAGTGGCCGGAATACCTCCAGGGCCACCTGGATAGACCTGTCTCGCAAGTGCTTCACGCTCAGAATGTAATCCCATTTATTACAGCAGCGACTCTGGACGAAGAAATCGCCCATCCAAGGTAGATACAATCGGAAGCAGCAGCATGCGGAGGCGAAAGATGATCATCGGCGTCCCCAAAGAGGTAAAGGATCACGAGAGCCGTGTCGGCGTAACCCCCGCAGGCGTCAAAGCGCTGGTCGAGGCTGGCCACGAGGTGCTGGTCGAGCATGACGCCGGCGCGCTCTCCGCCATGCCCGACGACGAATACCAGTCCGCCGGGGCCGAGATCGTCGGTTCCGCGCACGACGTATGGCGGCTCGCCGAGATGGTCGTCAAGGTCAAGGAGCCAGTCGAAAAGGAGTACCGGCACTTCCGCGAGGACCTCGTCCTGTTCACCTATCTCCACCTCGCGCCTCTTCCCGTCCTCACCGATGCTCTGCTCGCCAGCCGGGTCACCGGCATCGCCTACGAGACCGTCCGCGACCGCACCGGCGGCCTGCCCCTGCTCACTCCTATGAGCGAGGTAGCCGGGCGCATGAGCGTCCAGGTCGGCGCGACTTATCTTGAAAAAGAGCACGGCGGACGCGGCGTTCTGCTTGGCGGCGTTCCGGGCGTCGCTCCCGGCAACGTCTGCATCATCGGCGGCGGCATCGTCGGAACCAACGCCGCCAAGATCGCCCTCGGCATGGGAGCAAAGGTCACGCTGATCGACCTGAACCTGAACCGCCTGCGCGAGCTGGACGACATCTTCAACGGCCGCGTCTTCACCGTGGCCTCCAACAGCTACAACATCGAGCGCGCTGTCTGCGAGGCCGATCTGGTCATTGGCGGCGTTCTGATTCCCGGCGCGGCAGCGCCCAAGATCGTCACCCGTGCCATGGTCGAACGAATGAAGAAGGGCGCCGTCATCGTCGATGTGGCCATCGACCAGGGTGGCTGCATCGAAACCGCGCACCCCACCACGCACAGCGACCCGTCGTATGAGGTCAATGGCGTCGTTCACTACTGCGTCACCAACATGCCCGCTGCGGTGCCGAATACCTCCACCCTGGCACTCACCAATGCGACCTTTCCCTACGTGCTGAAGCTGGCTCGTCTGGGGGCCCGGGCCGCAATCGCCGAAGACAAGGGAATCGCCGAGGGTGTCAATACCTACAACGGCGTTCTGACCTACGCCGCCGTGGCGACCGCTCAAAAGCGTGAGTGGAAGCCAGTCTCAACATTGGTGAGCTGACCTTTTGTGATCCTTTGCGAAAGAAAGAACAGCCGTCAGTCCCTATAATCGGGCATTGAGGGAGAAGCATGGCCACGCCCATCAACCCGAACCGGCGAAAGCTGCTGATCATCGCTCTTGGCGTGTGCTTCCTTGTGCTGCTGATCGTGCTCAACACACTCAACGCCTTTAATTCGCCGCGGCTTCCGCACCCCGTCAACCTCGAACAGATCTTTCTGTTCACGGGTTTGTCGGTCGTAGCCTTCCTGCTCTTCGTCGTCATCCTTGTGCTGCTGGTCCGCAACATGCTCAAGCTCTACGCAGACCAGCGCAGCCGCGTTCTGGGATCGCGTCTGCGCACGCGGATGCTCTGGGGCGCGGTGCTTGTGAGCTTCCTACCCATTGCCTTCATGTTCGCCTTCAGCTATCTGCTGATGAACCGCGCTGTCGACCGCTGGTTCGGGCAGCCGGTAACGCAGATGCGCGACGACAGCAACCGCATGGCCCTTGCGCTTGCCCAGTACACCACGGCCAACGCCCGCGTCGAGGCGGACTCCATCGCATCGAGTCTTCCTGCTGCTAATGCCGCCATCGAGCCAAAGCCGGTGACGCAGCCCGCTCGCCGTCAGATACGCCGGCCCCGCCGGGGTGCTTCGCATCAGGCGGCAGCCGCCACGGCGAAGTCGACGCCGCGGCACGACCACGAGGTCATCAACAACATTCTGCGCCAGCATGAGATCACGCTGCAGAGCGGATTTGCCATCGTCTATCGCGATGGACGTGCCATTGCCAGCTTCCAGATGCCCCAGCGGGATGGCGCCACCGCCGAAGTCAAGCCATGGCTGCCGGACTCGCCTGCGGATGAGAATGGCCCTGCCCCGCCTGTACACACGCCGCGTACTGATCCCACGGATGCCGCCATACTCACCGCCGCCCAACGCAGCGATGCCCCCATCTTCTCGCTCGGCCAGACCGATTACGCGCTCGCCGCCACCACCGTTCAGCATGGCAACACCGTCGTCGTCGGTCTGCCCATGCCCTTCGGCATGGCCGCGACCATGGCCCATCTGCGCAAAGAGGCCGACGCCTACTGGGTGCTCTTCCGGGAGCGCCGCCAGATCAGAAGTCTTTACATGAGCCTTCTGTTCATGATGACGATCCTCGCGCTCTTCGCCTCCAGTTGGCTTGCGCTCCACATCGCCAAGCAGGTAACGCGGCCCGTAGAAGCCCTGGGCGACGCGATGGAGGCCATCGCCGCCGGAGACTACGCTCGCCGCGTCGACGAGGGAGCCACCGAGGAGTTGGGTGAACTAGTCCGCAGCTTCAACCACATGGCCGCCGATCTCGAAGGCAGCCGCCGCGCCGTCGAGCACTCCACCGTTCAACTCAGCGCAGCCAACGCCTCGCTCGAAACCCGCCGCAGCGAGCTCGAGACCATGCTCGAGACCATCCCCAACGGCGTGGCCACGCTCGATGCCGACCGCCGCATCGTTCTCACCAACCGCGCCCTCAGCGAGATGATGGACCCCGGCGGCCAGCGACCCTTCCTTGGTCGCGTCATCGAAGAAGTCTTTCCGCCCGAGGTCTCCGATGTTATCGACCACCTCATCAAGCGCAGCCACCGCATGGGCTCTGCCTCCAGCGAGATCGAGGTCGCCAGCATCGGCAACGACCGCTTCGGCGGCAGCCTCAACCTGCTCGCAACGGTCGCCCTGCTCGAAACTCCCGGCACGCACGACCGCATGACCCGCGAACATCGCGGCTACGTCGTTGTGCTCGAAAACGCGACCGAACTCCTCCGCGCCCAGAAGCAGTCTGCATGGAAGGAGGTCGCCCGCCGCGTCGCTCACGAGATTAAAAATCCTCTCACCCCCATCAGTCTCAGCGCCGAGCAGATTCACCGCCACATCGACCGCCTCGCCACTACGCTCGCCGACCAAAATATCGAATCGCCCTCAACCGCCGTCATTCGCCGCTGCAGCGAAGTCATCAGCTCGTCGGTCGAGAGCATGCGGTCGCTGGTCGATCAGTTCTCCGCGCTGGCGGAGTTCCCCACGGCGCGTCCTCGTCCTGCCGACCTCAACACCATCGTCGAAAACGCGCTGGCCCTCTTCGCCGGGCGCATGCAGAACATCACCATGATTAGAAAGATGCCTGTCGGCCTGCCGCTCGTCATGGCCGATCCCGAAGCGCTCAAACGAGCCCTCGGCAACCTCATCGACAATGCCGCCGAGGCCATGCAGCAGAGCCTGCTCCGCGAACTCCGCATCGGCACCGCTCAACTCGAAAACGGAATGATCGAGCTCTCCATCGCTGACACCGGCACCGGCCTCACTGACGATATGCGCGAGCGTCTCTTCCTCCCTTATTTCTCCACCAAGCAGCGCGGCACCGGCCTCGGCCTCGCCATCGCCGCCAAGATCATTCAGGAGCACCAGGGAACCATTCGTGCCGAAAAGAACTTTCCCGCCGGGGCAAAATTCATCATCGAACTGAGAGCAGCCGTCAGCACCGACAGCGAACTCGAACTTCCCAGTACCACCGCCAACGGCCACGGAGGCCCTGCTTGAACCACGTTCTGATCGTCGATGACGAAGCCGAGATCCGCCAATCGCTGGAGAGCATCCTGCGCGAAGAGGGCTACCTCGTCACCACCAGCGCCACCGCCGGCGAGGCGCTCGAACTGCTCCGCGACGCGGCCTACGATGTGGTTCTGCTCGACATCTGGTTGCCCGACCGCGACGGCCTCGAAACCCTCGCCGAGATTCGCACGCTCAACAGCACCAACGTGCCGGAGGTCGTCATCATCAGCGGCCATGGCACGATTGAGGCGGCGGTGCGCGCCACCAAGCTCGGCGCCTACGACTTCCTCGAAAAGCCGCTCTCGCTCGACCGCACCCTGATCGTGCTGAAGAACGCGATGAAGGCCCGCCAGATGCGCGAAGACAACGAAGAGTTCTCGCGCCAGCTCGCGGTGAAGGGAACGGTCACCGGCCAGAGCGTTCCCATGAAGGCGCTGCGCCAGCAGATCAAGCTGATGGCTCCCACCAACGGCCGCGTCCTCATCTTCGGCGAGTCCGGCACTGGCAAAGAACTCATCGGCCGCGCCATGCACGCCGAAAGCCTGCGCAAGGAGCGCCCTTTCGTCGAGCTTAACTGCGCCGCCATCCCCGAGGACTACATCGAAAGCGAGCTCTTCGGCTACCGCCACGGAGCCGTCCCGGCCGGAACCAACGGCCCGCAGGAAAAGAAAGGCACCTTCGAGCGGGCCGACGGCGGAACTCTCTTTCTCGACGAAGTAGGCGACATGAGCCTCAAGACGCAGGCCAAGGTGCTCCGCGCTCTCGACGAGCAGCGCTTCCTCCCCGTCGGGGCCTCGCACCCTATCCACGTCGATGTCCGCGTCATCGCTGCCACCAACAAGGACCTCGAAGAGGAGATCGCCCGTGGCAACTTCCGCGAAGACCTCTTCTACCGCCTCAATGTCATCCCGTTTTTTGTTCCGCCGCTGCGCGACCGCAAGGAAGACATTCCGCTGCTGGTTAAAGAATTTCTACAGGAGTTTGGCCAGCAGTATGGCCGACCGCACGTCGAGATGACCGAAGACGCCCTCACTGCGCTCCGTCAATATCACTGGCCCGGAAACGTTCGCGAGCTGCGCAATCTCGTCGAGCGCGTCCTCATCCTCAACCCCAAGACGCAGCGCATTGAGCGCAAGCATCTGCCCATGCTCGTCTACCGCGGCCCCGGCAAGCTCACCGAATCAGGTCGCCTCAACCGTGGCGAAGAGTTCGCGTCGCTGCTCGAAGCCCGCGAAGCCTACGAGCGCGACTACATCCTCAAGAAGCTCGACGAAAACCACGGCAACGTAAGCCGCACCGCCGAATCTCTCGGCCTCGAGCGCAGCCACCTCTACCGCAAGATGAAGACCCTCGGCGTCAGCATCAAGGAATAGCCTGAATGAAAGTCATTCGTTCCAGAGGCTCCTTCAAAGCAGACATATATACTGCAGTGGATGAATAATCGGTCGAAGTCAATAGCTTTTGTTGCGATTGCATTCGCACTAACCGTACCGCTCATTGCATTTGCTACGTTTTTTTCTCTTCGCTTTCAGCCGAACCATTTGCCGCCTTGGTTCGGTAACACCCTTTGTGTTTGGTTTGTTGCAAACTTTTTGATCCTGCTTCTTGTGGCAAAGAAGCTGTTCAAGAAGCAGAGCATCGCAGAAGAGAAAACTTCTGTACTTTCGCCGAAGAAAAGCCGGTATTTGTGGATTACGCGAGGGATTACCGGCTATCTGGTGCTCATCTGGACCGTGTTATTTGTCAAAGGAGTGATTGGGACGGTTCGCGGAGAATATGAGCCCGTCCGGGCAATTCCTGCTGGGATTTTCTTATTGTTCTTTATTCTGCTTTTTGGATGGGCATTCTATCGTTCATTTAGACCAAATAAAGGTTGATTTTCGCAGAACCGTGGTTTACTTCTCCTCGCCCATCTGCTTCTCGGCGATCTCCTCCAACTGCCGCCGCCAGTCCAGATCCTCCACAAACCCACGCGAGCTCCGCCACTCTTCCTGTACCTTCACAAACAGCTCCAGAAACACCCGCGTCCCCAGCAAGCCTTCGATATCCTTCCGCGCTGTCGTGCCGATCCGCTTCAGCATCTCGCCCTGCTTGCCAATCAGGATCGCCTTCTGCCCCGTTCGTTCGCAGAAAATTGCAGCGGCAATCTTTGTCACCGGCAGCTTGCCGTCCTTCATCTTTTTGAGCGAAGCCGGTTCCTCGTACCGCTCAATCACCACGGCGGTCGCATAAGGAACCTCCTCCCCGGTCAGCATCAAAATCTTCTCCCGAATCAGTTCCGCCACAAGGAACCGTTCCGGCTGGTCGGTCAACTGGTGCTTTGGAAAGTACCGCTGCCCCTCCTTCAACTGCCCGACGATCTTTTCCAGCAGCAGCTCCAGCCCTTCCTTCTTCCTGGCTGAGATCGGCACTACCTCGGTAAAGTCATGCAGCGAGCTCCAGTGCGCAATCAGCGGCAGCAACTCTTCCTTCTTCACCGCATCGATCTTGTTCAGCACCAGGATCACCGGGCACTCCAGCTTCTTCACCAGCGACAGCGCGAAGTCGTCCTCGGCAGCGCTCATCGCCATCCGCCCGGTCGTCTTCTCCGATCCAGTCTTAGCCAGCCGATGCGTCACATCCACGATAAACAGCACGGCATCGCGGCTCTCCAGTGCGTCATGCACCTCCTGCATCATGCGTTTGTCGAGCTGCGTCTCCGGCTTATGCACCCCCGGCGTATCCACCAGCACCACCTGCGCCGCCGGATGCCCCGGCTCCCCCTTGGCCTTCTTCTTCAGCGGAACCTCGAGCACTCCATGAATCCGCGTCCGCGTCGTCTGCGGCTTGTGGGTCACGATGGCGAGCTTTTGCCCCAGCAGGGCATTCAATAAGGTGGACTTGCCGGCATTAGGCCGACCAATGATGGAGACGAAACCAGAGCGAAAGGGCATCTCTCAATTATGCGCTGTTATGGCCGCACACCGTTATCGTCGGCGAAATCTTCAGCCCATCAAAATTAGCGCCAAGTTACCGCTGCTCTTGTGCGGAGATAGGCTAAACTGGCGCGCATGATGATTCGTCGGTTCGTCCGCGCGCTCCAGCCCACTCAGGCTTTTGCTGTCCTGCTCACCTTCGCGGCTGCTCCATTCCTCGCGGCTCAAGTCCCCGCCTACACGCCCGCCACTGTGATCCACCCCGACCATTCGGTCACTTTTAGCTACAAGGATGACGGCGCGACCACCGTCCTGCTGGGCCTCGAAGGCATTGCCAAGCCCATGCCGATGGCCAAAGATGCCAAGGGCATCTGGACCCTGACCACCAAGCCGCTCACGCCCGAGATTTATGGCTACCACTTCGAAGTCGACAACCAGCCGCGTCTCGATCTCTCCAACGTCGCCATCACGCCGAACCTGGTCAATCTCTCGAACCTCCTCACCGTCTCCGGCGACGAGCCCGAGCCCTGGGATGACACCCCGGTTCCCCACGGCAGGCTTGACCACCACTTCTACACCACCTCCACCGTCGTCGGACTCCTGGCCAACCAGAGCGATTACTACGTCTACACGCCGCCCGGCTATGACGCGAAGGCCAAAACGCCTTACCCCGTGCTCTATCTTCTCCACGGCTGGTCTGACGGCGCGGTCGGCTGGTCTGCCGTAGGGAAGGCCAACTACATCTTCGATAACCTCCTCGCTCAGGGCAAGGTCAAGCCCATGGTAGTCGTCATGCCTTTCGGCTATGGAGACACCTCCTTCGTCTACAGCGGCTTTGGCGTCTGGCAGGATCCCGCCGTCGTCGCCCATAACACCGCTCTCTTTACCCAGGCGCTACTCACCGAAGTCCTACCCCGCGTCGAGTCGGAGTACAACGTCTCCCACAACCGCGAAGACCGCGCCATCACCGGACTCTCCATGGGCGGCCTTGAATCGCTCGACGTCGGCCTGAGCCATCCCGACATGTTCGCCTGGGTAGGCGGCTTCAGCGCCGCGGACCACAACCTCGACTACAAAACGCAACTAGCCTCGCTCGACCCAAAGACAGCAGACCTGCGTCTCCTATGGATAGCCTGCGGAACCAGTGACTCGCTCATCACGGCCAACCGCAGATTCAGTGCATGGCTTAAGACGAAGAACATGCCCGTCACCGAGATCGAAACTCCGGGCCTGCACACCTGGCTGGTCTGGCGCGACAACCTGACCCACTTCACCCCGCTCCTGTTCCAGCCAAAATAGCAAGTGTGTCGTACGGATGTTTATGCGGCCCATTACTACTCTCAATCGTCGATAAATCAACCCGTTGTCTCTGTTACGCTGGGCCCTTCACCGCTTGTCTTTTAGAGGTCTCATGATGCGCTCCGCATTGACGCTTGTCGCTGCTTTCGTCCTTACTTCATCCATCTCCGCGCAGCGCATCGAAGTCACCATTCCCACCGCTAAACCGCTGACCGGCCACCTTATCCTCGTCATCTCGAAGCAGGACAGCCCCGAACCGCGCATGCAACTGCAGGAGACCTACACCTCCGCACAGGGCTTCGGAGTCGACGTAACCGACCTCGCTCCCAACCAGCCCATCGTCATCGACGACAAGACCATCGGCTACCCGCGCCGCTCGCTCACCGACCTCGACCCCGGCGACTACACCGTTCAGGCTGTCTTCAACGTCTACGAGCAGTTCCACCTCGCCTCCGGCAAGACCGTCTGGCTGCCGCCCGACCAGGGCGAGGGCCAGCACTGGAACTTCAAGCCCGGCAACCCATACAACGCTCCCGTCAAGCTCCACATCGACCCAAAGTCGAACCAGACCCTCAAGCTGACCCTCGATAAGGTCGTCCCGCCCATCGCAGGCACCGACCGCGATCCCGCGTTTATCGCTGCCCACGATCCCGGCGCAAAGTGGCTCAAGTACATCCACTTCCGCAGCGAAAAACTAAGCAAATTCTGGGGCCGCGATATGTACCTTGGCGCGTGGGTCCTCCTCCCCGAAGGCTTCGACGCCCACCCCGACGCCCACTATCCCCTCATCGTCTATCAAGACCACTTCCATCCCGGCTTTGCCGCGCCCGTCTCCTTTGACACCACCCCACCAGCCGCTGGCAATCACAATCCCCGCGCGGCGGCGGGCTACAAATTCTTTCAGGACTGGACCTCGGGACGCCTCCCTCGCGTCATCCTCATCTATGTCCAGAGCGCCAACCCCTACTACGACGACTCCTATGACGTAGACTCCGCCAATGTCGGCCCCTATGGCTCCGCGATCAACCAAGAGTTAATTCCCGCCATCGAGAAGAAGTATCGCGGCATCGGCCAGGGCTGGGCGCGCGCTACCTTCGGGGGCAGCACCGGCGGCTGGGAGTCCATCGCCACCCAGGTCTTCTATCCCGACCTGTACAACGGCACCTACACCGCCTGTCCCGACCCGATCGACTTCCACGCCTACCAGAATGTAGACCTCTACAACGACACCAACGCCTTCTTCCGTCGCGGCGACTTCGGCGAAGTTCCCATCGCCGCCGACCGCAAGCCCGACGGCTCCGTCATCGCCAACACTGGAGACAGCTACCGCTACGAGTACGTCCTCGGCACCCACGGCCGCTCCACCGACCAGTGGGGCATCTGGCAGGCTGTCTTCTCCCCGGCAGGCGCCGATGGCTATCCCAAAGACGTCATCAATCCAATCACCGGCACCATCGACAAGTCCACCGTCGCCTACTGGCACGATCACTACGACCTCACCGCCATCCTGCGGCGCGACTGGCCCACGCTCGGGCCAAAGCTCGAAGGCAAGCTCCACTTTGCTGTAGGCGATGGCGACACCTACTTCCTCAATAACGCCGTCCACCTGCTCCAGTCCACGCTCGACGACACCCGCAACCCGCACTCGGACGCGACCTTCCAATACGGCCCCGGCATGCCCCACTGCTACACCGGGGGGCCAGCCAAATACACCATGGAGCAGAACCGCGACACCTGGGCGCAGCGCGTCATTCCACAGATGGTCGAGCACATGCTAAAGACCGCCCCATCCGGAGCCGACACCAAGAGCTGTAGTATTAGTTTTTTGGAAGTCACTCCTGCATCAGTTCGTCGACGCGCTCGCGCATCTTTTTGGCGAGGCAATCCACGTCCGGGCCGCAGGCATCTCTCTGCTTGATCCATGCCTCTTGTTCCCGCTTCAGGTCGTCGCCTTTGTCGTCAGCGCGATTGCGTGCCCGGTGATACGCTGCGGTGACACTGCGGTCGTAACCTGCCAATGCTGCGGACGTGCAGATGGTGCGCTCGGAGAGACCTTGCGCCTTCGCACAGGAGAAAGATGGTTTGATCTCGCTCTGTGGTGAGCGGCGCTGCAGCACCAGGACAACTCCGGCAGCGTAGTTCGTCAGCAAGGTGTCCGGCGTCGGAGAGACGAACCAGGACTGGCCCCAGTCGGTGTCAGCCGGGGTGCATCGGACGTGCCTCTGGCTTACGACTGCGTCTTTCAGCTTCAGGCCGAAGTCGGACAGCGATGGATAGGGAGCGGTCCCAAAGTGTGGAGGCCGTTTGAAGCTCTTGCCGATCAACGCATGCAGGGCGATCTTCCCGCTGGCTCCCCAGACCGGCTTCATGCAGGTGCGGGAGTTATCGTTCAGGCTGATCTCGGAGCTGGATACTTCAAGCTCGCGTCCCAGCAGGCGCGGGTCGTTTGGCTCATAGAGCCAGTGAGGCTGGTCGTTGGCATCGACGGCCACCTGAATCACATCCCATGTGCCCGCTAAGCTGGCCGGTGCCTCTCCTGCCTGCATTGCGAAGCTAGCCGGGCGGCATAACAAAAGAAGGCATCCCGCGAACCACAGCCAATGTGTTCGAAAGCTCATTTGCTCTAAGACTCTACAGGATGGGCCGCGATCAGAGTGTGGAGACCCTCGGACTCAAGGAACCTCTGGTCTGGATTTCATCGGGGAATGCAATCTGTTCCAAAACAGCAATGCCTTACCCAAAGGAGTTACCCCATCTCTCCCCCGAATGCCTTCCATCTCGCACATAATAGTTGCAGCGCATGGAATCCTTCTTCACACGTTTCAAGAACGTCCTGGTCCTGGTGGCGGTGCTGCTCGCGCAGACCATCGGCCTCGCCATCCAGGTGCGCCGTCCTGTCGAATCGGGCGCGCCCGACAGCCACGATGTCACCCTGATGCGCTACTGGGTCGTCGCTGGCGTCACTCCTTTTGAGCGCTTCTTCCACTTCATCGGCTTCGACACCCGCAATGCGTGGTTGAACTATGTCAATCTCCGCCACGTCCGCCAGCAGAATCACGACCTCGAGCAGCAGATTGCCCGCCTCCGCCTTGAGCAGGCCGCCTTCGCCGAAGACGCCATCCAGGGCCACCGCCTGCAGGCGCTGCTCGCCTTCCAGCAGCACTACATCGCCTCCACCGTCGCTGCCCAGGTAATCGGCACCAGCGGAACCGACCTCTCCCACATCCTCTACATCGATAAGGGTGCGGACTTTCTTCTTCGCCCCGACATGGCTGTCATCACGCCAGATGGCATTGTCGGCAAGATCCGCGACGTCTTTCCCCGCACCTCCCAGGTGCTGCTCATCAGCGATACCACCTCCGGCGCCGGGGTGGTGCTCAGCAGCACGCGCATCCTCGCCATCCTTCACGGCAGCCCCAACGGCCAGGTGCAGATCAACAATCTCACCGCCGACTCCCGCATCAAGCCCGGCGAGACCGTCCTGACCTCGGGCGGCGACCAGATCTTTCCCCGCGGCCTACCGGTCGGCACCATCGAATCCATCGCGCCCGATCCCGACCACCAGCCCTACACCGCCATCCACATCAAGCCCGCGGCCAACCTCTCGCAGTTGGAAGAGGTGCTCGTCATCACCGGAACCCAGTCCACGCTACCTGCCGTGGCTCAAAAAGATCTGGCCATCGGAGCCTCTACCGCCGAAGCCCAGGCCGCCGCTGCTGCTGCCATCAAGGCCAAGGCCGCCGCCGATGCCGAGGCGGCCGCCGAAGCCTCGGCCCGCTCCGCCGCAGACGTCATGGCCGACCGCCTGCCCAGCCTTCCCGCGCCGCCTCCCACTGCTCCCGGAACGACGTCTCCCCCAGCCGCAGCGACCCCACCCATCCCGCATCCTTTGCCTACGATTCATCCCGACCGCTATACCCCCGGCGGCACTCCGCCAGCTGCGGATATGACCCCCGGGGCGAAGAGCACTTATCAAGCTCCGGCTGTCTCAGCCCCGGCTTCGCCAGACAATCCGCCGCGTGATGGGCAACAGAAGTCACGTAAGGCTCCCCAAAACAGCAACTCAGCCACGCCGCAAGATTAGCCAAAATGCTCAACCGCAGCTACACATCCCGCCGAGAACTCGAGCAGCACAGCTTCTCCCCGTTCGTCACGCTGCTGGTGCCGCTGCTGGCGATTCTTCTACAGGCATTTATCCCGAAGTTGATTCCGCGCTTCGCCGTGCTCGATCTGCCGCTGATCGTGCTGCTCTTCTTCGCCGTCAGCCGCCGCAGCCCTATCGCCGGAACCCTCACCGGGGCGGTCATCGGCCTGCTTCAGGACGCGCTCACCAACCAGCCCATCGGCGTCAACGGAATGGCCAAGTCCGCCATCGGCTATGTCGCGGCAAGCATTGGGCTTCAGGTCGATGTGGAAAGCCCGCTCACACGTATCCTCATCACCTTCATCTTCTCTCTCATCAATAGTGTCCTGCTCTTTCTCATCGACCATCGCCTCCTCGGCCTGCCTGACTACCATCTCTTCTGGGGACACGAACTGATCCGTGCCTTTGCAAACACGGTCATCGCCATCCCCATCTTTTTCCTGCTCGACTCTACCAAGCGCACCGAATAAGTCAGCAAATACGCTGAACCGCTGCTTTCTACCGTCTAAATTGCAAGCCGTAAACTGAAAGCCGAGCCACCATGGAACCAGCACAAAATTCCGAACACACCACGCTGGGTCTTAACGGCAGAGCCGAAAAACTTCCTGCAGGCAAGCTTCACTCCGCGCAATATATCATCGCGCTGATCCTCGCCATCCTTATCACCGGGCTGTGGCGGCTTCAGGTCCTCGGTGCGAATAACTTTCGCGCCCTGGCCGAGGCCAATCGCATCCGCAAGGTCCCGATTCTCGCGCCCCGTGGCCGCATCTTCGACCGCGACGGCCGCCTGCTCGTCGATAACTACCCCTCGGTCTCCTGCTATCTGCTGCGCGAACAGGTCAAAGACATCAACCTCGATCTCCCGCTCATCTCCCGCGGCCTCGATATTCCCATCGAGCAGATTCAGGCCATCCTGCGCCACTACCAGGCCGCGCCGAAGTACCAGCCCATTCCGCTCAAGCAGGACATCACGCCCGACGAGCAGGCCTTCATCGAGGCCCACCGCAACGAGCTGCCCGAACTCGAAACCCTCGACGTGCAGCGCCGCCTCTATCCCCGCGACGGCTTTGCCGCCCACCTCATCGGCTACGTCGGCGAGGTCTCCGAGGAGATGCTCAACAATCCCCGCTACGCCTTCTACGATCCCGGCGACGTGGTGGGCCGCTCCGGTGTCGAGGAGACCTACGACTCCGTTCTGCGCGGTACGGACGGATACAAAGATGTCATCGTGAACAGCCACGGCAAGGAGCTCGGACATCTCGGCGAGACGCTTGCCATCCCCGGCAAAGACCTTCGTCTCACCATCGACCTCGATGTGCAGATGGCCGCCGAAAAGGCCCTCGAAGGAAAGATAGGAGCGATCGTCGCACTCGATCCGCACACCGGCGAGGTGCTGGCGCTGGCCTCGCGTCCCACTTTCGACCCCAACCAGTTCTCCGGGCACCTTACCAAGGCCTACTGGGACCAGATCCTCAATAATCCCGACCACCCGCTGCTCGACAAGGCGACCCAAGCCCAGCTTGCCCCAGGCAGCACCTTCAAGATCATCATGTCGGTCGCCGGTCTTCAGGAAGGCGTAGCTCAGGATCTCCATGTCGATTGCGAGGGGGGAGCGACTTTTTACGGCCACTTCTACGGCTGCGATAAACACCACGGCTCGGTCAACATCTACAACGCCGTCCCCTACTCCTGCGATACCTTCTTCTACACACTGGCCAACCGGCTCGGCATCGATACGATCGCGAGGTACGCCACCTCCGTCGGCATAGGCCAGCGCACCGGCATCGACCTACCCGACGAGGTCGCGGGAACCATGCCTTCAACCGAATGGAAGCTCCGCACCCAGCATCAGCCCTGGTACGCCGGCGAGACCATCTCGGTCGGTATCGGCCAGGGAGCCGTCACCGTCACCCCGGTCCAGCTTGCCCGCGCCCTCGGCGGCATCGCCTCTGGTGGAGTCTTTCATCGCCCCCACGTTGTCTTTGTCGACGAAGTCTCGCAGCAGGACCTTGAGGCCATCCACGAGACCTTCCCCGGCTCGGGCGAAAAGACGATTCCTATTTCCACGGAGAACTGGCAGATCATCACCGATGCCATGGCCAATGTCACCAGCAGTCCTATCGGGACTGCCTATGCCGCGCATCTCGACGGCATCGACTTTGCCGGAAAGACCGGCACCGCCCAGGTCATGAGCCACGATGCGCTGGCACGCTCCGGCGGCGGCCATCGAACCGAACCCAACGCCTGGTTCGTCGGCATGACCCCGCGCCGCAATCCCGACATCGTCGTCGCCGTCTTGTGGGAGCACGGCAACTGGGGCAACAACTCGGCCAAGCTGGCCGCACAGGTGATCGACGCCTTCGTCAACAAACAGCGCAAGCGGGCGGGAAATGTCCGCGAGGTGGCGACGGTGCCTCTGGCAGCAAAGCCTGAGACGGCGACGCCATCGGCTCCTGCTACAAATATCCCTCCAGCGGCCGAGTAGTTCGCTTGAACCATTTCCAAACGTCACGCTGGAAATGTATGGTGGTGAGTGCGTGTAATGGCTTACATTCTGAGGTCCCCCATGAAATTGAAGTTGTCCCTGGCTTTCGTCCTTCTGCCTTCCTTCGTCTTCGCCCAGCAGCGCGCTCCCGATACCCCGCTTATCACCCACAATCCCTACTTCAGCATCTGGTCGAACACCGACAACCTCACCGACTCCAACACCACCCACTGGACCGGCGCGCCCCAGCCCATCAGCGGCCTTGCGCGCATCGACGGCAAGGCCTATCGCTTCATGGGCCGCGATCCCCGCGACGTTCCTGCCATGGAGCAGGTCGCCCGCTCCATCACGCCGACCCACACGTTTTACGAGTTCAAGCAGGCGGGCGTTGACCTGCACCTCGCCTTCTTCACACCTACCATCCTCAGCGACCTCGATATCCTCTCCCGCCCCGTGACCTATCTCACCTGGACGGCGCAGTCCACCGACGGCGCATCCCACGACGTTGCTGTTCTCCTTGACGTGGACCCCATCATCGCCGTCAACGATCCGTCAGAGCAGGTCGTCTACACCCGCAACCAGACCGCAACCGGCAACGTCCTCTCCGTCGGCTCGCGCGACCAGAACGTCCTCAACCGCTCCGGCGACAACCTCCGCATCGACTGGGGCTACTTCCATCTGGTCGTCCCCAAGGACGAGCAGGCCACTACCGCCATCGCCGCGCGTGCCCGTCACGACTTCGCCACCACCGGACAGCTTCCTGCCGCCGACGACATGGACATGCCCATGCGCGCCGACCGCAATGGTGCCCACCTCGACGCTGTGCTCGCCTTCGGCAAGGTCGCAGCCGAGCCGGTCAGCCGCCATCTCCTCGTCTCCTACACGCAGGACTACGAGATCCAGTACCTCCAGCGCAACCTTCGCCCCTACTGGCAGCGCAACAACGAGCCCGTCTCGCAGATGCTCGATGAGGCTGAGCAGCAGTACGCCTCGCTCGAAGCCCGCGGCACCGCGCTCGACAAGGAGCTGACCGCCGACCTCACCAAAGCCGGTGGCGAACACTACGCCGCCATCGCCATCCTCGCCTATCGGCAGGCCATGGCTGCCCACGGCCTGGTTGCGGATGCCGACGGCTCGCCCTACCTCTTCGCCAAGGAGAACTTCTCCAACGGTGATATCGCCACCGTCGATGTCATGTATCCCTCGGCGCCCTTCTTCCTCTTCTTCAACCCCAAGCTGCTCGAAGCGCAGGTGTTGCCCGTCCTCAAATATGCTGCGCTGCCCAATCGCTGGAAGTTCCCCTTCGCTCCGCACGACCTCGGCCAGTATCCGCTGGCCAATGGACAGGAGTACGGCGGCGGCGAGAAGACCGAGGAAGACCAGATGCCGGTCGAAGAGAGCGGCAACCTTCTGATCCTGGTTGACGCCGTCTCTCGCGCCGAAGGCAACACCGCACTGGCGGAGCAATATTGGCCTCAGCTCACCAAGTGGGCGGAGTACCTCAAGGCCAACGGCCTCGATCCTGAGAATCAGCTCACCACCGACGACTTCGCCGGTCACGTAGCCCACAACGCGAACCTCTCTATTAAGGCCATCGACGGCCTCGCCGCCTATGCTGACCTCGCGCGCCTGCTCAAGAAAGAGTCGGTAGCCCGCGAGTATCAGGCCACCGCCAAGGACTACGCAGGCAAGTGGATCACCATGGCCAAGGAAGGCGACCATTACAAGCTGGCCTTCAACAGCCCCAACACCTGGAGCCAGAAGTACAACCTGGTGTGGGATAAGCTGCTCGGCTACAATCTCTTTCCCAAATCGGTACGCGACAGCGAGATCTCCTACTATCAGACCAAGATCAACCGCTACGGTCTGCCGCTCGACAGCCGCGCCGACTACACCAAGCTCGATTGGGAGCTGTGGACGGCAACGCTCGCCGATAACCCCGCTGCGTTCAATGCCATCGTAGACCCTATCTACAAGTGGACGAACGAGACTCCAAGCCGGGTTCCGCTGACCGACTGGTACGACACCAAGACCGGCAAACAGGTTGGCTTCCAGGCCCGCAGCGTCGTCGGCGGTGTCTTCATCAAGGCGCTGGCTGATAAGTCCCTGACCGAGAAGTGGCGCGCCAAGGCAGCGGCGCACCAGTAATTCAGCAAGCACCCCCAAAGGCGGTATCCCGGCGGCGCATTTGTTTGGCTAAGATAGTAGCCAGCACATGCGCCGCCTCTCTTCTTTCCGCGACTTCGACTGGGTCCTGCTCGGCTTCGTCCTTATCCTCTCGGTCATCTCTGTCCTCGAGATTCATTCCGCGACGTTGCACACGAAATTTCACGGCTTCGACCACAAGCAGATCGGCTTTCTCGCCACCGGCCTTGTGCTCATGTTCTTGATCTCGCTGATCGACTACCACCGCCTGATCGATATCGTTCACTGGGCCTACGGCGTCAGCATCTTGGCGCTCATTGCCGTGCTCGCCTTCGGCACCAAGGTGCTCGGTGGACGGCGCTGGATCAAATTTCCCGGCGGCATCCACTTTCAGCCGTCGGAGTGGGTCAAGCTGGTCCTGATCGTGGCCATCGCCCGCTACTTCTGGGGTCTCGCAGGCAAGGAGCTGACCTGGACAGACATTGGCAAGGCCTTCGCCATGGTTTGCATTCCCATGCTGCTGGTGCTCAAGCAGCCCGACCTGGGAACGTCACTGACGTATCTTCCCATTCTGATCTGCGGCCTCTTCCTTGGAGGGATGCGCCTCAAGCAGGCGGCCATCCTTCTGCTCGTGATCGCTTTGCTGGGCGTGGGCGCGTGGAAGAGCGGCAAACATCTCAAGCCCTACCAGCAGGCCCGTATTAACGCCTTCCTCAACCCCGATACCGATCCGCGCGGCTCCGGCTACCAGATTCGCCAGTCGCTAATCGCTGTCGGCTCGGGCGGCATATGGGGTAAGGGAGCCAACAAGGGCACGCAGACGCAAGGCGATTTTCTCCCCATCCCCTACACCGACTTCATCTTCGCCGCGTTCTGCGAGGAGCATGGCTTCATCGGTGCCCTGGGCGTGCTGCTGTTATACTTTCTTATATTGATGCGTTTGATTCAGAACGCTCAAACAGCTTCAGATCTGCCCGGCACCTTCATCATTATGGGGGTCGTCGCCGTCATCATCTTTCAGATAGCGGTCAACATAGGCATGGTGGTCGGTCTGATGCCGGTCACGGGAATACCACTTCCGCTGATGAGTTATGGCGGGTCGTCGATTCTCTTCACCTTCCTCTCGCTTGGCATTGTCATGAACATCCGCATGCGACGATTCGTGAACTAGTTCGGGAATCGGTTACAATTCCCCGGACTCAAAGAAGCATCCATCTCCGCACTTGCAGCAGATTTGGTGCAATACTATTGGCAGTACCTGTTCGGCCAGATGCCGGACAGCACGACAACCCGCTCCCTTTGGCGCAAGGCGCCGGCAGCGGAAACAAGATCTCTAGAGGTTTTTAGAAAGATCTTTAGAAGTTTTTAGAGAATTTTTAGAAGAAAAGGCCGGCCAGGCGAGAGAACGATCGATTCCGTTGGCCGGACAGGTTTCAGGGAAATGATTGCATCCGGATGGCAAACGGCCCCGCCTCAGGTTTCAGACCTTGAGGTTGTTTCGGTCACAAACTCCGCATGTCAGCTCGCGTTCGAAGCATCCCCTCGTGTCATCGATCTCCATCGTGCCGCCCCACCCGCGTCGTTTAAAAACGCGGTTGCGGCAGAGTTGTTTACGCATCTCGCACCCGTTTTTGATCGTTCACGCGCTTCTGCATCCCGCATCCTGTCCGTACCCACGGTGAGCTGCACCTAAGCTCCCGATCTCGCTCTCTGCCTCGTCTGCCGCTCGTATCCCTTATGGGGCGGGCAGAAAGAGTAAGAGCATGTCGAAAGAAATTTATATCTCCAGCACGCCGCACGAGACGCGGCTCGCCATCGTCGAAAACGACGACCTCACCGAAATTTACTACGAGCGCGAGAACGAGTACACCCTCGCCGGTTCCATCTACAACGGGCGCGTCACCCGCGTCCTGCCGGGCATGCAGTCGAGCTTTGTGGACATCGGCCTCGAACGCGACGCCTTCCTTTACATCACCGACTTCATGGAAGAAGCAGGCGACTCCGCCGACTTCGACACTAGCGGCGGCGACCACTCGCATGGTTCTCGCAACGACAATCGTCGCGGCGGCAACCGCGAGACGCCAGTCACGCTGGAGGGCGCAACTGCTGCCCCCGCCCCTCCGGCGGAAGAGTCCGGCAACCGAACCGAGCGCGGAGATCGCGGCCGTGGCCGTGGCCGCAACGACCGCCGCAGAGGCAACCGCGACCGCCAGCCCAGCCCTGAGAACACGTCATCCCCCGAAAATGCAGAAGCTCCCATGGACCTCAATGAAGAGAGCGATTTTGGGCCGCACCCGGACACCCTCTCCGCCGAACCTAGCGAGACCGGTGAGATCGGCGAAGGCGCTCCCGGCGCAGATGGAAGCCGTCGCTGGCGTGGTCGTCGTGGCCGCCGCCGTGGCCGTCCCGGTCAGCGGGATACCGGCGCACAGCCCGTCAATGGTTCGGACGCGCAGCCGGAGTCTACCGCTCCCGCGAGTCCCTCGAATTCGGAAGAGCAGGATGACGACCAGTACGACTCCAGCGTTGATCTCGAAGGCGCCGCCGAGCAGGCCGCTCCGCGAAACTCCGCTCCAGTTTCTGATGCGTATCCCGCGCCTGAAGCGGCATCGGAGAACACTGAGCACCGCGACCGCAACGACCGTGGTGACCGTGGTGGACGAAGCGATCGCGGAGGCCGCAATGACCGTGGCGGACGTGACCGCGACCGTGGCCGTCGCACTCCGCGCGGCTTCGCCCCCAGAACCTCGCTCTATGGCGTAGAGGACACCCCCAACAACGAGTCCGCCTCTGCTGAGGCAGATGGTGCCGCCCCTGAGGCCACCGTGCTCCCCGGCGAGTCGCTCTCGAAGTACCGCAAGGACGGCGACGACTCCCAGTCAGCCACACCGAAGGCTGCCGAGCCAACTATCGTTCTCTCCTCCGCGCCCGGCTACGAAGTTCCCGCAGGTTGGGACGGCGGAGCTACCCTCCCCGGCGAGACGCTCTCCCGTCATCGCCGTTCCGAATCGCGCCGGGAACCCCGCGCAGAACACCGCGTTGACTCCCAGACACCTCTTCGCAACCAGCCAGTCGAGCCGCAGGCCGTGGCCCCGGAAGCGGTCGAGGCTAAGCCCGTCGAGCAGGCTGCTGCACCGGTCCACGAGGCCGTTCCAGCCGAGTACGAGCCCACCGAGGCTTCTGCCTCCTACCGCGTCGATCCGGTCGCGCCCAGCGAGTTTCGCCAGAGCGCCCCAACCATTGAAGAGCCGGTAGAAGAGACCCCCGAGCATGTTGCCGAGCCCGCGGAAGAGCCCGCAGCGCATGAGATTACCGCCATCCACGCCACCGGCGAGATGGAGACCGAAGCTCCGGCCACGGCTTTTACGCCTGAGCATGGAACCGAGCCAGTCTCTCCGATTCAGCATGAGACCGTCATCGCCAACCACGTCGAGAACGTGGTCGAAGACGGCATCGAGCCTGCGCATCATCACTTTGCTCCTGGCACCGGTGAACTCGAAGAAGAGGTGATCGAAGACGAGGACTACGCGACCACGCTTCAGGCCAGCTCGGTCGAAGAGATGGACGAACTCGACGAAGAAGAGACGCTCGAAGGCGCTGCCGACCTCGGCACCATGATCCGCGAGATGTCGATCGACGAGATCACCAGCTCCGGCAACAGCCTTGACGAAGAGGACGACCTCGAAGAACTGGAAGAAGAGGATTCCTTCGACGACGGCACTCACGAGTACGAAGAAGACCTCGAAGACTCCGATTCGGATTCCGAAGACGAGTCCGAGGAGGAAGACCTCCACGAAGAGTCCGCCGAAGGCGAGGAGCACACCGCCAATGGCTCCGAACAATCTCAGGCGGCAACCCCCGGCACCGAGCGTCCCCGCGACGGCGAACGCAAGAGCAGCCGCCGCGATGGTGGCCGCCGCGACGGTCGTCGTGGTGAGCGTGGCCGTGGCGACCGTCCCCGTTACACCGGTGGCGCAGGCGACCGCGAACGCAGCGGTGGAGGCCGCGACCGCCGTGGCGGACGCAACTCCATGCAGACGACCAACCTCCCCGCCATCAGCGAGTTGCTGAAGCCGGGCCAGGAAGTCCTCGTCCAGATCGCCAAGGAACCCATCGCCAAGAAGGGCGCGCGCATCACCTCGCACATCGCCCTCCCCGGCCGCTTCCTGGTCTTCATGCCGACCGTCAACCACACCGGCGTCTCCCGCAAGATCGAATCCGACGGCGAGCGCCGCCGCCTCAAGGAGATCCTGCTCAGCGAAAAGGGCGACGCCTCTGGTGGCTTCATCGTCCGCACTGCTGCCTCGGGTGCCAGCGAAGAAGAGCTGCGCAGCGACCTGCGCTTCCTGCTCAACCTCTGGGCCGACATCAAGCAACGCTCCGAGTCCAGCAAATCGCCAGCCCTCATCTACCACGACCTGAATCTGGTCGAGCGCATCCTTCGCGATCAGGTGACGGACAACTTCTCCGCCATCTGGGTCGACACCGAGACCGAGTACGAGCGCGTCCTGCGTTTCCTGCAGCGCTTCCAGCCGTCGCTCATCCGGCGCGTCAAGCTCTACACCAAGGAGGTCCCGCTCTTCGAGCAGTTCGGCATCACCGAAGAGATCAACAAGGCCCTCCGCTCGAAGGTCTGGCTCAAGTCCGGCGGCTCGATCGTCATCAACCAGACCGAAGCCCTCGTCGCGATCGACATCAACACCGGCAAGTTCGTCGGCAAGACCGCCCGCCTCGAAGACACCATCGTCAAGACCAACCTCGACGCCATCCCCGAGATCGTCCGTCAGATTCGTCTGCGCGACCTTGGCGGCATCATCATCATCGACTTCATCGACATGGACGAGCGCAAGAACCGCAACAAGGTCATGGCCGCCCTCGAAGAAGAGTTGAAGAGCGACCGCGCTCCGTCGAAGGTGCTTCAATTCAACGACTTCGGCCTGGTCGCCATCACCCGCAAGCGGGTCAAGCAGTCGCTCGAGCGCACCCTTTCGACTACCTGTAACGTCTGCGTCGGCACTGGCATGGTCAAATCGCCGGTCACCGTCTGCAACGACATCTACGTCGAGATGCGCAAGATGCAGAAGCACCTCGACCGCGGCGACATCATGCTCCGCGTCCATCCCGACGTGGTCAAACAGCTCAAGTCTTCAACGAAATGGTTGCAGGAGATGGAAGAGATGGTCGGCAAGACGATTCTCATCAAGTCCGACCCCAGCCTCCACCCCGAGCAGTTCGACATCCATTAGAGCGTTCGGTTATCGCTAAATCAACGGGCATCCTGTACTAACGGGGTGCCCGTATCCATCTTTTTGTCATCCAAAACTACTTTTTAAGCGTCCTACACAACAAGCGCACATCAGCCGGGTTGAATTATAAGAAGAACTCGCAGAACCAGCAGCATTCGCAGAACTAAGGGAGCCTTAAACGATGCACACGACGAGCCGCAAGAATCGCCTTTCGACCCTTTTCCTTCGCACCGCGGCACTCGGCCTCTTTACTGCCGCCGCCACGCTGGGCCTCGAAGCCCAGCCCGCGCCCGCCGCACCGGCCCAACCCGCGCTCAATCTTCAGGCCAGCCTGATGGCGCCGCTCGATCTCGCCTCATCGAGTTCCAGTTCCAGTTCGTCGGACACAGACGCTTCGGCATCCTCTCGCTTCGACATGAGCCCCGAGGCAGCGATGCAGCCTCCGCCGCGCCGCCGCTATCGCCGCCCCAACTACAGCGACAGCCACACCAACCCAGACGGCTCCAACAAGTACGCCTTCATGGTGGGCGGCGGCTTCACCATGCCGACCGGCGGTACCCACAACTATGCCTCTCCCGGCTGGAAGTTTCAGGTTGGCGGCGGACGCAACTTCAACAAGACCCTCGGCGTCCTGGTGCAGTTCGACTACGACAAGATGGGCATCCAGACCAAAACGCTCAACAACCAGCTCGCCCTCTATAACAGCCTCGGTGCTCAGGATCAAAATGGAAACCCGCTTAGCCAGCTTGGCGGCTACATCCACGACTGGTCGTTCTCGCTCGATCCCATCATCAACTTCTACACGTCGGATACGTGGGGCGCTTATGTTACCGGCGGCGGCGGCTTTTATCACAAGGCCACCGTCTTCACGACTCCCGCCACCGGCCAGTACTGCGACTATTATTACGGTTGCTATCAGTACCAGGCCAATCAGCCCATCGATAAATACAACAGCAATGCCTTGGGCGTGAACGGCGGCTTTGGCTTTACCTACAAGCTCTCCCGCTGGTCCGGCACCCGGCTCTACGGAGAGGCCCGCTACGTCTGGACAGACAACAAGCCTCGCCATTTCGATGTCAGCGCCACGTCGTCTTACTTCAACGCCTTCCCGCAAGCCAGCGCCCGGACGACTTACATCCCAGTCACCTTCGGTATTCGTTTCTAACTGGCGGACACTCCGAATGCAACAAGGCCCGGCTCATCGCCGGGCCTTGCTGCATCTGCATGCGACTGAAATCGACTTTGCGCCAAACGCTCCGTCCAAAATTACCTCATCTCGACCAAGCCTGAACGCACGTCATCTCGACCGAAGGCGGCGTTTTTTGCCGCCGCAGTGGAGAGATGACGTATCAGGGAGCTTTGGATATCCTCTATATCCCAATCGGATAAGGCTTCTCGTGCATCTCCTGCCCGGCATTCCCGCTGCGCTCAAACCTGCCCTGCAGCAGACTCAGCAGGCCGGTGTACCAGTATCCAAAGACGAACAGCAGCAGAAACGGTACGGTGAAGAAATTCTCTGTGGACACCGCATACCAGACCGTCCAGGCAAAGTAAGCCCCCAGCGCCAGCTCGATCCACGGCACAATCCCCAGTCGCTTGCGGTACACCTTGGCCTGCGACTTCTCACCCTTTTTCAGCACCTTGTACTTCGGCGTGCGAGCAAACGCGCTCTTCACCCCGAACAGCGCCTCCAACACAGCCTTGGTATTGGTGATCGTCAACCCGATGCCGCCCAGCGCCAGCAGAAACGGCACATAGAAGATGCGCTTATGCCACGCCTTGGGAAACAGCTCCTTCTGGCTCACCAGGTAGAAGGTCGAGACCGACATGGTGCTCGCCATGAACAGCGGAAAGTCGATCAGCATCATCTGTAGATAGCCCTGCCAGCTACGGATAATCATTGCCGGCATCAGCAGCACGCTCAGCACGATCATCAGCGGATAGCTGATATTCGCCGTCAGGTGATACCAGGCCTCGAGCTTCGTATGCCACGGCGCATCGCTCTTCAACACCTGCGGCAGAATCTTCTTCGCCGTCTGAATCAAGCCCTTCGCCCAGCGCGCCTGCTGGGTCTTGAAGGCGGTCATCTCAATCGGCAGCTCGGCAGGACACTCCACATCCTGCAGATATTTGAACTTCCATCCCACCAGCTGTGCGCGATAGCTGAGGTCGGTGTCCTCGGTCAGGGTGTCGTGCTGCCAACCACCCGCCTCGCTGATCGCCTGACGCCGCCACATTCCGGCCGTGCCGTTGAAGTTGAAGAACACGCCCGAGCGGCTGCGTCCGCCATGCTCCAGCACAAAGTGCCCGTCCAGCAGGATCGCCTCGACTTGCGTCAAAAAGCTGTAGTCCCGGTTCAGGTGCGTCCATCGCGTCTGCACCATGCCGATCCCCGGCTCGGCAAAGTGATGCACCACCTGCATCACCCACTGCGGCGGAGGCACAAAGTCCGCATCGAAGATCGCGACCAGTTCGCCCTTGGCCACATCCAGCCCTTTATCGAGAGCGCCCGCCTTATAACCGTGCCGGTTGGTCCGGTGCAGATAAACAATGGGCTGCGGTGGCATCCCCATCGCGCCCGAGGCATATCGCTCCACCATCTCGCGGGCCACGGTCTGGGTCTCGTCGGTCGAGTCGTCCAGCACCTGAATCTCGAACCGGTCTCGCGGATAATCAAGCTGGCATACTGCTTCCATCAGCCGGTCGATCACGAACTGTTCATTGAAGATTGGCAGTTGCACCGTGATGAACGGTAGTTCGCCCTCGGCAAACCGCGCTGGTGGCTCATCCCATTTGGGGGCGTTCTTCTTATTTTTGTAATAGAGCCAGACCAGTTGATAGCGGTGAATCCCATAGAACGCCAGGATCACCATCACGATGAAGTAGGGAATCAACAGGCACGTATCGAACGTGTTCCACCGGTAAAGGTGCTCGAACGTCTTGTCGGCGTAGTGCGTCTTCCAATAGTGCCCAAAGCCATGCGGAGCCACCAGCATAGCGAGCGTTGACGGGATCGATTGAAAGAAAGAAAACAGGAGGCTGCTCCAGAAAAGGGTTGCTCTATTGAACCGATTCTACGCGAATCCAGCCCCCGGACAGAAGGGCATCTTCGGGAATTCCCTGACCTCGAACCGTCGAGTAACCTGCTGAAAAGCTCAAAATTCACGTCCTCTCGACCGGAGCAGCGAATAAAAGCACGTCATCTCGACCGGAGCGCAGCGTAGTGGAGAGACCCCTGTATTTCGTCGTTGTTCTTGCCGTTGCCAGAGCTTCAGAGGGCATTCTTCTAAAAATCGCTCGCTAAGTTAACTGTGCCGATTCCCGCCGCGAGATGAGGAAAACTCTCCTCCCGATAGCCCTAGACTCGAATTCAGCCACGCCGTGATGAATGCCGGAAAAGCTACGGGGACATCGGAATGAAGCCTTTGATCGCTGCTCTTTTTGTTGTGTTTGCGTTCGGCAGCCTGAACGCGCAAAAGCCTGTCTGGCAGCCGTCGCCGGGGCATACGCAGATACCGATCTGGCCCGGAGCGGCACCCGATCCGCAACCCGTAGCCGGACCAGAGTTCGCTGAAACGGTCGGCAAGAAGGATTTCGTCGCTGGCAGGTTGTGGGTTGCAGTCGAGAACGTGTCGCGGCCTACGATGACCGTCTATTCGCCCAAAGGAAAGAATACCGGCGCTGCCGTCGTCGTGTTTCCGGGCGGCGGATATCAGATTCTGGCCATCGATCTTGAAGGTTCGGAGGTCTGCGACTGGCTGACGGCTAAGGGGATCACCTGTGTCCTGTTGAAATACCGCGTGACGGATGTGGGGCCTTATCCGAAATCAGGGCCTTATCCGGAATCACCCATGGCCCTCGAAGATGCGCAGAGGACCTTGAGACTGGTGCGTTTCCACGCGGCGGAGTGGCACATCGATCCGCACAAGATTGGCGTGCTTGGATTTTCCGCAGGCGGCCATCTGGTGGCAGCGACCAGCACGCTCTACGCGAAGCGTTTATATCCGCCCGTCGATGCCGCCGACAAAGAGAGCTGCCGCCCGGACTTTGCTGTAGCCGTCTATCCCGGGCATCTAACGCTTTCTACGGCGGAGTGGGACGCTAAACAAGGCACCAAAAAGTTTTTGGTGCCTCATGCGGCGAATGCTGATAAAAATCTCTCCTTGAATCCCCAGGTCCCTGTCACCAGCCACACGCCGCCAACGTTTCTGGTGCAGAATGAAGACGATCACGTCGACGGGGTCTGGCAATCGGTGGCGTACTACATCGCGCTGAAGAACGCCGGGGTTCCCGTGGAGATGCACTTGTACACGCACGGCGGCCACGCCTTCGGGCTGAGGCGCACCAAGCTTCCGGTGACGGCATGGCCTCAGTTAGTGGAGACGTGGCTGCAAACGATCGGCATGATTCCGCAGTAGGCGGCTAGCCCAGGAACATCGTCCGGTAGAGTGTGTCCCGCTGCACCGGTTTGAAGCCTGCGCCGCGAATCACCCGGCGCAGATCCTCCTCGGTGGTGTCGTCGGTCCCGTCCAGCAGCACCGAACCCACATCGTTCGCGCCAAACCGCAGCCCCATTTGCAGGACCTTCAGCCCCTGCGTCTCCAGATCGGCCTGCACATTCTCAATGTTGTCCAGCACCATGCGCGAGATCGCCAGCGTCTTCATATACTCGACGGCTGTGGCTTCCTCGAAGCCGCTCACGCCTGCCTTGCGCGGCTCAAAGCTGACCGGGGCAAACGCGGTAAACCCACCCGTCTCCTCCTGCAGTTGCCGCACCACCTCAAGATGATTCAGTCGTTGCTCGAAGCTCTCGCCCGCGCCAAAGGTCATCGCGGCGGTCGTCCGCATCCCCATCTGGTGGGCCTCGCGATGCACCTCAACCCAGCCCGGCACCGACCACTTGCCGCGAGCGCCCTCCTGCTGCACGGCGTCATCGAGAATCCCGGCATCGTCTCCCGGAATCGACCCCAGCCCCGCATCCTGCAGCCGCGAGATCGTCTCCCGCACCGTCAGCCCCGAAGCCTGGGCGATGGTCAGAATCTCGCTGGCTGAAAGGCAGTGCAGCCAGACAGCAGGGAACTGCTTCCGCACCCGGGCAAACAGGCTTTCATAGCCGTCAATCTTATTTTCGCCCCCGACGGCCCCACGCAGCGTAACGCCGGTCCCACCCCGCTCCACCGTCTGGCGAATCTGCTCGCAGACCGCCTCAAAGGGTGCAGCCGCGCAGTCGATCCTGCGCTCGATAGCATAGCTGGCCACGCCTTCGGGATGCAGCCCTCGCCGCACCGCCTCGGCTTCCATTCCAATTCCAATTAAATCGTCGCTGTTGAAGCAATCCAGAGCTTGTTCTCGGCTAATCCCCATCCTTCAATTCTACGATGGGGTCTGTGTGTACAGTGTGCGCACAGACCGAAGCCCTACCGGCGCACCAGCAGAACAATCACCGCCACCAGTAGCACCACAATCAGCGAAACTCCCAGCTTCACCCATCGCCCCAGACCCACGACCTGCAACTCCAGCGCCGTCACCCGTTCTAACGCCGCGCCCATCCGCTTCACCTCGGCGGAGACCTCGCCAATCTGGGCGCTCTGCTCCTGCAATTTCTGATACAGCCCGGCATGGGCCTTCGTCACCTGCCCCAGATCGCCGCGCACTCCCTCAGTCATCGCTGCCATGGCCGCCTCGGTGGCCTTTTCCGAGGACGTCCGCGACGAAAAATATTTATCCGCCATCGGCACCAGCCGCGTGATGTGTGGAAGCAGCTCGAACAACTGCGCAAATAATTTAGGCCACATAGGTCTCCTCTATCTCTGCCACGCCACTCTTCCGCCGCGCCGCCGATACACCAGCCACCCGATCGTCAGCACCAGAATCGTGGTCATAATGCCCCATGACCATACACAGTAGATGCACCACTTCTCCATCACAAACGCTTCGAGGTAGCTCAGAAACGAGGCGCACATGAATCCCAGCTGCGCCGTCTCAAACACCAGCCACCACTTCTCCATCAGCGCCAGCAGAGCGATCAGACCATAGCCCACAATCCCTATCGTCGCCACCGGAATATGAATCTTTCCCGGAGCCTCGTCAAATGTCTTCGCGGGAAACACCGCAAACCGGCTATGGTTCACCGAGCCGCAGTCCCAATGCTCGCTCACCGCACATGGAGGAGCCTTGGCCGGGTCCATATTATGGATCCGCAGTCCCATTACGCTTACCGCCAACCCCACCAACGCCAGCAAAGCCACGAGATATTTCATTGCCCGATTCTACTTTGCTCGTCGTCCAAATAGGAAAAGGAAAAAGCCCAGTAAGAACCTGTCGAAAAGACAAGACGAACCATGAATCAGCGGCGAGACTAAGTCATTCTGAAAGAAATCAGCAATAAAGTACGTCATCTCGACCGGAGCGAAGCGCAGTGGATAGACCCCTGTATTTCCGTCCTGCCGTTGCCTGTTCCTGATCGGCGCAAATCCTTTAGCTTTGCAGGTTCTCAGAAACTGTTGATTGGTCACTCTTTTTGGAGGAAGAACAGGCAACCGCAAGAACAACGGCAAAATACAAGGGTCTATCCACTGCGCTTCGCTCCGGTCGAGATGACGTACTTAACAGGGGTGTCAAAAAATCGAGGAGATGCGATATCCCCGTTCCGCCAGAGCCTTTCCCGTCCTGTAACGTCACTCAGTTATGCTGGATCACGCTTGCCGGAGAGCAAGGGAAGGGTTCGCTCCGCGCGGCGGTCCTCAAGAACCGTACGCCGCAATCAATGAATCCACAGACGGATGTCGCTTCCCTGGTGGCATCGAAAGGAACGATGGATGAAAGAAAAGTCGCCGCTTGTTTCGACTCCAGCCAGGTTCAGCCGCCGCCAGCTTCTTAAAGACGCCTCCCGTTTAGCTGCAGCCGCAGCCGCTACGACGCTGATGCCGCCAAACCTGCAGCGTGCGCTCGCGATGGGACGACCGAGGAACAGTTCGCTGCGGGATATCAAACACGTCGTGATGTTGATGCAGGAAAACCGCTCCTTCGATCATTACTTTGGGACCCTGCCCGGGGTCAGGGGATTCAGCGACCCGAAGGCATTGCAGCTCTCCACGGGCAAGTCCGTCTTCTACCAGCCAGACGTCGTCAATCCGGATGGATACACCCTGCCCTTTCATCTCAACACCCTCTCCACCAGCGCGCAGAAGATCCCCTCCACCAGCCACGCGTGGGCGGTGCAGCACGAAGCATGGAACGGCGGACGCATGGACCAGTGGCTCCAGGCCCATCGCGCAGCCGACGGACTCCATGGCCCCTACTGCATGGGCTATTACACCCGCGAAGACATTCCGTTTCAGTTCGCGCTGGCCGAGGCGTTCACCATCTGCGACGCTTATCACTGTTCGATCCTCGGACCCACCTGGCCTAACCGGATGTATTGGATGACCGGCATGATCGACCCCGAAGGACGTCATGGCGGCCCCATTATCAACAATACCTTTCCCAAGGGCGGGTACACCTGGACGACCTACCCCGAGCGGCTGGAGAAGGCGGGCATCAGTTGGAAGGTCTACCAGCAACAGGACAACTACGGCTGCAATCTTCTGGAGACCTTCAAGGTCTTCATGGATGCTCCCGCCGGTTCGCCGCTGCACGATAAGGCCATGGTGCGCGGCGCTGAAGGCCAGTTCGAGTACGACGCCATCAACGACAAGCTGCCCGCGGTCTCATGGGTCATTCCGACCAGCTTTCAATCCGAGCATCCCGACTACATGCCAGCCGATGGAGCGGCGTTTATCGCCAGCAAGATCGATGCCGTCGCCGCTAATCCCGACGTATGGGCAAAGACCGCGTTCATCCTCAATTACGACGAGAACGATGGCATCTTCGATCACGTTGTCCCTCCCACCGCTCCTGCAGGCACGCCGCTTGAGTTTATCGGCGGACTCCCCATCGGCGCAGGCTTTCGCGTCCCCTGCATCCTCATCTCGCCCTGGACCACCGGCGGCAGAGTGTGCAGCGAGCTCTTCGACCATACCTCGGTGCTTCGTTTTCTCGAGCACTTCACCGGGGTACGCGAGCACAACATCAGCCCTTGGCGCAGACAAACCTTCGGCGATCTCACCGCCGCCTTTCGCTTCGACCATGCGGACAAACAATCGCCCACATTGCCGGACACAGCCACCGAACTTAGCCTGGCAAAGTACGGGGCGTCTTCCTTACCCAAGCCGGTTCTTCCCGGAGCCAACCAGCGATTTCCTATCCAGGAAAAATAGCTATGAAGCTCAAACTTTCGCGGAGCGCTTAACGTCAGCTCTCCGCGAAAGATACTTCGCCAGCCGTTTCTTCATCACCGCCACCGCATCGTCGCTCTCGTCCACCATCACGAACTCGCGTCCATGCTTGGCTGCGGCCTCACCGGTGGTCCCGCTCCCGGCAAAAAAATCCAGTACCTTCTCTCCCGGATTCGAATGCACCCTCACAATCCGCTCCATCACTCCCAGCGGCTTCTGGGTCGCGTAGCCGGTCTTCTCTTTGCCCGTAGGCGAAACGATCGTATGCCACCAGACGTCGGTAGGCGTCTTCCCTCGGGCCGCCTTCTTCGCGCCCACCAGGCCGGGGGCCATATACGGAATCCGGTCGCATTCGTCCAGATTGAAGGTGTACTGTTCGGGGTCCTTGGTGTACCAGAGGATGTTGTCGTGCTTGGCGGGCCAGCGTTTCTTCGCCCGCGCCCCATAGTCATACGCCCAGATGATCTCGTTCTGAAAGCACTGCCGCCCGAAGATCTCGTCCAGCATCACCTTGCAGTAATGAACCTCGCGGTAGTCGATATGGAAGAAGAGCGACCCCGCAGCCGAGAGCACACGGTAGGCCTGCTCCAGCCGGGGCCGTAGAAATCCCAGGAAGTCGTCGAACTGGTCACCGTACCCCGAACCCCCGGCCTGCACCTTCAGCACCTCGGTCCGGTACCGCCGCCCGCCAAAGCCTACACGGTCGCCGGTCGCATCCTGAACTGTCTTCATCTGCGTCCGGGCCTGCCGTTTGCCTGTATTAAAGGGGGGATCGATGTAGATCAACGGCACCGAGCCCGCCTTCATCCTGCGTAAAACTGCGAGGTTGTCGCCCTGCACAATCCGGTTCATCCGTTACTTGCCTCAGCCCCTAAATTAACTCAGCCTTTGCCTTCTTCGCTCTACCGTGTATCTTTTTGTGCAAAAGATATTCACATCAACCTGTGTCGGCAAATCAACTCATCCACGCGATGCTGTCTCACCGGGGCCTCGTCCGTCGCGGCAACGAGGACACCTGCGCCGTCTGCGCCGAAGCCGGGGCCTTCGTCGTCTGCGATGGCATGGGCGGAGCAGCCGCTGGCGAGGTCGCCAGCCACCTCGCCGCCGAGACCTTCCTCAGCCATCTTCGCTCGTCACAAGGCAATGGCAGCGGGAATGGCGGTGGCGACGGCGATTACGATAGCCCCCAGGCGCATCTCTGCGGCGCTATCCTCGCGGCCAACCTGGCCGTCTACCAGCGCTCTCGCCAATCCTCCAGGTTCGCTGGCATGGGCACCACGCTGGTCGCCCTGCTCGCTCCCGTGCCGGAGACGGCGGCCTCGGTCTGGCTCGCTCACGTTGGCGACAGCCGCTGCTACCGTCTCCGCTACGGCCATCTGCAACAGCTCACCCACGACCACTCGCTCGTCGAAGAGCAGCTCCGCGCCGGTCAGATCACTCCCGCGCAGGCGGCCATCTCGCCCATGCGCAACCTCATCACCCGCGCCATCGGCTCCCGCCCCAGCGTCGTGCCAGAGATTCAACGGCACCACCTCCAGCCTCGCGATCTGTATCTGCTCGCCTCCGACGGCCTGACCCACGACGTGGCTGACAGCGAAATCGCCGCCATCCTCGCGGCCATTCCGGCTCCTCTCACCTCCGCCGCGCTCACTCAGGCCTGCGAAGACCTCATCGCCGCCGCTAACCGCAACGGCGGCCACGACAACACCACCGTCCTGCTCATAGCCGTCCCCTGATTTCCGACCATTGTCATCCTGAGCGAAGTCGAAGGATCTGCGGTTGCCTTGGTCGTTGCCTGTTCTTACTTCACGAACCACCAGGCTCCGGGTGCTCCATCCTTCGCGTACTTTGCGAAGGGTGGGATCGATGCGCTCAACCCACCGGCAGCAGTCATCCGTTCAACCCCAACTGCTACACTTCAACGTCAGATAAGAGCCCCTATGCCTGAACCCCAAACCATCGCAGTGCTCGGCGCAGGAACCATGGGCAACGGCATCGCCCACGTCTGCGCCCGTTCCGGCTTCGGCGTCCTGCTCTGCGACCTTCAGCAGTCCTTCCTCGACCGCGCCCTCGCCACCATAGAAAAAAACCTCGCCCGCGAGGTCAGCAAAAATAAGCTGACCCAACAGCAGGTAGCCGAGTCCCTCTCTCGCATAACCCTCACCACCGACCGCGAAGCCCTCCACTCCTGCACCCTCGCCATCGAGGCCGCCACCGAAAAGTTTGAGATCAAGTCCGTCCTCTTCCGCGACCTCGACCGCATCCTTCCCGCCGAAGCCATCCTCGCCTCGAACACCAGCTCCATCTCCATCACAAGATTAGCCGCGCAGACCAGCCGCCCCGCGCAGGTCATCGGCATGCACTTCTTCAATCCCGTCCCGGTGATGCCTCTGGTCGAAGTCATCCGCGGCCTGCAGACCTCGCAGGCGACCTTCGACACCGTCAAGGCGCTCGCCGAAGCCCTCGGCAAAACTCCCATCGAGGTCAACGACGCCGCAGGCTTCGTCTCCAACCGTGTCCTTATGCCGCTCATCAACGAGGCCATCTTCACCGTCATGGAAGGCGTAGCCACCGCCGAAGCCGTCGATCAGGTCTTCGTCCTCGGCATGGCGCACCCGATGGGGCCGCTCACGCTGGCCGACTTCATCGGCCTCGACGTCTGCCTCGACATCATGCGCGTCCTCCACGAAGCCCTCGGCGACCCCAAATACCGCCCCTGCCCTCTACTCATCCGCATGGTCGATGCAGGCTGGCTCGGCCGCAAATCCGGCCACGGGTTCTATATCTACCCCAAATAAAATTCGGTAATAGAACATCCTCAGACCTTCGTCATAGCCAGCCTCTGCGCTCATCCCGTAAACTCGTAGCCAGCAACGAACAGACAGCAGGGAGAACACATGCCGCAAGAGCTTTATTACGAAGACTTCTACGTCGGTCAGAAATTCCACTCCATCGGCGGAGCCAAAGTAACTGCAGAAGAGATCAAAGAGTTCGGCCAGAAGTACGACCCCCAGCCCTTCCATCTCGACGAAGCAGCAGGCGAAGGCTCCTTCTTCAAGGGCCTCGCAGCCTCAGGCTGGCTCACCGCCGCCATCGTCATGCGCCTCCGCGTGCAGAACATCACCGTCGCTGGCGGAATGATCGGCGCGGGCGTCGAAGAGATGCGCTGGACGCTGCCGGTCCGTCCCGGCGACACCATCCACACCGAGATCGAGGTCATCGGCGTCCGCCAGTCGAACTCGCGCAAA
>JBEPUY010000017.1:0-82855 GCA_041691255.1 Granulicella sp. | reverse complement strand
ACCCCGGCATGCCTCTCTGCCACAAGCAATCCCGTCGAAGCCGTGACGCCCCCATTTTGGAGCTGGCACCAACATTGCATTGGAGCGCTGCAAAGAACTGTTCTCAGTATACGCTTGTCTGACCTTATTTCCTGTAGACGGGTAAGACCCGCTCGCCCACCAGAATCTGAGACTTGACGATCAAATCTCAGATAGCGTAAACAGTTTCAATGAAGAAACAATTGGCCCCGTGGACCTTCCTTGCCTTACCCTTCGCCGTATTTTCTCTTCTTTTTCTGCCGGCAGTCCGAGCGCAGACTACGCAACAACTGCCAGTAGAGCCTGGTTCGCCTACCGATCCTGCAGTTCATGCCAAGCTTGGACTGCCAACACCCGCCAACCCGCACCTGCCAACCTTGTTCATCGTTGGCGACTCCACTGTGCGCAATGGTCATGGTGATGGGGCTCACGGTCAGTGGGGATGGGGAGAGCCGATTGTCGACCTCTTCGATACGGCGAAGATCAATGTAGTGAACCGTGCCATTGGAGGACGCAGTAGCCGCACCTATATTACTAAAGGGCACTGGGCGGATACGCTTGCTCTGATGAAGCCGGGGGACATCGTTCTCTTCCAGTTCGGTCACAATGACTCCGGTCCCCTTGACGATCCTGCGCGCGCTCGCGGCACCATTCCAGGCGTCGGCGACGAGAGTAGGGAGATTGAAAATCCTATCCTCAAGCGGCACGAGACTGTTCACACTTATGGCTGGTATATGCGTCAGTATGTCGTCGACACGATTGCCAAAGGAGCAACGCCTATTCTTTGCTCGCCGATTCCGCGCAAGATATGGAAAGACGGCAAAGTGGTTCGCAACGCCGACAGCTATGGTGGATGGGCGGGACAGATCGCAACGCAGCAGCATGTTGCATTCATTGATCTGAATGCCATTATTGCGGGTCATTACGACAAGCTTGGCGAGCAACAGGTCGAACCGTTGTTCGCCGATCCTCACACGCATACCAGTTGGGCAGGTGCGGTGCTCAATGCCCAGAGTGTTGTGGCAGGGCTGAAGGCCCTTCCGCACGATCCGTTGGCTGCTTATTTTTCAGCCAAGGGAAGTGTGATCGCAGGCGATGTAGGGAACTGAGTTGGAGTGAATATCATTCGCTCGGGATAAACGTTAGGAAATTTTACATTCAACCAGCACGCCGCTACCTTTACAGCGACGATTCTGTGGGTCTCAGATCAATACTTTCCTCGTCAGCGGAAGGAAGGTCGGCCGTCACCTTGGGATCATAGGAGAAATAGCGCTTCAGGTGCAGAAACGGCAATTCCACCGCGTGGTAGCTGACAATTGCCAAGAGCAGACAGAAGGCGAACACCATACCAAACCCCAGGCTTCCCGATAGCCACGCCGGACCGAACATGCGCTCTACGCGCAAAACGAACTGATCAAAGATCGGACCGGGAACTTCGTGCCAGAGATAGAGGCTGTAGCTGTATCGGCCTATAAAGCGGAGCCCCTGATGATTCATCCACCGGTTTACTACGGTGCCTGGCAGCAGGGCCAGTCCAAGCAGTGCTGTGCACCACAAGTCATTTCCGACATAACCCACTAATTGAACGGACGCACGCTGATCGAACAGTGAGTGACTCACGAGAAATGTCGCGCAGAGAATGGCCAACCCTGCGGCAAACATTACGTGGAGCCGCCTCTTATTCAATACCTCATAGCCGCTCTCCCCCCTTATCCAAAGCGCCAGCATCGATCCACATAAGATCGAGTCCATCCTTGTAAAAAGGCTCTGATATAGCACGATGGGCTGTACGTGCCCTACCCCCACAATCCGCAACAGAATCGCCACGACGATTCCTATCACGCAGGCCTTCATGACGCGCGCACGATGCCCAAGGACAAAGACGAGGGGAGCCCACAATAGATAAAATTGTTCCTCAACCGCCAAGGACCATAAATGCCGAAAGCGTAGGTATGGCCCGAAAGACGGTGGATTGATTCCAAGTGCCGTAGAGATGTTGGCACCATAGGCGAAGAACGGGATATCCCTCCAGTCCAACGGCAGATGCAAGGGCCGTGAGAACAATACCAGCAGTCCCACAATAACGAAGTAGATCGGGAATAGCCTCAGGGCTCTTCGTGCAAAGAAGTTGCGTAAGCTGTGGGGTTTCTTTGCGGTATCAAAAAGTATGCCAGTGATAAGAAAGCCCGACAGAACGAAAAATACATCGACACCCACCCAACCAGCGCTCGCCAGAATCGAAAGGGGGTTCATTCGCTGGCGGGGGTATTGGTGGTGCATGAATACGAGGCAAATTGCAACCCCACGCAGCCCATCGAGGCTTGCGATATGACGCTTGTAATCCACCCGCTTTGTTACCAATGCTTGAACCTCCGACTGATCAGGTTTTTACCATAGCATGGGGAAAACCTGAAGCTTCAGTGTAAAGCTGTCCGTGTACATTCTCGTATTGTGCATCAACACAAACACAGAATTTTATATAATTCATTGGTTCTTCCCCTTATAGAGTGATGATATTGCCGATTCTTGATAGCTCCTTTCATGGAAATCGCATAATCGTGAAGGCTACGAGGCTCCATGGAAGAAAATGCGAAGCTATGAGCATGTCATCGCGGTTGGCCGGCAGGCACAGCAAGGGCGGACCGTAGTCATCCGACCTTGCTGTAGAAGTGAAATCGATTGAGAGCAGACGTCGTTCTAGATAATAAAATTGATTAGGAGATGGACTCGGTGGGCCAAGGCAGGAGCAGACGAGAGTTTCTTCACATGGCGGCAGTTGCGAGCGGTGTCGCGATGTTGCCTTCGAGCATTCGCAAGGCGCTAGCGATTCCGGCAACTCGAACAACTGGCTCGATACAAGACGTTGAGCATGTTGTGATCTTGATGCAGGAGAACCGCTCTTTCGACCACTATTTTGGATCGCTGCGTGGAGTCCGAGGCTTCAATGATCCCCGGCCTGCTCGATTGCCGAATGGGAAACCGGTTTGGTATCAGCCGCCAGCAAGGGTCAGGACCAAGCGCTATCATGATCGTGGCTTGCCTGCCCATACGAAGCATGTTTTGCCCTGGTATCTGAATCCAAAGAATACAACCGAATATCAAGCTGGTACCGATCACGGCTGGAGCAGCGGCCATCTTGCATGGAACAACGGGAAGTACGATCAATGGGTGAACCAGAAACAAGACGTACTGACCATGGGCCATTTGAAGCGTCAGGACGTGAGTTTTCACTATGCACTGGCCGACGCCTTTACTATCTGCGATTCCTATTTCTGCTCAGCGTTTGCTGACACGCTGGTCAATCGCATCTACCTGTGGACAGGAACATGCGATCCACGCAACACCCATGGCACAAAGCCGAATGGGCCAGCTCTCGAAGAGCGCGGAAAAGTAAACGGCTATACGTGGACGACATATCCCGAACGTCTTGAAGCAACAATGTCAGTTGGAAGGTCTACCAGGGAGGCTCCGGAGTTCCCGGTACGCCAACAGATAATTACACCGATAATTCTCTTGAATTCTTTGCTCAGTACCAGGTGGATGAAGGTGCGTCGCCTACGAGTGCCTTAGTGCAAAAAGGAGCTTCAACACATACGCTTGTAGATTTTCATAAGGATGTTCAAAATAATCAATTGCCACAGGTGTCGTGGATTGTAGCTCCTTACAAGTATTGCGAGCATCCAGAAGCGTCCCCTTCAGACGGCGCCTATTACATCAATCTTGTGCTCGATGCACTTACTTCAAATCAAGAGATATGGAGTAAGACAGTCTTTCTCATTAATTATGACGAAAACGATGGTCTGTTCGATCATGTCGTACCTCCCATGCCTCCGAACGCACAGACGATGAATGGACAAGGGCGAGTCTCAGAGGATCTGGTTGCCAGCCTGAAAGACGAGTTCGTGGACATGGATAAGTATGGCAAAAATGAGCATCCGCTTATCCCAGGTGCAGACCCTGGCAGTTTGCAACCTGTTGGTCTTGGTCCACGTGTGCCAATGTTGATCGTCTCTCCGTGGACCAAAGGCGGGTGGGTTTGCTCGCAGACCTTTGACCATACTTCAGTACTTCAGTTTCTGGAAGCCCGCTTTGGCGTATACGAACCGAATATCAGTGCCTGGCGAAGAGCCATCTGCGGTGACCTCACATCCGCTTTCGACTTTTCCAATGCAGAGATTACCAACACCGCGATCTTCACTGTGCCTGAGCGCATCGTCTCTCGTCATCAGCCGTATCAGGTCCCAGTAAATCAAAAGATGCCTTCGCAAGAGCCGGGACTACGGCCCGCTCGCCCATTGCCGTACGAGTTTTCGACACGATGCCGAATAGAAAGAGAAAAGCTGTTCGTGGATTTTGAAAATCCCGGGCACGCCGGTGCAGCTTTTTACGTTTACAGCGGACATACGCCACATCAGCCTCCTCGACGCTATGCCATCTCGGCTTCCCGAACTCTCTCTGATTATTGGGGACCGTTCAAAAGCGAAGAGGGATACGATCTATCCATCTATGGGCCTAACGGCTATTGTTCTCAGTTCAAAGGCCGCTATCCCTCTGTCGAAAAAGCAGCAATATTAAATCCTGAGGCGATCCTTCATCACGATATACAGTTTGGAGGCGTCGCTCTCATCCTTGTCAACGAAGGGACCACAGCATGCACGCTAACAGCGAACAACAGCTATGACGGTTCTGAGATCAGACGCTATGAACTGGCCCCCGGCGCAATGACAGGAGATCGCTGGCCTCTTGTATCCAGTTCGGGTTGGTTTGATCTTTCGATAAGAAATCCGGAAGATGCTACCTACCTTCGCCGCTTCGCCGGACACGTCGAGACAGGTCGTCCCAGCACCAGCGACCCTGGTATTTTTTCATTTAGAGATTAGCGGATTCGGAACGATCGTTGGCCAAATAGTCCCTACATCTGACAATAGACACTTGTTTCCAGATCAATGGGTTCAGCACCTGCGCAAGGGGAGGTCTCAATCTTTATGCTAGAGGAGTCTTAGGACAGGCCTCCGCAAAGTCGCACCTAAGTGAGGAACATATTGCCCAGGAGTAACGCCCAGGATACGTTTCAGTTGCTTCGTGAAGTGGCTTTGATCGGTGAAGCCGGTCGCGCCCGCAACGTCGGCGAAAGATGCTCCGCTGCTCAGCAAGGCTGTAGCCACCTCGACGCGAAACTGAGTCAGATAAGCATGAGGGGTCAATCCAGTGGTGTCTCGGAACATTCTTAGAAAATGAGAAGGGCTCAGAGCAGAGACCTTCGCAAGGTCATTAATGCCTATTTTTTCCTTGTAATGTGCTTCCAAATACTGCCGGGCCAAGTCAATTCTGGCCTGGTCAGACTTGTATTCTGGAAAATTACCGACAGCCTCTGAGTGCCTCTCCGCCAAACGAGAAAATATCGCAAGAAGGAGCGATTCAAAACGAAGGGTGTCCCCATCTCCTTCGAGTTCGAGGTGCAAGTGAAAGAGATTGGAAGCTAATTCTTTATCTTGAACAAAGGGTTGGCGGAACCGAAGAGGCTGCGATGCAAAGTTCAACGAGACGGAGGTGAAAAGCTTCTCTTCGAGATAAAACATGCGGAGACCCCAGCCCAGCTCGCCAGCCGGAGCAGGAGCGTGGATCTCGCCAGGATTGAGAAGAAGCACTGTTCCAGTTCCAAGGACATGATTTTCTCGTCGGAGATAAGAGCTCATGGAGCCGCGATCGACTACACCAATTGCCGGAACACGGTGGAAATGCCTGGCAAACTCGTAATTCCTATACGATCCCCGAAAAAGTTCGACACCTTCAAGGCGAGCATTGCGCCATATTTTTGCATAATCGCCCTGCGAGAACGGCTTGTCACCGTGATCCCGCTGAACCTCTGAATCAGAAGCTTCCCGAATCGGCAACAAATCGCAACCAGGAGAACCGTCTTTGCCGTCGTGGTCAGCTCGCGCCATATATCAAAATGGTATCAGTTCGATCATTCCTTCCTCAAAAAAGTGATTTTCTACAAGACTGTCGTTCCACTCTACATACACAATCGTATGTGTGAGCAAGTTGCGTCAAATCCTCCTTTTTCTTCTCTTTATTTCGGCAACATTCGGAGTACTCAGAGCACAACATTCGCCAGCCTTACCAGACGCCCCATGGCAGCCGCCTCACAACCTGTTTGGCAATAAGCCGATTCCGCTCTATCGCCATGAGGCTGTTCTCAAAGATTCGGACTCCTACTCGCTTGGGCAACTGATCGACATTGCTGAAGAGAATAATCCTTCAACCCACGCCGCCTGGGAACGTGCACGGGTCGCGGCGGCGTCGCTCGGCATCGCAAGGAGTGAACTCTATCCAACGGTGCTTGCGTCTGCTGCCGGAAGAACCTTCCTGGATCCGCCGCTACTCTACAGCACGTTTGTTCTTCAGGATATTGGGCTTTTTGAAACGGCACTTTCTATGAACTACACGCTCGTCGACTTTGGAGAGAGAAGGGATGAGATCTCTGCCGCCAAAGCTCGGCTACTTGCTGCCAATCTCAGCTTCAACAACGAACACCTCATCCTGATCCAACAGGTCTCGGCAGCTTACTACAGCCTGCTGAATGCAACCGGTCTTCGAGAAGCTGCAGAGGTAAATTTGCACGAGGCTCAGGCAGTGGAAGATGCCGTGCGCGACCGCAAGGCAAATGGCCTGGCGACACTGCCGGACGTGTTGGAGGCGCATGCCGCTACCGCGAAAGCAGATTACGATCTGCAAAGTGCGTTGGGGGCTGAGCAAACAGCATTTGGCGATCTGGCGACCATCATGACCGCTACGCCGACCAAGTCCTTCAAGGTGCAGGAACTCAAAGACATTCCGATTCCCGAGGCGCTCGATAGCAGTGTTGACGACGCAATCGAGGATGCCTATCGCACCCGTCCCGACCTGATTGCCGATATCGAGCGTGTTCGAGCAGCGGACGAAGAGGTTAAATATGCTCGCTCGGCATACTATCCAAAACTTGAGTTCGACGGCTCCAAGGGATGGCTTCGCGCGTTTGGGGAACAGGAAAAATTCGCCGGCACCTATGGCAAGACCTATACCTACGATGCCAAGCTAAGCCTTACCTGGACTGTCTTTGACGGCTTCATGCGGGAGAGCCGCTTGGCAAAAGCCAAGGCTGAACGTGCAACCGCCCAGGAAGAAGTTCGTGAAAGAGAAGACAAGATCGCAGACCATGTATGGGGCGACTACACGAATGCGGTCACCGCCTTGCGTGAGCGGCAGGCAGCCACCTCACTGCTCGATGCATCGAGTGAGTCCTATTCCGCAGCGGTGGAATCCTACAAGGACGGTGTGCGAAACATTCTGGATGTTCTGTCTGCGGAAAAAGACCTTGCTCGTGCAAGGGCTGTTGATGTGACGGCCCGCACCCAGGTGCTTCAGACATTTATGAATCTTGCATTTAGAACCGGCGATCTTCTGACCCACCATCCGAAAGGAAATCACCCTTGAGTTCGCAGCAACCTGTAGAACGCAAACTGAATAGGCAATCTTTGAGATATGCCACACCCGCGGCAATTTCGATTGCTCTCGTCGGACTGAGCGGATGTTCCTTCTCCCCTTCGGTCAATATCGCGGGATCATACTTTCCCGCGTGGATTATCTGCTGCCTTGTCGCCATTGCCGTAACGGCAGTCGCCCATGCGCTCTTCGCGCGCTGGAAATTGCTCAATGAGCTTTGGCCGCTTGCGGTGATCTATCCCTGCCTGATCTGCTTTGTGAGCTGCTTTTTGTGGCTCACCTTCTTTCGATAACGAGGCAATCCTTGAACGACATAGAACCATCTTCGAAGTACACTCTGCGCGGACACTTGATTAGCGGCTCCATCGTGCTGGCCGCAGTTGTGACGATTATTATTGTGCTGTTTGCAGTAACGGACTACCCCCGCACCGACGATGCTGAGGTGGTAGCCAATCTGATTGGGATGGCGCCTGTCGTGACTGGCCCCGTCGTCGAGCTGCCTATTCAAGATAACGAATTCGTCAAAAAAGGTAGCCTGCTTTACAAGATTGACGATCGTCCCTACCTCTACGCTCTGCAGGATGCACTCGCAGCGCAGGAACGTCTTGAGGGAGAAATCGAGAATGAAAGCCGCAGAATCTCCGCCGAGAGAAGCACCGTTGACGTAGCCAGTGCAGGCAAACAAAACGCAGTAGCCAATGAATCGAGAGCGGACGATGAGATCAAAGTAAGTGAAGCCGCCATCGCTCAGTCAGCCGCTGCGCTTACGCAGGCAAAGGCGGATGCCGATTATGCAGTAGGAAACCTGCATCGCATCGAGCCCCTGCTGGCGAAGGAGTTTGTTACCCCCGATGACGTACAGCGTGCCCGCTCGCTAGCCGAAGCAAGAACTGCCGCGGTGGAACAGGCACAGTCGAGCCTCTCACTGAGTAAAGCGAAACTGCTCTCTGCGACGGCACAGAAACAGCAAGCGGTCGCGCAGCTGGTGCAGACCGAGGCCCAGGTCAAGGCATCGTCTCAGTCGGTTCTGGTTCTGGCGCCTTTGCTGGCCCAGCGAGAAAGCAGAGCAGCTGCCGTTCGGCTTGCGCAATATAACTACGAGCAGTGCAGCGTGGTGGCGCCGTTTGATGCGCGTGTGACGAACCTGACCATCTCCGAAGGAGAATATGCCAAGATCGGCCAGCAGCTCTTTACGCTTATCGACACAAGAACGTGGTGGGTGCTGGCGAACTTCCGGGAAACCCAGATCCAGAAGCTTCAAACAGGAACTCCAGCAGAAATCTATCTCATGGCAAATCTGCACACAAAACTTCACGGCGTCGTCGAGAGTGTCGGATACGGCGTGACTCCTGACCCCGACGTGATTGGCAAACTCTCTCAGGGGCTACCGGATGTGCAGCGAACCCTGAATTGGGTTCGGCTTGCGTCACGCTACCCGGTGCGGATCAGAATCACAGATCCTCCTCCCGGGGGGTTGAGAGTGGGAGAGGTTGCAATCGTCGGGATGCAGCCAAAATCGTGAGTGCTGCTGTTAGCGACGTCGCTGCAATTACCGACCGCCCTCCTGCACCCTCGCGCGTTGGCTCTCTTTGGACGCTCCTTCAGGCAGAGCTAAGTTCGTATCCGGGTCGCCCGCTTCTGGTCTTCCGGATGGTGCTGGCGTGCACCTGCGCCATGCTCTGCATTATCGTCTTTCGGATACCGGGGGCGGCCCTGGGAGCTTATTTTCCGTTGCTGGTCTCGAGAGATAACCTGCGCTCCACCAGACGATCTGCCTGGTGGATTGCGGTGGCATGCATTCTGGTAACAGCGGAGGCGATCCTTGGCGCGATGCTATTCCTCGGCTCTCCCTTTCTGCATCTGGTGTGGGTGTGCGTGAGCCTCTGCGCGATCTTCTACTTCATCAGCATTCTGCGCGTCTATGAGGCGGCGCTTTCGCTGGGGCTGGTCATGGCGAGTGCGATCACGACCTGGGACCAGCCCTTCTCCGCCGATTGGAGATTGGAGCAGATATTATTCACCCTGCTCTCGATCCTCATCGGATGCGCGGCCACCGTCGGAATCGAACATCTCTTCTCACAAACGCACGCGCCTGACGCCGTCATTGCCGGAATTCAGCGAAAACTTGCTCTCTCTGAGCGAGTGTTGCGGGGATGCGTCCAAGGGGATGCCGATTGGGTGCAGCTAGTCCATGACGTACGACGCTATGCAGGCAGAGGAACGGGTGCCCTGAGAGAGTTGGTGATGCAGGCCGGCTACGGCGTTGAAGAGCAGCAGCGTCTTGGGACTGCATTGTCCCTCTCCGGAAGGTTGATTGATCTCACCGCTGCCTTAACGGAGACGGAGCGTTTTCTCACAGAGTATGATCGTGAGCTTTGCACGGTCATCGAGCAAAATGTTGCGCTCATCCGAAAAAGTCTTTCGCGCGGAGAGATCACAGACTGGATCGACATCGAAGGCAAGTACGAAACCGCCACTCCTATCCTGATCGAAATGGAACGCACGGTAGACCTGCTGGCGGAAAGTCTGTCGCAGCCCATGTGGGATGGAGAGAAGAAACAGCGGCCTCAAAAAGGCCCGGAACCAAGCCAGCGATTATTTGTTTCCGATGCTTTTAGTAATGGAGCGCATGCGAAGTTCGCCATTCGCGGAGGCATGAGCGCCATTGCCTGCTACCTGTTTTACATGAGTGTCGGCTGGGTCGGGCTGAGCGCCTCTGTCTCCACCTGCATTCTGACAGCCCTGCCCAACACAGGCGCAGCCCGACATAAGCAGCTCATGCGTTTTGCCGGTGTCGTGTTGGGAGCCTGCGCGATTGGCTTTTCCGCTCAAATCATTGTTCTGCCACAGATCGATTCCATTCTGAGCTACATGCTGCTCTTCGCGACCGTCATCTTCATGGGCGCATGGATCGCTACCTCGGGCCCGCGCATTGCCTATTGCGGAGCCCAGATCGTCCTTGCCTACGAACTGGTAAACCTGAACCACTTCTCACTCAACCCCTCGCTCGTGCCTTCGCGTGACACCGTGCTGGGGATTGTTTTGGGCATTGCCGCAATGTGGCTCATCTTTGATCATCTTTGGGCAACATCGTCGACAGAGTCGTTGCGGTCGATGCTCGCAGCTACCATTCGTGAAATCGCAGTGTTGGAGTTCCCGGCTACAACTCATACGCAAGACACTAGCGAAATCCTTCTTGCGAAGCAGACGCGCACCATCATGAGAGACTTCGAGAGATTACGTACCCTGGTCGATGTATCCATCTTCGAAGCATTTCCAAAAGCGCCCCCTGATGAAGTACTCATCCAGCGCAGCAAACATTATCTTCCCCAGTTACGGGCGTTACTTCTGCTCAAAACCGGGTTGATGCATCATCAAACGGTTGTCGAAAGCTATTGCCAGAGTGATACCGCCGCTCAGGTCCAACAGCGCTGTTCGGCACTCCTGATCGAAGCAGCGCATTATGTCGAGGCGAACTCACTCGATCTTTACGTGCCACCCACCGACGCTGATTACCGTCTCCAGCATAAGCTGCGTTCCGACGCGGATCGCATTCGTAAAGGAGAGCTCGATTGCGATCTTACCGAGCTACGACTCTGCTCGTCCTTATTCAATGTTGTACGCCATCTGACAAGAAATTCGTAAGCGGATTGGTTACACAGGAGTGCTATGTGAATCAGGTTCTAAACGGCGACAAGATCGCCAACAGGCAGCACAACACAGGCATCCATCAAATATAGATATGCTGCCTCATCTGGACAGTAGCTAAGGGATGGTTACGCTAATCTGGTTTGAAGCAATGCTCTCCACGCTTTGGAATGCCCGGCACGGCTCACGGCTTCATCTTCCTTTCCATCGAAGATGAAACTGGCATCTCGAACGCGATCATCGACCCGGAACTGTACGAGCACAATCGCTCTCTTGTTGCCTACGCCCGATTCCTGTTGGTTGAGGGGACACTCCAAATCGTCGATAAGGTCATCCATATTCGAGCGCGTCACATTGAAGAACTTGATGTGACCGCCGCCCCCACGCGATCCCATGACTTCCACTCAATGAGAAAACACATGACATCGCCGGGTGACTCAGAGCCACCAAAGGATTGGTGGCTGAAAATGCTTGTCGCATCGCGGCATTCCGTTTGCGACAAGCAAAGTATCTTAGCTCAAACACAGTGCCGCTGCGTGAGCAGGTGCGAGATAGTGTTGAGTTCGTTCGCATCGTATGGGAATAGATTGAGCGTTCACTTCGGGATGAACAGTGAATACAAAGCGCCCAACTTCACTTCCGACAAGTCGACTTGAATGAAGTCGATACGCCCATCGATGAGTGCATTGGCAATTTGGCACTGATTGAAAATGGCGAAACAGATTACTTTAGAATAGCCAACTACACATAAACAAGCCGCGTGACTTGCCGGAAGCTCGCCGTTTCGGCGAACGAGCGAGTTTGCACACAGCACTGTTTAAATCATCTGACAATAGACTTTATCGAGCGGGACTACACAGCTCGGAATGACACCGTCGTCTGTCGCAGCATCAGGCTACGAAACCCTGCCACGCTAAGGAGCGATCCCCGCGAGCGTGTGATTTCTCCAAAGCGGATAGGGTATACCGGCGAGCCGATTGATCGCGAAAGCTTGCATAGTAAGCAGGATCACTGCGACCTCGATGATGACGAGTTCTTTGGGTTGAGAAATGATGCCGAGCGAGACAATAAGCGTTGTAGCGCCGGCCGGCGGATGGCTTACTCGTAGCATGGCCATGAACGCGCCGGTGGCCGATAGTGAGAGTGCAGCGGCCAGGACTCTTGCGCCATGGACGCCGCCATGTATGGCGAACGGTGGTGCGTACGCCGCTGTAAGCGCAAAGGCGGCATAACCGCAGATCAGTCCAATCGCATGTCCCAGGATGGTATTGCGCGGGCTCGAAGCTTCGGCCAGAGGGGAAAAGAAGAAGAGATAGGCAGTTGGGCCAAGAGATGGAAAGACAAATGGGCTGCCCGTAAAAAGTGCCAGCAACGCGAGCAGCCCGATGGTGACGAAGCCATTGATGCAGACATAGACAGCCCACACCAGCCGCGGCGGAAAGTGCTGCAATAGCCACTGCAATCGCATGTGCGCAAGCAGCACGGTGACGTGCTCGAAGTTGCCGTGCGGAGTGCTTGTCTGATTATGTTTATCCATGGAGATCATCCGATAGTCGGAAGCAGATCGAAATACTCATCATCTTCATTTTTCCGCCTTCCCCCAGGCCGACGGTCTTTTCCGACTCGATGAATTCGATCCGCTCGATCCGCTTGACCATCTTGTAGCTGAGCTGATTTTCGACCCGCAACCTCAATGGGGCTCCATACCCCTCGGTAAGAACCTTGCCGTTCATCTCGGAAGCAAGCAGGCATTGAGCCTTGAGGACATTTTCGAGACTTTGCGTGTCGTGGTACGCACCGTCATAGAGCGAGCCGCCAAACGAGAAGAACGCGACGACCTTGGCATTGGGCTTGGGATGAACCATAAGAGAGGGCCGAATCCAAATCCGATGACGACGATCAGGGGGATAATGAACGGCGGCGTGTGCTGCGTCAAACGAGATCATTGCGCTCCTCCCCAAGACTTTCATTTCCGATACGAGCCCCGCGTTGATCGATCATTCCGTTCGTCGAGCGTGACACGTTCACGGGCCATAACCTCGGTCTGGCAAAGATTGTAGCTTCTAGCTACACGGTCATGAAATCGTCGGACTAGCGGGCTCGGTAGCCAACGAATCTTCCCACTTCATCGACAAGGACTATGACTTCACGGCCCACGTCCAGTTCCGCAAATCGGGTGAATCGATCCCATTCGCATGCGCATAGTTCACGCACTCGATGATCTGGTCCTGCAGCCACTGCTTCGTATGCGCCGCAACAGACTGCAGCTTCGGCACGCGATCGATCACATCAATCGCTAAGTTGAAACGGTCCACCTGATTCAGAATCGCCAACTCCAGCGGAGTATTGATATTGCCTTTTTCCTTGTATCCGCGCACATGAAAGTTGTCGTGGTTCTTTCGTTTGTACGTGAATTTGTGGATCAGTGCGGCATAGGCATGAAAGTTGAAGATCACCGGCTTATCCGTCGTAAACAGACTATCGAACTCCCGCTCCGATAAGCCATGGGGATGCTCGCGTTCCGGCATCAATCGGAACAAATCCACAACATTCACAAACCGTATCTTCAGCTCCGGGCACCGCTCACGCAGAATTGCCACTGCTGCCAGCGCCTCCGAGGTTGGAATATCTCCCGCACACGCCATCACCGCATCCGGCTCCGAACCATCGTCATTGCTGGCAAAATCCCATATTCCAATACCCTTTGTGCAATGATCGATCGCCTGCTGCATTGTCAGATACTGCAGGTGCTCCGCTTTATCAGCGACGATCACGTTGATGTAGTCCGTGCTGCGCAGGCAGTGATCGGCCACACTCAGCAAGCAGTTCGCGTCAGGCGGCAGATAAATGCGTGTGACTTCGGGGCTCTTGTTGGTCACGATGTCGAGAAATCCCGGGTCCTGATGCGTGAAGCCGTTGTGGTCCTGCCGCCAGACCAGCGACGTAATCAGTAGGTTGATCGAAGAGATCGGCACTCTCCATCGCAATTCCAGCTTCGATTTTTCCAGCCACTTCGCATGCTGATTGAACATCGAGTCGATAATGTGCACAAACGCCTCATAGCTCGAGAAGAATCCGTGCCGTCCGGTCAACACATAGCCTTCAAACCACCCCTCTAGCGTGTGCTCGCTCAACATCTCCATGACGCGGCCTTCGGTGGACAGATCGCCGCCGTCTACATCTTCCGGCAGCATCTTCGCCATCCAGGTCTTGCCGTGACTGCCTTCGTAAATTACCTGTAACTTGTTCGACGCCGTCTCATCCGGCCCAAACACGCGGAAGCTCGTCATATTCTTTCGCATCACATCGCGCAGAAAATGCGCGAGTGTGTCGGTCGACGACAGCAGGATGTTTCCAGGCTCCTCCACCTTCACTGCGTAGTCGCAAAACTCGGGCAGATCGAGCGGTTTGCGCAGCTTGCCACCATTCGCATGCGGATTGGCCGTAATGCGCCGGTCGTCCTTCGGTGCCATCTCCTTCAACTCTGCTATCAATGCACCGCTTTCATCGAATAGCTCTTCCGGCTTGTAACTCCGCATCCAGCTCTCAACCAGCTTCAAGTGAGCTGGATTCGTCACCGGATCGAGAATCGGCATCTGGTGCGCGCGCCATGAGCCTTCCAACTTATGTCCGTCAATCTCCTTCGGACACGTCCAGCCCTTTGGGGTCCGCAGAATGATCATCGGCCAGCGCGGACGCTCCACCGGCGTTCCCGGAACTGCACTGCGAGCCTTCTGCTGGACCGCACGAATCTCCATAATGCAATGCTCCATCGCCGCGGCCATCTTCGGATGCATCACAGCCGGGTCATCGCCCTCCACAACATACGGCTTCCAGCCATAGCCTCGGAACAGGTCATCCAGTTCTTCCGGCGAAATGCGCGCGAGGATCGTCGGGTTCGCGATCTTGTATCCATTCAAATGCAGAATCGGAAGCACCGCGCCATCACGCACAGTGTTCAAGAATTTGTTCGAATGCCATGACGTTGCCAGCGGTCCCGTCTCCGCTTCGCCATCACCCACAACGACAGTCGCAATTAGATTTGGATTATCGAATACCGCGCCAAATCCATGGGACAAGCTGTACCCGAGTTCGCCACCTTCATGAATCGATCCCGGCGTTTCCGGCGTGCAATGGCTACCAATTCCACCCGGAAACGAAAACTGCTTGAAGAACTTTTGCATTCCTTCCACGTTCTCGCTCTTGTCGGGATACACCTCGGAATACACACCTTCCAAATAGCTATTTGAAAGTGTCGCCGGCGCCCCATGTCCCGGCCCGGAGATATAAATCAGATCAAGGTCATACTTTTTGATCAACCGATTTAGGTGCACCCACACAAAGGTCTGCCCCGGGTCCGAACCCCAATGCCCCAACAATCTGTTTTTGATATGTTCCGGCTTTAACGGTTCGCGCAGCAGAGGGTTCTCGCGCAGATAGAGCATGCCGGCACACAAGTAATTGCACGCCCGCCAATACGCATCCATCTTGCGTTGTTCATCATCGGAAAGAACGGCACTAAAAGAGATTGATGCAGTGGTGCTCATTGGAACCTCGTGAATGCCAAATCCTCAGCATTAGGTTGTCGTTCTATGCGTCCGCCTGAACCATGCGCTTCACATGCAGGGCGATGACAAGATCTTCCTGGGCGGGCACGGCGAAAACCGCCGTCTTTGAGTCAGATGCACTAATCCGCCGGAAGCCATTAGTCTTCGCCCCATTCACCGAAGATTCAACTGCTATATTCGCTATCCCTGACAGGACATCGGCGCGTGTCGCCGCATCGTGCTCCCCAATTCCACCCGTAAACACAATTGCGTCTAACCCGCCCATCAGCCACGCGAATCCCCCAATCGCTTTCCGGATGCTGCGCGTGAATACCTTCAGCGCCAGCGTCGCCTGCGCATTGCCATCTTTCGCGGCCTTGCGCACAGCCTTCATATCATTCGGCAACGCAGTAAGTGCCACCATACCCGCTTCATGGTTCAGCATTTTCTCCAACTTGTCCGGCTTGTCAGTGCCTTCTTGCTGTCGCAGCAAATAAAGCAATAATCCGGGATCCAGATCGCCCGGCCTCGTCCCCATCACCACCCCGCCGGTCGGCGTAAGCCCCATCGTCGTATCTACAGACTCACCATCCACCACCGCCGTCACGCTACACCCGCTCCCGAGGTGGGCAATCACCATCCGCCGCGGCAACCGGCCCAAAGTTCGCATCTGCCTCAAAACCGATTCGCAACTCAACCCATGGAATCCGTAGCGCTTCACGCCCCGCTCGCGATACATCGCGGGAATCGCGTACGTGAATGCCTCTTCCGGCATCGTCTGGTGAAACACCGTATCGAAGCACGCAAAATGAAGTACGTCCGGCATCCGCCGCATTGTTTCGCGAATAATCTCTACCGCCTCCGGATCATGCAGAGGCGCGAAACTCGCCGCCGCTTCGAGCTTCTTCAGAATTTCGTCCGTGACGCGTACATGTTCATGGATTTCCGCTCCGGGATGCACCACCCGGTACCCCACTGCACTTATTGGCACCCCGGCATCTCGTACAGCATCGAGCACGATGCCAATGGCTCCAGCAGGAGTATCAGCCCCTTCGACCGTCCGCTTTTGCTGAAAAATCGCCAGGATGGCTCCCGCCGTCTCAGTCCCACTGAGTTCTCCGTCAAGAAAAAGGCTCGGCTCGGACTCCTCTTCTGCCGAAGCGAAGATAGAAAATTTGATCGACGAAGATCCGCCATTGAGGACAAGAAGGTTCAAGAGGCCGCCTTAGGTGCAGCTTACTCTAAGCAGAGTCGTTGGTCTTCCGGCCCTCTGCAGTGAGTCGGGCTCCTCTCCCTCAATGACCCACTTCGTTTCGATTCTGCTGCTCTCATCCAAGAATTAGGCGCACTCGGAGTACGCACGGTCATGGTTGCATGGGACGCGCAGGGAACTGCAGTGATCGTTGCGAAGGCTGTAGAGCCCTATTTCCTGTAACGTTCGCAAACGTCACCACCCATGGAGTTCCCGGCCAGGTAGATGGGTCATCGCGGTCTCTTTCCAAGCGCGGTGGGCACTGGGGAAAACCTAATCGTGTATCGTGATCTCTGCCAACCAGCCGCGTTAGAAATCCACAACGCAGCGGAGTTGATGGAGAAGATGCGCCGGATAGCAAGAAGGTCGGTTCCGAAAGCCTTTAGGGGAAAACGCTGACAGCCTAGAAAGCCGTTGTAATGCCGTTTTCATTTTGTAATATAAAACCAGGATTGAGGGGCATTCGGGGCGGAGTGGGCACTGTGTGCGGAAACCGGAGCAGAGACAGGGATTCGAACCCTGGATACCTTGCGGTATACACGCTTTCCAAGCGTCTCAGAGTAAGTGCCAATATAATCAATAGGTTACAAGCGATTTCTTCCGTGAATATCTGAGCTTTTATTTAGGAGAAATCAAATGGACCGTTTTGAGTTGTTTATTCGTGAGCGGCGCTACCTGCTCAATGTCTCTGAGAACACCGTCTCTTGGTACACAAGCGCCCTGAAATGGCTACCCTCGCAGTCACCCTCACAAACCGAGTTGAAAGACGTTGTGATGAGGATGCGCGAAAAGGGATTAAAGGAAACCGGCTGCAACGCGGCGATACGCGCAATCAACGCTTACTTGCATTGGAACAGTGGAGCCGAGCGCAAATGCGGAGCCGGATGTATTCACCCACGGATAAGACCGCTCAAAGAGCCGCAAATCATCTTACCCACGTTCACGGATGAGCAAGTCAAACGACTCATCGGTTGGAAGCCGCAGTCGAAGCACTACTACGAACGGCGGCTCCATCTTCTCGTCCTTGGGTTGTTCGACCTTGGATGCCGTATAAGCGAGGCGTTGACGTTGCGGGTCTCCGATATCAACCTGGATGACCTTTTAGCGACATTGAACGGGAAGGGAAGAAAGCAGCGTGTGGTCCCGTTCTCGTTCGTCTTGCGGAAAGCACTCCACCGATTCATTGCAGACTTCAAGCTAAAGAGCGATGCGTTTATCTTCGCTACGCAGCAAGGCGTCCATATGAGTCGTTTGGTTGCAATGCGAGAGGTAAAAGCGCTTTGCGAGCAATTAGGATTTACAGCACCTCGCCGAACTCTTCACAGCTTCCGCCATCTCTTCGCGATTAACTATCTTCGTCGCGGTGGCAGCCTCTTCCACTTACAGAAGACACTCGGGCATAGTTCACTTGAGATGACGCGGCGATACGCCAATCTTGTTACGGCGGACTTACAGGCGGTCTATGAGCGTGTAAGCCTGCTCTCAAAACCCTAGCTGGGGTGGTAGCGCGGGTTTCTATCAGTGCCACCACGGACCCGCTAGACGGGCAATTAGGGCATCCTCGTTTGAATAATCCGGGGATGCCCGTCACCGTTTATAGGCTTTCAAAAGCCGTTGCCACGTCCTCGACTTTATCGTGCGCTGCGTCAATTTCACTTGATTGAGCTTGTAAGCCGCGCTCTTCTAATTCGTGTGCGACAGTGTCTAAGTCCCGTTGAATACGTGCTAACCGTTTTGTTATTTTCATTTGCTATGCCCTCCTTGGGTGCAAATAGATAATTGCACTAATGGATTAAGTTGTCAAGTGTAAAGTGTTGAAACTAAAAAGCTTATACGTCCACTTAAGAAGTCCATTTATGAAGTCCGGTTAGCGTGTCCGGTTAGCAAGTCCATCTATCTCACAAAAGCACGGTTAGGGTGGTAGCGGGGCACGTCTAGCGGTGCCACCACGGGCCGCCAAACGTCATTACGGTATAGTCTGCTCATGACGCATAAAGTTTATGTGCTTGGTTATCGCACTGTTGACGATGACAAAATACCGCCCAAGAGGCCATTTGAAGGCGCTCAAAATATCGGGGTGAACTATAGCGCCGAACCCGATTGGTTGTTACCAGATCGGTCCACGGCTGAGATAGAGTGCGCCTCGCTACGTGGAATGGATGTGCATGTCGGGTCGCATTATTGCAACTTCGCGGTTGAGACTGTGGACGATGGCCAATTCGCTATCGCGTGCCTATCCCACCCGAAGGACCTAAGGCTCGCACAATCGCTAAACGGAGCAACACAAACGACAAGCGAGGCTTAGCTGTTAAGCGCTATGTGTAACATTTCATTGCCGTTACACATGCAAAGGACCGGGGCGGGTCAAAATCTTGAACATGAAGTCCTAAAAGCCCTCCGCCGATGGTAAACCCCGATACACAATCAATTTCCCGAATCTGGAATAAATATATGGGAATCAGTATTTCAAATGTATTCTTGTGTACGTACAGAACTCATCGGCGGAGGGCTTTTCAGGCTTAGGGTTAGACATTTCGACCGCCCCCGGTATATCACAAGCGTAATCAAAAACTTACAAGCATACTAGAAGCTAAACCGCCGCTTCGGTGCGGCTCGCTCTCGGGCGATAAAGTCAGGCCAAGCACCCGTATGTCCTTTGTCTTCAATGGTTTTGGCGTGGTGGTCTACTCGGCACAGACCTTGCAGGTTGCTCTCAAGGTAGTAACCCGCATATCTATCAGTGAGATACAATCCGCTTGCCCGCGCTTGTGCGATAGCTTCGCGGCCCCGCCCGCGAACGTTCATCTCAAGCATTGCTCGACTAACCGCGCTGCCTCCTGGCACGCTTCATATACATCTTTCAGCGTTGCCGTGTTGTCAATCTTGCCGCGCTCTAGCAAGGCCGCCCAAACGTGCTGAACTGACTTATCGTCAAACTCTCGACGAGAGCCGATGTACTCTGGCAGTGTCATTACTGTCTCGTTTCTGCCCGGAATGGGCGTTTCATTCTTGGGTACTACTGAACACCTTCCCCCACACACACGAAGTGTGGGTGAGGGGGGTGTATTCTTTATTTCTATATATAGGGGATATGGCTATTTGGAATGGGCTAAACGACAAGAGTTACCCCCGTCCCGAGGATGCGGCCTCGCGCTTTCGTAATCCACTTCCCGCCTTTCCTATGTCCTACCACTCGCAGGGCGTCTTGGAGTTTATTGATTCCTATCCCATGCGGCGACGTTTTCAGTATCTCGGCTAGGGCTTCCTCCGCTTTCACTTCCTTTTTAGTCTTCACTTCCTCTAGGCCGCCGAGATACTGCATCCGAAAATCCGCATCGCATGACACTTGGAACGGCTCCGACGCAAACCCACGTTGCTTTACGCACTTCAAGTTCGAGGGCGTCGTGTGGGGAGCGTCGATGTCCTGTAACTGCGTACTCCAAACGCAAGTGACAAACGCCGCTAACTCCGTACTCCCCCGCAAAGCCGAGTCTAGCGTCATCCTGCGATCAGCCGAGCCTTTGACGGCATGATGTAAGAGCATGATGGTTGTTCCGCGTCGCTTTATCGAGTAACAGATATCAGCAAACCGCGCCATGTCTTGAGCGTCGTTTTGATTACCCTCAACAAACCGGGTAATCGTATCGAGGATGAGCAACGACCCCGGTAGCTCATCGGCTAGGTCCGTGAGCTTTATTTTGGGGTCGTCCATCGACAAGATAAATAGCTTCGTGCCGACGTATTGCTCCAGGCCAAGTTTTTTAAAACGGTTGGCAATATCAATCAACCCCATTTCGGGACAGAGGTAGACAATCCGTTCTGGTCGCTTTTTGACTTCAAAATGTCCGAAGAGGCTTTCCCCGGTAAGCAATGCATGGATGACATTGGCAACGACAATGCTTTTACGTTGCGCGACCGGCGCACCTATAGCCATAACCGCCCCGTCCTCTAGAAAGTCTTGGATGAGAAACGAGGGCGGCTGCACATCCCGGAATTGCTCGAACGTTGTATACCGCTCACGCCAGTCTTTGATGACTGCCTTGCTCTGTCCCACGATGACGCCGGGCGCTTCCGGCCTAGGATTTCTCGGGAAGTGGTTCTCGTCGTTCATCGGTTCATCTTTCTCACAGTGTTGTGAAATTTCTTAGCGAACGTATCGCCGTGTTTGTCGAGCATCTTTTCAACGCTCGGCCCGTCGATAGCGTGAATCTGCGGGCGGTATTGAAGGTGAATATGCGTCGTAGAACTGCCGCCCATATTCCCATTTCGCGCCATGTTTCTAAGACCATCCATAACGCCACCGGGCACGACGCCCTCGCCCGGCGTGAGCATCGCGGGTACGGTGTCGCCGGTGCCAACGCCGGGAACGCCATCACTGCCGGATGCATACGCCATGACACCCGCGAACGCACCGGCGGCCAAGACCTCAGGCATGACGAGGTTTGCAGGAAAAGGGAATTTAGTCCCCGCGACGAACATTTGACGGGCCGCCGCCGCCGCTTGCTTTTCCCTCGTCATATCGAGAGTTAGCATGTCTTTAATGGCGTTCTGGAGCATTCCCTCGGCTATCTGGCTCCCGATGCCATTCATCATTGACGCGAAAGTCTGTTGGCCCACGAGAACATGCGCTAAGCCACGGGCGAAGTCGCTCTCCATCTCGGCGATACCCTTCTGCATTTGCTCGTTCTGTACTTTCTTCGCTTGGTCTTTGATGGCCGTTATCTGGTTTTCGTGCTCTTGGACTAGCTGACGCTCTTTATCCTGTATCGCCTTGAGCTTGTTCTCGTATTCCTTGCCGGTAGCGTCCAGGGCAGCCGATTCTTGCTGGTAGGCTTGCTGCTTTATCTGAAACTCTCGGGCTTCGGCGGCGAGCGCCTCCGTAACCCTTCGTTGGTCCGTCATCCGGCGGCCACTGTCTAAGAGCGCTTGCTGCTCGGTCGCGGCGGCGGCGGCGAGTTGTCCCATCTTAAGGGTGTTGTCGGCGGCTTCTTTGCCCGCGTCCGCTCGCAGCTTGTTAGCTTGGTCCGTGGCCGCCTTGACGGTCTCGGCGCGTTGGGTCTCTAACCCTCGGTAGAAATCCGAATCCTGCAACGCCCGCTTTTGGGATTCTTTCATCGCGGCGTCGATAGCGGCTATGCGCTCGGTATCTCCGCGAGACGTAGCCGCGAGCTTTTCCCGCGTGCTTTGCTCGAACGTTTCAACGTCCTTTTTGTATGCCTCGACGGACGCCTTGCTCTGCAACTCTGAGACCGAGGCGGCGTGCTGTGCGGTTATCTCTAGCTCTTTCTCTTGCAGCGCCTTTAGCTGGTTTTGGTAATCCTTCCCGGCTTTGTCGAGCGCCGCTATGTCTTGAGCATTGGCCGTCGTCTTAAGTGCGTAGTCGCGGGCAGCGAAGGATATCTCGCTAGAGAGGCGTTGGGATACGCCTGCGTTTTGGATATCCAGGCGAGCGGTTGCCATCGCTTTATCGGCGGCGAGCGTTTGTTGAGCGATGGCGAGTTGGCTAGCTGCCGCAGCCTTCGCAGCCTCGGCGCGTCGTCCGCTGTCTTCGTTGCCCGTCTGCCGGACGGCGTTTGCGGAGTCCGCTTTCTTAAGCTCCGCGATTTTACCCTCGGCGGTAACTTGGGCGTTAAGCGCTTGGACAAGCGTTTGCTGTGCGTCGATTTCTTTCTTTGTGTCGCTTACCCCGGCTGCCTGCATAACCGCACGGGCCTTGTATTGGGCTGCGTAGTCCACCGTTGGACCAAACGCCCCGCCCGCTGTCCGGCTGCCTTGCATCGCCTTCTGTGCTTCCAAGACGCGCTCGGCTGACGCCCGCGTCCCGGCCAAGAGGTCCGACGCCTCTTTGTCTTTGCCTTGGGCGAGAAGGGAATCGTATTGGTTTTTGAATTGGTCGAGCGCGTGACTAGCTCCGGCGGAGCCAATACCCAGGGTGTACCAATGGCCTTCGAGCATCTTGAAAACCGGGTCCGCCGCCTTAGCGATGGTCTCGATTTCATGTACGAGGTCTTGCATACTCGCGTGGTCGATAAGCTCAAGCTCTTTGCGGAGAGCGCCGAGGTGGTCGTTTCGTAGCTCGTCCGAGCGTCTCCCGGCTTCGAGGATTTTATTATCGAGGGTGTTGAATGACTCACTTGCAGCCGTGCCGAACTTCATTTCCTCTTCGTTTAGCTTTTGCTGCTCTTCGCGCCACTCTTTTATTTTTAGGGCGACCTCGATAGCTATTCCAGCAACGGCGGCGATGCCTCCGACGACCGCAGCGAACGGCAACGCCGCCATAACGATTGAAGAATCTTTAAACTCGCGGATGAGGTCCGCCATCGCTGCGGCGTGGTTGCCTCGGATTGTGTTGTCCACGAGGCCGATAGCTGCCCGCATGTTCACGGACGACTTAACAACGCCTTCGCCGCTTTCGGCTGCGGCGCTGCGGATATCTCCGAAGGCTGAACGGGCGGAGCGTGCGGCCTCGGCCATGCCGGTTTGGAACGTCGCCGTTTTGGTTTGTAAATCGACACTCAATACCCATACTGGAGCGCTCAATGTATGCCTTCTTTCGGGTGGGGGATACCACCGCGCTTGAGCCTCCCCAAGCTCAAGCGATGTGGTTTAGTCAGTCCTGCACGCGGATTCTCTGAGGGTGAAAAGCCCTATGCGGGGTCCGCGTGCAGGTTTATCCCGCTGATTCGGGATTGCAATGCCCCCGCAATTTCAATGTTTGCCCGGTGCTCCCCGCACCGGGACTTTGTTTAGCTGCGTTAGCTAGCTGCGATGGTGATTGCCTGGAGGGCTTCGGAGCGACGCACACGCCCATCTGTCCTTCTATAAGCGAGCAGTACCAATTGCCCGGAGGCCGCCTTGATTTGGTCAAGGAATTTCACCGAGATGCCAGCGCCGCCACGGTCTCCGATGATGTATCCAGCATTGAAGTCACCAAAGATAACCGGCGTCGCAGACGCGGCCATCGAAGGCATACTTGCCGAATACTGCACTGGATAACCGTGGAGGTAATCGACTCCGTTGGACCTCGTGAATACAGGCTCGAAGAGATTGGCCTGTTTCTGCGCCTTCCGAAGAGCGACGCCCGTGCTGCGTGCCATAAGGAAACTTGCGTTTCCGTGGTACGCGGCATTGAGCGTTGCCTGTACGTCGTAGGTAGCGTCTAGCAGGTTGCTAGCCGCATTGACGACGCCAGTAACACCCGCTCCGGTATTACCGATGAGACCCTGCGGCTCGCCTGTTCCACTTCCGAGAACGAATTGGTTCTCTTCGAATTGCTGGACGGATAGAAGTAAATCGTCGACGATAAAGCTGTTAAACTGCTGGACGTCTTGCAAAAGCTCCCAACTTGCGCTCGTCTGACGACCGACCATATACGAAGTAAGTTCAAACTGACTGATGGTTACGTCGCTATCGGTAAACGCATTGGTACTCGCTCCCGATTCTGCTTTGATTCCCGCCGTCCCGAAAGTGGCCTTCACAGGCACCTTTAGGTCATTGGTTGTCGTCACTACACGAGCGAGACGCCTCACCGCCATTTCCTGCGGGGCCAAGGGCACCACAACTCCGTCCGTGATTACCGGAACGGCGTAACCACCGGCAGCGTTGCCTCCTTCGTACAGGGCGGCGGACGTCCTCTGACCGCAAGACGACACCCACTCCTCAAAGGCCGTCATATAGTCGGCACTCAAAGTTGCAATCGGCATTTCCGCCATGTTGTTTCCGAGCGGCAGCCGGGATGCTTGACGCACCCGATTGCTGAGGTCGTCAGGGTTGCCCGGAATCAACATGCCGCCGGTGGCACGGAGCGTAGACATAAGCGTGTTTTTCGACTCGATAGCCTCGATATCCTTGCCCATTCGTTTTACGGAATCCATCGCGCTTCCGAACAGGCTAGTTTCCTGTTCAGTCATCGAGCGGTTTTCTCTTTCCGCTGTGGCTGCAAGAGCTTCCGCGTGGTTGAGGAGTGCGTGCCGCTGCTGCTTCATTCCAAAAAAATCTGACATAATTTTCCTTTTTCGTCCAATGGACGTTGGTTGTCGCCACCTCCCCGTGGCGATATCGCGTCTCACATCCCCGTCTTAGGGGTGGCTATCGCGAGCGGCCTGAATCTTTTTACTCAGGCAGCCGGTTAGTGGTCCCGCCTAAGACATGCGCTGTGGCATGGGCTAGCGGCTGATGATGCCGAGACCCGAGCCTTTTTACTCGGGCAGCGAAAACTTATGCGTCAGGGCGTGGGTCGTGCTGTGCCCACAACGCTTCCAAAAACTTGAGTGAATCGCCGGGGACGGTTTGCCGGAGGCGGTCTCTAATACGGTCGTCTATGAAACGACAGTATGAAGCACTTAAAGCCTCTATTGTCGGCGTATCAAGCGGCACGTCTAACGCGGACTGGACAGTCCCGCCCATGAGGCCAACAACGCCGACGAAATAAAAGCCGCGTGCCTTGAGGCCGGTCTGTACTTTGGCGAGCGTCGCCGCGACATTGTGCAGTGGAATCAGTTCATATTCGCCCGCTGCGTTGCCCAAGATTGCGACCGCGTTGGTCGAATAGGTTGCAATCAAATCGAACTTATCTAAGGGGGATGCGAGGCTGAGGCTATGCATGGCGGTCTCCGGTCGGCGGTCACTCCGCTCTGACTTTTAGAGAGTCTCATGGACAGACACAAACTCGCAGTGATATCTTTCTTACGAGGAGGCATGATGAAACGTAAGAACGAAATTATCAAAAAAACAGAAGAATGGGCCACGTTCAATGCTATTTTTTACCGCATGGAGAAGAACCCTCACGGCTCAGAATCACAGCGCGTAGAGCACATCATTGAATTGCTCAGTACCTTGGGTGGGCCTCTAAGTGACTTTAAAAAAAAGGCTGAAACTCTTCCGGAGCTTCGCCGAAGTCTATCGAGATACCAATGGGTTCGCCGTGTTGAACCCACTCAAGAAGGATGGCGCTCCGTTACTATGCCGAAATTTGAGGTAATTTCGGCGAGTGAGAAATGGGAATACGAGGCTATCAGCGCCCTTTTGGACCTGGCCGAGCGACCCGATGGATTATCTCGTATACGCCGTTGCGAAATAGAGAAATGCAGCAGATGGCTCTATGCATCCGCAAAAATAGGTCAGAGATGGTGCAGTGATAAATGCAAGGTATCCAACTACGACAATAACGAGGAAAGGAAAGAGAAAAAAAAGCTGGCTATGCGCGAATCTCGCAAGCGCGAGAAAGAGAGAGATGCGCGGGCAAAGCGGAAAGTAAATTTTTCGGAGAAGAAATTGAATAAGTTATTGGAAAGGTGATGATTCTGGCACAATACTCGAATGAGCACGACGATTCCTTATAAACCGGCAACCTTTCAGGACGCTTCATATAACTGCCCATACTGCAACGCATATGCTTCTCAACACTGGCTGCATCTCTTTCAGCCAATACCAAACGGCGATTTTTTAGAAGCATCGAAGGGCTACCATATGTCGTGGTGTACACACTGCGGTAACGTGGCACTCTGGCATCACGGAATAATGATCGTCCCCGATGTATCGTCTGCTCCGATGGCGCACCCTGATATGCCCTTACCCCTAGTTGACGACTATGAGGAGGCTCGGTCTGTGTTTAATCGGTCCCCGCGCTCATCGGCCGCGCTGCTACGTCTCGCTGTTCAAAAATTGTGCATGGAACTTGGTCAGAAGGGTAAAAATATCAATGAGGACATAGCCGCGCTTGTAGCGGACGGCCTTCCGGTCCAAGCACAGCAGGCGCTAGATATCGTTCGAGTGATTGGGAACGAGCAAGTTCATCCTGGACAAATGGACGTGCGCGATGACCCTGCTATCGCTAGTGAACTGTTTGAGCTAGTCAACTTCATCGTTGAAGATAGGATTTCGAGGCCGAAGGCCATTCAAGCGCTCTATTACCGTTTACCCGCAGAAAAGCGTGAGGCTATTGAGAAGAGAGATGCTAAGAAATAGCTTGTTTAGAGTGCTCACGCTTAGGGGTGTTATAGAATTCTGTCGGGAGGGGTCGCTCGACGTAAGTTACTGATTCTATTTGTGGCGGAGAGACAGGGATTCGAACCCTGGATACCTTGCGGTATACACGCTTTCCAAGCGTGCGCCTTCAGCCACTCGGCCATCTCTCCGCGATCGAGCTACCTTTTTGAAGGTAACACAGTTGTGCCTGCGGTGGATGCGCCGCAAGGTCTCGCTAAGGAGCCTGCGCCTCAATCGTTTCCTTTATCCTTGGCGTCGCCGCCAGATCTACCGGAATACCGTGCATCATGTAGCCTCGGAGTGTCGATGGGTCTTTCCAGTTGATTCGCCAGCCGTGATCGATCGCCAGCAGGATGTACTTTCCTGGCAATACATCGTTCAGTTCGAAGCTCCCATCAGTATTCGTCTGATCGCGCTGGATAATATTGAGGCTATTCGGTTCGCCAAGAGTTGCTGGGATCAGAAAAACCATCGCTCCCACTGATGGTTTGCCTTGCATCATGGCGATGCCCGTGAGCGTAGATCGACCATCGGCGATGTGCAGGGTAAGCGTCGAACTTCCGCTAGGCACTATGACAAATCGGCCAGTAGCCTGCGCTGACTGAGCGGTAATTCCTGTGAGGTAGAGGTTGGGCTTGCCTGCAAGCACAATCTCGTAGCGGCCCGGCGGCATTTCAATCGTATGCTGCGATGCGTTTTGCTTGTGCTGCTGCAAAAGCGAGCCGGCGAGGAAATAGATGCCGGAGTTATCGCGTGCAGCATTGTGTCCGTTCTCCGGATCGATGAAATTTACTCGAACCGAATTCACGTCCGCCCCGCCGATGCCGTCCAGATGAATCGAGACGCTGGCCATGGTCGATGGCGCACTCATATCCAACGTCTGGGTGGAGCCTCCCGTCAGGTTGACGATAGTAGGCTTGATGGCCTGCCCGGGCCCCTGCATCCTTACTTCATACTGCCCCGGAGCAAGGCCACCCACATCAATCGCACCCTGTGGACCGATGTGTGCAGAGGCGGGGATAAAGTCATCCCCTTCGGCAGAGATCCGCTCGATCATCGGATAGGCCTGAATCCGCCTGCCATTTGCATCGACACTTACCTCCGGCACGATACGCAAATGCACCGATGGAATAGGGGCGAGCTGAAAGTCTGCCTGTCGCCTATCTCCGGCGTGAAGAGCCAGTGTTTCCGCCTCTGACGAATCGCCGGTGCCCGGATACCACGTAAGCGGATAAGTAACGTCCAGCGACGGATCGAGTGGGTGCTGATCCGATTCAGAATTGGATCTGTTCTGCTGAGCCTCCATGGCATACCAGACGACTGCCTGCACTTTAATACGGTAATCCCCCGGCTGTAGGCCATCGAACTCGTAAAAGCCGCGGTCGTCCGTTGAAGTAGAGGCGCGATTGCGTGCGGTCGGTTGGCTCGAATCCGGTTTGGGCGGAGGGACAATTAGCAATGAAACTCGCGCGTTTCGCACCGCTTCGCCAGCCTCGTCGACGACACTGCCTGTAATCGTACCCTCAGGTGAGAGTTGAAAGCGTAAGTCGGCAACAGGTGAAGCAGCCGTCAGTACGATGCCGCTTGAATAGGACTGATGTTCATCGTAAGCCTGCGTGACATATCCGCGAGCGCTACCCACCACCCGCCACATTCCAGCCGAAGGCAGCGAAATTGAGAATCGGCCATGCTCATCGGCATCGAAGGTGCCAAGCGGAGAAGGGAATTGACGCCCTTCTTCCTCCGCTCCTTTTGGAACCAATGTGACCGTCAGGTGGCTATGCGGAATTGGAGTCTCATCGGCGCTGCTAACAACGATCCCCGTAATGCGATAGGAGATTGCAGCCCCTGCCTTGGTCTGTGCCACTGCAAAGGATGCGCTGGCAACAAGCGTAAAAATGAGAAATTGCAGCAGGGAAGTCCGCTTCATGGAGCCATCTCCGCTTCGGAGACTGTTTCCAGATCAAGCGTAGGTTTTTCTCCCGCGCGCACTGTCACAGCGCGAACATGCGTCGCATAAGGAGCAAGTACGGTCGCATCACCATAGTCGACAGAATGCATCTGCTCAAAGGCAATGGCCTGATAGCTTCCCGGCGGCAGGTGAGTGTAGTTATAGATACCTTGTTCGTTGCTGCGCACGGTAAAGACAGTGCTCGCACTGGGAGCTGTCGGAATCAAATAAACCCAGCAGGCGGCCTGAACTCCGCTGAGCGTGCACGTTCCCTGAAGGCTAGCCGTCTGGTTGCTCACCGTGACGCGAATGGGGATACCGCCCGCACCGGGAGCCACCACAAACTCCTGTTGCAGAAGGTCCGACACGCCGTAGCTGGCGGATTTGATATACCAGGCACCCTGATTGTTGCGCGCCCGAAGGTGATAGCTTCCCGGAGAAGCCGTGAAGCTCATAGCGCCGTCCCTCTGCGCCGTCAGAGGAACAGGGAAGCTGAAGTCATCAGGATCAGCCTCACTATTTTCGAGCATCAGTCCAAACTGCATAAGGCTGGGTTGCGGGTTATCAGACGTTGCGGCTCCATCCACTTGAAGTTCCACCGGCAACGTCGGCACAGTCTCCAGATGAAAGACGACGCCTGAGACATCATGGTCCGCCACGGTTACGCTCGTTTCACCCTCTACAATCCCGTCGGGCGATCTCACACTGGCAATAAGCGTGTAAGTACCGCTGGGAAGCTCCAACTTGAAAGCTCCGTCCTCGTCGCTGCGCGAAAAATGGACAGGCAGGGAAATTGCGCTTCCTGTACTGGAGCGCGCGATAATTCGTGGGAAACCTCGTTCTACAGCCGAATCAAAAGTAGCAGTCACCGCGTAGGCGCGGCTTACCACCGGGTGCAGATTGTCCTGTTGCTCCTCGCCGCTTCGGATATGAAAAAACCCTGAGGTATTCGATGAAGTTTCGGCAGGAAGAGTCACCGGCAAAACGGCATTCTCCGTTCCATTGATTTGAGGAATGTACATCGAAACAAGCTTGTAATCTCCGACAGGCACGGGCAATCGAAACCGGCCATGCGAGTCTGTCTGTGCCTGGGCAACTGGGATCCAGGTGTGACCGGAGCTATTGAACATGCTTCTCCGGGCGCTCACAACGACATGGTCGAGTGGGTCGCCGTCAGGCTCCGTCACTGTTCCAGTAAAGATCGCCTCTGGATAAAGTCTCAACACCAGCGGAGTTGAGACGTGGCTGGTCTGCATAAAAACGCCAGAAGAGCCACCCGGCTCGATGCTGGCATAGAAGCCGGGCTTACTGACCTGCACAAAACCCGAGGGATCGCTGACCTGGCCGAACTCGAATTTACCGTTATATGACGTCAGAATCGCCCGGCCATTGATCCGGACAAGGGCACGAGCGATCGGCAGGTTTGAGACAGCATTGAGCACCTGTCCTGAAAGAGTGACGGTAGCATCGGAGTCTGAGGCAGAGCCACTCGACATCTGGGCCGGAGCGATCACCGCCATCCCCAGAAGACAAGGCAAGAGGATGCGGCACCACAGGTGACGTTGAATCCAGGTTGATCCGGCGGAAACTCTCATGGCTCAGCAATGAGACTATTCGAATTCATGTTGGTGAGACAGACAGACGGCGGTCGCGATTGCAAAACGCTGAAAATCTGAAAGAAGCATGAAACGGAACTGGTACCTCTTCAAGACACTGCTCAGACAAAGCCATATTGAGCTGATATTTAGCACAAATACTTACAGTATTAGCTTCTATCATAACGTCCGATAACACATATTATGTATAGTTTACGTTCGGGCTTTCTCTCGGTTTTCAATTCCCGCGTCGTGGAAGCACCCAGTTCGGTCGGATGAAATGGCAGGTGTATCCGTTTGGAATCCGCTCCAGATAGTCCTGGTGTTCCGGCTCAGCCTCCCAGAACTCTTCCGCCGACGCAACTTCTGTAACGACCTTGCCCGGCCACAAGCCCGAAGCGTTGACGTCAGCGATGGTATCTTCGGCAATCTGCCGCTGTTCGCCGGTCGTGTAAAAGATGGCCGAGCGATAGCTTGACCCGATATCGTTGCCTTGACGGTTTGAGGTGGTCGGATCATGTATCTGGAAAAACAACTCCAATATCCGACGATAGGTGATCTGCTGAGGATCGAAGATGATTTCAATCGCTTCGGCGTGACCTTCATGATTCCGGTAGGTCGCGGTAGAAACATTGCCGCCCGTATATCCAACTCGTGTTGAAACGATACCTGGATAGCGGCGCAACAGATCCTGCATCCCCCAAAAACAGCCGCCGGCAAGAACTGCGCGCTCGTTCGATGAGGCCATACGGTTACTTCCCTTCTTTGGGTTGAAATAATTGAAGATACGTGCCATATCCTTCGCTCTCAAGTTCATCGAGAGGTATAAAGCGTAGCGAAGCAGAATTGATGCAATAGCGCAGCCCGCCAGCGTCCCTCGGGCCATCGTCAAAGACATGGCCCAGGTGGCTATCGCCGTGGAGCGACCGCACCTCAGTTCGCTTCATCCCGTGGTTGCTGTCCAACCGTTCGTCCACATTTTCAGCTTCAACCGGTTTGGTGAAACTTGGCCAACCGCAGTTGCTGTGGAACTTATCCAGAGATGAAAACAGCGGTTCGCCGGATACGATGTCCACATAGAGTCCCGGTTCGTCATGGTCCCAATAGGTATTTTCAAAGGGGCGTTCCGTGCCATTCTGCTGTGTGACGCGAAACTGTTCGGGCGAAAGGCTGGAGATGGCTTCCGCATTCTTCGTGTAATTCGGCATAGTACCCCCGCTGGCAAGACTTTAGCTAAGTCTACCCGGATGGAATAGAAATTAGATAATTGCCACACTCGCCGCAACGACCCACCGGCACGGACATCTTGACTAACCGCAGTCTCTGCAGGAGATTGCGAGATAGCACAACGATTGATTCTGCAAAGAATCAATCTCGTGAATTTTGTGCTTGACGAAAGCCGCAACTCCTCTCTAAAGTGCTCGTGACACAAATTACACCTAAATCGAATTAGTTAGGCTAGATTCAATCCATCAGATAGGTGACCACTTGCGGGTAAACATTTACCCGCAACCGATAGGCGAAAGATAATTCGACTGATACGGAGGGTGATTTCATGAAGCACATACGTTTTCTTACACTTTGTGCAGGCCTTATGGTGCTCTTCTTCTGCATGTCCTTTGCACATGCCCAGGAGAACGCTACCCTCAATGGAACGGCAACCGACCCTTCTGGCGCTGTCGTCCCCAATGCTTCAGTAAAGCTCATTAATACTGCAACCAACGAATCTCACACCGCTGTCACCAACGGATCGGGAATATTCAACTTTGCCGGACTCGGCATCGGCCGTTACACCCTTACCGTCACCGCTCCTGGATTCCAGATCTCTTCGACCAGCGGCATCGTATTGAATGTCGCCCAGACCCTCCAGGAAAATGTTGTGTTGTCGGTCGGCAGTTCCCAGCAGACCGTCTCTGTTGAGGCGAACGCCTTGCGTGTTCAGACCGAAACCAGCGAGGTGAGTAATCTCATCTCTGGAAGCCAGGTCTCCGAACTAGCGACCAACGGCCGCAATATCACCGCACTGGCTGTTCTTGGCACAGGCGTATCCAATAATCTGCCCGACTACAACGGCGTCAACGCACTGACTGCTGGTAACGGCATCAGCTTCAACGGAACCCGCCCCAGCCATAACATCTATCTAGTAGATGGTGGCGAGATCTACGACCGTGGCTGCGGCGGATGCTTCAGTATCCTCGTCTCTCAGGATGCCATCTCCCAATTTCAGACATTGAACAGCAACTACAGCCCCGACTACGGTATCGGATCGGGCGGTCAGATTCTCATGGTCTTGAAGTCTGGAACCCAAAGCTTTCATGGCGGCCTGTGGGAGTTCAACCGCAACGACGTCTTCGACGCAAATAACTACATCACCAAGCTCAATGGCCGCCCCAAGCCGGAACTGAGAGTCAACATCTTCGGCGGCAACATCGGTGGCCCCCTCTTTATTCCGCACCTTTATAACAAGCACCGCGACCGAACCTTCTTCTTCTTCAACGAGGAAGGCCGTCGCGAAATTAGAGGCAGCGCACCCAGTAGAACCACTACGATTCCTACCTCCGACTTCCCTACGGCCGGTCAGGCGCTCGTCTATACACCGCCGGGCAATAATCCGGCTCCTATCGTTCCCTTCACGCAGGACCCAGCCAAGCTTGCTCTTTATGCTGCCGACGGCCTGACAATTAACCAACCTTTTCCCAACAATACAATTCCCGCCAACCTGCTCGATCCGAATGCTGTGCTGTTCATGGAAACAGGCGCATTTCCGAAGCCGAATGCGCCGGATGGCTCCAACATCTATGTCGCCTCGATCAGCGCTCCCACTTATGTTCGAGAGGATCTCGTCCGCATCGACCATGCCATCAGTTCCAAGCTCCAACTGATGGGCCACTATATCCACGACGCCAATACTCAGACCAAATATCCGCCACTGTGGAGCAATGACTCTTATCCCACCGTCGGAAGCGTGATGAATAACCCGGCATGGGCAGCGGTAGTGAAACTGACGCAGACCATCTCTCCCAATCTATTGAACGAGACAGCGTTCAACTTCGACGGCAATAAGCTCAGCTTCACTCCGATTGGAACATTTGCCCAACCCGCAGGCTGGAACGCCGGAAGCTTTTTCACTGGAAACAATGCATTGAATCGGCTTCCTGAGATCGATCTTGGCGCCCCATACGGCACCACCTGGAGCTCGCAATACTTTCCCTGGAAAAACGCTGCGATGGACTATCAGACTCGTGACGACCTGTCCTGGTCGCACGGAGCGCATAACTTCAAATTTGGCTTTTCCTACATGCACTTCATCAAAAACCAGCAGTTGCAATTCAACACGCAAGGAACTTACGGCTTCACCCCAGGGTCTTATTCCAAAGACTCGTACGTCAATTTCCTGCTGGGCTTTGCTAATTCTTATACCCAGCTCCAGGCACTCAATACGCCTCACTGGGTCAACAACACTTATTCCTTCTATGTGCTCGACAATTGGAAGGCGACCCGGAAATTGGCGCTCAATTTAGGGCTTCGCTATGATTTACTGCCACATGCTTTTGAGCGAAGTAATCGCTTTGCCAACTTCGTTCCGGGTGATTACAACACATCCTTTGGCAATCCCTTTATTCCCGGCAGTGGTGCCCTCGATCCATCGAACCCTGGCTTTAGCCAACCTGCGGGATCTCCCGCGCCGTTCTATCTCAACGGCGTAAAAATTGCCGGAACCGCTGGCTTCCCGCGCGGCGCCGTCAAGAATCCCTACAACACATTTCAACCGCGTATCGGCTTCGCCTACGATGTAAATGGAGACGGAAAGACGGTCCTTCGAGGAGGATTAGGTCTCTTCTTTGAGAGAGTTCAGGGAAATGACGTATACAACGCGGGCGGCAATCCCCCATTCTCTTACCAGCCCGCGGCGAACAACGTTTACTTCTCGGATCCTTCAACAAACAACCAAACCGGGCAAGCCACGGCCGCGGCAATATTCCCGGCAAGCCTAACAAATCTGGCTTACAGCTACCCTGCCCCGGGTGTTGCGATGTTCAGCTTCGGCGCACAGCAAGAGGTCGCTCCCTCTGTTGTAGCTGTGCTGCAGTATGTAGGCACCACTGGGTGGCATCAGAACGACGACCGCTCTATCAACACGCTGCCCTTGAGCAGCAGCCTCGCCACCCGGCAAGCCGTTGCAGGCGGTACGGTCGACGCAAACCAGTTCCGCCAATTCTTGGGTTATGCCGGCATTACCCAGGAAGAACAAACCACCAATTCCAGCTATAACTCGCTCCAGGCCGGACTTCGAGTGGAGAACCGGCACGGCCTCACCGTACAGTTTTCCTATACCTGGTCGCATGAGATCGATCTCGCGAACGGCGATCTCGCCAGACTCTCAAATCCTTTCAACCCCCGCTATGACCGAGGTTCAGGCGGTCTCGATCGGCGCAATATCTTCAGCACAAACTATATCTACAGCCTGCCGTTCTTCAAAAACGGTAATCTTCTGGAGCGCCAGGCACTGAGCGGTTGGCAGATCTCGGGCATCACGATCGCTAACAGCGGCACGCCAATCGCCATAGGCTATGGAACCGATACGATCGGTCTGGGCGGCGGTGTAAGCAATCGCGCTAACCTTGTTCCGGGAGCTCCAACCCAAGGTCCAAAAACACAAAAGAAATACTTCAACACGGCAGCATTCGCCGCTCCTGCGGCAGCCTGGAATCCTGCTTCCACAGGAGGAGTCAATGCCGGCTTCGGAAACTCTGGAAAGGATAAAGTCATTGGTCCGGGTCGATTCAATACAAACCTGTCTCTCTTCAAATCATTCCCGATTCTAAAAGAGGGGCTGAGGCTTCAGATTCGCGTTGAATCGTACAACACCTTCAACCATACCCAGTTCCAGAACGTCGATAGCGGTCTTACTGATGGCAACTTTGGACAGGTAACGTCGGCCTGGGATGCACGAAGCTTCCAGTTTGGAGGAAAGCTACTCTTCTAACAGCCTGCGCTCTGAGGTGCACCTCGCACCTCAGAGCGCAGTTTTATTTAATTCGCAATTTACTTGTTTCCAAAGATATCTGTCTTCACCACCCCAGCAGTTTCCTTCACCGTTACCAGACTATTTGCCTCAACTCCATTAATCTTTTCGATAGATCCATTCGTCCAATGAATCTCCAGATCAGCGTGTGTGTTCTGCCCCAATCCAAAATGAAGTCGTCGGTCATTTACCGAATAAAAGCTCGACTGCGCCATCACTGTCTGTGCCTGCTGCTTTCCGCCATACCTTGCAATGACCTTCGAACCGATTGCACTGCGATTGGAATGCGTCCCGACAAGAAGGACCTTGAGCCACCTCGCAGTTCCCTTCACATCATTCCTAAGCAGTGACGGAGGCTCGTTCAGATTGATGATCGCCATATCGACATCGCCGTCGTTATCGAAGTCGCCAAAAGCGCATCCACGGCTACAGTGGACCGCGGATATACCGGGACCCGCTTCCTCAATCAGTTCTTCAAACGTGCCATTGCCTAAATTGCGAAAGATCACCCGTGGCGTAGCCAAGGGATACTGCGGGAATTTCGCTTCTACTTCCGGATAGACCGAGCCGGTAACAATTGCGAGATCGGGCCAGCCATCATTATCGAAATCAGCAAATCCAGTTCCCCAGCTTGTATATCGCGTCTCGACAGCGATTCTCGATTCAATAGTCACGTCCGCGAAATTGCCAGCGCCGTCATTCTGATAAAGAACGCTGGTGTCATCGGAGAAGTGCGTCTTGAAGATATCGAGATTTCCGTCCAGATTGTAATCGCCGATAGCAACCCCCATGCCGGCCTGCTCCATCCCATCACGACTTAGCCCTACGCCTCGCTCGACGCCCTCGTCCACAAAGGTTCCATTGTGTTGATTTCGAAGCAACAGGCTCGGCGTGGAGTCAGAGGCGACGTAGATATCGCTCCAGCCGTCGTTATCGAAGTCTGCCGCCACGGTCGTCATCGCATAGGTTCTCGGCGCCTTCAAGATGCCCGAAGCCTCAGTAACTTCTTTGAAAGTCCCATCGCCCTGGTTGCGATAAAGATAGTTATGCCCCATCGGCAGTCCACGAGGGCCGCAATTCACAGGAACGCCCATGAAGTTACAGTAGGGGTTTTCGCCAGGCTTCGGAATCTTGTGAAGATTCAAATCGACATAAGTCGCCACAAACAGATCCAGATGGCCGTCGCGATCATAGTCTACAAAGGTACAACCTGATCCCCAGCGAAGGCTTCCCGTATAAAGAAGTCCAGCCTGCCGTGTAACATCGCTGAAGGTTCCGTCGCCATTATTCTTATAGAGAACATTCTGCCCGTAGTACGTAATAAAAATATCGTCGAAACCGTCGTTGTTGTAATCACCAATCGTGACACTGCTTGCCCAGCCCGTCCTAACAAGCCCAGCCTTTTCGGTCACATCGGTAAAAGTTCCGTCACGATTGTTCTTGTACAGCCGATTGGTAGCGGTGGCAGGCGGCTCCTCCATACGTGTTCCGCAGAGTACGAGGATATCCAGCCATCCATCATTGTCATAATCAAAAAAAGCAATGCCACAGCCCACAGTCTCAACGATGTAGCTCTTATGCTTAAGTCCACCGTAGATCACCGGCTGCGTAAGGCCCGCCGCCGCTGCAACATCCGTAAAGGAAGATAGAAAGGGGATACCGGAAGGCTTGCCGCGAGGCAGAGGCCGCACCTTGCGCGATACAACACCTTGAGCCATCACCGCCGAGGAAGTGGCCATCCACAAAAACTCGCGGCGACTGCTGATCGATTTGCGCTTGCTCATGTCCGCAGTAGAACACCGGCCTATGTCAAATACCAGCCACAAATTTCAACCAGTCTACGGCGTCACCGGAGATCCATCCCCACTCCCAGTTACCTTCTGGATCAAGGACTCTGTCGTCTTATGATGTAGCTCTTTCGTCTTTGCGAACTCTCGATCAGCCTTTAGTTTGTCACCTTGCGCCATGTAGACGCGCCCAAGCCGATAATGAGCATCCGGCTCTTTGGGATCGAGTTCTTCCGCCCGAAGAAGAGGCTTGATTGCTTCCTGATTCTTCTTCTGGTTTGAGTACACAATTCCAAGATCAAGATAGGCCAGCCGGATATTGGTTTGTAAGTGGATCGCTTTAGTCAACAAAGCTTCGGCCGCTGCATCATCGTTGCCGCGTATTTTGATATCGGCCAGATAGGTCAGGGCCTGAGCATTATCAGGATTATTCTTTAGCTCCAACTCAAATTGCGGCTCTGCGTGCTCGTAATCGTGAGCGGTGTAGTAGAGGTAGCCCAATTCAAAGTGGACATTAGGCTCAGTCGGAGCGATACGCGCAGCCGTCTCCAATTCAGCGATTGCCTCAGAATGTTTATTCAGGCTATCGAGCGCCTGCCCCAGCAACATATGGGCTTGCACAGAGTCTGGGTCTGCACTAAGAATTGCCTTATATTCAGCCATCGCGCAGGTATACTGCGCACTCCAAAGGCAGCTTTGCGCCAGTACGGTATGCAGCTCGATATTCGATGGCTCTGAGGCGCTCGCGGTTTGCAGATAAGGCGTGGCCTTCACATAATGATGTAAGCCGAAGTAACTCATGCCTATAAGTAACCCGCTTCGCTTATCCTGCGGATCTTCCGTCGCCGCAGCAATCAATGGCTTAATCGCCGCAGCAAAATGCCCTTGTTTGAACTCGTCTAGCCCAAGGTTGAAGGAGATTCCCTTCAGCTTCGGATTGAGAGTCAATGCTCTTCTATATTCGGCCACTGCGTCTTGAAGATTGCCCTGTTGTGCAAGGACGACTCCCAGACCCGAGTGCACCTCAGCATTCGTTGGATGAGTTCGAGCGAGCTCGCGCCACGCCAACTCGGCCTCGTGCAACTTTCCGGCCTGGGTCAATTCAACAGCATGTTTGAACTCTTCCTGTTGTGCACGAGCCACCGTCGGCGAAAGCGCAGCCAGAATCGCCACTCCCAGCAGGACAACCAGGAATCCCTCCCAGCTAAAGCGAGGCCGCACTCTTCCCTGCCATCGAACGTCACTCCAAAATAACTCTGCCATAAGTGGGCTCATCCTATCTTTGGTTATAGATGAGAATAGCCCTCAACGAATCATCCATCAACGACCCCGAACAGAAGATGGATGATTCGTTACGGCTTATTTTGGAAGCTCAACCGTGCCATGAATTTTGAAAGTTATCTCCGACTTACGCACTGTCTCCGAAGGCTGAGACGATGCGACGGTCAGATGATATTCACCGGCAAGGATGGAACGCTGTCCCTTGTCATCAACGCTCGAAAGAGAACGCGGACTTAGCTCCAGTGAGACCTGGTGACTCTCTCCGGCCTTTAAGTGAACGCGCCGAAAACCAACCAACGCTCGCTCGGGACCATCGACCTGCGGAGTCTTCAGGTATGCTTCGACAACCTCGTCACCCGCTCGTGCGCTGGTATTCGTCACACTGACGGTAGCAGTGATCGGTTGGCCAGCGGACATCGTCGATGACGAGAGTTTCACGGCACCATAGCGAAAGTTGGAGTAGCTCAGGCCATAGCCAAATCCCCAAAGCGGCTTACCCGTAAAGTAGCGATAGGTCCGGTTCTTCATGGAGTAGTCCGTGAACGCCGGAAGATCAGCCGTGCTTGCATAGAAGGTAATCGGCAGACGTCCAGCGGGATTGTTCTCCCCTGCCAGAGTGCGCGCAATCGCCGTACCGCCTGCTACGCCCGGATACCATGCCTGCAAAATTGCCGCCGCATGTTCCTTCGCCCACGAGAGCGCCAACGCGCTTCCGCTCAGCGAGACAACGATCACCGGCTTCCCCGTTGCCGCAACCGCTTCGAGCATCTGTTTCTGCGAATCCGGCAGATCGATGCTGGTGCGGTCTCCGCCATCGAAGCCCTTGATCTTGATCGGCATCTCCTCGCCTTCCAGTTGCGGCGAGAGCCCAACAAAAGCAAGCACAACGTCCGATGCCTTCGCTGCAGCTACAGCTTCGTCAATCTGAACCTGGGGAGGAGTCTCCCACTTCAGAACGGCACTTCCTCCCGCCCGGTCGCCATAGTGGCTATATTCAAGCTGAAAGTCGTGCGGCTTCGTGTCGTCGAACGTAACTTCAATTCGCGCCGGACGAGATCCGGTCATCACCGGAGGTGCCGTAGGCGAAGCACCTTTGGCTACCGTGAACGCCCCCATGTCGAGCTTGCCGCCATCCAGGCTCCCCTCGGAGAGCACCTTGCCGTCAAGCACAAACCGGTAAGACTCCTTCGGCGAGTAGGGAAAATTCGAACCGCCTTCAAAGATGAAGGTGTACTTCCCTGCTGCGGGCGCGGTCATCTTACCGCTCCAGCGAACCGAGTAGTTGTGGGTATGGATCTCCGGATTCGGCTCAGCATCACGCCAGTCGTATTGGACCTCTGGCTCCGTGCTCACGGCAACTGGCCTTCCGGTCCAATCCGAGGTCGCAAAATATTCGGTGCGCAATCCAGAGCCAAAGACCGTCCGAGGCACCGGCACACCAACGCCATCGGCCAGCATCGCGCCTTGTGCATAGTGAATCTTCGCAGCGGGAAACTGCTTTGCAATTCCATCAAGCGGAGAGACCGGGTGCAGCGCCACTCCGTTGTAATTTCCTTCCAGCGACGCCAGCAGATCTGCAGTCGGTCCAATCACGGCGATATTCTTCACCGTCTGGCGCAATGGCAACGCGCCATTGTTCTTCAGCAATACCATCGACTCCTCCGACGCCTTCAAGGCAATCTGGCGGTGCTGTTCGGACGCATCTTCAGAGAAAGGTATCTTGTCGTAGGGATTCGATCCGGGTGCGCCAAACATGCCCAGTTCAAAACGGCCGGTGTAAAGCCGCTCTGCCGACCGCGTCACAAGATCTTCCGGAACGACGCCCTTTCGAACCGCGTCTGCCAGAGTATTAAATCCCGGAGACCAGATGCTGCATGACAGATCTGTGCCAGCTTCGATGGAGATCGCGGCAGCGTGCATGATGTCCGGCGCATTGTGATGACCATGAGTAACATCCACAATGGCAGCACAGTCCGACACCACAAAACCCTTGAATCCCCACGCTCCGCGCAGATGGTCCTGCAGCAACATCTTGTTGGCACACGCCGCAGTCCCGTCAATGGCGTTGTAAGCACACATCACCGACTTCACATGACCATCTACAACCAGCGAACGAAACGCAGGCAGATAAGTCTCTTCCAGATCGCGCGGGCTTACATTGACATTGAAGACATGCCGTAGCGACTCCGGGCCGCTGTGCACCGCAAAGTGTTTAGCCGTGGCAATGGCAACCGGATGCGCGGGATCGTCGCCCTGCACGCCCTCGACAAAGGCATCCCCCATGCGACTGGTCAGGAAGGGATCTTCTCCATAAGTCTCCTGCCCACGCCCCCAGCGCGGATCACGAAAGATATTGATATTCGGCGACCAGAAGGTCAGCCCGTAAAAGATGCGGTGGTTGCCTTCGCGCTGGGCCTCGTTGTACTTCGCACGGCCTTCGGTCGAGATAACTGTTCCCATCTCATGCACCATCGCTGGGTCCCAGGTCGCCGCCATGCCGATCGCCTGAGGAAACACGGTAGCAAACCCTGAGTTAGCCACCCCATGAAGCGCCTCGCTCCACGTCTGGTAGTCCGGGATGCCCAGCCGCGGTATCGCCGTCGCCCAATCTTCCAGTTGCGATGCTTTTTCGTCGAGCGTCATCTTCGAGACCACATCCTTGGCGCGGACTGCCGCAGGCAATGAGGGGTCGAGATAAGCGGAAGGCTTCGTCTGGCCGAGCGCGGACACGGAAGCGAGTGCAAGAACAGCAATACTAAATCGTTTCATCATGGCTCCAGGTGATTCAGGAAGCATACAGGACAAAGGCCATCAAGCGCTTTAAGAATCGACACTGGAAAACGTTACCCCAAGCCCCCCGGAAATCTTCCACCTCTTCCGCTTTTGGTACTATCGTCTCAGTCCTCCTCCCGAGTCCCCATGCGAATTGTTCAGGCTGTCTTTGGCGTCTTTCATCACTTCGAACTCGCGCGCGAACTCGAGCGGCGCGGCCACCTCGAAGCTATCTACTCCACCTGGCCCTGGGCACGGCTCAAACGCGAGGGCCTCGATCACGCCAAAGTCGAGACCTTCCCCTGGTTACACACCACGGAAATGCTCGTCCTACGCTCCCGCATCGACTTCCCCTGGCTGCGTGACCAGCTAGGCTATGCCAACGCGCTCGCCTTCGACGAGTGGACGCTTCGCCGCATCCCTCCCTGCGACGCCTTCATCGCCCTCTCTGGCGCCGGGCTCAAGACCGGCCGCCTCGTCCAGCAGCGCGGCGGCAAGTTTATCTGCGACCGCGGCTCCTCGCACCAGCGTTATCAGGAGCAGGTCGTCGCCGACGAGTACAAGCGCTGGGGTGTCGACCGTCCGATCTCCGACATCCGCGATACTCTCCGTGAAGAGCAAATCTACGAAGTGGCAGACGCCATCACCGTTCCTTCGCGCTTCGCCGCCCGTTCTTTTGTCGAAATGGGCGTCTCTGCAGAAAAGCTCCGGGTCATTCCCTATGGCGTTCGGCTCGAACGCTTCACTCGCACCGGCGATCCGCCCGCCGACCGCTTCGAGGTTCTCTTCGCCGGTTCCGTCGGTCTGCGCAAGGGAGTTCCCTACCTCCTCGAAGCCTTCGCCAAGCTCCGCCATCCGGCAAAGCGCCTCCGCGTAGTGGGAGCGCTTCACCCCGACCTCAAGACCGTACTCGACCGCCTGCCCCGCGAGAATGTGGAGTTTTTCGGCTCGGTCAAACAAGATACGCTGGCTCAGTTCATGAGCACCAGTCACGTCATGGTTCTCCCCAGCCTAGAAGAAGGTCTCGCCCTGGTCCAGGGTCAGGCCCTCGCCTGCGGCTGTCCAGTCCTCTGCTCCACCAACACCGGCGGCGAAGATCTCTTTACCGACGGCGTCGAAGGCTTCATCGTGCCCATCCGAAATGTTGAAGCACTGACAGAGAGAATGCAGCAGTTAGCCGACGATCCGGCACTGCAGTCAAGAATGAGCGAGGCCGCTCTTCTGCGCGTCCAGAGCCTCGGGGGCTGGAGCGACTACGGCAATCAATGGGAGACCTTTCTCAGCGATCTCACCACGGGCCGCTCCGTCTGATTAATTCCTTAGAGATGCTCTGATTAAGTCCTCGTTTTGTTTAAGGGCACGGCTTCAGCCGTGCCGTAATTCTAATAAGATCAACAGGGCTTTAGCCCCTGAGGAACGTCTCTTGGAATAAATCAGAGCATCTTTAGAACCAAGTCTGCTTTGGTGGAGAGAAGGCAAATCCTCTGGACTTTCCGCTCCGCAGCGTAGCGGAGGAATCTGCTTTGGGAGTTGCTATAAACCTGTAGGAAACCGCTTTAGCTGCCGCCGCCCACAAAGTGGACGACTTCCAGCCGGTCTTCCGCCGCCACTCCGGTCTGCGCCCACGCACTTCGCGGAACGATCTCGCCATTGTGCTCTACCGCGACGCGATCTCCCTTCAGCCCAAGCTCTGCGATGACGAGATCAAGGCTGGCGGGCTGTGAAAGAGCATCGAAGGTGCGGGACTGACCGTTGAGAACAAGCGTGAGAGGCATCGTTCTTTAAAGGTAGCAAAGATGTTCGCGATTTCTAAGGAACCTCTGGTTACATCCTCGTTTGTTTAAGGGCACGGCTTCAGCCGTGCCGTAAGTCTAATAAAATCAATAGGGCTTTAGCCGCTGAGGAACGTCTCTGGGAATAAATCAGAGCATCCCTAATGAGCATGCACCAAGGCCTTCACCCAGGCTGTCAGACGCAGCCGCACCGGAACAATCTCCTCGCACTCCGAGAAGACCCACCGGTTCAACCGCATCAGAATCTGCAGAGCATCCGCATCTGCCTTCGTCGCCGGTTCAAGAACAAATGCCATCCGCGAGTCCATGAGGTATTCAATCGCGCGCCCCAGTTTTTCCAGCGCCTGTCCCTGCGTCTGAGTGGGCCGCCTGCGGATAATCCGCTTCACAGCCTCCGCGTCTTGAACCACGTCGGTCCGTCGCATCCGGACAGCATCGGGAAAGTGTGCAGTAAAAGCCATGCCAGTGAAGTCCTCCACCAAGTCTTTATCGGCATCGCTGTCCGCGACATGAGCCTGAGATTCTGATGGCAGATGGATTGTGCTCCATCGACATCACGTAGGTCAATATAAATCAATAAGTTGCAAACATTTGCAGTCCCAAAATGGAACCCGGCTAGACCGCCCCTAATTAAGGCTTCGTCACCTTCAAGTCAGCCACCGTGCCTTCAGTATTGTGCGCGAAACGAATCCCGTAAACCCCATCGGTCGACTTCAGCTTCCCCGCCGTCACCAGGTCGGACTTGTCATAGCTGGCGACCACCGTGCCGTTGATCGCGCACTCCACCTTGCTCCCCTTCACCGAAAGCGCGATGGTCTGTGTCACCGGCTGTCCTACGCCCGCCGCCTTGTGCACGGCAGCCGACTCGCCGCTTCGCCCATTCATCTGAAACGGCTCCGGCCCGAATCCTCGCACAATAAAAGTGCCATTGCCATAGGCCGCGCAGTAAAGATCGCTCTGCTGACCGGTCCCCATGTCGTTGCCAGCGATAAAGACGCCATACGGATGAGGGTGGGTGTTCAGGTTCATGTACTTTGGCTCATTGAACGTCGCGCTTACCGTGTAGTCTCCCGACGCCGTGTCCGCGGGATTCCAATACGACACCGCCGGGCCGGTCGTTACATGCAGCACCTTGCCTTCCTCCGAGAGCTTCGCATCCTTGATCGTCTTTCCCGCCTTGGCTGCATTGGCGTCGATCTGTCCCGTCCATCCGGCGACCGAGATGCCGCCGCCGGCGACCGAACGCGAACCGTCCCCCTGCCCCTGCGCACCAACGAACGCCGGAACGAGAAGCGCAAAAGCTACAACGAGCATAGAGCCATGGGTAAATCGCATAGAGAGATTCCTTTCAGAGCAGAAGTCATCAGCAATTCGAAATTATAGGATGATTCCCTTTCGCTGGCGTAACAATCATCCTAGCGGCCAAAGATGGTTCAGCGGTCCCCGCCCATGTCCTAGCCCGGCGGCCGTCCGAATCGCCTCGGCGACGTAGATCTTCGCGCCCACCGCCGCCTCATAAGCACTCTTGCCCTGAACCAGTCCGCTTAGCAGGGCGCTCGAAAGCGCGCACCCCGTCCCGTGCGTCGACGTCGATTCGACCCGCGTCCCTGGCAGCCACCAGGTTCCACCAGCCGCCGTCAACAGAAAATCATCCGGCGGCTCCAGATGCCCTCCGGTAGCAAAGACATTCAGATCGCTCCCCAGCCCCTGGAGTCCTCGCGCTGCCCCCGGCAAGTCTCCCCGCTCCGCCACCCGCCTACCCGACAAAATCTCCAGCTCCTCTATATTAGGAGTTACCCAGTCGACCAACGGCAGCAGTCTCTCGCGAAGCGTCGTAACTCCAGCCTGATCCAATAGCTCCCTACCCGAGCTCGACCGCAGCACGGGATCCAGAACCGCCGGAACCCGTCCCCCCCTGCTTCTCAACTTCCCCAGAAAATCTGCAACCACGGCAACAGTCTCCTCCGTTGCGAGCATCCCAATCTTGATACCGGCAGCAGGCAGGTCGCCTTGGAGGCAGTCGAGCGTCTCTCTTACCGTCTCCGGACGTATCGGATGTGCTGTTAGCACCCCAATCGTCGACTGCACCGTCAGGCTGGTAATGCACGAAGTTCCGAAAAGTCTATGCGCCGCGAAGACCATCAGGTCCGCCGTCACCCCGGCGCCCGAGGAAGGATCAAACCCGGCAATCGTCAACACGGTCTGCATTTTGGAGGGAAAAACCAAAAAAGAGCCTTTTTCTCAAATTTCTCAAAAAAGTACAGCATACGGTCAAAACACTAAGAAGAGGGTTAATCGAGCATTAAAACTCTCTAATTCGGGCGATTAGCGGCCTACTCTATCCCATATTCCTTTAGCACAAACGCTCGGTTCCGGCAAGCGACTTTGCCACTTAAATGGTTCTTGGGGTTTGACTTAGCTGGTTCAACTCAAGACAATAGTTACTGGAGAGTGCATGAAACTGATTCCTTCCACAATACGCGACCGCAAGGTCACTTTGATGAAAGGCGGAGTTGTCGTCGTCACCTTGATGATGGCCTTCGGTGTCGCGGCATCAGCAGCCAGCGATCCTGCTCCGGCTGCAAAAGCTTCTCCTACCCAATCCGGGCACAAAGCAAAGACACACCACTGGTACCAGATCGGCGAAGCCTCTTGGTACGGCACCCGTTTCCAGGGTCACACCACCGCAAACGGTGAGCCCTTCAATATGTACGCCCTCACCTGCGCTCACCGCAGCCTCCCCCTGGGCAGCTGGATCAGGGTCACCAATCTCAGGAACCACAAATCCATCTTTGTCCGCGTAAACGACCGCGGCCCGGTGCCTGACGACCGCATCGTCGATCTCTCCTACGCCGCCGCCCGTGCTGTAGGTATCCACGGACTGTCCAAGGTCAAGCTGGAGCCGGTACGAGGAGGCGACCCCAAGCTCGCCCAGGAGCTTCTGGCGCAACTCCAGATCCCGCTCCTCCCCAACGCCCATACCGGCGAATAATCCCAAACCACCTCCCCAAACTTCCTAAAGGACACGGCATTGACCGTGTCCTTTTTCGTTAACCTCATCTTTTCGCAGCAGCCCCTCAAAATATTATCGAGCGCAAGCCACCCTCTTTGCGTCTGTCAGCATAGAAGAGACTTATGGTGTCGTTCGAGGGATACAGTTTGGCATTGGGGGCAATGGAGAGTGCGCGGTCGGAGGTCGATCTCGCGGCTCTCGTGGAGACCTACTCTGCGCTCCTCTTCCGCGTGGCCCACTCCGTCCTGCGCAGCCGCGCTGAGGCCGAGGACGTGGTGCAGGACGCCTTCGTCCGCGTTCTGGAGCACCGCCGCTCCCTGCCCGAGGTACGCGACATGCGGGTATGGCTGATCCGCATCGCGTGGAACCTCGCCCTCGACCGTCGCCGCCGCATCCGGCCGGAGCAGTTGGACGAGGTCTTTGCCGGGACGCTCGCCGCAAGCAGCGTACCCGCCGACAAGGCGCTCGACGAAGCCCAGCGCATCGGTGCCGTCCTGCACGAGATGGAGAGACTGCCGAAAGCAGAGCGCCACGTCCTTCTGCTCTCGGCAATCGAAGAGCTGGGAACGGCAGAGATGGCCCACGTACTAGGACGAAGCGAGTCGGCGGTTCGCGCCTTGCTCTTCCGCGCACGGACGCGGCTGCGTGAGCGGCTCGAGAAAGGAGAGGTCAGGCGATGAAAGATTCCGATCAGGCAATTGGGAAGGTGCTGTCAGGGCTGCGAGATGCCGAAGTTCCCGCGGGAATGGAGCGCCGCATCCTCGAAACGGTACAGAACCACGCATCGGCCCACTCTCGATGGGACTGGTTGACGGCAGCCCAGTACCGGATTGTTGGCAGACCAATGGCCTATGCCGCTGCACTGACAGGCATCGTCGCGCTCGTACTGGCTATTCCTGTAATCCATCAACGGCGATACGCTCCCGTGCAATCCGCGAAGGCAATTCCCTCGGCACCGCTGCCTCCCGCGCCTTCAGCGACAGTGGCAGAGAACTCAAAGCCGCAGAGGCCCGCAACGATCTCCCGGACACTACGAAAGCTGAAGCCCAAGAGTCTGGAACTGGTCGATGCGCAGGAGTCGCTGGCCATGCGGGAGATGAACGCGCCCAGCCGCCCCGCCCCTTCCCTGCCATTGACCGAGCAGGAGAAGTTGCTGGTACGCTTCGTGCGCACCAGCACCCCCGAGCAACTGGCAGCGAATGACCCGGCGAAGTGGGCCGCGCACGACGCGCAGGAGCAAGCAGAGTTCGACCGGTTCTTTGGATTATTTACCAAAGAACGAGCGGCCAAAAAGCATCCGGCCAAGGAGAAACCGGTAGAAGAGGCTATGAACAAGTTCTGACGATGTAATCAAAGTTTCAGAAGGAGTGATGGATGAAATCGAACTGCCACGGAAGAAGGAGATGGAAGATGAAGCTTGCAAATGGAATTTTGGGATTGGCCTTAGGCTTAACACTCGGTACGTTCGGCGCATTGGCGCAACCCGCGCCTGCCGCCGCAAGTCCAGCCGCAGAATCGGTCCGAACCTTCTACCTCAACAGCTTCAACCACTACGAGAACAGCTTCGGATTATCAAATGATTCTAATGAGATACTCAGTGCTCTTCGCAATACCCTCGCCCCCTCAGATCGCGTCATCCTGGTGCCCGGACAGAACGCCATCATCGTCCGTGCCACTCCTGAAGACCTTGCCATCGCCGAAAAGATCATTAAAGACCTTGACCGGCCAAAGAAAGCCTATCGTCTCACCTACACCATTACCGAGGTGGACGGGGGCAAAACCATCGGAACTCAACACTTCTCGATGGTCGTGATCTCGGGAGAGAGAACGACGCTCAAGCAAGGCAGCCGGGAGCCGATTGTGACTGGGTCGTACGACAACGGAAAGTCGCAGGCGCAGACGCAGATGACCTACATCGACGTAGGCCTGAACTTCGATGTGTTGCTCGATGAGTCTGCCGACGCGATAAGGTTGCGTTCCAAGATTGAGCAATCGAGCCTGGCCGATCAGGTTTCAGGCGTGGGGCCGCAGGATCCCATCATCCGGCAGACCATCTTACAGGGAACATCGTACCTGACCGCAGGCAAACCGCTGGTGCTGGGCTCACTCGATATCACCGGTAGCACCAGGCGTATGGACGTTTCGGTGGTCATGGAACCCATCAAGTGATTGGCTTTAGAAGTCGCTGACTTTTATCATTTCGGCTGAAGCTGCCCACTGCTTCCTCGTGGGCGGCTTCAGCGGAAATCCCTCCCTTAAGCCCTGGCCACGCAAATCGAATTAGACTCATTAACGTGCGCCCCTCACCCAAAGACCGCCTCGCTGTAGCCCTCGACTTCCCCACCGCTAAATCAGCTCTCGACCTCGTGGACCAGCTCTCCGGCACCTGCCAATGGTTCAAGGTCGGCATGGAGCTCTACTACGCCACCGGCAACGCCCTCGTCGAAACGCTCCGCAATCGCGGCTTCAACGTCTTCCTCGACCTCAAGCTCCACGACATCCCTAACACTGTCGCCGGAGCCGTCCGCTCCGCCACCCAGGCCGGAGCCTCCCTGCTCACCCTTCACGCCTCTGGCGGTCCAGCCATGATGGCGGCTGCCGCCGAGGCCGCAGCAGCCCCCGGCTCACCACGCCTGCTCGCCGTCACCGTCCTCACCAGCATGGACGCTGCCCAACTCGCCGCCACGGGTGTCAGCTCCACTCCCGCCGAGCAGGTTCTACGGCTGGCGCGGCTCGCCCATAGCTCCGGTGTCAACGGAATGGTCTGCTCTGCCGAAGAGGTAAGCTCCCTGCGAGCCGAGTTAGGCGACAATGCCCTTCTGGTGATCCCAGGAATTCGTCCCGCTGGCAGCGACATCGGCGACCAGAAGCGCATCGCCACTCCCGCAGCTGCGATTGAGCGCGGAGCCTCCATGCTCGTCGTAGGCCGCCCCATCACTCGCGCTGCCAATCCAGCCGAAGCAGCCGAAGCCATCCTCAAAGAGATCGAAACTTCAGCCAAATCCGTTTAAAGCTCCAAAAGCAGAAGAGCCTCGGGGTTGTCGCTGGTTTGCGACAACCCAGAGGCTTTTAGTCCTTACCTATCATGCTTTTACAGCAGAATCATGAGTAACATCCATGTCGCTCAACCGCAAAACCACTGATTTAGCGGAGCCGCCTCCGCGAATGAACTCGCTGAGGTTTAACTCTGCCACCTCATATCCATGATTCCGAAGGCGTTGTGCCAAATCGGTTTCAACCTTGCCCATCAGGATATGCTTACCCACATTGATCACGTTGCAAGCGAACTGTGTAGCCTCGATCTCACTAACCGCAATGCGCTTGTCGGCGCTGAAGGCAGCTTCGATCTTGGCCAAAGAAGCTGCATCGAACGCTTCGGGAAAATAGAGCAGTTCCCCGCCGCTGAGTGGCGCGAAGCAAAGATCCAGATGGTAGAAACGTGGGTCCACGAGATGCAGCGACGTCACCGGTGTATGCCAGGCATCGGCAACATGCTTGTGGCTCTGCTTGCAGGTTCGCGATCCATGCGCCGCCCACAACCGTCCGCCTGCCGCGTCGAAGACAACGTCACCTTCGCCTTCAAAGGCAGTCTCACGCGGTGTCTCCCAAACTAAGAATCCCGCATCCTGAAACCACCGCCGCAGATGCGTCTCTTCCGTCTGGCGCTGGGGATGGGCAAAGCTGGAGATGGCTGCCACCCCATGCTGCACCAGGGCAGAGTGGCCCACAAAGACCATGTCCGGCGATCCCTGGCGTGGGTGAAGCAGACGTACGTCGGCGATCTGCTGAAGATGCTGGTGCAGCGTCTTCCACTGGGAAAACGACGTATCTCTTGAAGATTGATGGAGATTCCCCGCCATCCAGGGGTTGATGACGTAGTTTACATCATACCATTCCGGTGCACACATCAGAAATGTCGGACGGTCAAAATGGGGGAGGGAGGTAAAACTCGAGGCCGTTGAAGATACTACGGATGAGGTCGTCATAACGCTGGTTTCCTGCTTTCCAGTTGTAGAGTCTGCCCTTCGGAACAGACGGTCGTCAATAGCTGCAACGATAATTTGTTGTACGACTTTGGTTCGACGCAGCCCAACATGGAAAGGAGGTATAGATTGTGGTTCAAAACGATTAATAATCGGCTACAAAACAATCGTGTATCCGAACGCAACAAAGGGCCCGAATTGGGCCCTTTGTTTACTAGCAGATTCGATTTGTCTTCCTGTCTACAGCTTTTCGAAGAAATCGCATGCTGAGCAGGAGATATAGACTCCGCCCGGCGTTCCGCGCTCACGGTCTTTCACGCGCTTGACGATGCGGGTCGGTTTGGAGCACTTCGGACAATCCGTGCTCTTGTTCGTATCCATGACCTTTTTACGGTCGCCGGTCTTGGCAATCTTCGCCATAATTCTGCTCTCCCTGGTGCGAATGTTTCGGCTCGCGCGCTGGAGGACCGATGTTCCGCCATTCTGGTGGCAGGCTGCACCGAGACCATCCGGAACTTCTCGTAAAGATTGTCCGGGACTGGCCGCGGCGGGAATCGGATGAGAAGAACTGCGATTGAGGCTCTCCCAAGAGTTTACACGACTGAAGCATTAAAGGAGATGCGAGTCTGAGGGGGAACCTGTCGTGGGAACCCCAACGGCAGGTACAACCGGTTGGCTGGCAGTCGGAAACTGCACTTTGCCCGAGCCACCGGACGGCACCGACTCACCAGGTTTGCGCAACGTCGGTGGCGCTGCCTGCCCGTTGGGGGAGTTGCCGGGCTCCTGATCACCCATTGCTACCTCCCGTGTAGGCGCTGGCGGATTGTATCCGCCCATCTCATCCTTGTTATGAATCTCAAGCGGCTTGCCCAGCTCGGCAATCTCGACGACGGAAACCCGATCGCCGACAAATTTCACAAAATGGATGGTCTGCGGCTCATGGCCGTAGACCCATTCCTCATAGCTCGCTCCGCTCGGGTCGCCACTCTGCTTCTCACGAATCTTGCTCTCCGGCTCACCCAGGGCGGCAAGAACCATGCGATGGTTCATCCCCACCAGAACCTCATGCACGTCGACTGCCTGCTTCACCAGCGGCGGAAGCGTGTTCGCGTAAGCCTGTTCCGTGGTCTTGACCCCGAAGTCAATGACTGGCGCCAACAGCGATTTCACCTCGGGTGCGGAGAGATCGGGCACGGGGCCGCTAAAGACCAGGCTCACGCGAGAACCCGTCGCCTCTTCGCCCGTGTCAGCCACGACAGGATTGTCATTGAACTGAATGTGCCGCAGGAAGCGGTGCTTCTCATACGGGCCACCATTGAGATCGAGAATGATGCGGTTGCCCTTGACGGTCAGCGCAGTGACCACAACACGGTCGCCGGGGGCTGCAGACTCTCCCTTCTTGTAGATCATCTCCTTATAAGCTGTGGCGCTGGTTTCGAGTGGCCCATTGGCGTGAAGCGTAAGACCGGCCCCCATCGGCAACGCACAGTGCGCAAAGCCCTGCTCGGCCACCAGCATCCGCACCAGTTCGCGCTGGCCGCGTTCTTTCATCGGAGCGTCAGGAAGAGGAAGGTTCGTCGGGGTGAAATGATTGGAGATACCATCCGTGGCAGTCTTCTCGCCAACCACAAAAACCTGACTTTGCGCAGCGGCTGCCAGTAAAAACAGACAACCCATCCCGATAATGAGTGCACCTCTGTACTTGCGCAGTGCCATGGCAGCACCTCAGATGCCTAGAAGTTTGCGCCTTCTCTTCCCCTTTTGCAAGGGGGCTGAGGCACATTTTTGCGGCTTATCAAAAAGAGATCGATAGGTCACCACCGTTGCGGTCGTGAAGAATTCTTGCGTTGGGTGCGATGTAGCCACGTTCCTGGACCGAGCCTAGTTAGCAGCCGGCATCTCTACACTGTCGATGACGAACTTCTTGACCAATCCTTCCGTCTTCACGAGCTTCAATCCCATCTCCGGCACGGCTTCCACGAGCAGGTGCATCGGCCCTCCATTCTGAAGGTCCTCATTCGTCACGACCGTTTGCGATCTGAAATTATAAAAGTCAGGTAGTCCGGTTTGGTCGCTCACGGGAGCCCGCTGAAGATTGCTGAGTAAATTCGCCAGTTGGGGCATGGAAGTTTGATAGAGACTTACGGGCACACCAGCGACCATACCCATATCGCCGGTCGGGTAGGCTTTGCTCGGCGTGACCGTTCCATCCTCTGACCGGATGTAGAGGCTTAGTTCCGCGAGCTTCAGTCGCAGTGGGCCTTTCCCGCGTTTCAGCAGGTAGACGGTTCCCGGCTGGCTGTCCATGTGGAACTTGAGGTGAAACCGCTCGATGAGCAGCGTCTGCAACATGGAGCGCACGCGCGCATCCCGTATGCCGGAGTTGGAGTACTCGCCTGCAGGAATCTTGTCTCGGATTTCCTCGGGCGGCAGGCCTTCGATGTCGAACCGAAGTTGGTTCACCGACTTCTCTCCGCCAACCACCTCCCATCCGGGGAGATCGAACGCCTCTGTAATGAGCTCCTGAAGGGTGTGACCATGAATGATCAAACGCCCACCCGGATACACCCGTAGTTCAAGCGTGATCATATTATTGGGGTCGTATGGCTTTACGGTAGCCACCTCAAACGCCAAGGGCACTACTGCAGCTTCCGCTTGTTGAGCATGTATGAGTGGCGGCTCCGCAACCACATACACTAACGGCACAGCAGCAAGTACACCCAAAAGCCTTCTCGACCAGTAGCCACTCTTCATGTTGTGCCAGCATACAAGCATTGCCAAAAAAATTAGCGAGGAGGATCGTTCGCTGATCGCTCCTGAGGAGTCGTGGGTAGAATCTGCACCAGCGACGCGGGCTTCGCTTGCTGCTCCATCGCCGTATGCGCCTCCGGCGGTGGAACATCCATCGGATAGCCTGCCGCGATAATCGGCTTGCGCGTGTAATTCCACGAGTAGTCGCGTGTGACGATGACCACCACGATAATCCCAACCACAAGAACCAGCAGCGTAAAAAACGCCGCTTCGGGGCCATAGTCTCCACCCGTAAGCCAGGTGCGTCCGATGGCGCGGGTTTGCACCACGCTCGAAAAATCCACGATTCCGCTTACCGGCAAGCCAAACAACACTCCCATGCTGGCATTCCAGGCAAAATGCAGACCCCAGCCGAGCCATAGGCCGTGGGTGCGCAGCCACGCGAGGGATAGCAAAACTCCTGCAAGGATGGTGATAAGAACGCTGAGCAAGGTAGCGTCAGGATTAAAGGCATGAAGCAGTCCGAAGAACAAGGACATCAGGATCGTCGCCCAGGTTGGGCCAACCACTTCGATCAAGCGCCGAAAGGGATAGCCGCGAAAGGCAACTTCCTCGACCAGAGCGCTGGCGGCAAGCATTGCCAGGCTGAGAAACGCCAGCCAGAAGGCCCGGGGCGCTGCCCAGAAGATGGGGTGCAGGGTGCCGCCCAACACCATGGGAATCACGGCAAGCACAACCAGTCCCCAGCCAATCGCCGCGCCGATTCCCCACTCCTGTGCTGCAGTGGCTCGCTGGGGCAGACCGAGCGCCTCTCGCAGAGAGGAACTCTGATGAGCGATCATCTGCAAAAAGACGAAGCCGATGGAGAGCAGAAAGAGCAGAAACAATATGCCGAGCAGCGGGCGCTCATCGCTAAGGTTGAAGCGAACCGAGAGTCCCATCGCCGCACGCCCTGCGAGCGTCTGCGATGCAAAAAACCACGCCGCAGAGGTGAGAAAGAGCGCGATTTGCAAGGGACGGTCCGAACGGGTTGACGGTGTCGAATCAAACGCCTTCAACGATAGCTACTCCATAGATTGCATCGACCGCTAAGCGGTGGTGTAAAACTGCGCGATATTGCGAAACTTCTGGTAGCGCTGCTCAAGCAGATCTTCGATCGCCATGCCACGAAGGTTCGCGAGATGGTATTGAAGCCGTTCATCAACCAGAACCATAGCCAAGGCTGGATCGTTCTGGGTACCGCCCTTAGGCTCCGGCAGCACGTCATCGACACAGCCTAACCGTTGGACGTCAGTCGCCGTGTATTTGAGAGCAGCGGCAGCCTGCTGTTTCTTGCTGGCGTCCTTCCACATGATCGACGCGCAGCCTTCGGGCGAGATCACCGAATAGATCGCATTTTCGAGCATCAGCACCCGGTCGGCCACAGCCAGCGCCAGCGCTCCACCCGAACCGCCTTCACCGGTAATCGTGGCGATCGTCGGCACCTGCAGCCGCGACATCTCCAGCAGGTTGCGGGCAATTGCCTCACCCTGTCCGCGCTCTTCCGCTCCGATACCAGGATTTGCCCCGGCAAGATCAATAAAAGTGAAGATGGGACGGCCAAACTTTTCGGCGATCTTCATTGCCCTCAGCGCCTTACGATAACCCTCGGGATCAGGACTGCCGAACTTCCGCGCAACGCGCTCTTTAAGTGTTCGCCCCTTCAGATTGCCGACCACGAGAACCGGCTCGCCATGAAAGTACGCCATGCCGCAGCTCATTGCCGCGTCATCGCCGAAGGCGCGGTCGCCGTGGATCTCGCTGAAGTCGGTAAAGAGTGCTTCGATGAAGTCCATCGGATAAGGGCGCTGGGCGTGCCGGGCCAGCTCCGTCTTAATCCACGCTTCCGGAACCGGTGCGGCTACAGGATGCGCGTGCGCTGCTCTGCTGGGTTCGTGTTCAGACATAGGTATCTTGATGCTTCGTTACTGCCTTCTGATTGTATGGCATCTCCCGCTTAATCAATAACCCGGACCGATCCGCGCCCCACCAGCTCTTCCACCTGATCGATAAACAGGCGGTCTGCCGCCACCATGACGTTGTGCGGTTCGAGTACGGCGCAGAACTCGCCAGGCTCCTCGAGGTCGAGCAGCAGCTTGCCCTTGCCCGGAGCGCCGAGAAACACCGCATGTAGTTTTACGAGCAGGTCTGTATCCGGATTGTGCAGAGGAACCCTGATCCGCAGAGACTCCGGCAGCTTCAGCTTCACGTCTTCTAACGCTTGAATGCTCGAGATCGCAAGCTTGGGCGCCGAATCCTCTTCGCCTCGAAGGACTCCACGAACAAGCACCGGAACATCGATCTTCAACTTCTCAGCCAGCTTCTCGTACGACTGCGGAAACGCGATCAGTTCGATCTTGCCAACCGTATCTTCGAGCGCTGCCTGCGCGTACATCTCACCCGAGCGCTTCGACTTCGCCACCTTCAGCCCGGTAATGACACCGGCGATTGCAATCTCGTTCTGCGGCTCTTCGCTTCGGCCTCTGCGAAACGTCTGCGGCTCCGGCTTCATCTCGATAGCAGTCGCCGTATCCACCACCTTCATGTTGCGCAGCTTCTCGCGATACTTGTCCATCGGGTGCCCCGAGACGAAGAATCCCAGCACCTCTTTCTCGTTCTGCAGCCGAGTATGCTCATCCCACTCGGGAACATTGGGCAGAGCATCTTCACCGCCGCCACCAGCCGCCGGTACATCCGAGTCGAATATTCCAAACAGTCCATGCTGCCCAGCCGCCTCATCGCGCTGCGCCTTCTGTGCCTGCTCCATCGCCTTGTCCAGCGCAGTCATCACCTGCGCACGTCCGCCGAGGGTATCCATCGCGCCGGCTTTAATCAGCGACTCCAGCACGCGCTTGTTCAGTAGCCGAAGATCGACCTTCTCGCAGAACTCCCACAGGCTGCTGAATCCCGGCTTCCCCGCCGCCTTCAACTCCTCACGCGCTTTGATAATGGACTCAATCGCATTGTGGCCGACGTTCTTGATCGCCGCCAGGCCAAAGCCGATCGCATCTCCGACGGGGGTGAAGTTCGCATAGGCGCTCTGCACATTCGGCGGCACAACCGAGATATTGATCTCGCGGCACTCGCCAATGTACTTGACGACATTTTCCGGCTTCGAAGTTTCACTGGTCAGCAGCGCCGCCATGAACTCCACCGGATAGTGCGTCTTCAGCCACGCCGTATGGTACGCAAGCAGAGCGTAAGCAGCCGAGTGAGACTTATTGAATCCATAACCCGCAAACTGGGCCATCAAGTCGAAAAGTTTCCCAGCCGTGTCCTTCGGATGTTTATTCGCAGCGGCTCCGGCCATAAACCGCTCGCGCTGCTTGTCCATCTCCGCTGCATCTTTTTTACCCATCGCGCGACGCAGCAGGTCGGCATCGCCCAGCGAATACCCGGCAACGACGTTCGAAATCTGCATGACCTGTTCCTGATACACGATGACGCCGAGCGTCTCGCGCAACAGGTTCTCCAGATCCGGCAGCAGGTACTCCACCGGGCGGCGCCCCCACTTGCGCTCGATGAAGTCGTCGATCATGCCGCCCTGAATCGGTCCCGGGCGATACAGCGCGTTCAAAGCGGTAAGGTCTTCGACAGTCGTCGGCTTATATCGGCGCAGCACGTCACGCATTCCGCCCGACTCAAACTGAAACACACCCGAGGTCAACGCTCGGTGAAAGACCTGCTCATACGTCTTTTCGTCGTCGAGCGGCACCGTGGCCATCTCGACAATATCGTCGCGATTCAGCTTGATCAGCTTTAGGCAGTCGTCGATCACGGTCAGCGTGGTCAGCCCAAGAAAGTCCATCTTGAGCAGGCCCATCTTCTCGACCGCTTTCATGTCATAGGCCGTGACCAGCGACTCGTCCTTGGTCAGCGTCACTGGCACCAGTTCGGTCAGCGGCTGCGGAGCAATCACAACGCCTGCCGCATGAACACCCGCCCCGCGAATCAGGCCTTCCAAACGAATCGCCGCGTCGATGACCTCCTTGATCCGCGCATCGCCTTCATACGCAGTAGCCAGCATCGGCGAGTCCTTCATCGCCTGCTCGATGGTGATGCCGATGGTTGGCGGAATCATCTTTGCGATGCGGTCCACTTCTCCATACGGCATATCCAGGGCGCGTCCGACGTCCTTGATAGCGGCCTTCGCAGCCATGGTGTTGAAGGTGATGATCTGCGCCACCTGGTCGTTGCCATACTTGCGCTTGACGTACTCGATCACCTCGCCGCGTCGGTTCATGCAGAAGTCGATATCGATATCAGGCATCGAGATACGTTCGGGATTCAGAAACCGCTCGAACAGCAGTTCGTTCTGCAGCGGATCGACGTCCGTAATCTCCATCACATACGCCACCAGCGATCCTGCCGCCGAACCACGCCCCGGCCCCACGGGAATGTTCTGCTCCTTCGCATAACGGATGAAGTCCCACACGATCATGAAGTAGCCGGGAAACTGCATCTGCTTGATGCAATCAAGCTCACGGTTCAGTCGCGCCTCGTAGTCGTCAATCGACTTGCGCAGCAGTCCGCGCTCGCGCAGGTGCGCCACCGAAGTCTCCAGCCGCTTCTTCAAGCCCTCGCGGCACACGCTCTCAAAGTAGCTGTCCAGAGTGTGGCCCTCAGGAACATCGAACTTCGGAAACGGATCTTTCACCTTCGACATCTTCAAGTTGCAGCGGTCAACAAACTGCATCGTCCGATTGCAGACCTCGGGGTTCTGAGCGAAGGTGCGGTGCATCTCCTCCGCAGTCTTGATGTAGAACTCCTGAGTGTCGAACTTGAAGCGGTTGGGGTCGTTCATGCTGCCCGCCGTCTGCACACAGAGCAGAATCTCGTGCGCCCTACTGTCGTCGCTGGCGACATAGTGGCTGTCGTTGGTGGCGATCAGGGGAATGCCCAGTTCGCGCTCCATCTTGAAGAGCGCATCGCAGACGCCCTTGTCCGGCTCCAGTCCATGGTCCTGAATCTCAAGGAAGAAGTTGTTCTTCCCGAACATATCCTGAAAAGAACCTGCGGACTGTTTCGCTTCTTCGTACTTCCCTGCCATCAGGTGCTGATTGATCTCGCCAGCGAGGCAGCCGGAAAATCCGATCAGGCCTTCAGTGTGCCTCGACAAAAACTCCTTCGACACACGCGGCTTGCGATAAAACCCATGCAGCGCGGCCTCGCTCGTCAACCGGATAAGATTGCGATATCCCGCCTCATTCTCCGCCAGCACCAGAAAATGGTTATATCCATCGGCCCTCTCGCGATGGTCAGCCGTCTTCGAGAGATAGAGTTCGCATCCGAGAATCGGCTTTACGCCCTTCTTCTGCATGGCGTCGAAGAAGTGCACGGCCCCATAGATATTGCCGTGGTCGGTAATCGCGGCAGCCGTCTGCCCAATCTTGCTGACATGCGCGGCCAGCTTATCAACGTCGCAGGCCCCATCGAGGAGCGAATAATCGGAGTGAAGATGGAGGTGGGTAAACTCTGCGGCCATCCCTCTAGTTTAGAACTCTCACGCGCAGAGGAAAACGTGGTCCTAATTAGCGGCTTTCGTATTAGAATCGTGGGCAAATGGCAGGAATCTTCCTTTTCGATTCAATTCGCCTGTGGCTGCACCGCCGAAGCCGCCAGAAGAAGCTGCAACTGGCGCAGAGCTGGCCCACGATTGCAGCCGAGGTGAATCACTGGGCAGTCGTTCAGGCAGACGAAGAGGCGAACGCCTTTGGAGTTCCCTTCCAGATCGAGGCAGGCTTCCACTTCATGCTCAACGGCGAATATTACGGCGGCTACTTCCGCAGCGTGGCGCTGGCCGGAGGCGAAGCGGAGCGGCTGGCAAAGGGCACTCCGACCGTCAACATTCGCTACAACCCGACCAACCCGGACGTTGTCGCTGTTCTGGCAGAAGACAATACGAAGAATCTCCCCTTCAAGGTCTTCTCCAGCTAGCAACAACTTTTTGATCGTGCACGCGCCAGTTAGCGATGAGATAGTTTACGACTAAACTATTTAGCTCTCAACTATTTAGCAGTCAACTGTTTTGCCAGCTCCACATAAAGCTCCACGCACTCCAGCAGCTCTTTCTTCGAGATCTTCTCATCGGGCGTGTGCGCTACATGGATGCTCCCCGGCCCCAGCAGAAACGGCTCGCCCCAGTTCGTAAGCGTGGGAATATCGGTCGCAAACTTGGCCACCATCGTAGGCAAGTTCCCTACCCGGCGCATGCGAACGTAGCTCAGATCGAGCGAGAACGTCACATTGGCCCGGTCTCCCACCGTCTTGAGGATGAGGTCTTTGACCTCCTGCGAAGGCCCTACGGTACGGATCAGAATATGAGCCTCGGCCTTATCCGCGATCACATTCGGCGCGCGCCCACCCTCGATCAACCCAATGTTCAAGGTCGAAGGACCAATCTCCGGCTCCTCCGGCAGCGCCAACGCCTTCACATCGTGCAGAGCGTCTACCAGCTTGTCGATGGCAGACTCTCCCAGCTCGGGATAAGCCGAATGAGCCATGCGGCCATGGCTGCGAAGCTCCACTCGCAACGCGCCCTTGGTAGCCAGCGCCAGCCGGTTGTCCGTCGGTTCGCCGTTGATCAGAAACTTCGATCCCTTCGGAAACTGGTTGGCCACCTTGGCACCCGCTGAATCGCGCTCCTCGCCAACGACAAACAGCAGCCCCACTTTCACGCCGTCAGTTCGCAGCCGGTCCGCAGCCGCAATCTGGGCAGCAATGATCCCCTTCGCGTCACAGGTTCCGCGACCATAGAGGAATTCATCGTCCTCGCGACAGCCGAAGAACGGCGGAACCGTGTCCATGTGGGTCGAGAGAACAACATCCGGCGTAACTCCGGGGAGCGCCGCGTAGACATTGAACCGCTCTCCGCTCCCTGCGCCAGGGGTCAGCTTCAACTCCGGCTGCTCAACCGGCATCTTCTCGACGGCGTAGCCTTCGGAGGCTAGAAATTCGTACAAAAAGGCCCCGGCAGCGCCTTCATGGTAGGTGGTCGACTCGATATCGACGAGCTGTTTTGTGAGCTGAATGGGGTCAATCGGCATTTCTCCAGCATACGATACCTATGCGATATTTCATGTCGAGCCAATCACAGGTTGTCCGCACATCAGGGCATAAAATCAATAAAATGACTCAACAGAATCCATCGCAAATTATCTCTGTTGATGATCTCCACGGCCCTGCCGGACGGCTCGAAGCTCTGCTGAACAGCGGTCGCGAGGACGCTCCCTACGCCGTGCTGCTCTGCCATCCTCATCCCAAAGGCGGCGGCACCATGCACAACAAGGTCGTTTATCACGCCATGAAGTCTTTCGCTTCCTTCGGCTTGCCTACCCTGCGCTTCAACTTCCGCAGCGTGGGCCTAAGCGAGGGCGTCTTCGACGAGGGCCACGGAGAGCAGGAAGATGTTCACGCCGCCCTCAACTGGCTCGAAGCCAAGCTCAGGCTGCCCATCCTGGCAGCCGGCTTCTCCTTCGGCTCTTATGTCGGTCTTCGCGCAAGTTGCGGCGATCCACGCGTCAAAGGGTTGATAGCGCTAGGCTTGCCAGCCCACGCCGAGGGCCGAGACTACACCTATGCCTTCCTCTCCCACTGCACCCAGCCCAAACTCTTCATCAGCGGAGACCGCGACGGCTACGGCCCACGCGCCCACATGGAGACGGTCTTTGCCACGGCTCCAGAGCCCAAACGACTGGTGTGGATCGAAGGTGCTGAGCATTTCTTTCAGGGAACGCCAGAATCGCCGACTCCAAAGCTAAGCCTGATGCAGCAGGAGATTGCCCGCTGGCTACATGAACAATTCAGCCTAACTAATTGAATAAAATACTCTAAGGATGCTCTGATTTACTCCCAGAGACTTACCTCAGGGGCTAAAGCCCTGTTGATTTATTAGACTTACGGCACGGCTGAAGCCGTGCCCTTAAACAAAGCGGCGGCTTAATCAGAGGTTCCCTAAGCAGCACTGCTCGCTGCAGGGAGACGGTTCAGGAGCCACTCCCGCATCGTCTGATTGCAGATCTCCGGCATCTCTTCAAACGCAATGTGCCCCGCGCCATGAATCACAACAAGGCTCGACTGCGGCAGCATCCGCTCCAATTGGCGGCCTGACGAAAGCCCTACCGCGCGATCGCGATCACCCCATATCAGCAGGGTCGGCTTGCCGCTCAACTTCGAGAGCATCGAGCGCAAAAGGCTCATATCGGCAGACCATCGGCGAACGATCTGCAGCACATGGTCAATCGTGCCGGGAACTTGTAGTCCAGCCGTATAGCCTTCGAGCGCACCGTCCACCACCCGCGCCGGATCGCCATACATGCGGCTCAGAGCCGTAGCCTTCAACCTTCGCGGTAGATGAGGAATCTGCCGGGCAAGCCAAACCCCAAACCTGGTTTGATAAAAGTGGATCAACTGTCTTCCGAGATCGCAAAACGGGTTCGCCGGGGCAAACAGAATAAGACTGCGCACGCGACGAGGATGACGGGCGGCCAACATCATGGCTACGGCTCCTCCATGAGAATGAGCGCCGATATCGGCCTCATCCAATCCCAACGCATCCATGAACGCTACGATGCGGTCCGCAGTCGCCTCCAGCCCCGCGTCGAGGCCGGGAACGCGCTCCGACTCTCCCATATTGAAGAGATCGACGGCATAGACGCTGGCATCCTGCGCCAGAAAACCGATATTCTGCTGCCAGTTCCTCGCCGAACCCACCAGGCCATGCAGCAAAAGGAGCGGGTATCCCGAGCCGGCATATTGATAGTGGACCTTTACGCCCGCTACCGCTACAAATGCCTCTCCTGTCTCTTCAGCCTGCCGCATCGCTTCAACCCCACTTGCAAATGTTACAGGAGGATTAATTTAGCAAGACTGTTTCTCCTGAAAAATTAACAATTGACTGATAGAAATTCTGAACATGGCAAGTAGATCTTCAGGCCATGTCTTTTTCGGTCTTGGCCGATCAACAAACCAATGTCTACCAGCATTACGGAATGAGTTATGATTTTCTGTAGGCTACAGCGCTTCACATTCAAAAATTCCAGCTTTATGGTCATATACTCATTTGGTACACAATGTGCTTAATGGACTTGTCGTAGCCTTATGAAGAATGGTTTCCAAACGCGTATTCTGGCGATCGCGCTCGCTTTAGCGACGCTGGCTGCGTGCGTGCTCGCTGGAATTAACCTCCAGCACGAGAACCATTTCGATGTGCCTACCGACGGCATCTCATGGATCGAGGCTGCGGGGGGATTGCGCGCCCAGCGTGTCCCTGTCGACTCCCCCGGCTACCGCGCAGGCATCCGCACCGGAGACATTCTTGTAGCCATTAATGAGCGGCCCACGGAACGGCTAGCACCTCTCGTCCGCGAGATGTTTCGCAGCGGGATCTGGTCCCACGCGACCTATTCCATTCAGCGTCCGGTTCCGAATTCCATCGATCTTCAGGGATCGGCCAAGCTCGATATCCAGGTCATTCTCGTTCCCCAGGACCGCTCCAGTAACCAATGGCTGCGGTTTATTGCGCTGGTCTATCTGGCCATTGGAATTTACGTCCTGTTTCGACGATGGACGGCACCGAAATCGACGCATTTCTACGTCTTTTGCCTGGTCTCTTTCGTTCTGTACTCGTTCAAGTACACGACCCAGTTCGACACCTTCGACTTGATTATCTACTGGGGCAACATTGTCGCGGAGGCGCTCCAGCCCGCGCTCTTTGTCCATTTTGCGGTCAGCTTCTCCGATACCTTCGCATCCAACCGCCCCAATAAGTTGAAGCGCAGCTTCCTGACCGCTGCGATTTATGCGCCGGCAGTCATTTTGATAGGCCTGCAATACACGGCGCTCGAGTACTGGTCGGCCACGGAGCTTCTGCGGCATCGCCTCGATCAGATCGCGGTTGCCTATCTGGCGATCTACTACGTCATCGCTGCGATCATCTTCCGTTTCCGCTATCAGCGGGCTGAGTCCGGCCTGGAGCGGCAGCAGTTGAAGTGGCTGACCCGCGGCACCCTGCTCACGATCACGCCGTTCACACTGCTCTACGTCATCCCTTACCTCTATTTTTCCGGCACCTCGGTTCCTTCCCTGCTGACGAAGATCGCCGGGCTGTCGCTGATCTTTCTGCCTCTCACGTTCAGCTGGGCCATCGTTCGCTACCGGCTGATGGACGTGGACCTGATCTTCAAGCGCGGCGTGACTTACACGCTCGCAACCGCGTCACTGGTTGGCCTCTATTTCGTCGTCGTCGCAGTCACCGCAGAGATGGTTCGTGCGCGCCTGCCCAGCCTGCACGTCTGGGGGTTGCTGGCTGCGATTGTCTTCACGGGCATTCTGTTCGAGCCGCTTAAGAAAGCGATTCAGGGGCGCGTAGATCGGTTATTTGATCAAAAGCGATTCGACTACCGCGAGACGCTGGTTGAGTTCGGCCGAGGCCTGAACTCGCAGACCGACCTGCGCGCCTTGCTCGATTCCATCGTCGAGCGTCTGCCGCAGACTCTGCTTGTCACCCGCGTGGCTGTTTTTCTGGCGACGGATAGTAACCGTTCTCTGGCTACGGGTCCACAGTTTGAGTTGGCGGCCTCGCACGGTCTCAGCAATCTTCAGGCCGTCGATCTACAAGCCCTCGACGTCCGCTTTCTCGACTTCGACCGCCCCGGCGCCAACAGCCACATCTTTCTTGAAACTCCGCAACAGGTTCTTCGGCTGCCCGACGCACAGCGCAGCAGCGCGCGCAATCTGGACTTGAACTATTACCTTCCTTGTCGTGTCGCGAATCGTGAAGGCTCGGGAACGCGCACCGTAGCGATCATCGGCCTGGGCCGCACCAACGACGGAGATTTTCTCTCCAGCGAAGATATGGAGTTACTCGAGTCGCTCGCCGGCTACATCGGCATCGCCATTCAAAACGCTCAACTCTATCAGAGGCTTGAACAAAAGATCGGCGAATTTGAACGGCTCAAGGAGTTCCACGAGAACATCGTCGAGTCGATCAACGTCGGCGTCTTTGCCGTCGATCTCGAAGACCGTATTGAGAGCTGGAACACGCAGATGGAGAGCATGTACTCCAAGTCGCGGACCGAAGTGCTGCGTCACTCTGTCGCCGATATCTTCCCAGCAGACTTTGTCGCACGATTCAACAGCGTGCGTGAGGAACAAGGCACCCACACTCTCTACAAATTCCGCCTCGCGCTGCCGGACGGCAGTGTGCGCACCGCCAATATCGCCATCGCGCCACTGGTCACACGCGACTTCATCGCCGTCGGACGCATCATCCTTGTCGACGACATTACCGACCGCATCCAGCTCGAAGCCCAGTTGACCCAGTCAGAGAAACTTTCCTCCATCGGCCTGTTGGCTGCGGGCGTCGCGCACGAGGTCAATACGCCGCTGGCGGTCATCTCCAGCTACACGCAGATGCTGACCAAGCACATGCGCGATGACGAGCGTCTTGCACCCGTGCTTGAAAAAATTACGCAGCAGACGTTTCGCGCGTCCGAGATCGTCAACGGCCTGCTGAACTTCTCCCGCACCAGCGGAGCCGAGTTCACCAGCATCGACCTCAACGAGCTTCTTCGCGATACGCTGACTTTGCTGGAACACCAGTTGAAGACAGCGCAGATTCACATTGAAACCAATCTCGATCCAGAACTCTTACGTATCCACGGAAATCAGGGCAAGCTGCAACAGGTAATCCTCAATCTCATGTTGAACGCAAAAGATGCAATGTTCGGTATGTCGAATGCGACGCTGAAAGTTGCCACCTTCAATAGCTCAGGACACGTCTTCGTGCGCATCCAGGACTCGGGCGGCGGAATCGAACGCGAGCATCTTCACCGCATCTACGATCCCTTCTTCACGACCAAGACCAAGCCGCAGGAAGGCGAGCATAAAGGCACCGGCCTTGGGCTTGCTGTCAGCTACGGAATCATCCAGGAGCATGCCGGCAAGATCCACGTAGAGAGCGAACGCGGCATCGGCACTGCATTCCAGCTCGAGTTCCCTGCTTCTGGCAACCGGCCACAGACTCCTGCAGAAACATACACGAACGGCCGTCACGAGACCGAGAGGAAGACGATCCATGTCTGAGGCAACCGAGATGGCAGCCGAGTCTCTCCATCTGCAACGCACGGCCCGCATCGCTGGAACACCCCGCATTCTCATCATCGATGACGAGAATGCTATTCGAGAGTCGCTTGAGACGCTGCTGACGCTGGAAGGGTTCACCGTGACCCTTACCGGTGATGGACCCTCCGGCCTCGATATGCTGTCGCGCAACGAGTACGATCTGCTGCTGCTCGACCTTGCGTTGCCGGGCGAGAGCGGCATCGACCTGCTGCCGCGCATCGTCGAAATGCAGCCGAATCTTCCAGTCATCATGATCACGGCCTATGGCACCGTAGGTAACGTCGTCGACGCCATTCGCGCGGGTGCGGAGAACTTCGTCCAGAAGCCCTGGGACAACGAGAAGCTGCTGGCCGACATTCGCACCGCGATCGCCAAGCACCGGGCTGAAGAAGAAGTCATTCAGCTTAAGCGGACGCTGAAGCAGCGCTACAACTTCGAGAACATCGTTGGTAAGAGCGAGCCGATGCTGCGCCTCTTCGACCTGATCGCACAGGTTGCGCCGAGTCGCTCCACCGTTCTGTTGCAGGGTGAGAGCGGAACCGGTAAAGAGTTAATCGCGAAGGCGCTGCATGCGAATTCACCACGCCGCGACCATCCTTTTGTTCCCGTCAACACTGGCGCGGTTCCGTCTGACCTGCTGGAGTCAACGCTGTTCGGACACGTCAAGGGAGCCTTTACCTCGGCGATCAGCGCGAAGAAAGGTCTCTTCGAGATCGCGAACGGTGGCACTCTCTTTCTCGATGAAATCGGCACCATGAACATGGACATGCAGGCGAAGATCCTGCGCGTCCTGCAGGACCGCCGCTTCATGCATCTGGGCGGCGTGCAGGAGATTCAGGTCGATGTCCGCATCATCGCAGCCACCAACGTCAACCTGCAGGAGGCCGTCCGCGAAGGACGCTTCCGCGAGGACCTCTTCTACAGGCTCAACGTCATCACGCTGGAGCTACCTCCACTGCGCCTGCGCCGGGAAGACATTCCTCTGCTCGCCGGACACTTTTTGAAGTTCTACGCAGACGAGAACGGGACCGAGGTACCATCCCTCACGCCGGAGACGCTGCGCATCATGATGGACCATGAGTGGCCGGGCAACGTTCGTGAACTCGAGAATGCGATGGAGCGCGGGGTTGTACTTGCCACCTCCAAGGCGATCACTCCCGACCTGCTTCCAGCGCAGTTGACTGGCAGCACCTACTCGGCCAGTCTGCTCGACCATAAGCCCGACGCTTCGCTCTTCGATGTGATGGAAGAGATCGAGCGCCGCATCATCTCGGACCGGCTCGAACGCTGCCACTGGAACCAGACCGAAGCGGCAGAATACTTCAAAATTCCGCTGTCAACGTTGAACCAGAAGATCAAACGCCTGAACGTCGAGATCAAGAAGCGCACTCGCGACTAACTCACTCGCATTCAGCTATTGCGTGTCTGCCAACTCAAGACGGACCACGTCGTAGGAGACGCCACTGGTGAGCCCTCCTGCTGGAACAGTAAGGGTGAGTGTGTTCTGGCCAGGATGCAGGAGAGAGGCGTCGAAGGAGAGGTCTTTCTCTACCCACGAGCCTTGTACGCCGTCGCGGTTGATGGTGGCGTTGTAGATGAGGCCAGTGATGCTTCCGGCGGCCTTATCGTTGACGCCTACGTCGATGCTGCTCGTGCTGACTCCTGCGAGAGCGAGACGAAGTGTGGCGTGCCCCTTGGGCTGGGTGGCAGGCATATTGAAGTGAATGGTCCATGTGGTAGCACGACCCTTACTGCGGCCAGTGCCATCATCGCTGATGACGTGCGGGACTTGATAGATGTACCAGTCCTTGCGGAAGTCGCTCTTCCCTACCGTGTAGTCGACGTCGTCGGGAAAGAGTTTGGAGTACTCGATATAGAGGCCCCAGTGCCAGTGGTCATCGCCCTTGAGGAACTCTGAGGCGGAGCGGTTGGGGATGCCGATCTGCCAGAGCTGCTTGCCATAGCGGACGGGCTTCCAGTCGAGCTTTCCCAGATCAAGTGGCTGACCTGCAACTACGGTGATGTCGGCCTTGGCGTACTCGCCGAGGACACCGTCGGCGATGGCATGAATTTCGTAGGTTCCGGGGCGCACCTTGGGGATGCTGAAGTGGCCGTCGGCAGAGCCGCGAACCCAGAACTCATAGTGCTTGGCATCGTTCTGCCAGGTGAGGCGCTGAGGTCCGAAACCGCGTGGAGATACAGGGAGATTTCCAGTCTGGTCGGGATAGGAGAGGCCGACGAGGAGATTGGGAAGTCTTTTGCTGGGAGCCTGAGAATCTTGCAGGACGAGTTGGCCGCTCACGGTACTGCGCTGGGCAGCTTGCGGATAATCGGCGTCTTTGACCCAGGTGTAAGGCCACTTGGCTGACTCACGGACGGCCTGGGCTTTGGCCTCGCGGAACATTGCGTCGGGGGTTGCAGCAGAGTCGAGATAGATGAAGATTGGGCCTACGACCTTGTTCCAATCTTCTCCGGCAGCAACGGGTAGTTCGCTACCGCCATAGTGCGTGCCTCGCCAGTAGTCGAGCAACGTTGGATCGCCGCCATCGCCGTCGTCGATGTGGCCAGTCAGTTCGAAGTGGTTGGGGCCGCTGCTGAGGTACTCCATCGAAGGGTTGATGAAGTAGAGGCCAATATGATGTTTCGTGCTGGACCAGCCGAAGGTAGGCGTGTCGAACTGGTCAGCGCAGTAGTCGTACTTGTGCTCGGCGCGGCCTTTATATACGCCAGTGGTGAGGCGACGGGCCTCTTTCATGTTGAGGTCGGTGCCATTGTCCCAGTCGGAGCTGGTAGGCATAAGAGCATTGCGCTGGCTGTCAACGGAGAGCCAGTCGAAGACCTGGCTGTTGAGCTTGAAGCCGTAACGGCTCTCGCCGAGGCTGGTCGCACCATAGCTGGGTTGGTGGGTAAAGATGCCGTAGGTGTAGATACCGTGGTCGCCGCGAGCGAGAGTGTAGCGAATCTCCATATCGAGGAGAAGGCCGGGGCCTCTGCCTCCGCCGCCAGGACGGCGACCGACAAAGGTTCCCGCATTGACCATGCGGCCGGAGCCGGGAGCGGGCCCGATGTGGCGGCCATTGAGCTGAGAGGCTGAGTCTTCGTTTGCGGCACCCGGATCGGGAACGGGATGGGCGGTGAGGGATTGGCCGTCAGACCAGCCTTTAATTGAGACTTCGCCACGCTCGCCGTTGTTCTTCGCAGGATCGATGGTGATGCTATCGGCTTTGCGCACAGCGCCAGAGGGATTCTGCTCCCAGTAGCCCGCATGATGGCCGGAGACGTAGCCCATCGTTTCGAGTCCGTGGTATTTGAGCGATACCATGTCGCCAGTGGTCTTGCTGATCGACGCAGTGACATACCCATTGGCAAGGATGTAATTGGCGCCGGTGTCGGTGATGGTGACTTCGGGCTGCGGTGCAGTCGTCGCCAGAGCAGCGGAGGTGATGGAGAGAAGAAGAAAGACTTGTCCGGCAGAGAAGAGGGAACGCAGCAGTCGCATTGGCGTAATCGTCCTTGACCCGCTTGTGGGTTTCATTACGAATACGTTTTATGTTTTGAAAAAGACGCGCCTGGGATATAGAAATATCAACCGAGCCGGCAAACTCTGAGGGGATGTGGTTGAAGCCGAGAGAGCTCGATGCTCTTCGTCAAACCTCTCCCGACTCCTTATGTTTTCTGAGTTGTTGATTTTTCAGAAGCAATTCGGCAACTAGTCCTTGCAGGCGCAAATTCTCGATCTCCAGTTCCATCACGCGGAAGTCTATGGAGTTTGGTAACGCCTGACTTGGGAGAGGCGACAGAGTGGGATGTTGAGGTTGGCGCTCTGACATCGTAGCGTTCCGATTTATCAGCTCATTCATATACGCGGCTCCGCGGGCTGCTCTTCAGGCTGGGCAAAAGGATTGCGACCGCAGCGCATCCCCTTACGGAATTTTTCACGTTCTTCGGGAGTCATGGTCTCCCAGCGCTCTCTCATGCGGTGCCTCATTCCGCGCTTCCACTGGTCGCGGTGGCCGGAGTGGCGATGGAAGCCGCCAAAGAGAATTCTGCTAAGAACAACGAGACCAACTCCCTGCCAGAAGGTAATGCGGTGCAATCCGACGATCTGCGGCAGAAGAGCGTTCCAGAGCTCCATCGTGGCGAAGCCGAGCACAGCGCCGCCGACGAGTACGAAGAGGATGATTTTGATTCCTTTGATGATTGGATGGTGACGCATTGGTTTCTCCTTATGGCTTTGCGATGGTGTCGATGGTGCTGTAGATCGATTGCAGCGTACTGCGCAGATGCAGGACGGCGTAGCGTTTGCGCGAGAGCAGCGTATTGACGCCAATGCCGGTCTCGGCTGAAATTTCTTTAAAGCTCTGCCCCATCAGCTCGTGAGCGACAAAGACTTCACGCTGCTCGGGGGGTAACTCATCGAGAGCCTCGTCAAGCGCGTCGAGCAGAAGGTTGCGGGCGTAGGCAGCCTCGGGGCCTTCGTCGGGGGATGGCAGGAGATCCTCGAGCGTGTCATTGCCATCCTCGGTAGAAGTGGGCTCGTTCAGCGAGCCGGGCTTTTTCTTGCGAAAGAGGTCGATCATCCGGTTTCTGGCCACGCGAAAGAGCCACGCCGTGACCTGTTCGATGGGTTTCATAAGGCGGTAGGCCTCGATCAACTCGTAGAGGACGTCTTGCAGGACGTCCTCGGCTTCACCGCTGTCCGCCACTCGCGTGCGAATGAAGTTCCGCAGCCGCGGCTCATCTCGCTCCATCGCTTCGGAGATGAGTTGGTTCTGCTCGATGATCGTCAATTCGTTCATCTACTGGTGTAGACGGATAGGGGGGTAGGCATATTTTAGAATTTAAGTGAATGCGTCGATTTATTTTCAAACAGACGCCGAAAAAAAGGTACAGCGACGGTATCTATATCTAGCTCAAAGTTCTATGGGGGAACCTCTTGAATTTGCAATAGCTTCATATAAGTACGGTAATCTCGTATATCTCTATGACTGTTAAAAAGCGAGCAGCGACAGCAACGAGTCAGGCCATATCTACCAGGAAGACGTCCGCGAAGATTGTTGAGAGCCTGTTCTTCAACCGGGACGAATCGTGGCTGCGATTCAACCAGCGCGTGCTGGAAGAAGCCCAGGACACCACGAACCCCCTGCTGGAACGGGTAAAGTTTCTCGCGATTACAGCAAGCAACCTGGATGAATTCATTGAGATTCGCGTGGCAGGCATTCTGCAGCGAATTGAAGACGGGTATGACCTCGCACAACCTCTCGATGAAGGTGGCTTACGGCCGCAGGAACGCCTCAACCTATTGCGCGAGCGTTTGAAGAATTTTCTCACAGATCAATATCGATGCTGGAATGAGCAACTGCTGCCGGCAATGCGGGAAGAGCGGATTCGCGTGCTGCGTTGGGAGCAGATTAGCGAAGAAGCACGCGCGTATGCGCTTGTGTTTTATGAGAACGAAGTCGATCCGCTGCTGACCCCGGTCACGATCGATCCTTCGCACCCTTTTCCAAGGGTCCTCAACAAGGCGCTTTGCCTGGCATTGTTGCTGAAAAACAAGCGCAGAGGAAATGGCGGAATAAGGCCTGCGATTCTGGGCGTCGTGACGGTACCGCGTTCTCTGCCTCGCCTGGTGACGCTGCCGGGACCCGAAGGATACAGCGACTTTATCCTGCTGCACGAACTGATCGAATCGCAGGTAGAGCGAATGTTTCGCGGCTATGAGGTGCTGTCGTGCTCTGCGTTTCGAGTGACGCGGAATAGCAATCTCTACATGCAGGAAGAAGAGTCGCGATCAGTATTGGAGAGTGTGCGCGCGGAGCTGCACAACCGACGCAAAGGTGACGCGGTGAGGCTCGAGATCGACGGTTCGGCAGAGGAAGAGATCGTTGAGCGGCTCAGAATAAACTTCGAGCTCGACCCGTGGCAGGTCTTTCGGACGGATGGCCCGGTCAACCTCTCGCGACTGATGAATCTGTACTCGGAGACCAAGCGACCCGAGCTTAAATATCCCGCCTTCGCGGGAATGGAATTCAAGCTGGGAGCAAAGTCGATTGACTTGTTCGAAGAGTTGCGCGCACGCGATGTCATGCTGCACCATCCCTTCGACTCGTACAAAACAGTAGAGGACTTTATCGAGGCGGGGGCGAAGGATTCCGGCGTCATCTCGATGAAGCAGACACTCTACCGGACGAGCAAGGACTCTCCTATCTTTCGCGCGCTGATTGAAGCGGCACAGAGCAAGGATGTCACCGTCGTTGTGGAGCTAATGGCCAGGTTCGACGAAGACTCGAACATCCGCTGGGCACGAGAGCTGGAGGATGCAGGGGTCGGAGTCTTCCATGGAATCTTCGGCCTCAAAACCCACTGCAAACTCGCGTTGCTGGTGCGGCGCGATCCCGACGGGGTGGTGCGGAGATATGCCCATCTGGGGACGGGAAACTACAACCCGGTGACGGCACGGTTCTATACCGACATCAGCCTTCTGACCTCGCGGCCAGAGATGACCGAAGCTGTACAAAAGGTCTTCAACTATCTGACGGCAGAGACGGAGGCAGCGTCATACGCACCCTTGATGGTGGCTCCGCTAACGCTGGCGGAAAAGTTGATTGCATTGATCGGGCGAGAGACGGCCCATGCAAAAGCGGGCAAGCCGGCTGCGATTGTAGTCAAGATGAATGCTCTGCTCGACCGGCCTACCGTCGAGGCACTCTATGCGGCTTCGCAGGCAGGTGTGGAGATCGACCTGATCGTGCGAGGCATGTGCTCGTTGCGTCCGGGAGTAAAGGGCTTGAGCGAGCACATCCGGGTGCGCAGCATCGTGGGCCGGTATCTCGAACATAGCCGAATCTTCTGCTTCGCCAATGGTGGCAACGAGGAGATCTATTGCGGCAGCGCGGACTGGATGCCACGAAATTTGTTCGAGCGATGCGAGGTCTTGTTTCCAGTGGCGCAGACGGACCTGGTGAAGCGGCTGCGTGAAGAGATTTTGGCAGCGTACCTGGCCGACAATACGAAGGCACGGCTGCTGCAACCGGATGGCGAGTATGTGAGAGCGCCGAAGGCAGGGACAGCATTCGCTGCGCAGAATTACCTGATGCGCATCGCGGAAGGCGCAGTTGAGACAGTTCCGGCTAAAGGAAAGGCCGCACCCGAAGGCACGGCCTCGTAAAGCAAGCACAACCGCTATCGGATACTGAACTTCACCTGCACCGCGGCGGTGTGGGAAAGATTACCCGCAGCCGTAGCTGTGATCGTGACGTTATAGGTAGCGTTGGATGGAAGTGTGCCCCCTGAGCCACATCCGGAAGCTCCGATTGCGCCTACGGAGAGGAGCACGGCGAGCAGCGCTCCCCAACGGCGACGACGCGGAAGAACCAGAAGGAACATGCAGGCCAGCGTTGCTCCCGAGCCAGCCACATACCAACGCGCTTTCCCGGCGCGAGAGCCGTTCGAAGCGGGATGAGATGAGCTTGCATCTCCCTTCGCACTGGCGAGACTCTGAAACGCCTTGAACGTAAGAATGGTAGAAGCGCCGCTCGTCGAGTTGATGACCACCGGGTTGACAGAGAAGGATGGAGTAAGCCCATCCTTGCTGGTATCGGAAACGCTGAGGGTAATGGGTCCGGTAAATCCATTGACAGGGCTCAGCGTGAACATAATCGCCGGAACGCTGCCGCCTACGATGGTGCTTACGGAAGCCGTCGATGGCGTGATGGTGAAGTCGCTACCTGCCGCTGGCACCGAGATCGTGATGGTGGTCCCACCTTGCGAACCGGTGAAGTTCGAGTCGCCGGAATAGATCACTGTGACTGGATGCTGCCCTGCCGCGAGCCCCGTGGTGCTCAAAGAATAACTGGCCTGAGCGCTGGCGAGCGCGACCGAAGTCGCTACCGTTGCTCCGTCTACCTGGATTTGAACGGTGCCCGTCGGGGTATTCGCCGAGCTGCTGCCCGGAGCTACCGTGATAACCAGCGAAATCGCCGTCCCTGCTGTGACCGAGCTTGGCGTTGCAGTTACAGACGTCCGAGAAGTTATCGTCCCTCCTGTGCCCGTCCCGGTGATAGTGATGATGGTCGAGCCCGACGAGCTTTTGAAGTTCGAGTCGCCGGAATAGATCACTGTGACTGTATGTGGGCCCCCAGTGAGCCCAGTGGTGGCCAGGGAGTAGGTGGCTTGACCGCTGGTGAGCGCTACTGAAGTAGCCACCGTTGTTCCGTCCACTTGAATCTGAACGGAGCCCGTCGGAGGATAGGGGAGGTTAGGTGTGATCGAAGCTACCGTGATGGCCAGCGAGACGGGCGTTCCTACTGGAACGGAGTTTGGTGTTGCGGTCACGGTGGTCTGAGAGGCTATCGGCACTCCCGGTGCTTTCGGCGGAAACGAGGTCCATTGCTGTGCGAAGACGGTTGCATTGATGCTGCCCCAGCCGCTCGCCCGGTCGTAGCCGATACCTGCGGTGAAGCCGATCGAGCCACCCCCACTCGGACAATTCGGGCCTGAACTGCATGGGCTGTTGTTATTGCCGTTGGTAATGTCGTCAAAGATGGCGTTGTACTGGTTGCCATTCGCCATGGCATAGATGTTCGGATTGATGTTGCCGAGACGACCTGACGCGAGGCTTTCTTCCACGAGAGCCATGATGCCTGCAAAAGGGGGAGTCGCCGCCGACGTTCCACCGAGGATAGCTCCATTGCCTGTAGTGATGTTGTAGAACTTCCCTCCCGTACAGGAAGATTGAAAGCAGAAGAGATAGCCGTCATGCTTGGAGGCGGAGTTCAGAGAGATATCCGGGACGTCCCGACGGCCATCCGGGGGCACCCCGTTGCCTATCTGCCACTCCGGTTTGACAAACAAAATACTGGCCCCCCCGCCACCTGCTCCGAAGGATGGAGGAGTATCACCGATATCGGCCGGGGTCTCATTCCAGACCACCTCAGGGATGTACTTAATCACCGAACTGCCATTGGTGATGTCATTGGTAGGGTGCCAGTAGGCCGCTGAGTTTGCCCCCTCATCGAACATGGTGCCACCGATGCCGGTGACGTACGGAGAGCTTCCGGGGTAATCTACCGCGAGCCCCTTCGTAGCTGAACTGACGAGGGCGTCGCAATCGGTAGCGCCATCATCGCCGGTAGGGCCGATGACAGTAATGCCCTGAAGGCTGGCCTGTTGCAAAGTAGCATTCAACACGGTCAACTCGCCTAAAGGAATGGAACTCTCACACTGGCCGTAGCTCAATGAAATGATAGGAGCAACATCCTGAGCAACAGCCGTGAGAAACGAACTTGTAACAGCATTTGTCGATGTAACGAAGACAATTTTAGCCGCCGGAGCGATAGCACCAGCCCATTCCACATCGAGCATTGATTCCTCAAGATCGGCACAGTGTGGGATGGAATTATTGGTGCAAGCAGATGACGGTGAGCCCGGATTAGCCCCAAAAAGATCGATTTCAGGCCGAGCAGCGGGAAGTCCAGCGGCGAGCCGAAAAGCGTCAAGATCGGCGCCGTATGGGGTGATATCGACCTGCCCCAACACCGCGATATCTCCGCAGGGCACAGCAGGGTTGGAGCACTTTCCTATTCCAGCACCAGAGAGACCGCCGCTGATGAGTGGCTTGACGTCATAGATGGTGTTGAAATCAGCAGGGGCAAGAGCGTGGAATGGAGGATTGCTACCCGGCACTGTGAAATGAGGGCGAATTGCATCGGCCGAAACCTGATTGACGCGTAGATGCGACTCAGGTCGAAAGTCGTTAAGGCCGCTTACGTTCGAGACGACTTTGGCAATGGCCGACGGCAAAACCGGGTCCGTCAGGTTGGCGATATGCCTCTCACCATTAAGAGAAAGGTCGTGAACGGTAGTCCCAAAGGCCTGCTGAACCTGTTCCGCCGTGCCGCTAAAGGTGACGAACGTCGAGCTCTTGGCGACTCCGGTGACGGTAAACCCCTGCTCTGTGAGCCAGGAGGTGACCTGGGCGATGTCGTCAGCGCTGAGACCAAACTGTGCGCCGTACTGCTGTGGCGTCAGCCATTGGTGATAGCTAGGCGACGCAGGATTCTTCTGATCTGCCAGAAGCTGGTTGAGAGCTACCTGCTGTGCGGGGGTCATGTTGAACTGCAGCATCAGCCCATTCAGCTTGAGCGAAGCCGGAGCCGCTCCAAGGTCGATGGAGCTCTTAGCGCGAGGAGAGACCGTGTTCTGCACAGGCCTGCGAGCCTCGTGGGCAACCGGAGCAATTCGGTTGGCAACGACGGCGTGCCCAAAAGGCGAAATAGCGAACACGAGGCTGAGAACTGGGAAAATGGTGCCAAAAAATGAACGATTCTGCATAATAGTCTTTTCCTGCGCTACGGTTGAGCAAATAGCAACGGCCCCCGGTAAGTCGCTAAACCACGGCGAATACATGGGTAATAGCTTCAATGTCTGTACAGCGACTCATGAATTATAGATAGGCTCCTAACGGAATTGGCATCCATAAACACCCTTTCCGAGATTCCTATGCAATTTGATGGCCGCTTTTTGATGTCGCGCGCAGAGTTATGTACAGGATGAAATCAGAGCGAGTATTTCCCACTTTTGACAAGATGCCGGGCGACCTGGCGACGCAGGGCGATGGTGTCCGCCGGGTCATGTTTCGCGAGTCGACGCAGGATGGTGAACTGGGTCCGGGCCATATCGCCATCCGCAATGGCAGCAATCACTTTACGGGCGCTGAGCTCAATCTTCTCCATCGCGGCAGCAGCATAAATACGCGCCATGGCCACGGGAATCTCGCTTCCGGCAGCTCCCTTAGCAGCAACAATCTTTTTGGCACGCAGGAAGGCGGATTCCATGGCATAAACTTCGATGACCATATCCGCTATCGCTCCCATAACCTCCTGCTCATCGGAGATCGCAGCCATATATTTCTGGGTGGCTGCTCCAGAGGCAAAAAGTGTCATTTTTTTAGCACTAACTAGGAAAATCTCTTCCACTGCGAGCGGTCCCTCGCGCTCTTCCTTCGCAGCGGGGCCAGCCATGACTTCATCCATCAGTTGCTTGATGGCAGGCATCAGCGCGAGCTTGCCCGACATTGCAGACTTCATGAGCCATCCGGTAATAATCAGGCGGTTGATCTCATTCGTGCCTTCAAAGATGCGATTGATGCGCGAGTCGCGATAGGCGCGTTCGGCGGGATACTCTTCGACGTAGCCGTAGCCTGCGTAGATTTGCAAAACTTCGTCAACCACGCGGTCGAGCATCTCCGAGTCCCATACTTTGACGATGCTGCACTCAACCGCATAGTCCTCAATCGCCTTCTGAATAGCGGCTGTATCGTGTTTGTCGACGTTGGACAGAGCCGCGTCGATCATGCCGACGGTGCGGTACGAAAGCGCCTCGCCAACAAAGACACCTACCGCGCAGTCGGCAAGTTTTTCCTGGATCAGACCAAACTCGGAGATGGATTTGCCGAAGGCTTTGCGCTCCTTGGCATAACGAATACCGTTCCCAAGCGCCATCCGTGCTGCACCAACAGCGGCGTTGCCTAGTTTGTAGCGGCCAACGTTCAGGATATTGAAGGCGATGTGGGCCCCCTTACCCACTTCACCAAGGAGATTAGCGGCGGAAATCCTGCAATCCGCCAGACTGAGCGGGCAGGTTGAGCTGCCGCGGATGCCAAGCTTATGCTCCTCCTTGCCTACGGTGAGGCCGGGGGTGCCGCGCTCCACAAGGAAAGCGGTGAGTTTTTCTTCCCCTGCTTTAGGCCCCTCCGGAATCGCGCACTGGGCAAAGACAGTAAAGAGGTCGGCGAAACCGGCGTTGGTGATCCACATCTTCTCGCCGTTCAGCGTGTAGGTCTGCTGATCTTCGGACAAGACAGCGCGGGTACGAGCGCTTAAGGCATCGGAGCCGCTGGTGGACTCCGAGAGCGCGTAGGCTCCGATGAATTCGCCGCTGGCAAGCTTGGGCAGGTACTTCTTTTTCTGCTCCGCCGTGCCATACCAGACGATCGGCAACGTGCCGATGCCGACGTGCGCCGAGAAGATGACCGAGAAACTTCCTTGTCGCGCAATGTTGTCGGCGATGATGGCGGCGGTACTCTTGTCCATCTCCAGGCCGCCATACTCTTCGGGAATATCGACTGAAGTCAGGCCAAGTTCCGATGCCTCCTTAATGAGGCGACGGATGACGGCAAAGTCCTTGGCTTCGATCTGGTCAGAGACGGGAACGATCTCGTTGGCGGCAAACTCGGCTGTAGTCTGCGCGATCTGGCGTTGCTCCTCGGTGAAGTCTTCGGGGAAGAAGCAATCTTGCGGGCTGGGATCGGAGATGAGAAAGCTGCCACCGGGAATGATCTTCTTGTCGGTCAGGGTAGGGATTTGCGTGACCATGATGTTAGCTCCTCGATAAGGCGGGGCGAGCAATAATGAGACGGGTGGCAGAGAAAGAAATAAGACTGAGGATGATCGTGCACGCTGCAAAGATTGCTGCTTTAGTCTGTCCGTCAAATTTAAGGATATGCCGTTCAAAAACAAGTAACCACAGATCAAGCAGACCGACAATGAACCCTAATGCAGACACTCCCAACGTGACATGGCGCGCGAATATTCCATCAGCAAACCACGTTAGTAAGGCTGCGGCAAGAGAAAGCACTATGACTGCAATTGATATCCAGTCAAAATCAGATGTGATGGCAGAACGTCGATCCAGCAGTCCGCCCGGAAATCCCAAGTTTCCAAGACACACCATGATGCCGATCAGTACGTAAGTCCTCTGTAATTTTGAAAGGTTGGGAGCTATCAAGCTCCGGGGCTTCTCAGACTTTGTCCTGCGATGCTCGCCCATTAGTTCACAGCCTCGAAGATTCCAGCGGCACCCATGCCTCCGCCTACACACATTGTTACCATGCCATACTTTGCCTTGCGCCGAGGCATCTCGCGCAGCAGGGTCGCAGTCAGCTTGGCGCCAGTGCAACCCAATGGATGCCCTAAGGCGATGGCCCCGCCGTTGACGTTCACCTTGGCAGGATCGATCCCCAGAACCTTGATGACGGCAAGAGATTGCGCAGCGAAGGCTTCGTTGAGCTCGAAGACGCCTATGTCGTCCAACGACAATCCAGCCATCTTGAGCGCTTTGGGGATGGCGTAGACGGGACCGATTCCCATCTCTTCGGGGTCACATCCCGCGTAGGCAAACGCTATAAATCTTGCCATTGGTTTAATGCCGAGCGTAGTCGCCCGGCCAGCCGACATCACCACAGCAGCAGCGGCTCCGTCGGAGGTCTGCGAAGAGTTCCCAGCGGTTACAGTTCCCTTGGCGTGAAACACCGCCTTCAGCTTCGCAAGCGCTTCAAGAGACGTATCGGAGCGAGGACCTTCATCCTGCTTGAAAATAACTTCAACCGGTTTGGCTTTTCCCTTACTGCAAATTCTCGTATTCGTAACCGTTACAGGAACGATCTCGTCCTCGAACCTTCCAGCAGCAATGGCAGCAAGCGCCTTCTGATGCGAGTCGAACGAAAACTGGTCCATCGCCTCGCGCGTAATGCCGTAGTGAGCCGCCACGCGCTCTGCCGTCAGTCCCATCGACATATACGAGCCCGGATAGTTCTCGACCAACCATGGATTGACGGATATCTTGTTGCCTCCGAAGGGAACATAAGACATGCTCTCTGTTCCCCCCGCAAGAATCACATCGGCGCTTCCGGAACGGATACGATCTGCCGCAATGGCAATGCTCTGCAGACCAGAAGCACAGTAACGGTTGATGGTCATTGCAGCGGTTTCGATGGGGAGGCCAGCGCGAAAGCTGGCAATACGAGCAACGTTCATTCCTTGCTCAGCCTCCGGCATCGCGCAGCCGAGAATTACATCCTCGATCTCCTTCTTGTCCAACTGAGGAATGCGCTCCAACGCTCCCATGATTGCGAACGCAGCCAGATCGTCAGGGCGCGTCGTGCGCAGCGTGCCGCGCGGAGCCTTGCCTACAGCGGTGCGAACAACGGAGACGATAACAACTTCGTTCATGGGACGTAAAACTCCTAGGCTCTAATTCCTTAGTGGCTTCCCTGTTTTCAGAGTAAAAGCAATTCGTTCCTGCGTTTTCTTTTCACCACAGAGCGAGAGGAATGCCTCCCGCTCGAGGTCTAGCAAATATTGTTCGCTGACAAGCGTGCCGGGAGTGACCTTACCTCCGCACAGTACATGCGCAGCCCAGTTCGCTACCTTCGCATCATGGTCGGAGATGTACTGGCCTTCGCGCATCGTCCAAACTGCCAGCTTCAAGGTAGCCAGAACACTTTCGCCCGGAGCTGGAATGTCGGTACGCGTAAGGGGTGCCGCATATCCTGCGTCCGCGATTGCGCGAGCACGGAACTTTGCGTCAGAGAGAAGTCGGTCGCGGTTAACAGTAATACTGTCGGAGGACCGCAGAAATCCAAAGCTGCGAGCCTCTGCGGCTGAAGTTGAAACCGCTGCCTTGGCAATCGTCTCGAAGTTCTTCTTGACCGCCTCGAAGATCTCGACGCCTTCACCACGCGCATCGGGACGAATGCTGGAGCCCGTTTCAATGCTGCGGATCGTCATCTCCTTGCACCCTCCGCCGCCGGGAATAAGTCCAACGCCAGCCTCGACCAGCCCCATGTAAAGTTCAGCATGGGGTTGGCGTGCAGCGGCGTGAAGGGAGATCTCGGTGCCTCCGCCAAGACACATGCCGTAGGGCGCGACGACAACTGGCCGCGGACAAAACTTGATCGCCTGCGTCATGTTCTGAAAAGCGCGCACGGCAAGATCAACCTCGTCCCACTCCTCGTCCTGAATGGTGAGCAGGAGTTGCATGAGATTGGCTCCGACGGAAAAGTTAGTCGAGTCGCCAGTGATGACGAAGGCCTCGAAGTCTGCCACCTGCTGGCTGGCTGGCTTGAGTGTCTGAGTAATCAGAGACACAATATCGTCGCCAAGTGCATTCATCTTCGAGTGCAGTTCAATCGCGGCGACTCCGTCACCGAGATCGACGACAGAAGCCCCCGAGTTCTTCCTGACGACGCCGTTCACTTTCTTGATAGCGCCAAGCGACGTGACCCCGTCAGCCAGCAGCACAGGCTTGTAAGCACCGCTCACCGGATCGAAGAAGAGACGTCCACTGGGAACAGTGACGTCATCCTTGTACCAGCTTTCCCCGACAGCAAGCAGCTTCTCGACGTTGGCAGCAATGGGTCGGTCATCAGCACGCATCTTCTCCGTTGTAGCTCGAACACCAGCAGCGTCGAACATCTCGAAGGGCCCAAGCTCCCAGTTGAAGCCGGTCTTCATAGCCTGGTCTACTGCAACAATGTCGTCGGCGATCTCAGGAATACGGTTGGCAGTATAGGTAAACAGCTCGGTAAGCAGCGGCCAGTAAAACGCCGCAGCTTTATCTTTCGATAGATCGGCATGAAGGAGTTGCGGGATGCGTGTGTTGGTCGCTTCAACATTCTTAGCCATTTCGAGCGCAGGAAACTTGGGCCGTGTGCTGGGCTTGTAATCCAGAGTTTGCCAATCGAGAACCAGTCGAATATCTCGACCTTCAGCATCTCTGCCTTCCTTCTTGTAAAACCCCTGTCCGCTCTTATCGCCGAGCCATTTTTTTTCAATCATCTTTTCGATGAAGGGTGCGAGAACGACCTCCGCGCGTTCGTCTTTAATTCGTAAGGCTTGCGCCTCAAAATTTGAGGATACGTGCGCGAGAACATCAATGCCGACCATATCCCCGAGTCGAAAAGTCCCGGTCCTGGGCCAGCCCAGTGCAGAGCCGGTAAGAGCGTCAACCTCCTCGATGGACAGCCCCTGTGCCTGCATCAGGCGAATGGCATTCCCCATACTGAACGTGCCGATACGATTTGCGATGAAGTTGGGAGTATCGTGCGAACGGACGATGGTCTTGCCGAGTCGCTGGTCACAGAAGCGAGAGATCAACGCACTCACCGCGGGATCAGTCTCAGCGGTGGTGATGATTTCAAGCAGACGCATGTAGCGTGGCGGATTGAAGAAATGTGTCCCCAAAAAATGCGGCCTCACCTCGGCTGACAGACTGGCCGCGATATCGGCGATGGGCAACCCGCTGGTGTTAGTCGTCAGCACCGCACCGGCACGCAGGTGTTGCTGCACTTTACCGAGCAGCGACCGCTTGATGTCGAGATCTTCGGCCACGGCTTCGAGTATCCAGTCGCAGTCTGCGATCAAAGCGAGATCGTCGTCAAAATTTCCTGGCGTAATCAGGCGCGCATTGCTAATCGCATAAAACGCTGCGGGCTTTGACTTCTTGAGAGCATCCAGTGCGGCGAGCGCGTACTTGTTTCGCTCCTGCGTTGGAGCGTCCGAAGCTGTCCCCGGAGGCACGATGTCCAAAAGCACGACAGGAAGTCCGGCATTGGCAATGTGAGCAGCAATGCGTGACCCCATGGTGCCTGCTCCGAGAACAGCAACTTTGTAAATCTGGCGTGGTGCTGTGTTGCTCTGGGGCATCAGGCAGTACTCCCGGGAACAAAAGCTAAGACGAGTGCAGCATACTGAATGCCCATTCATTCCGTCAAGGCAGGACTAAACCTACTCTACTCAAGCCAGATGACACTCTCTCGCCGCTGCTTTGGATGCCAAGACCAGGGCGTCCTGGCAACGTCTAGTGCTTCAATTCAGCGAGCCGATGCATCTCCGACCCGGCAAGAAGAAAGCCGCCCACACCGTAGACATAGCTGGCCGATGACTTGAACTTGCCGGGCTGGCCATCGATTGGCTGGATTGAACCCAGACGACCATCGGCATAGACATGGCTCAGCATTCCCTTCCACGCCTTCTCCACGACAGGCTGATACTTTGCGCGATCGAGGATGTGATGATTAATGCCGTAGGCGATGCCATACGTAATAAACGCGGAGCCTGAAACCTCGGGCAGTTCATAAGAATCGGGATCAAGCAAACCTGATCGCCACAAGCCATCCGGACTTTGAATCTCTGCAAGCTTCGCTGCCATCTGGCGAAACTGCTCGACATACTTTGCCCGGCTCGGATAATCGGCAGGCATGAACTCCAGCACGTTGACCAGCCCTCCCATCACCCAGCCATTGCCGCGTGACCAGAAAAGCTTCTGACCGTTTGCCTGTTTTTGCGTGAAATAACGGCTATCGCGGAAGTAGAGGTGGTCCTGCGGATCGTAGAGGCTGGCAGACGTGAGCCACCACTCATGGTCCATGTAGTCGAGGTACTTGTGGTCGTGCGTAATCGCATAGGTTCGCAACAGCACAGGCGGCGACATAAAGAGAGCATCGCACCACCACCAAAGCAACTTGTTCGGGTCATCCTGGCGGACCACGAGGCGGTCCATAATTGCTTTGGTGTTGGCCATGCGTTCAGGTTTCCGGTCAGGAAGATAAAGATCGAGATAGGCCTGCCCTAACGCCTGATCGTCAGCATGAGGAAACCGTTTATCCAGAAGCTGCCAGTCAAAATGCTCGGCCATATGAAGAACCGCGTTGCGATACTTCGCATCGTGGGTCGTCGTTGAAGCCGCAAGCAGCCCGTCGTACAGCGCAGCAAATGTCCATTGCTGATTGAAGCTGGGCTCGGCGACGGTCAACTCCCAATCTGCGACCTTCTTCATCGCTGTCGAAATAGCCTTAGGCTTAATCGCAGTCGAAAAATTTGTGGCCAGCGGGCCGGGATCATCCGGAGCATCCCCTGCTGTATTGCGATCGACTGGGACGACCGTCGATTTCTTAGATGCTGCTGATTGTGCCTGCGCGCTGAAACTGGAACCAGCCAGCAGCGCTCCAAGCATCAAGGTTCCCA
>JBEPUY010000016.1:0-86775 GCA_041691255.1 Granulicella sp. | reverse complement strand
TGGCAAAACAAGCTCGATCTCCTCGGAGACGTTTTGGAAAGGATGGACAAATGACGACCCCCAATATCACTCCCGATACCCGTTCCGTAATCGTAGAAAAGGAATTTCCGCATGCGCCCGAGAAGGTCTGGCGCGCCCTCACCGAAGGCCCGCTCATCGAGCAGTGGCTGATGAAGAATGACTTTCAGCCCGTCGCCGGTCGCGCCTTCCAGTTGCGCATGGACCCGGTGCCGCACTGGAACGGCGTCGTCGACTGCAAGGTCGCCACCGTCGATCCCGGCAAGACGCTCGCCTACAGCTGGGGAGCGCTCGGGCTCGACAGCGTCGTCACCTTTACCCTCACACCCACCGCTGCCGGAACCCATCTGCGCGTCGAGCAGTCTGGCTTCCGTCCCGACCAGGAAGCCGCCTACAAGGGCGCGAATTACGGCTGGAAGTCATTCCTCGGCAACCTCGAACCCGTGGTCGCCGGGCTCGAATAACCCCGTCACCGAAAGGAGAGTTCTCCATGAACCAAAGCATCAGCCGCTCGATCTTTCGCTGGATTCACCTCGTCGTCGCCATTCCCATCATCGGCTACATCTATAGTCCGTTCGACAAGATTCCGCAGTACGCTCCGGCGACGCGCTATGTCTTCTTTCCCGTCATGGTCCTCTCCGGTCTCTGGATGTGGAAGGGCCACGTCGTTCGACGGTTGCTCGTAAAGCGACCGGCCTGACAATCACTCACAACGAAAGGACGTAAGAGACCATGAAGCCCACCAGCCATCCCGACAGCGAGACCGCTTCCGCAAACATCACCCGCCGCATTGAAGAGCTGGGCGACTGGCGCGGAGCCACCCTCGCGCACGTCCGCCAGCTCATCCACGAAGCCGACCCCGCCATCGTCGAGGAGTGGAAGTGGATGGGAACTCCCATCTGGTCTCACGACGGCATCGTCTGCACCGGCGAGTCGTACAAGCAGGTGGTCAAGCTCACCTTCGCGCACGGGGCCTCGCTTCCAGACCCGAAGCAGCTCTTCAACTCGAGCCTCGAAGGCAACACCCGCCGCGCCATCGATCTCCGCGAGGGAGAGAAGATCAACCAGACCGCGTTCAAGCAGCTCATCCGCGCGGCGGTCGCAGCCAACTCCGCCGTTCTGGCAGAGCGCAAGGCCAAAAAGAAATAACCCGCGAATAGCAGCAAGAGATAAGTCGCACCCGGAGCCTGAAGATTTACACTTTGAATGATTTCAATTTGCGGGGAACCTGATCCTGTCCCTCGGCTCAAGCAATCCTGTCCCGATCAGGTTCTCGCAACAGACGACGCCGTTGAACTTATAGTTCTCGTCGGTCTTGATGGAGGCAATTTGATGAACCCAAGGTCCTTCTCCGCACCGCTCACCGGGCGACTCTTTTGGAGATCAGCTACGCTCTCGGCTGTCGTACTGGCCCTCTCTCTGTCACTCTCGCCGTTGGGCGTACCCTCGGCGACAGCGGAGGTGCAGGCCGCTGCAGCATCTTCTTCCGCTGCCCCCTGGTGGAAGCAGGCGATGGTCTATGAGATCTACCCTCGCTCGTTTCAGGATTCCAATGGCGACGGCATCGGCGACCTGAACGGCATCACCTCTCGCCTGGGATACCTGCAGGGTCTGGGCGTCGATGCGATCTGGATTGCCCCCATGTATCCATCGCCTCAGGTAGATTTCGGTTACGACATCTCCGACTACCAGACCGTTGATTCGCAGTACGGGACGCTTGCGGATATGGATCGCCTCATCGCCGAAGGCAGGAAGCATCATGTGCGCGTCATCCTCGACATGGTGCTCAACCACACCTCCGACAAGCACCAATGGTTTATTGAAGCATCCAGCTCTCGAACAAATCCAAAGCACGACTGGTACGTATGGAACGACGGCATCTCCGCGGACGCACCCGGTGTGACTGCCTATCAGAAGCACTTTGAGCACGACGGACGCGTCCCGCCCAACAACTGGGTCTCTGGCTTTGGCGGCTCTGCGTGGGAGTGGGTTCCGGCGGTGCATCAGTTCTACTACCACGAGTTCTATAAGCAGCAGCCCGACCTGAACTGGCGCAATCCCGCCGTCGAGAACGCAATGTTCGGTGCCATGCAGTTCTGGCTCGATCGCGGCGTTGCTGGCTTTCGTCTGGATGCTATCCCCAGCCTCTTTGAAGATCCGGGTCTACGCAATAATCCCGAGCTTGGCGGAATCAATGCTCAGGGCGATCCGAACGTCGGCGACACCTATACCAACAATCTTCCCGAAGTTCACGACGTCATCCGGCGCATGAGGGCGATGGTTGCAAAATATCCTGGCGACCGCGTGCTGATTGGCGAAACCTACCTGCCCAACACCGCCGAGCTCGATAAGTGGTACGGGGGAACCGCACACAACGAGCTTCAACTGCCCATGGACATGCTCATCAGCTTCCATGGCGATCACGACAAGCTGGATGCCGACAGCTTCCGTCAGCACATCGCGGAGGTGCAAACGCAGATTCACGGTTCGCAGCCACTCCTCGTCTTCGATAACCACGACAATGTACGCGCCATCGATCGCTATGGAGACGGCGTCCATGACGACCTCATCAACAAGGCCCTCGCCACCATGCTCTTCACCACCAGGGCGACCGCGCTGATGTACTACGGCCAGGAGTTGGGCATGCACACGACAACCCCGACTCGTCGTGAAGATGTCCGCGATCCGATCGGGATCACCGGTTGGCCAAAGGAAAAGGGCCGCGATGGCGAACGCACTCCCATGCAGTGGACTGCCGGTCCGCAGGCCGGATTCAGCGCCAATCCCCACACCTGGCTCCCCATTCCCTCCAGCTACAAAACCATCAACGTCGCGGTCGAGTCGAAGGACCAGAACTCGGAGCTCAACTGGTTCAAGCAACTGATCGCGTTGCGTCGCGATCTCCCAGCCCTGCACAGCGGCGCCATGACCATGTTGGATACCGACAACCACAGTGTTCTCTCGTATGTGCGCTCGACCGGTTCAGGGCCGTCCGTTGTCGTGGCGATGAACTTCACCAACACGCCTCAAACGGTCACACTCAACCTGTCCGGCACCGGCGTCACCGCTCACACCGTCAAGACGCTCGCAGCCGATGACGATGCTCTCAGGAACATCACCACGCTCAACAACATCACGCTGCCGCCTTTCACCAGCTGGGTGGCCAGCGTGCAGTGATCCTGCTCGCAACTGCCCCGAATGCTGGCGAGTCCGTGCCCCGCGTCCATTTCGAGCAACCTCTGATTAAGTCCTCGTTGGCTTAAGGGCACGGCTTAAGGGCACGGCTTCAGCCGTGCCGTAAGTCTAATTAAAATCAATAGGGCTTTAGCCCCTGAGGAACGTCTCTGGGAATAAATCAGAACACCCTTCGAGCAAACCCTGATGGTGTAAAGCGAATGGATCGCATTGGAGCACCAATGGATCGCATTGGAGCGCATTTGAGCGCCAACGGCGCGGCTTATACCAGCCCAGGGCGAAGCCCTGGGTATCCGTGCCCCCAAAGATGAGGGCTGAAGGCCCGATCGATAACGCGGTCCCCCATCGGAAAATTTGCGATCGGTCGCCTCACCGACGAAGGGCCAGGCATCCCCCAGCGACAGAAAAACATCTCCCTCTCAGCGAGTGCATCGTCCTCTTGGCAACAGGGTAGATCAACATGAAAATCGAGCAGTCAATGCAAGAGAAACAAATACGGGAAGTCCTGAATCTGCATTGGCACGCGTCGGCAATCGGCGATGCCAACGCGGAGCACGATATCTACGAGGACGATGCCATCTGTGACTATCCGCAATCAGGCGAGCGCATCCTCGGGCGAAAGAACCTGCAGGCCTTGCGCAGTCATCATCCCGGCAAGCCGTCAGGCTTCGACGTCAAGCGAATTCTTGGAAGCGGCGATCTCTGGATCACGGAATACACGATTACCTACAAGGAGCGGCAGGCATACACCGTGAGCATCATGGAGTTCCGCGACGGTAAAGTCGTGCACGAGACACAGTACTTCGCCGATCCCTTCGAGGCTCCCACCTGGCGCAGCCAATGGGTTCAGCCTATCGCGTGACGCCGCTCCTCTCTTATCGAACCGGAGTCCAGCGCACCTCTTCGTGCGGTGCCAGGGTCAGCATCGAATGAGCCGCCACCACCCCTCGCTGCGATTTACCCACCAACCTGTATTGCGCGGCGGCGACACCAAGCCCCGACAGATCAACCTTATATCGCCGTGATCGATCCGACAGGTTCTTCAGCGCGAATCCGTCGTGGCTATAGCGGTAGCGCACGGCATACTCAGGAGTGTCAAACTCAACCGTGCTGTAGCTCGTCAGATGCGGTGCGACCGATACCTCTGCATCTGCGGGAACAGTCAGACCCAACAGCTTCTCCATCAGCACCGCCACGAAGACGTTGGGATATTCATAGTACTTGTCCGCCCCATGCGCATCCTTGCCATCGATGTAATACACATGGTCCATGTCGTAGCGTTCACTCATGAAGTAGCCGTTCTTCGCGCCCTCTGCCGCCACCGTCTTCAACTGATCGAGCAGCATCGCGCCCTGGTCCTGCGATGCGCGGTACGCCGCGTCCCAATACCAATACCTGCCCGCAGCGCAAAGATCATACGGGCCGCCCGAGCCAATCTCGGACTTATCATAGTCCGCGATCTTCGCCGCCACAAAGCTGGGAAACCGCTCAAACTCTTTGTCGTTGCTCTCGATCACGCGACCCACATCGGACGCTTGCTGCGCCGTCGCATAACCGAAAGTCACCGGCAGCTCATTCGCAAGTAAATGAATGTGGTCATGCGCCTTGCCGTTACGGTCGACCCAATCGATGAACCGCTCGTTCTGCGCGTCCCAATACCCCAGCGGCAGCGGTGCAACCAGCACCTCCGCCATCTTCTTTGCCGCTCCGTCAAACCGCGCCGCCTCATCGTGCCGTCCCAGCAACTTCTCCATCCCCGCCAGCAACGCAAGCGCGTGTGCGGCAAACGCCTGCGCCTGGGTTGCGCGCCCGTCCTTGATTACCTGGTCTTCGTAATAAACATCCGACCACACGCGTCCATACTGGTCCGTGTTCGCCAAAACCCAGCCCGCCGCATGTTCGAGGTTCGCGATGTTCGACCGCAGCCACGCGATATCCTTCGTCGCTTCGTAGTAGCGCCACGACTCCTCGATCACTTCAATGTTCGCGGTCACGGGAAACATCGCCGCATTTTGCCGGTTATCCTGACTGTTTCGCCGCACGTGGTACTCGCGTCTTCCATCCGGCTGCACCGACGTGGGCATGCGATAGAGATGCTCGGGATCGTCGTTCATCAACTTGAACTGGAGCCCGATCATTCGCCTCACCACATCCAGATCGACCGCCGAACCCATCGCCAGCCGTCCTTTGATCTGAAACTCGTGATCGACCGCCGGATAAGAACCCGCATACGACTTGACATTCAACGTGCTCAGAACATATCCATCGTGATACGGAAAATTTGCCGCCATGGTCTTCTCGACAACCGATGGCAGCACGGTCCCCCAGTAAAACGCAGCCAGCGCCTCTTCGAGCTGAGGGCCGCCATCCATCGCCAGAGAAAATCGATGACCAAAGGGATCGCTGTGTGGCCGGGCCTCCGCCTTCGAGAGCGTCATCCTCTTCGCATTCACCGTGACCGTCAGCCCGGCATCGGTCTTCTGCGCGCTCACGTCGCCGCCGTCCAGCGCGAGATGCCATGAGTGCTCCTTCGACGTCGCATCGAGCGGCAGAATCCACAGCGCGCGGTTCGCCTCCACCTTCGCGCCCGTCGTGCTGACAGGAAGCACCCACCACTGCTTCTCTTCGTACTGGACCCCCAGCCCCTGGCAATCGGCAAACACCAGCACCACCGGCTTGCCTGCATCCTTTGGCGTAACCAGAAGATCATCTCCGGCAGCAGTCACATCGGCGTTTTCAATGGACTGCAAAATTCCATCGGCGCTTCCCGGATTGGCGACAACCGAGACCGCTGCCACCGCGGTTGCTGCGCCGTGTCCCATTGCCGATACGTGCGTTGACATTCCAAGGCATAGCAAGATCGCGATCAATATTTTCATAGGCGCTTTAATCAGGCTCCGAATCAGTTCAAGTCGCACGACGACGATTCCACCGGGCGACTCCATGCCCGGCAACCGCCCGAAGACGCGCAGCTCCAACCCTCGCACGGCGGCATTCCGGGCAGCTCAGTCTTCATGGATATCGATCGATTTTCATGTCCGGATCGCCAGCCGGATTCTACCATCGACGACAGCCAGGCAGTCGTGCATCGCCATGCAGATACCGCCCTGAATCACAAGCGATGTCGCCGGGGTTAACTGGACACGCCGTTCTTTCTGAGAGAATGAGAGTGACCTTCGACGATGAGACCCCTGCGAAGAATCCATCTCCGCGCACTCGCACTAATCGGCATCGCTTTGATGACCGCGCCGCTTGCGGCCTTTGCACAAACCGACGAAATTCAGGTCTACGATGCCAATATTGCGCCGCCCGGCATCTTCAATGCCATGGCGCACAGCAACTTTACCCCGGCGCCGTCATTGCCAATCATTCCTTCAACGGTGCATGGGAATGGGCCTATGGCGTCAAGCCGTGGATGGAGCAGGGCCTCTATCTGCCTGTCTATTCGCCGTATTCAACCGGGCGCGGCGGAGCGATTGACGGTCTTAAAATCCGCGAACTGTTTGTGCGGCCCAACGCTCCGCAGCACAAGCTTTTCTGGGGCAGCAACTTCGAATTCAGCTTTAACTACCACTATTGGGAGTCACGGACCTATACCGCCGAGATCAGGCCCATTGTTGGCGTAAACCTCGGGAAATGGGAGCTTGTCTACAATCCGATTGTGGATACGGATTACACCGGCGGGCTGGCCGGCCTCGAATTCAATCCCTCCGGGCGGATCGTGTACAACCTCAATGACAGATGGGATGTGGCTGCCGAGGAGTACGACGGCTTCGGGCGTTTTCGAAGTTTTGACAATCTGCACGATCAATTCCATGAGGTCTGGGGCGCGTTTGACCACACCGGCAAGATCTGGAATATCGAAGCGGGCGCGGGCCTCGGCCTGACCGCCGGGTCCAACCGATGGACCCTGAAACTCATGATCTCGCGGGATATCAACAAGACCCCCTGGCACCTTCCCCTCCACTTCTAAAGAACCTCTGATGAATCCGTCGTTTGGTTTAAGGGCACGGCTTCAGCCATGCCGTAAGTCGAATAAAAGCGATAGGGCTTTCGCCCCTGAGGTACGCCTCTGGGAGCAAATCAGAGCATCCCTGGAACTGATTCGCTAACCATCCCATGCGCAGAGCGGCACCCAAATCCGGTTTCCCCGCCGCATTTTCGCCGCACCTAGTATTCTGAGAGAGCGCTATGACATACCCCACCAATAACCTCAGGATCAAGTCCAGCAGAGTTGTCCTTCCTCCCATCTTCCTCGAAGAAGAACTTCCCGTCACCGATAACGCCTCGCGCACCGTCTTCGACGCGCGTCGCCAGATCGTGGACATCCTCAACGGAATCGACGACCGCCTGATCGTTGTGGTCGGCCCCTGCTCCATCCACGACCCCGCCGCCGCCCGCGAGTACGCCGCGCTGCTGAAGGAAGCCATCGCCGAACTCTCCGGCGAGCTCCTGCTGGTCATGCGCGTCTACTTCGAAAAACCGCGCACCACCCTCGGCTGGAAGGGCCTCATCAACGACCCCTACTTCGACGAGTCCTTCCGCATCAGCGACGGCCTGCGCATCGCCCGCCGCCTGCTGCTCGATCTCGCCGAGATGGGCGTACCCGCCGGCACCGAGTTCCTCGACATGATCTCGCCGCAATATATGTCCGATCTGGTCAGTTGGGGAGCCATCGGCGCGCGCACGACAGAAAGTCAGGTGCACCGCCAGCTCGCCTCCGGCCTCTCCTGCCCGGTCGGCTTCAAGAACGGCACCTCCGGCAACGTCCAGATCGCGATCGAGGCCATCCTCTCCGCCAGTAATCCGCACACCTTTCTCGGCACCACCGAGACCGGACAGTCCGCCATCCTTCTGACCTCCGGCAATCCCGACTGCCACGTCATCCTGCGCGGCGGCCGCCAGGTCACCAACTACGACGCCGACTCGGTCGCGGCCACCGCAGCGCAGATGGAAAAGTCAGGCGTCAAGCCGCGCATCATGATCGACTTCAGCCACGCCAACAGCGGCAAAGACCATCGCAAGCAGGCCGAGGTGAGCCACTCCGTCGCCGAGCAGCTCGCGACCAGCTCCCAGCGCCACATTCAGGGCGTCATGATCGAAAGCAATCTCGTCGCCGGAGCGCAGTCGCTCGTCAGCGGCAAAACCCTCGTCTATGGTCAAAGCATCACCGACGCCTGCATCGACTGGCCCGAGACGCAAACGCTGCTGCGCGAACTCGCCGGTGCAGTCCGCAAGCGCCGAACTCATTCGGCGTAGAGAACCTCTGATTAACCCGTTGTTTCGTTTTACGGCACGGCTTCAGCCGTGCCGTAAGTCTAATAAAATCCGCGGGGCTTTAGCCCCTGAGGTACGTCTCTGGGAGTACCTCCGATCCTCCCTACTCCGAACCATGACAACATCCCCAGCCCCGCAGCCCAAAGCTCCGCATCGAAAGCCCACGCTTCCATCGGTCCTGCGCTGGCTAGGCCTCACCCTGACTCTGCTCTGGTCGCTGGCCGCGCTCACCCTGCTCGCCGCCCGCTGGGTCGACCCGCACACAACGATGGTGCACATCGAGCGCCGTCTCGAGGCCGCCATTCACGGCAAGCCATATCACGACCACTACAAATTCATTCCGCTGAATCAGATCTCGCCCAATCTCCAGCACGCCGTCATCGCTGCGGAGGACGCACGTTTCTACCAGCACCACGGCTTCGACTGGCACGCCATCCACCTCGCCGCCGACGAAGATATGGAGGGAGGCCGCACCCGCGGAGGCTCAACCCTGACCCAGCAACTGGTAAAAAATCTGTTCTTCGGAACCGGCCGCTCCTTCCTTCGCAAAGGTGCCGAGACCACGCTGGTGCCGGTCGCTGAACTGGTCCTCGGCAAGCGCCGCATTCTCGAGCTCTACCTCAACGTCGTCGAATGGGGTCCGGGCATCTACGGCGCAGACGCGGCCTCGCGGTTCTACTACAGAGTCCCTGCAAGCAATATCAACCGCCAGCAGAGCGCACGCCTCGCCGCGATTCTCCCAGCTCCCCTGAAGCGCCACCCCGAGCGCATGAACAGCTACAGCGCCATCATCCTAAGGCGCATGAACCAAATGGGCTGGTAGCCAGAACAACACCGCACCCCAAAACGCACTCATCCAGCCAGCAACTGCTCACTTCCGAAAGATACCTTCCCATTGCTAATCCAACCTCGATGAGTGCATTGGCGGTTTGTCGCTCGGCCAGAAAAAGTGTTTACGATATTTCCGAGTTGCCGACATTCTAACCCGACGGTTACACGCAAGTGGGAGCCGCTTAATTGCTGCGGAGGGCGACCATGGGATCGACTCGTGTGGCTCGGCGCGCAGGCACGAGACAGGCGAGGATCGAGGCAAAGATGAAAATGGCGGAGATAAGGCCAAGGACGCCAGGGTCGCGCAGGCTGCTTTGGGCCCACTTGTGGACGGTGTCGCTGAGCGAGATGCTGAGGCCAATGCCAATGAGGAGACCGACAGCGGTGGTCCAGATCATGGAGCGGACGGTGAGCAGGAGGACGTTGTAGCGTGGAGCTCCGAGGGCCATGCGGATGCCGATCTCGCGTGTGCGCTGTTCGACGGAGTAGGCAACTACGCTGAACAGACCGATCGCGGCGAGGCTGAGCGCCACGATGGCAAAGACGGCGAAGAGGATAGAGATGAAGCGTTCGTGGGACCAGACGAAGGTAGAGAGGAAGTCTTCGTAGACATATTGCTGGAGGATCATTTGCGTATTGTCGAATTTGCGTAGGCTTTCGCCGATGGCGTGCGAGGCGAGGTGAGGGTCGCCCGCGGTGCGGACAATCAGGGTGAAGTTGGGAAAGATGAGAGCGGTCGAGGGAACGTAGACCTGTGGAAGAATCGGGCGGTGCAATCCGTCATTGCGTGTGTCGCCGACGACGCCAATAATCTCGTACGGCTGATCGGGGCTGGGTGCGGTTAAGGGGTGGTTGGGCGCAGCCGCTGCGTGGGCAGAGGCTTGTACGAATTCCGTGGGAACAATCTGGTGGCCGATTGGATTGGTGTTGGGGAGATAGCGTTTGGCGAAGGTTTCAGTGACGACCGCAAGGTGAGCACCGCGCAGGACTTCTGAGCGGGAGAGCGACCTTCCCTGAAGGATAGGGATCTTCTGCACGCCGAAGTAGTCAGCGTCAATGGTCATGACGCCAGCGCGGCGGCCATTATCAGCGGGCGCGCCGATGAGGTTGACTGTCTGGACCCACATTCTTTCCGGCGGGAATCCCAGATTGGAGATGCTGGCGTCGACGACGCCGGGGGTAGTTTTGACTGCTTCCGTGAGGGCATCAAGATACTGCGATCTGGATTGCCAATTGGCGTTGGGACCTTTGGGAAGCGCGAGAAACATTATGATCGAATTGTGCGCGTCGAAGCCGAGCTTGGCGGTGTATGCCTCGAGAAAGGTTTTCATGGCGGCACCGGAGCCAGCCAGTAGAAACACAGTCAACGCTACTTGTCCGGCGATCATGACGAGACGAACCCGGACTCCGCGCGAGGTGGTGGCGCGGGTGTCCCCAGCTTGCAGCACGCTGCTGAGGTTCGGTTTTGAAAATTGGATAGCCGGGTAAAGTCCGGAGAGAATTCCTGTGGCGATAGAGATTGCGGCGCTGAAGAGGAGCACAGGGAGGTTGAGGCTGATGACCACTTCGTGTGGGATGGAATATTCCGGCAAAAGGCCGACGATCAGACGAATCGCGAGATAAGCAAGGCCTGTGCCGAGGAGGCCGCCCAGGGCTGCGACCAGGACAGACTCTGTCAACAGTTGGCGTACAAGACGTGTACGAGGGGCACCGAGTGCGGTGCGCATGCCGAGCTCCTGCTGACGGGAGGTTCCGCGAGCCAACATGAGGATCGACACATTCCCGCAGCCGATCAGCAGCAGCAGTCCAACCGATGCGAAGAGAAGAAAAAGTGTGCCCTTGAATTGGCCCAGGAGACTGTCGCTGAGCTTGTCTACCGTGACCGTGAACTTTCCCTGGGGAAGCAGATGGGGGACGTTGTGGCCTATCTGGCGGACGAAGCTATCCATCTCGCCCTGGGCTGCGGCGAAGGTCGCTCCGGGAGCGAGGCGCAGCAGTGTGGAGTAACGAGTGTTGGGATCGGTGCCCGCGGGAATGGGCAGGTAGACGTCGCTGTCGACCCAGGTGAAACGGGGGCCCATGACACCGATGACGGTGTACTTATTGTGGTCCAGAGAGAGGGGCTTGCCGATAACGTCGCTGGCTCCAGCAAAATGAGTCTTCCAGAAGAGATAGCTGATGACGGCGACCGGCGGTGGTGCGGCCCCGTCCGGAGCCTCTTTGGCGGTGAAGGTGCGGCCCATCAGCGGAGGCGCCTTCATGAACTCAAAGCCGTTGCCGGTGAACTGGAGAACATTGGCGGAGAGCGGAATGTCGCCGTCGGTGACGGTCATACTTTCTACGCGCTGGGCGAGGACGTCGGCGACTGTACTTGATTTCCGCATTTGCTGCGCTTCAGCGAGAGTCAGCGGAACCGTGCCTTCGTCTCCCTGCTTGTCGTGAAGGTTGATGACGGCGATGCGATTTGCATCCTGATATGGGAAGGGGTCGATGAGGACTGCGTGAAGGACGCTGTAGACCGCTGCGGTCGCGGCGATGCCGAGGGCCATCGAGACGATGGCGGTAATGGCGTAGACGCGGTGCTTGATGAGTTGGCGGAGGGCAAAGGCGAGGTCGGCGAGCAGAGTGGGCATTTTGCCTCCACGGTTGGTGGATGGTATTGCTACGTGTGAAGTTTAGAAGATTTGGAAGTCAGTATGGCGAATTATTTATGTGTTGCGTTGCGCAAATAGAATGAATCCAGGTTGACCTTTTTGTACTGATACTCAACTGGCGACGACAGGCCAACGCGCTCATCGAAGACCGTAGAATCCGATTCTCCCTTAGAACCGCTCCTCTCGCCACCCATCGCTCTCAGCTAAAAATCCGATATCTCTGCACCACCAACCCTCTCAATAAGAGCTTGGCTCTTTCAGAAGCCGCCATGCCCTCGCTCATCGATCGCAACCAGATCAACGTCGAAACCGGATTGAATTCTCCCCCGGCTGCAGCGTCGTCTCCAGCCATCCAACCCCGGATCATGCCGCATAATACGTCCCGTCGGAGCATCGCGATGAACGAGAACAACCAGCGTATTTCGTCCCTGCCGCAGAGCACTGCTGATATCGCGGCTGTCATACTCCGGCCGCTGATTCTGATAGCGACACGGCCCGCGCCCAACGTTGACATACAACCGATAGCGCGTGAACGTAAACAAGTGCAGCACGGCCAGCGAGGGAGCCGCAGTCAGATTAATCTCCCGAGCGAAGACGCAATGAAGGTCCGGCGTAGAAGCCTGGTGCTGCCCATCAGAAGAAGAGGCCATCCCGGCCGCGTTGCCTCCAGCTTCAATCGGCACCGCTACCGCGTTGGCAGACCAGATCAACCGGGCCATTGCCAACGCCGCTGGCGGCTCCGTCCCAGCAAGAGCAGCCGCCCGCGCCACCATCGGCGTCATCGCCACCGCAGCGCCGCCAATCAGAAACTCTCTCCGTCTCAGGGACACGCTCTCTTCACCTCAAAAAAAAACACCATAAGCTGTCCCTCCGGCCAACTTACGGTGTCTCTCGAAATGCAAATTCGCCCCCGTCGTCAGATCCGCATCGGCATCAGGATGTAGCGGTACTTCACGTCCTCGTTCGCATCCTCGGGCCGCATCTGGCCAGCGCTCTGCGCGTCCTTGAACTCCAGCCGCACCTCGCCGGTGTTGCCAATCGCCCTCAGAAAGTCGATCAGGTACTGGCTGTTGAAGCCCACCACCAGCGGATCGTAGTTATACGGCGTCTCAATCGTGTCCTCGGACTCACCCGCGTCCGTCGAAGACGACGACAGCTTCAGCTCATTCTGCTCCAGCCGAATCTTGATTGCGCCCGACCGCTCATCGGCGAATTGCGCCACGCGCTGAATCGAAGCCATCAAATCTTCCGAGCGCACGATCACAAACTTCGTGTTGTCGCGCGGCAGCACCGCCTCATAGTTGGGGAACTGCCCGGTCAGCTTGCGGCTGGTCAGCACGCGGCCGCCGATCTTGAAGAACAGCGTCTGATCGTCGTCGGCAAACTCCAGAGTGTCCGCGTCCGTGCTTCCCAGCAGGCTCGAGATCTCCGCCAACGCCTTGCGCGGAATCAGCGTCTTCTTCTCGCCCGAAATTCCCTCAAGCGTCTCGCCCAGCTTCTCGATGTGCGCCAGCCGGTGGCCGTCGGTCGCCACCATCGCCATCGACTCCGCCTTCAGCACCAGCAGCGCCCCATTCAACGTGTAGCGCGACTCCTCATTCGAGATGGCGAAGATCGTCTTCGACACCATATTCTTCAGCGAAGGCACCGAAATTTTTACCGCCGTCGAAGCAGGGAACTCAGGCACCTGGGGAAAGTTGGCGCGTGCCATGCCCACCATCTTCGTGTTCGAGCGGCCCGCGCGAATCTGCACCCAGTGGTTGTCCATCAGCTTGATCGAGATCTCGCCCTCGGGCAGCAGCTTGATGTAGTCGTACAGTTTGCGCGCCGGAATCGTGCACGCACCCGGCTTCTTCACCTTGGCCGCGCAGCTCGTGCGCAGGCTCTGGTCGAGATCGGTCGCCGTAATCGTCAGCTTGTCGTCAGCGGCCTCGAACAGAAAGTTCGACAGAATCGGAATCGTCGTCTTGCGCTCGACCACCGACTGCGCCGCCGCCAGCTCGCGCAACAGCTCGGCGCGGGACACGGTGATTTCGAGGTTGCCCGTCGGGGCTGCTGCTGCGGTCGTCTCGTCCATCGGGGGCTCCTGGGTCGCTGTCGTCACTGTTCGTTCTCCGTAGGTTCCATCGTCAATTTCATTCGCCGAAATGCAGGCGTGTGGCGCATGCAAAAACTTTACACCGAATCGCAGGCCCCGTGCAGCACCCAGGCAGCCAAGGGGAAGCCAAGGGGAAGCCCCGCTCCCGCCGCGCCGCTTTCACGCTCCGGCATTGGCTTGATTCTAGGGGCGAACCTTCTCTCCATCGACAGTTTTCTTTGTGGGAAAGCAGGCCGTTTGTGTGAGAGCCAGCCCCTGCCCGAAACGCTCAAGCCAGTGCACAAACCTGCTGCCAGGGCGCGAGTGTTGTTATGAAACAAGACTTAAACAGTACAAATACTCATACTCATAATCATTGTCGCTGGAAAAGTGGATATCCTTCCTATCTCTCTGTTCCTAAAACACTTATCCCCTTGTCTTTTTTTAGAAAAAAGGACAGCCAAAAACGCACCCCGAGGAAGACAGGACCGCTCGCGCCGCGTAGTGCCCCGGTTATCCGTTTTCTCCACAGGCCGCATCCCGCAATTTTGAGAAGACCCCTCCCCATCGTGGGAATACCGACCAACCAAAACAAAATGAGGAAGTTGCCATACACACGTTTTTCACAAGCATCCAACTCCACAGAGGAAAACCAGCTCCAAACCGCAGAAGGCTCCGATTGCATACACCCCCTTGATCGGAGAAAAAAAGAAGTCCATTACAACCGTGGTCGATAAAAATATTTAGACCGAAGCGCCCAAAAACGCACGTCCTCTCTACCGGATTTACCGGAGCACCAAAAAGGCACGTCATCTCGACCGGAGCGAAGCGAAGTGGAGAGACCCCTGTATTTATCCCGAACCACCCCAAAACCGGGTGCCCCATCCTTCGCAGTTTTATCGCGAAGGATGGGGGTAAGCGCCACCACCCCCAAGCCCCACCAGCATCTCAACCTGAAAAGGAGTCACCCATGAAGGTCGCCATCTTCGGAGCCAGTGGAGCCACCGGCCGCCTGCTCACCCAGCGCTGCGCCGATGCCGGACACCAGATCACCGCGCTCCTGCGCCACCCCGAGACCTTCCCCCTGCGCCTCCTGGTTCGCGCCGTCCCCGGCAGCGCCTTCGACTCCGCCGCCGTCGCCCAGACCATCGAAGACGCCGACGTCGTCCTCTCCGCCCTCGGCGCCAGGTCGCTCAAAAAAGAGGATGTCCTCGAGCGCGCCATGCCCCGGATCGTCGCCGCCATGCAGCATCAGAGAGTCCGCCGCCTCATCGTCCTCGGCTCCGCCGGGGCCAGGCCTGACGCCCTCGCCAGGCAACCCGCCTGGCGTCGCTGGATGGTCGAGAACCTCGTCTACAACACTCTGCTCAAGTGGCCGGTCGCCTCGCAGCGCAGCCAATACGCGACGCTCTCAACCAGCGGCCTCGACTGGACCATGGCCATGCCGCCGATGCTCACCAACAGCCGCGGCCGCGGCAAATGGCGCATCGACCCCGACGCCCTGCCGCCCAACGCCACCCGCATCTCCCGCGAAGACGTAGCCGACTTCATGATGCAGCAGATCGACGACTCCCAATGGATCGGCAAAGCCGTCTACCTCTCCTGGTGAAATATCCCGTCAAATTCCGTGATGGCACAGACGACTAGGTAATGGCGCAGAGGGCTAGGTTGTGTCACAGATGACTTAGGGATGGCACCGAGGACTAGGTGATGTCACAGAGGACTTAGGGATGTCACAGCCGACTATGTAATGGCACAGACAACTAGGTGATGGCACAGAGGAGCTTCCGGCACCAAGCGCCAACGGCGCGATTGATACCTACCTGGGGCATAGCCCCAGGTAGGGGAGCACGAAAGAGCAAGGGCTGAAGGCCCGGCCTATGTTTACTCCGAGAACTGGTTGTTTTAGACCTGCCCAAAACTCCACCAACGCACATCATCTCGCCCAGAACCGGCCCCAAACGCACGTCCACCCGACCGGAGCACCCCAAACGCACGTCATCTCGACCGAAGCGAAGCGAAGTGGAGAGACCCCTGTATTTCGCCGTTGCCGTTGCCTTACCTGCCCTTAAATCGGTGCACTCGGTGAAGATCGGTGTTAAGCCTTCCGCCCTTAAGCCCCTAAGCCTTCGTAGCCAGCACCAGCGGAGCAGGCCCCGGCACTTCCAGCAGCCGGGCCTTCGTGAACCCCGCCTCCCCCAGCCATTCACTGATCTCCGCAAACGAAAACGTATCGCCCTCGTCCGTATTCACCAGCATGTTCGCCGCGAAGAACAGCGACCCCAGCGGCCCGCTCCGGTCGTCATCGACCAGAAATTCTCCAATCGCAATCGTCCCTCCCGGAGCCAGCGCGTCAAACGTCTTCTTCAGCAGCTTCCGGCTGCGCGCCTCGCCCTCGCTGTGCAGAATATGGCCCAGCAGCGCCACGTTGTGGCCCTGGCCAAAGTCCGCCTCCAGCAGATCGCCGCCCACAAAGTCATACCGCTCGGTCAGCCCAAATTTTCCCACCGTAGCCCGCGTCGCCGGCAGCACGTCCGGCCAGTCCACCGCCGTCACCGTCACCCCCGGCGAACTCTCGGTCAGCGCAATGCCCCACACGCCCGATCCCGCTGCCAGGTCCAGCACCTTCGCTCCGCCGGTCAAGTGAAGATGCGCAGCCAGCGCCTTCGCCGACGGATAGCTCATCGGAAAGATATCGACCACAAACTGCTGAAAGAACTCCGTCCCCGGCCCCTGCTGATTCACCGCCGCCGCAGGCTTGCCGGTGGCGACGACCTCGGTCAACTTGAGCCAGTTCGGAATCAGTTGACGGCTGCCATGGGTCAGAAGTCCGCCCTGAAATCCCGGCTTGCCGCTGACCAGAAACGCCGCGCTCTCGGGCGTCAGCGCATAGCGGCCGCCCTCCACCTTGGCCAGAAACTCCAGCCCCACCAGCACATTCATGATGGCCCGCAGCCCGCGTTCCGAGGTCCCGGTCGCCTCCGCCGTCTCTTTCACTGTCTTTGGCCCGGCGTCCAGCACATCGAAGACGTGATGGCGAATCGCCGCCTCGAGCACCAGCGGAGGAACATAGCCCCAGGTAAACTTCATAATTCGTTCCGGCGTAACCGCAGCAGAGGAAGTGTTCAAAGTAGTCTCCTGATTCATAAACATATTTTTTGACTGGGGCCCGAGGCTGCCATTCTAGTACGTCAAAGCACAAGTTGTATGAACCCGTCCGCCCCTACCTCGGCCGACCGAAAAACAAGACATACCCATCTGGGTCAGTGATCTCGAAGCCGCGCAGCCCGTCGTGCGTATCTTTGAGCGGTACGCTGAACGCTACCCCGCGGTCAACGTACTCGGCAGCGAGCGCGTCGGGGTCCTGCACGAAGACATAGGTGTCCCATCTTATGTCCGGATCGCGCTTCGGGTTAGGCAAAGGCTCAGCTTTGCCTGACTTGAGAAAAAGCATCGCCTCATCACGACCAACGATGGCAAAGAACGACTTGTTCTCCGGCTCTTCGTGCCAACGCTCAAACCCGAGTCTGTCACGATAGAATCCGACGCTTTGGTCGACGCTGCTTACGATAAAGAAGGGGCACATCTTTTCCAGCACTGGTCCAGCCATGGGCTTCACCTCGCTGCCTGCCGCCGATTTTAATCCCCCGACAAGATGACCAGCCTGCCTAACTCAAAGTCTCCATCAGCTTGTTCACCGTCTGGTTCAGCGCCTTGTCCGTCCGCCGCTGCTCGTCGATCTTCGCAATCGAGTGCATCACCGTCGTATGGTGCTTGCCCCCGAACTGCCGTCCGATCTCAGGCAGCGAGGCCTCGGTCAACTGCTTGGCCAGGTACATCGCAATCTGCCGCGGCACCACGATCTGGCGCGAGTTGTTCTTCTGCTTCAGCTCCGCCACCCGCATGCCGAACTGCTCGGCGACGCTGCGCTGAATCGCCTCAATCGTAATCTTCCTTACCTGCGTGTCGATGAACTGCTTCAGGCACTGCTGCGTCACCGCCAGCGTAATCTCCACGCCATGCATCGAGCACCACGCGATCAGCCTCACCAGCGCGCCCTCAAGCTCGCGCACGTTGGTCCGCACATTCGACGCGATAAACAGAGCAACGTCGGTCGGCAGCTGCGTCTGCTCGGACTCGGCCTTCTTCTGCAGAATCGCTACCTTGGTCTCAAGATCCGGCGGCTGAATGTCGGCGATCAATCCCCACTCAAACCGCGAGCGCAACCGGTCTTCAAAGTCCGAAAGCTCTTTCGGCGGCCGGTCACTGGCAATCACGATCTGCTTCATGCTCTCGTGCAGCGTGTTGAACGTATGGAAGAACTGCTCCTGCGTCCTCTCCTTGCCCGCGAGAAATTGAATGTCGTCGATCAACAAAACGTCCACGCTGCGGAACTTGTCGCGGAAGCTGGTCATCTTGTCGTAGCGCACCGAGTCGATCATCTCGTTGGTGAACTTCTCCGCGCTCACATAGCAGATCGCCGCATGCGGCTGCCGACGCTTCACATCATGCCCAATGGCATGCATCAGGTGGGTCTTGCCCATGCCCACGCCGCCATACAGAAACAGCGGGTTGTAGGCCTTCGATGGCCGCTCCGCCACCGCCTGCGCCGCCGCCATGGCGAACTGGTTGCCGCTGCCGATCACAAACGCGTCGAACTGATACCGCGGGTTCAACTGCGAGGCAGTATTCCAATCAAATCGCGACTGCTCCGGCCCTCCCGCCTGCCGCCCTCCCGCACCCTGCGCGCCCCCGCTCCTCGAATTGGAATTCGAATTCGGTGCGTTGGGGCTATGGCTCGGCAGCGGCGCAAACCCGCCATCCTCGCGCACCTTGGGAGCGCGAGGGTCCTGCTCGGGCGTGGTAAACGTCACCGTCTCCACCTCCAGGCCCAGGTTGTCGATTGCCTCCTGAATCAGGTCGGCATAGCGGTCGCCCACATGCTGAAAGTCAGCCGAGGGGATGCGCACGAAGAGCGTCTTACCTTCAAGGTGCGAAAATCGCGTCGGCTTCAGCCATGTCTCGTACGACTGGCGATTGATCTTCTTCTCAAGAGCGGCGAGGATGCGGACCCAATAATTCAATACGGCGGTAGCCGTCGGAACGAATGACATTCTTAGTTTCCTTGTCTTGTTCTCTGTTCCAACCCAGCTGGCACTTGTTGCATCGTGTCTTCAAAAAATCAAAAAGCAAACACTAGTCCTTCCCGACAAGCAGGTGAGCAGGGGAGGGTTTCGTGTTGCGGAATTCCCTTCGCTGCGCCCGTCAGTTTCCCGGGTCGCGAAGAGCAGTCGATCAACGTGAGGCAGAGTGCGAAACAGCTGGACGTGCAGAAAAACTTCTTACGGAACGGGTTCGATAGTAGCACGGAAAACAAGACGTTTTTCAAGCCCCTTCCGCAAAAAAATCAAGTTGCACCATTCCTTGTGAAGAACCAAAAAAGATGCCCGCCGGAAAGAAAAATTAGCGCCATAAAAACCCTGAATCCCTCTCCATCGCCTCTCGCGGTGTGATAGAGAAGCACTCCCTCGAACACTGCAAAGCAACACAAGCAGCCTTCAACCGGGAGCACCACAAACCTAAGTCCTCTCAACCCCAGCGCACCACCACAAAACTACGTCACCTCGACCACAGCGCACCACCACCAAAACCTACGTCCTCTCAACCGCAGCGCACCACCACCAACGCACGTCATCTCGACCGAAGCGAAGCGAAGTGGAGAGACCCTGTATTGGTCCTTCCTCCGAACCGCCCCAAAAGACCGGGTGTCCCATCCTTCGCAGTTTTATCGCGAAGGGTGGGTGGAAGCACCCCAACCAGACAGGCTCATCGACCAAACCGGGTGCCCCATTCATCGCAGCTTTACCGCGATGGGTGGGGTCCACAAAGCCGCTACTTCGCCGCCGCCTCGATCTCCGCCCACTCCGCATCACTCAGCTTCACCCCAGCCGCCGCCACATTCTCTTCAAGATGCGCCACCGAAGTCGTCCCAGGAATCGGCAGGATCACCGGCGACCGGTGCAGCAGCCACGCCAGCGAGAGCTGCGAGACCGTCGCTCCATGTTTCTTCGCCGCCGCATCGAGCTTGCCGCCGGGCTGCGCCAGCTTGCCCGCCGCCACCGGAAACCACGGAATAAACGCCAGCCCATGCTGCTCGCAATAGTCGAGCGTATCTTCATACGCCCGGTCGCCGAGGTTGTACTTGTTCTGCACGCTCACAATCTTGACGACCTTCTGCGCCTGCTCGATCTCATCGGGCTTCACCTCGCTCAAACCCACATGGCGAATCTTGCCCTCGGCTTGCAGCTTCGCAATCTCGCCCAGCGACTCCTCCACCGGAGTCTTCGGGTCAATGCGGTGCAGTTGCCACAGATCGATCCGCTCGACCTTCAGCCAGCGCAGGCTCAGCTCCACCTGCTGGCGCAGATAGGCACCTCGCCCCAGCGGCTCCCACTTGTTCGGCCCGGTCCTCGCCAGCCCGGCTTTGGTCGCGATCACGACGCCCTTCGCATACGGAGCCAGCGCGTCCCCAATCAGCCGCTCACTCACCGCCGGGCCGTACGCGTCGGCGGTGTCGATGAAGTTCACGCCCAGCTCGACCGCCCGGCGCAGCACCTTCTTCGCGCCTTCCGGGTCCTTAGGCTCACCCCAAACGCCCTCGCCGGTAATTCGCATCGCGCCATATCCCAAACGGTTGACGGTCAAATCCCCACCAATCGCAAACGTCCCACTCGCGCCAGCATTCACAGTAGCCATACGAATTTGGATGCCATCCCGCTCCCAACGGTGCACCGCCCCGCCTATCAAAGCAAATTACCCAATCGAAATACCCAAGCAATCACCCAATCGAATTACCCAAGCAAATTACCCAAGCAAATTACCCAAGCAAATTACCCAATCGAAGCAGCAAAAAAGGCACGTCATCTCGACCGAAGCGAAGCGCAGTGGAGAGACCCCTGTATTGGTCCTTCCTCCAAACCGCCCCAAAGCCGGGTGCCCTATCCTTCGCAGCTCTACCGCAAAGGGTGGGGGTAAGCGCCCCAAACCCCAAACCCGCCACAAACGGTCTTTGCCTTACCCCCGCCCCTGTGAAAAACCCGTCCCATCAGGTATACTCAGAAATTGCTGCAATAGCCCAAAAGTTTTGAGCAGGAACCGTAGTTTCTGCCGCAGGAGTTCTGTCCCATGCCGAAGCGTACCTTTCAACCCAACCGCCGCCACCGCGCCAAGACCCACGGCTTCCTCACCCGCATGAAGACCAAGGCTGGTGCTGCCGTCCTCAATCGCCGCCGCGCCAAGGGCCGTCACAAGATCGCCGTCAGCGCCGGTTTCCGCGACTAGTTCACTTTCGACCTGCGCCAAAGGCGCAACCTATACCAGCCTGGGGCGTAGCCCCAGGTATGCAACCCCCCAAAATAAGGGCTGAAAGCCCGCTTTATACTCCTCCCGAACCGCGCGACGGTTCAGGGCAACCCTTGCTGCGCCCGGGCATCCAAACCCTGCACAGACCGGTTCCGCGTACGCGCAAGAAGAGCGCCTGCCGATCTTGAAGGAGAAGCAACATGGACAAGCAGCAGAAACAGACCCCCCGCGACATGCCGAGCAAGGGCGGCCAGCCGTCCCAGGGCGGACAGCAGACCAAAAGCGGCCAGACCATACCCCCCGGCGGTCAGACGATGCCGCCCCCAAAGGGCACCCCGCCGACCCACACCAATAAATAGGAATCCTCTCCCCTTAGCGCGAAGCCCGCCCCCCTCCGGCGGGCTTTGCTTTGTCTGCCACCCCACTCAGGGATGCTCTGATTAAGTCCTCGTTTTGTTTAAGGGCAGGGCTTCAGCCGTGCCGTAAGTTTAATAAAATCAAAAGGGCTTTAGCCCCTGAGGAAAGTCACCCCATCCTGCTCTACCGCACTCTTCGGAATCAGCGCCCGCGCCACCAGCGAAACACCAAGCGAAATAATCACGCCCTGCGTAATCAGGAAGGCGTTATACCGATACCCCACAGCGAGGAACGCAATCGCCACGCCCCACAGATAGCTCTCGCCGAGAAAGGCCGTGCCCCACGCAGCCCGCGTCTGCGAGGCGGCCACCCGGGGCATCAGCGCCGGCAGCAGTCTGGGAACGCGCGCGCAATACGCCAGATAAGGCTCACCCAGCTTCGCGGCCAGAAACGCTTCTTGATGGGGCACCCCGGCTTTGGTGGTGGGGAAAAAGCAGATTCCCTTCGCAGCCCCATCGCGAAGGATGGGAAGAACCACCACAAAACCCACCGCCCTACTCCGTATCCGCCACCGGCAACTCCGTAGCCTTCACCCTCGGCAGCAACGCCCGCACCACGATCGAAACCCCCAGCGAGATCACAATCCCCTGCATGATCGGCTGCGCGTTATACCGATAGCCCTCCACGGCAAACACCACCACCACGCCCCACATATAGATCTCGCTCAGAAACGCGATCCCCCACGCCGGCCGCGTCGCCGAAGCCGCAACCCGCGCCCTCAGCGCAGGGAACAGCCGCGGCACCTGAGCACAATAGGCCCGATAAGGCTCCCCCAGCTTCGCCCTAAGAAACGCCTCTTCGCCGAAGATCAGCCGCAGCTCGAACAGCGCAATCGCAATCACGCAAAACACCGCGCCGCTCGGCGGCATAAACAGCGCCAGCGCAAACGTATGAATAAAAATGCCGAGATAAAGCGGATTGCGAAAGTAGCGATAAGGCCCCGCAGCCACCATGCGCTCCCCATGCATGCTCGCCGAGTGCACCGTCGCCGCTCCCATATACGCCGAGCCCCACGTACGCAGCCCCGCGCTCACCAGCGCACACACCCCGCCCACGATCAGCAGCAGGTTGAACGCGCTTCCAATCGACAGCGTCCCCGGCGCCAGCATCGCCAGGTGCGCCGACAGCGTCCCCCACACATGCGCATTCGGCCCCGAAGAGTCCAGGTGCAGCCAGCGGTCCCAAGGCACGCTGAAGCCAAGAATAAAGATGACCGCATGAATCAGGAAGCGAAACCGAAACTCAAATGCTGAAGCCTTCATATCTCCGCTCATCGCGGCAGTCCCTTTCTTTTTTGGCGAATTGGCCTCGGAAAAACTAAACCGGAAAACTCAGGACAAGGGGTAAAGACGGTGTGACGGGTCTAGCCAAATTACATAAAACATATCATCGACCAAGATGCCTTCGACGCGCCATGGATAGCGAGCGTCAAGCTCAAACTGCCAAGCCTCCTCATAAGCAAGTTGTTCAGTATCAATATTATGTGTAAATCCTCCCGTCTCTGATGTATCAGAGAAATCAATAAGATGTCTACGGTCGGGATTGTTCTGGTCGAGGAAGATCTCAACCGTCAAACGACTATACAAAGACAAGCGAAGCACGAATGCCTGCCAGAACTCGATGGGACATTCTTCTATCGAAAATTTAGGGTTCGTGGCGTCAAGATATTTGAACGAGAACTTAACGGTATTTTCATTTGTTTTTAAAATCGGGGCAGGGATGCCACGCCGATTACCGTTGTGACTCATTTCAGATTGCTATAGAACTCCTGCATGCTTTCGTGATCAATGACCTCATTCGACGAGGCATCCACCGGATAGTCCTTGCGTGCTTTCTGCCAAGGCATTTCCTGATGGGTCAATCGTTCAAGCTGCGAAGCTCCAAACTTTCCGTATGTATCAAGCACCTGACCCAGATGGGCCAGCAAAGCGTCATCTTCTACCGGCGTTACATTCGCATCGATTGTATTCCAACGATACTCTTTGAATCGCCGAAATACTTTGGGCACAACTGGGCCATGCACCCAAGCTTCAATCTCTTCGCTGAACAAAGGCTTTCCGGTGAACACAAGATTCCACGCCTGAGCATAGTAAAGGAGTTTCTGAAGCTTCAAATTGGTAATGTCGATGTTGCGTTCTCGGGAAAGGTAAATGAGCGTATCGGCTACCTGATCTACTGTGTACTGTGCCATTGGCTCCCCCTTAATATCGCAGTAACTAACACTACATGATTCGATTGATCTCGCGAAGAAAAAGCTTCATGAGTGATCCTGCGCTAATAATCATTTTATTATATGTAACCATTATGGAACTAAATTGACTTTATAATCCCCCTACTCCGCCCCGCCCAGCGCCGTCAAAATCGCATCGAAATCTTCCAACCCAGAGTACTCGATAATCACCTTGCCCTTGCCCTTCTTATCCTCGATCTGCACCTTCAGCCCCAGCGTCCGCCGCAGCTTGTCCTCGGCCTCGCGAACATTCGGGTCCACCTCCGGCTTCGCCTTGTCCGCCTTCTTCTGCTTCGCCTCGGGATTGATGAGCCCCTGCACATACGTCTCCGTCTGCCGCACCGACAGCGACAGCGCGATCACCTTCTGCGCCGCGCTCGCCATCGCATCCGGCGTGTCCAGCGACAGCAGCGCCCGCGCATGCCCAAAACTTAGATCGCCCGACTCCACCTTCTGCTGCACCGTCTCCGGCAAACGCAACAAACGAAGGAAGTTAGCCACACTCGCCCGCTCTTTGCCAGTGCGCGTCGCCATCTGCTCCTGGGTCAGTTGAAACTGCTGGCTCAGCCGCTGATACGCCCGCGCCTGCTCCATCGGGTTCAGATCGGCACGCTGCAAATTCTCGACGATCGTAATCTCGAGCGTCTGTTCATCCGAAACCTGGCGCACAATCGCCGGAATGGTCGACTTGCCGACGCGACGGCTGGCCAGCCAGCGCCGTTCGCCCGCAATCAACTGATAGCGCCCTGGAATATCCAGCGGCCTCACCAGGATCGGCTGCACCACCCCGGTCGCCGCAATCGAAGCGGCCAGCTCGGCCAGCTTCGCATCGTCGAAGCGTGTGCGCGTCTGAAACGGGTTGCGCTCGATATGGTCGAGCGGAATCTCCAGTGGCTTGCCATTCGCTTCGACAGCAGCCGTAGCCGTGATCTGGGGAACGACTGCCGGACGTGCAGGCAGCAGAGATTCGAGACCTTTGCCCAGCGCGCGGCGCTTAGGATCGTGAGTAGCAGTTGCCATTGTTATTCCACTTTCTGTTTGTCTTTCTCGTGGCTCGCATCGTGCCTTTACCTTAACTTCTGATCCTGCTTTACCCTGACTTGTCACCTTGGCTTGTCATCCTGCCTTTACCCTGACTTGCCACCTTGGCTTTACCTTGATTTGTCATCCTTCCGCGAAGCGGGAGGATCTGCGTTTGCCGTTGCCGTTTCAATCAGTGTCATCGGTGTAAATCGGTGTTAAGCCTTCCATCCTCAGCAACTACTTCGCAGACCGCCAGAACCTCTTCTTCTCCGGCTGCTGAAACGACTTCAACGAACTAGCCGCGGCCGCCGCCGCAGCCTTGCGCCGCAGCTCCTCCGGGCTCTTCATCTTGTTGCGGCTCAGCAACTCCATCGCCAGCTCGCGGTAAGCCTCGGCCCCACGCGACTTCGGGTCATACAGCGAAACCGGCTTGCCATGGCTCGGCGCTTCGGCCAGCCGAATATTTCGCGGAATCGTCGTCGTCAACAACTTGTCGGCAAAAAATCCCTTCAAATTCTCCGTAACCTGCTGCGAAAGATTGGTGCGGTCGTCATACATCGTCAGCAGCACGCCCTCAAGCGCCAGCTTGGGGTTGAACGACTGGGTCACCCGGTCGAGCGTCGACATCAGCTCCGAGATCCCCTCCAGCGCGAAATATTCCGCCTGCATCGGCACCAGCAGCCCATCGGCGGCCACCAGAGAGTTCAGCGTCAGCAGATCCAGCGCAGGCGGGCAGTCCAGAATAATGAAGGGATACCTGGCCCGCACCGGCTCCAGCGCATCCCGCAGCCGATACTCGCGGCGGTCCTGCGCCACCAGCTCGATATTGGCGCCGATCAGGTTCTTACTCCCCGGAATCAGCGAAAGGTTCTCGACCTCGGTCGGAACGATGATCTTGTCGGCGGGAGAATGGCCCATCAGCAGGTCATAGATGCTCAACCGTTCTTCGTCGCGCCCAAATCCCAGCCCTCCGGTCGTATTCGCCTGGGGGTCGCAATCGATCAGCAGCGTAGCGAGCCCCTCCAGCGCAAGCGCTGCCGCCAGGTTGATGGCCGTGGTCGTCTTGCCCACGCCGCCCTTCTGATTGACGACGGCGAGCACCTTGGAACCACTATTGAAGCCGGGCATGCTGGCTGGTTCTGGGTTGGACTTGGAACCGGACGGAGCGCTCTGCTGGGTCTTATTGGAGGTAGGATTTTCAGGCATGGCTTGGTAGAAGAAAGGGTATCGGGCATAGGCTGCGGGCGCAATATCGATCTGGGTGTGGAGAAGCGCCGTCTCCTGTGGAGAACGTGTGGAATCCCACTTTCCGGGCATATTCAGGGGAGTTAGGGGTCGTCCAATGTGGAAAACTTTTGTTCCACGTGGAACATTTTGGAGAGGCTTAACACTGATTGGCACCGATCACACCGATTTAAAAGCGATCCAAGCCACAACTAGTCGACCACGGATTGGCACGGATCAACGCGGATAAAACCAAGTACTTAAGGTTCTTAAATCCGCGTTCATCCGCGTGATCCGTGGTCGATTGTTTTTAGATCGGTGTGATCGGTGTGATCGGTGCCAATCGGTGTTAAGCCGTTCGGCGCGGCCACAATGTTCCACGTGGAACATTAACCCCGTGCGGCCATTAGCAAGACACCACTCTGAGAACCAGGAATAGCCACCCGTACCTGCTCAGGAAACTCCATCAGCGCCGGAGCATTGGCTGTGCTCGTCAGCAAAACCACCTGCCGCAACGCCCGCGGCTCGGCGGCAGCTACCGCCGCAGCCATATTGTCCACCGCCCGCAAAGCCACGGTATGAAACCGCCGGGCGTCGGGCATAGCTTCCGCCCTCCCGGTCCAGACCTCGGTCGAAAGCCCCAGCGTGCGCACTACCTCGCGCAGGAAGCTCGCCTTCTTATGCTGCGACTCCGCCAGCGTCACCCGCACCTCAGGCCGCAGCAGGGCGATAGGAAGGCCGGGAAAGCCCGCTCCTGAGCCTAAATCGAGCAGGGTATCGACTTCCACGCCCAGATGCCGTGCGGCAAACAGGCTCTCCCCAAAGTGGCGGCGCACGATCTCCTCCGGCTCGCGGATGGCGGTCAGGTTGGTACGCGCATTCCACTTCAAAAGCAGGTCAAGATACGCCGAAAGCTGGGGCAGAAGGGCCGCAGGCGGCACAAGATAGGGCTGAAGCAGGGCGTCAATTGCGGAGTCAGTGAGCGTGGCCATCCGCTCCAGTATCTCAAAGAGACGGAAGGGCTCCACCAATCTTTAAAAGATCAAAACCACCACCAATCGACCACGGATAAACACGGATTTAAAACCGTTCAAAATGTTGTGGGTTTTATCCGTGTTTATCCGTGTAATCCGCGGTCGATAGTATTTAAATCGGTGTTATCGGTATTAATCGTTGTTAAGCCTCTTAATGTTCCACGTGGAACATTACCGGTCGATCATCTTCAAGCTGGCTGCCGGATAGCGGTCGCCTGCGATCTCATCCTCGGGAACCGCAACCTCCAGTTCAGCAATCTCGGCTGGAGTTAGCTTGATCTCCGCGGCGACGGCGTTCTCTTCGAGGTATTTGCGCCGCTTAGTGCCGGGGATAGGAACGACATCCTGCCCCTTTGCCAGCACCCACGCCAGCGCCAGTTGACCAGCTTTTACGCCCTTGCGGTCGGCAATGGCGCGGACGCGGTCGACCAGAACCTGGTTCTTTTCAAAGGCCTCCCCGGCAAAGCGTGGATAGCGCTCAGCACGGGCGTCCTGCTCCCCCAGATCGCTGGATTTGGTGATGGTTCCGGTAAGGAAGCCGCGCCCAAGCGGGCTGTAGGGAACGAAGCCGATACCAAGCTCGCGCACCGTGGGCAAAATCTCTGCCTCGACGTGCCGCTCCCACAGGGAGTACTCCGTCTGGAGCGCGGTGATGGGATGTACCTTGTGGGCGCGGCGAATGGTGGCAGGAGAGGCTTCGGAAAGACCTAAGTACCTTACTTTGCCAGCCTTTACGAGTTCCGCCATAGCGCCAACGGTCTCTTCGATGAGGGTGTCGGGGTCTACCCGGTGCTGATAGTAGAGGTCGATGTAGTCGAGGCCCAGACGTTGGAGCGAGGCATCGCAGGCAGCACGGATATAGTCCGGCTTGCCGCTGATAGACCACTTGTTTGGCTCTGCCTTGGTGCGGATGTTGGCGAATTTGGTGGCGAGAAAGACCTCGTCGCGCCGCTTGGCAATGGTCTTGCCGATCAACTCCTCGTTATCGCCGATGCCGTAGACGTCGGCGGTATCGAAGAAGTTGATACCCAGGTCGAGAGCGCGGAGCAGGGTGGCTGCCGACTCCTCATCGTTGCGCGGACCGTAGAACTCGCTCATCCCCATGCAACCGAGCCCCATACGGGAGACGACCGCGCCTTGTGTGCCTAGCTTTACCTTTTCCATACTCATAGAGGATTAGATGGGCTCGGGGCTGTGGTAGTTCCAAAAGGCTTAACACCGATTGGCGCCGATGACACCGATTTTAAATCGGAGAGACACAACGAATCGACCACGGATAAACGCGGATTGGCACGGATTTAAAAGACATCAAGCCATGATGTACGGCCATATCTTATTGAATTCTATATGCCTTACCCATGTTTATTCTCTTCTGTCCTTATCCGTGTTCATCCGCGTTTATCCGTGGTCGATTGTTTTTAATCGGTGGGATCGGTGCAAATCGGCGTTAAGCAATTCAGAGCGCCACAGAATGTTCCACGTGGAACATTTACTTCGAGACGGAGGTTTGGATGGGGCGTGGGGTCCAGGCGGTAGCTTCGGCGATGAAACGGTGGAAGAGGGCGCGGGACGAGGCGCTGATCTCGTAGCTGCGCTCGGGATGCCATTGGACGCCGAGGACGAAGTGGCCGCTGTCGGGAGTTTGGCCGCCTTCGACTGCCTCGATGACGCCGTCCTGCGGGCAGCGGGCGGAGACGCGCAGGCCGTCGCCGGGGATGGCGATGGCTTGGTGGTGGCTGGAGTTGACGGGAAGGCGAAGGTAGCCCTCCTGCTCCTGGGCCTCTTCGCCGGGGATGATGGCAGCGAGCAGCGAGTCGGGCGCGATGGCGGCGGTGTGGGCGATGGCCACGCTGCGCCCGGCGGGATGGTTCACCGGCATGGGTGCGAGGTGCTGGACGAGGGTTCCGCCGCGCCAGGTGTTGAGCGACTGGGTGCCGAAGCAGATGGCGAAGAGGGGTTTATAGAGATTGTGGGCGTCCTGCAGCAGTAATTCGTCGACATTTTCGCGGGGCGCGTCAGCAGGCTTGCACTCTGGGATGGGGTCGTGGCCGTACTTGTGCGGGTTGACGTCGGCGGGGCTGCCGGGAAGAAGGACGGCCTGACAGGTATTGATGAGGTCGATGGTCTGACGGGGGGAGAGATGGAGTGGGATTTCGACGGGGTGACCGCCGGATTTTTCGACGGCGGCGGCGTAGACGGGCCAGGCGATGCGGTTGTACTCGGCGTCGGTGCTGTTGGGGAGCGGGATGGCGATGCGGGGCTTCATGGGCTCTTCAAATGATACGGCGATGGGCGGGGATTTGCATGGTGTTGGGGAAGACGAAATACAGGGGTCTCTCCACTGCGCTTCGCTTCGGTCGAGATGACGTGCATTATTTCCGGTTCTGTCTCGATGTCGTGCGGCTTTGGTGCTCCGGGCGTGGTGAGGTGAGTGCTCTGCTGGTTCGGACGGAATGATGTGCTGTGCGTTGCGGGCTATTGGTGGTGCTGCATGTAGGTTGCGGTGATGACGTCGCGGAGGCGCTGGGTGAGGGCGTCGGCGTCGCGGGTGGTGAGGCCGGTGGTGGGGATGGGGTCGCCTACGATGATCGCCAGTGGGCGTGGGCGCAGGTGATAGGTGTGGATGGGGAGCAGCTCGTAGGTTCCTATCAACGTTAATGGGATGAGCGGAAGCTGCGCCTTGATGGCCATGTAGGCTGCTCCGGAGACGAAGGGTTGAGTCTGCCCATCGGCGGCGCGGCCTCCTTCGGGAAAGAGGACGAGCGGAAGGCCTGATTTAAGTGTTGCTACGCCGCGACTTAGGCTGGCGATGGCGGAACGGGCGCTTTTGGCGTCGACCGGGACTTGCCCCGAGCGGTGGAGGTACCAGCCGATGAAGGGGATCTTCCACAGCGCCTGTTTGGCGAGGATGCGGAATTGGAAGGGCAGCTTGGCGAAGAGGACCGGGGTGTCGAAGTAGCTGAGGTGGTTGGAGGCGTAGACGGCGGTCTCGTGTTCGTGGAGTTTTTCCGCTCCGATGAGGGTGACGGGCGAGAGGCTGATGAGGAGCAAAATGCGGGCCCAGGCGTGGGCGATGGCGTGCTGCTGGCTGCCGGATTTATCCCACAGGCCAGCGATGAGCGAGACGCAGCCGAAGGCGGTGGTGGCGAGGGCGATCAAGGGCAGGAGCAGGAGGTAGGTCAGCCAGCGGAAGAAGAGGGAGTTTTTTGGGGGGTGAGGAGAGAAACGCAGATCCTCCGCTTCGCGAAGGATGACAACTTTATCTTCTTTCTTTTGATTTTGGGGCGGGCTCGGCTGGGTCATGCGGGGTTTGCCTCTTGGTGGAGGGCCAGGTTGCGGATTTCGCCTACGAGGTAGATGGAGCCGGTGGCGATGATGATGCCGTCTGCGGGGGTTTTGGCGCGGGCCTCGGCGAGGGCGGCGGGGATGTGCGGCGCGGCGTGGGCGGGGATGTCCATGGCGTGCGCGGCGGCGAGCAGGTCGGTGAGCGAGGCGGCGCGGGGGTTGTCGATGGGGGCGAGGATGATGTGGTCGTGGGCACGGTCGGGGTCGCCGCTGGTGGAGTCGAAGAGGGGGAGGAGAATCTGCGACATCTCTTTGAGCGACTTGTCGCGGAGGCAACTGAAGATGAGGGTGCGGGGTTGGGCGGAGGGAAGCTCGGCGATGGCGGCACGGAGGGTCCAGGCGCCGGCGGGGTTGTGGGCTACGTCGAGGAGGAGCGGGGGGTGGCCGGGGATGAGTTCGAGGCGACCGGGCCAGCGGGTGTTGCGGATTCCTGCTTCGATGTTGGCGTTTGTGATTTTGTAACTGGTTTGGTTGCTTGTAGTGTTCGATTTGTAACTTGTTTGATTGCGTAATGCGATTGCGGCCGCGATGGCGAGGGCGATGTTGCGCTGCTGGTGCTGGCCGTGGAGGGGGGAGTCGACTTCCAGGGTCTGGTTGTCGAGGGTGAGGGTGTAGCGGTTGGGGGAGAGGGTTGGGGCTCCCGGGGCTAAAGCCCCTTCTGAGCTGGTGTTTGATTCATGGGGCTGAAGCCCCATGCTAATCCGGGGTTCGGGGGCGGTTTGGCTGGGTTCGGGGACGGTTTGCTTGGGTTCGGGGATGGTTTGCGTTGGACTCTGTGGCGCTTCGGAGGAAATACAGGGGTCTCTCCGCTCCGCTTCGCTCTGGTCGAGACGACGTGCGTTGTTGCCGATGCCTGCTTCGCTCTGGTCGAGAGGGCGTGCGTTGTTGCTGGTGGCTGCTTGGGTCTGGTCGAGAGGACGTATGTTTTCTGTCCCGCTCATTTCTGTGGCGTCTCCACCCACCTTAGCGACGATAGAACTGTCGCGAAGATGGGGCACCCGGGTTTGGGGTGTATCGCCTACTTTTGTGGGGGGGGGGATGTAGGGGGCGGCGCTGATGGCGGTGAGGTTGAGGGTGGCGGCGGCTTCGCCGATGGCCTGGTTGGCCTCGGGGTGCTGGGGCAAGGTGACGAGGATGCCGTTGGGGCGGATGATGCCCGCCTTTTCGCGGGTGATGGCGGCGATGGTGTTGCCGAGGTAGTCCTGATGGTCGAGCGCGATGTCGGTGATGATGGAGATGAGTGGCTCGACGATGTTGGTGGCGTCGAGGCGGCCTCCGAGGCCTACTTCGAGGATGGCGATGTCTACGGGAGAGGGAGCTGCTCCCCACCCATCGCGATGAGACTGCGATGAATGGGGCACCCGGTCTGGGGAGGTATCCGAATCCCACCCTTCGCGGTGAGGCTGCGAAGGATGGGGCACCCGGTCTGTTGTGTGGCCTGCGAAGTAGAGGAAGGCGAGGGCGGTGAGGACTTCGAAGAAGCTGGGGTGGTGGGGCAGGGTGCCTTCGAAGACGAGGCGGTTGGCGGCGTCGTCGACCTGGAAGTAGAGGCGGGCGAAGTCCTCGTCGGGGATCTGGATGCCGTCGATCTGGATGCGCTCGTTGACGCGGATGAGGTGGGGCGAAGTGTAGAGGGCGGTGCGGTAGCCGGCGGCGGTGAGGATGCTGGCGAGGGTGGAGGCGGTGGAGCCCTTGCCGTTGGTTCCGGCGATGAGGACGGAGGGGAAGCTGGTCTGCGGGTCGCCGAGCGCGGCCATGAGGGCGCGCATGTGGGCGAGGTCGAATTTGCGGCGCGGGGCGGGTGTTCCAGTGGGCGAGAGGGTTGGCGCGAGTTCGTGGCCGAGGGCGTACAGGTGGTCGACCGCAGAGAGGTAGGACATGGAGGTATTTTAGGCGATGGCGGTTGTTGGGGGTTTGTGATTCCCACCCTTCGCGATAAAACTGCGAAGGATGGGGTACCCGGTGATGGTGGTGGCTGTGGAGAGAACAGGCAACGGCAAAATACAGGGGTCTCTCCACTTCGCTACGCTCCGGTCGAGATGACGTGAGTTATTGCTGCTACCTCCTTCGCTTCGGTCGAGATGACGTGAGGTATTGCTGCTACCTTCTTTGCTTCGGTCGAGATGACGTGAGTTATTGCTGCTACCTTCTTCGCTTCGGTCGAGATGACTTGCTTTGTCGCTGCTTCTCTGTGGTTAGTTCAGGCGGAAGATTGCGAAGTTGAGTGCGGTGGCGAAGCCTACCCATGCCAGGTAGGGGAGCAGCATCCAGCTGGCCGGGCGGCTGAGTGGCCAGAAGCGGATGGCAGTGACCAGGATGGCCAGCCAGAGCAGAACGATAATGGTCAGCGCCAGGCCGAGGTCGTGGAAGCGGAAGAAGACCGGGGTCCAGAGGAAGTTGAGGACGAGCTGGATGGCGAAGAGCCAAAGCGCAGCGGTGCGGCGCGGGCTCGCGGGCGTGCGCCAGACCAACCATGCGGCGATGGCCATCAAGGTGTAGAGGATGATCCAGACTGGGCCGAAGATCCAGTTGGGAGGGTTGAAGGAGGGCTTGTTGAGCGCGGCGTACCAGGTGGGGATGGACGCGATCGTGGAGAGGGTGCCGATGGTGGAGACGGCGTAGCAGGCAGCGAGGAAGCCTACGAGCGCCTGCCAGGGCTTGAGGCGCTTATTGGAGGTGGTGGTGATTGTGGTCATGGTTTTTGCTTCTCTCAAACGCGCTATGGGTGAGATGAGCGGAGGGGAGGAAAGGCTTTCTAGTGGGGTGGCACGTGGTTTGTGGCGCTTCGGCGGAACAGGCAACGGCAACGACGAAATACAGGGGTCTCTCCACTTCGCTTCGCTCCGGTCGAGATGACGTTAGTTATTGCTGCTACCTTCTTCGCTTCGGTCGAGATGACGTGTTTTCTTTGCCGCTGCTCCACTTCGCTTCGTTTCGGTCGAGATGACGTGTCTTTGGTGGCTGATTCTGATCGCGGTCGAGATGACGTGCCTTCTTTGCTGCTGCTCGTGGGGCCAGGTCGAGGTGGAAGGCAGAACTTTTTCATCTTTGTATGCATCAATCTGCATCGTTACCGTGGGCGTATCAGCGTTTATGGGGAGGTTTGGTTCTCTTGGTATGGAACGAAACGTGCCTTTAGCACTCTCAGACTTCTAAGAGAAGCTATTTTGAAAGGAACTCCCCTCTATGCGTTTACGCAATCTTGCGACTGCCTCTGTCCTCTTGTTGATTCCGCTTCTGGCCCATGCCGACAACTTTACTTACAACTTCAATGACGCCTTCCCGGGCTTCAGCGTGATGGGAACGATCACCACGGATATCAACTCCGGTGTTGTGTCCATGGCGGACATCACCGACTACAACATTGTGCTGAACGATGGCACCTCCATGCTCAACCTGACGCCAACCAACTCTCAGTTCGAATTGGACGGCAACAGCGTGACGGCGACCGCCTCGGGTCTCTTCTTCAACTTTGACAACGTGAACCTGGACGCGCTGATCTTTCAGAGCCCTACGGTCGGCTTTGGTGGTAACTATCTGTGCTATCAGGGGGTGCAGGGCGGCTGTGACGATTTCTTCGGCGCTCACGAGTCGGTCTCGATCGGCAATGGCGGCCAGATTGTAGAGAACCGCAGCGGCAACCTGCAGATCGCCTCGATGCCGGTTGCCCAGACGCCGGAGCCGGAGAGCCTGGTCCTGCTGGGAACCGGGCTGTTGGGGCTGGTCGGCGTGGTGAAACGCAGGCTGGTGTAAGCCGGGAGGATTTTTATCGGCCCCCGTCCTTGCGGTGTGAAGGGTGGGGGCCTTTGGTTTGCAGGGTGGAAAATGCGAAATACAGGGGTCTCTCCACTCCGCTTCGCTCCGGTCGAGATGACGTGCGTTGTTGCTGCTCCGGTTGAGAAGACGTGCCTTGTTGCTGGTTCAGTTGAGCGGACGTGCGTTGTTGCTGGTTCAGTTGTGAGGACGTGCTTTTTTGCTGCTGCTCTTGGGTCGTATGGAGTGCTTTAAGGTGGGGGCTTAAAGGTTGCTCGAAAGTCAGCGGTGGAACGGATATGCTGGAAGGGTGAGCAACGAGATGATTTCGATTCAACTTCCTGATGGTTCTGTGCGCGAGGTTCCGCGCGGTACGACTGCCTTCGATGTGGCGATGAGCATCTCGCCGAGACTGGCGGCGGTGGTGGTGGTGGCGCGGGTGAAGCCGTTTGTGGACCCCACCCATCGCGGTGAAGCTGCGATGAATGGGGCACCCGGTTCTGGTGGGGCATTCGGAGTGGAGACGGACGGGTCGGAGGCTTCGATGTATGGGGCTTCGGAATCGGCTGGGGGTGAGCGGCTGGTGGATTTGTCGGCCCCGCTGAACGAGAGCGTTTCGCTGGAGCTGCTGAAGGAAGGCGATGAAGCCTCACTGAAGGTCGTTCGGCACTCGGCGGCGCATGTCATGGCGACGGCGATCCTTGAGCTGTTTCCTGAGACGAAGCTGGGGCATGGACCGGCGACCGATGCCGGTTTCTTCTATGACGTCTATCGTGAGACGCCTTTCTCTGACGAAGATTTAGCTGCGATTGAGAAGCGCATGGCAGAGGTGGTCGCGCGCGATGAGAAGTTTGTCCGCGAAGAAGAACCGCGCGAAAAGGGTTTGACCGACTACGCGGCGCAGGGCGAGTTCATGAAGGTGCACTTCATCGAAAGGTTTACGCAGCCGGGCGACGAGATTTCGATCTATCGCAATGGCGGGTTCACCGATTTTTGCCGCGGGCCGCATGTGCCTTCGACGGGACGGGTGAAGGCGTTCAAGGTGGTGAGCGTTGCCGGAGCGTACTGGCTGGGCGATGAGAAGAACCAGCAGTTGCAGCGTATCTATGGGACTGCGTTTTTTAATGCCAAGGATTTGGACGCGCACTTCAAGCGGTTGGAGGAGATCAAGGCGCGTGACCATCGCGTACTGGGTAAGCAGCTCGATCTTTATTCCATTCAGGAGGTCGCGGGGTCGGGGCTGATCTTCTGGCATCCCAAGGGCGGGTTGATCCGCAAGACCATGGAAGACTGGATGCGCAATGAATGTATCCGTCGCGGTTACGAATTGGTCTACACGCCGCACATCATGCGGCGCGAGATGTGGAAGATCAGCGGGCATGAAGAGAACTATGGCGAGAACATGTATCCCGCAATGGAGCTGGACGACGCGGAGTACCGGCTGAAGCCGATGAACTGCCCGGGCCATATTTTGATCTACAAGAATTCTCCTAAGAGTTACCGCGATCTGCCGGTGCGGTATGCGGAGCTGGGGAACGTTTATCGGTATGAGCGCAGCGGCACGATGCATGGGCTGCTGCGGGTGCGCGGCTTTACCCAGGACGACGCGCACATCTTCTGCACGCCGGAGCAGATCGAGGGCGAGATTGCAGGCTGCATCGACTTTGCCGAGTCGGTGCTGAAGACGTTTGGATTTGAAGAGTTCAAGGTGGAGCTTTCGACGTGGGACCCGACGGACACGAAGTTCATCGGGAGCGCGGAGAAGTGGGAGGGCGCGGTTGGCTCGCTTACGAAAGTGCTCGATGGCAAAGGCATTCCCTACAAGGTGATTCCGGGGGAGGCGGCGTTTTATGGGCCGAAGATCGACATCAAACTGGTGGATGTGCTGGGGCGGATGTGGCAGCTTTCGACGGTGCAGTTCGACTGGAACCTTCCGGCGCGGTTCGATCTCGCGTACAAGGGCGAGGACGGTGAGCTGCATCAGCCGGTGATGGTGCATCGTGCTTTGTTTGGCAGCGTCGAGAGATTTTTTGGCGTGCTGATTGAGCACTACGCCGGAGCGTTTCCGATGTGGCTGGCTCCGGTGCAGGTGGGGCTGGTGCCGATCTCGTCTGAGAAGCACATGGAGTATGCGCGGAGCGTAAAGGCGAAGCTCGAAGCGGCCGGGCTGCGCGTTGAACTGGATGAGCGCAACGATCCGATGAAGGCCAAGATTCGCGACTTCGCGGTGCAGAAGGTTCCGTTCGTTCTGGTAATGGGAGATAAGGAAGCGGCGAGCGAGAGCGTGAGTGTGAGGACGCGCGGGAAGGGCGATGAGGGAAGTGTGACGCTGGACGCCTTTATCGAAAGGGCGGTTGGGTTGGTGGAGGGGCAGAAGAGCAGCTTGGAGAATATATAGAGGTGCGTTGGCCGCTGACTACGATGTGTAGATAAGGTGTGCTGATTTGCGTAAGGTAAGTTGGCTGCAAATTAGTTTGTGTAAGGTAAAAGGCTATTTACTTTACACAAATACGCGGATACGCTTATTCGTATGATGCGCCCCGCTATTCCGCGAGTTCTTCCAATAAAAGATCTTAATTGGAAGGAATTGATCCCTCTGATGGGGCGGGCGAACCGCGCTCTCGCCGATTACAACGGGATGCTGCGGAGGCTGCCGAACTCCAGTCTGCTCTTGACTCCGCTTTCTGTTCAGGAGGCTGTCCTTTCCTCTCGAATCGAAGGAACCTTTGCGACCTTGACGGAGGTTCTGGAGTTTGAGGCGGGTGGAATCGTCGAGCAGGAATCGAAGCGTCTGGATATCGATGAAATTCTCAACTATCGTCGGGCGTTGGACGCTGCTGTTCAAGAGCTGGACCATAGGCCATTCAATCTCAACCTGCTTTTGAAGCTGCATAAAATTCTGCTGACCAGTGGACGCGGCAAGAACAAAGCTCCAGGAGAATTCCGGCGGCAGCAGAACTATGTTGGTTCACGCGCAGGAGGAGTAGAGCAGATTCGATTTACTCCTCCGGAGTGGACAAAGCTATCAGAGAGCCTCGATAACTGGGAGAAGTACTATCACTCCGATGATCTCGATCCCTTGATTCAGATGGGCATCGTTCACGCGCAATTTGAGTTTCTGCATCCCTTTCTGGACGGCAATGGCAGGCTGGGGAGAATCATCATACCGATCTTCCTTTTCGAGAAAGGGCTACTCAGTCGGCCTACCTTTTATCTCTCGGAATATATCGAGAGGAATCGAGAGGCATATCTCGACCACCTGAATGCGCTGGAGCGAGACAAAGATGGCTGGAATGCGTGGTGCCGGTTCTTTCTGAATGCTGTGGTAGCCCAAGCGGAAGAAAATGCTCGCAAGGCAGACGCATTTCTGGCCTTGTATGAAGATTTGAAAAAGCGCTTTCTTGCTCTCACTCGTTCTCACTATGCGGTGCCATTGCTGGATGCAATCTTTCAACAGCCTATTTTTCAGGGCGGTCAACTGCAATGGGCTGGGGATGCACCCAGCAAGCCTACTCTTGCGGGAATGTTGCAGGCGTTGCATGGAGAAGGAATCTTGGAAGTTGTAAGGGATAGCGCCGGGCGCCGACCTTCCATCTGGGCGCTTCGCGAACTGATCGAGGCGGCGGAGCGCAGGCCCGAATAAGAAGGGCTCAACTGCAAAAGGCGACTGGAGATAGCTCTCCTACTTGAAAAGTATTCTATATTTCCGTCTTGATTGATGGGGGGCATCAATCGCCGTGATGCTGTCGCCGTCCTGTAATGGTTCCGTGAGATAGTACGGTACTGATCCGGAATCTCTGGCGTCGAAATGAAGTAATACTGTTGGACTTTTTAGCGATACTTACTGCCGGGCTTCGTCGCGTAGAGCATGGATCAGGCGAGCTGGGTATTTTCTCTCAGGAGGCGTGATCGAAATGTTTGTTGTCAGCGACAGGATTCACGTCAATGCTCCCATCGAACGGTGCTTTCTGCTGTCGACCAGCCTGGAGCTGGTGCGGCAGTCGCTGAAGATGGAGTTGGTGGCTGGCCAGTCAAGCAGGGCGGGTGGGTTGGTGGAAGGCGGCGACCGGCTGATGTGGAAGGGGTGGGTCTTCGGCATGCCGCAGCGGCATGAGAGCCTGATCTCGCAGTACGAGCGGCCCAGCTTCTTTCAGGACACCATGGAGCGGGGGCGGTTCAGGCGGTTTCAGCACGACCACACCTTTACCGAGTTCGGCGGCCGGACGCTTTTGAACGACAAGATCCGGTTTTCGCTGCCGCTGGGGGCGGTGTCGCGGCCACTGGGGAAGATAGTGGTGACGCCGTATGTCGCGAGGCTGCTGCGACACCGGCTGGAGCTGCTGAAGCGGGTGGCCGAGAGCGAGGAGTGGAAGCAGTATCTGCCGGCGGGCCCGGCTTGAGGCTGGGTGGTATGTTGTTGGGGTGATGTGGCTTAGCTGACTCCTGGCAAAATTCAGGGGTCGCTTCGCTTCGGTCGAGATGACGTGGTTTATTGCTGCACCGCTTAAACCTTCCAGCTTCGGTCGCGATGACGTGCTATGTTGCTGCACCACTTAAACCCTCCAGCTTCGGTCGCGATGACGTGCTTTGTTGCTGGCTCTGGATGGCGTGGTTTGTTGCGGGGTCGGGGATGTCATTTTGAGGGCTTCTTCGCTGGTATATAGGCGGGGAGAGATAGGCCGGACTTTCAGCCCTCCTCTTTGCGGGGCTGTAGACCTGGGGCTTCACCCCAGACTGGTATCGATCGCGCCCTTGGCGCTTGCCGTACAAGGCTTTGTTGCAGTTTTTTTGCGTGGGAACCGATGTAACCCAATTTCGGCTCAGACGTGGCTGCCGGGTCACGCATCTTACTGGGTATGAGGTGTTGTGAATGAAGGCAATCGTTCTCGAGGAGTATGGCGGGCCGGACAAGCTGAAGTATGAGGACGTGGCCGATCCGGTGGCGGGCGAGGGAGAGTTGCTGGTGCGGATCTCGGCGACCAGCGTCAACCCGATCGACTACAAGATGCGGAGCGGCGCAGCGAAGGAACACTTTCCGGTGACGTTTCCCGGGATTCTGGGAAGAGATATCGCCGGGATTGTGCGCGAGGTGGGGCCGGGAGTGGAAGGCTTTGAGCCAGGCGACAAGGTGATCGCGCTGGGCAAGCGAAGCTATGCCGAGTTGGCCGTGGTGAAGGCACAGGATGCTGCGCTGCTGCCGGAGGGATTGGACCTGGTGGAGGCTGCGGCGCTGCCGCTGGTGACGCTGACCGGGGAGCAGCTGGTGACGCGCGGGACCGCAGTGCAAAAGGGGCAGACAATCCTGGTCTCGGGCGCGGTGGGCGGCGTGGGACGGAGCGCGGTGTGGACGGCGAAGAAAGTCGGGGCTATTGTAATTGCCGGAGTGAAGAAGTCGCAGGTGGAGGAAGCCAAAGGGATTGGGGCCGACGAGGTGATTGCCTTGGACGATACCTCCGCGATGGAGAAGCTGGGATTTGTGGATGCGGTAGCCGATACTGTAGGCGGTAAGACGGCGGAGATGCTGCTGGGCAAGGTAAAGCAGGGCGGCCGTTTCGGGTCGGTACTGGGGCCTCCGGCGAATGCGGCGATGCATCCGACGGTGCAGGTGACGCCGGTGATGGCGGTTCCGGATGCGGCGGCGCTGCGGGCGATGGCAGAGGATGTTGGGGCCAGGCGATTTGTGATTCCGATTGACCGGATGATTCCGTTGAAGGACGCGGGCGCAGGCCAGGCGGCGGCGGAGAAGGGCGGCATCGGCAAAGTTTTGCTGCTGGCTTAGAAGCAAGATTGCCTTTTGGCCATTGAAGCAGTCTAACCAAAGTACGAGTACGAGCTGACCTAGCTATGGAAACGATTCGACTGACAACCTGGGTAGATGCACCGATGGACCGGTGCTTCAAACTCGCGACGAGCATCGATCTTCATCTGGCGGCGACTGCAGAGATGCAGGAGAAGGCGATTGGGGGCGTGACCTCGGGCCTGATCGGCGAGGGCGAGTCGGTGCAGTGGCGCGGGCGGCACCTTGGCCGGTGGATCACGCATACCAGCCAGGTCGACGGGTGGCGGCCGTTCACCTACTTTCGCGAGGTAATGACCGAGGGATCGTTTGCGCGGTTCGAGCATGAACATCACTTCGCGCTGATGGACGACGGGACGCGGATGCGGGACGAGATCCGCTTTGCCGCCTCGGGGCCGATGGCCAGATTCGTGGAGAAGCTGGCGCGGCGGCATCTGATCGCGATTCTGCGGCGAAGGAATGCGCTGATTAAACGGGCGGCTGAGTCGGAGGAGTGGCGCAGGTATCTGGAGGCGGGCGCGGCGGTGGCGAGCGCGGTACGCGTGGGGAAAGACAGCGTGGCTCGCCGGTGGGACAAGAGCGTTGTGGGTGGGTGATCGCGGCTGATGGGGTTTCGATCACGGCTTTGGTGAAACAGGCAACGGCAACGGCAAATACAGGGGTCTCTCCACTACGGCGTGCGATGAAGCTGCACGCCTTCAGTCGAGATGACGTACTTTGTTACTGCTTCGTCCGGTCGAGATGACGTGCTTTATTGCGGGGCGATGGGTCGAGATGACGTAGTTTATTGCGGCAGCGCGTGGGTTGAGATGACGTGCGGTTGTGGTGGTCCGGCTGGGTGATGGTGTGTGGTTGTGGGGTTCGGTCGGGATGATGTTTCGAGTCAGATCTTATTCTCTGATTGCCTCTTCGAGGTGATCTGATAACCTATCTCGGCAGCTTAGAACGCATGAGCTAAGGTTTGAGGGAGCAGGATTTACGCCTCATTCATCACCGCCATATTTCCACCCATCTTTCCATCTTCAGGAGCTATTGCATGCTGATCCGTTCGTCCGTTCGTAACGCCACACTCGGAATTTTTTCTGCCTTAATCCTTGTTTTAAGCGTGGCCCCGGCGGCCCTCGCGCAGGACCAGATGCTTACGGCGCTCAAGCAGAAGTACCGTCTCACCGAGATCAATATGCAAGGGGTCGCGGCGGTCCCGGGAACGGTGCTCACGATTCAGGCCGATGGCATCAACGCGGAACCCTACCCGACCATGATTACCTTCGAGAACCCGGTGGTGGATGGGCAGGTGAAGCAGCGGTCCAAGGGCTTTGGGCTGCTCAGAAGCACGAACTCGCAGGTGCTGCAGCCGGGCCAGAAGGTCTATCTCACCAAGATCAATAGCAGCAGCAACAGCCATGAAGACCAACTGAAGATTACCTTCCTGACGTGCGATGCCGTGCTGGCGACGTATGGCGGCAACTATAGCCAGTATCAGGCGGCCAAGCGGTATTCGGGGACGCTGGCGTTCAAGCTGCCCAAGGGCGCGCTGGCGGAGATGTCGGCGGACGATGCGGCGAAGTTGGTTGAAGCGGTTTTGACGGTGAATCCCGCGGACCAGGTGCGGGCGATCGATTCCGGTACGGTTGCGCGGTCGTGCGAACCGCATTGCGCGGTTTCGACGACGACGGGAACGGTGGTGGGCGGTGCGGTGGTTGCTCCTCAGGGCGGCGCTCCGGCGGGTGCTCCGGCGGGCGGTACGCCGACGATCGCGCTGGGACAGTCGATCGATCAGGTGACTTCGACCATGGGTGCGCCGCAGCAGATCATCGATCTGGGGTCGAAGAAGATTTATAAGTATCCCGATATGAAGGTCATCTTTATGAATGGCAAGGTCAGCGACGTGCAGTAGGTGGCGATTGGCGATTTCGTGGAAGCCGGGCGCCCTGTTCTTTCGCTATGAGTCTGCGAAAGGATGGGGCGCTTTGGCTTGTGCGGCGGTGTGGAAAAGCGGAATACAGGGGTCTCTCCGCTACGGCTTCGCCTTCGGTCGAGACGACGGGTTTTTGGAGTGGGTCTGCTTCAGATGTAGTTTTGGTGATTCGAGCAAAACGCAGATTCCCTTCGGGAATGACAAACCCAAAAGCCGCACCTGACGGCGATGACAAACCAAAAAAGCCCGCGCCTGACGGGAATGACAAATAACAAAAAGCCACACCTTCGGGAATGACAGACAGAAAATCCGCGTCTCTCCGGGATGATCCGCGGTCGATTCCCTGCCGGGCTTAGCGGCGGCGGAAGGTGTTGCGGATGGCGCTGGTGCGGTCTTGCGTGCGGTCTGGGTTGCGATTCTGGCTGCGGTCCTGCGGTGCCTGGCGCTCGGGTTCGGTGGGCTGCTGGCCCTTGGGGTAGGCGACGACGAAGCGGCGGGGGCCGTCGCTGCTGGAGGCGGTGGGCAGGCCGGAGGCGGCGAGCGCGAGGTGCAGCAGGCGGCGCTCGCGGGAGTTCATCGGCGGAAAGGTGTAAGGGCGGCTGGTGGCGCGGACGCGGTCGGCACCGGCTTCGGCCATCAACTCCAGCTCGCGGTTGCGGAGGGCTTTGAAGCTTTCAGCGTCGAAGGAGATGCGGTCGTGCTGATCGGGCTCGAGACGGAGGACCTTGGCGGCGAGGTGCTCGATGGAGTGGAGCAGTTCGGCGTTGCGGGCGGTGAGCAGAGGGGTATCGGGGCCGGTGAATTCGACGGAGATTTCGGGGGATGTGGTTTGCGCTTCGGTTTGAGCTTCGGGTTGCACTTGGCCGTTGCAGGCGAGGATTTTGAATTCGAGGTTCAGACCGCTCGAGGTCAGCAGGGTCTGGAGGAATTCTCTAATCTTTTCGATCTTCTCGTCGGTGGGGCCTGGGTCGTTGATTGAGGTCATCTCCGTGCTTTGTCCAGAACCATGGTCTCATGCGGAGGGCGAGGGTTTCCAGTTTTTGTGGGGGGTGGTTGGGTACGGCAAAGCGTAAAAGCGAAAGACGAAATACAGGGGTCTCTCCACTGCGCTTCGCTCCGGTCGAGATGACGTGCGTTTGTGGCGGGGCGGGTGGTTGAGATGACGTGAGTTTGTGGCGGGTCGTGCGGTCGGTCGGTCGGGATTTTTGGGCCGGGATGAGATGCCGTGCATTTTTGGGCGGTACGGGCCTGAACACCTTATTTTGTACTGGTATCGAAGTACGTCATCTCGACCGAACCCAGCAACAACTCACGTCATCTCGACCGAAGGCGGTGCTTTTGCCGCCGCAGTGGAGAGACCCCTGTATTTTGTCTTTGCCCTTGCGGCTGCAGGCTGGCATACTTTTTGCCATGCAGGAGATTTCTTATGTCTACATCCTTGCGAGCGGTTTTAAGCACCTCTACATCGGTGTGACGACTGAGCTGGAGCTTCGCGTTCTTCAACATAAGAACGGATCTTTTCCCGGCAGCTTTACCGAGCGGTACAACATCAAGCAGCTTGTTTATTTTGAGCGCTTCGCCGATGTGCATGCGGCCATTGCACGGGAGAAACAGTTGAAGCGATGGTCGCGGGTGAAGAAGATTCGGCTGATCGTGGGCGAAAATCCTGCGTGGCGCGATCTGAGCGCGGACTGGGGTAAACCGGTTGAGCCGTTTCGAGAGGAAGAGCTTTCGAGCGCCGGTTTCGTTTTCGGGGTCGGGTGGGTAACGGCAAATGCAAAAGCGAAATACAGGGGTCTCTCCACTCCGCTTCGCTCCGGTCGAGATGACGTGCGTTTTTGCCGGGGTGGAGCGAGGGGAGAGGGGTTGCTTTGGGGTGGGTGGGAGCGCTGAGGGGGTTGATCGACTCAGCGCTCCCGGATTTGGTTAGGATTTGCCCTGGATGATTTTGCCGCCGCCTGACTTGCGGCGGGCGCGTTTGGCGGCTACTTCGCGCATCTCTTTGCCCAGGCTGGTGCGGTTCATCACCGCCTGCTGGATGATGCCGATGAAGTTGCCGACCGCCCAGTAGAGGGCCAATCCCGCGCCGTAGTACCAGGTGAACCAGCCGGAGATGGCGGGCATGGTGAAGGCCATCATCTTCTGCTGGCTGGGATCGACGCCGGGCGAGGGGGTGTACCACTGCACCAGGAACTGGCTGACCACCATGAGGATGGGCAGGATGTGCAGAGGGTCGGCCTGCTGCAGGTCGGGGATCCAGAGCCAGTGAGCGTGGCGGAGTTCGACCACTGCGGGCAGCATTCCATAGAACGCATAGAGCAGGGGCAGGGTGATCAGGGTCGGGATGCAGCCGCCGAACATGTTCACTCCGTTGTCCTTCTGGAGCTTCATGATCTCGGCGTTCATCTCGGCCTTTTTGGGGTCGGTGGTCTTGTACTTCTTGTAGCGCTCCTTGATGGCGTTCATCTGCGGCTGGATGCGCTGCATCTTCAGGCCGTTCTGCATGGTCTTGAAGCGGAAGGGCAGCATCAGGACATTGATCAGCACGGTGAGGATGATGATGGCCCAGCCCCAGTTGGTGACGCCGTGGGAGTGGATGAACTGAAGCGAGATAAAGAGGTACTTGCCGATGATGCTGAAGAAGCCGAAGTTGAGCAGCGATTCGAGGCTGGGGCCGTTGCCGGAGGCCTTGATCGCCTTGAGCACCTTGACGGCCTTGGGGCCGACGAAGACACGCGACAGAATGTGCCCGCCGGTGCTGCCGATGCCGGCGCCGAGCAGAGGCACGTTGACTGCGCCCTTGGACATGCTGAAGCTCGACTTGTGAACGGTCTTGCTGACGTCGATCTCGTTCTTGGTCGAGGCCAGCACGGCGGTGTCGGGTGCATCGGGAAGGAAGACGGCGGCGAAAAAGGCGTCGCTGGTCCCGGCCCAGGAGATCGGCCCGGCGGTGATGCTGCCGTTGACGACCTTCTTCTGCGCGATGTGCTCGGTCTTGCTGTCGATGTTGGTGTCGACCTGCGCGCTGGCGTAGCCGGTGGTGGTGTCCTGATCGCCGAAGCCGCCGGGCCACATGAGGTAGGCGCGGACGGGCTGGCCGTTCTGGTTGACTTCGACATCGGCGTGGAGGACGTAGGTCTCGTCGAAGGTGAAGGTCTTGGTGACGGCGAGGTCGCCTGCGGCGTATTTAAAGGTGAGCGAGGCGGGCGCGGCCAAATCTCCGGTGGCCGAAGGCACGTAGAGGGCGTTGGCCAGCTTCGTGGTCAGCGCGCCGTCGCTGGTGTAGAGCGAGAGCGGATAGCCGTACTTCGTCGCCGCCTGCTGGTGGACGAGGTCGAGTGGCTTGCCGTCGTCGTCCTTGAAGACGCCGCCGCCGGGCTTCTTCTTGAGGATCCAGCTGATGACCTGGGCGCCCTTGTTGGAGAAGGTGATGCGGTAGAGCTCGTTCTCGACAACGGTGGTTGTGGCGGCGGTGGCCTGAATTGCAGGCGCGGCGGCTTCTTTGACGGCTTTGGCACCCTTGTCTCCCTTGTCACCTTTGACGGGAACGACAGCCGCAGTGGTCGAGGCCGAGGCCGGGGTTGCGTCGGGCGCTGCGGCCACGGGGCTGCTCTGCGTGGCTGCGGGTGCGGCCGGAGCTGCCGGCTTGGTCTTGGACGTGTGGAAGTATTGGATGCCGAAGAAGACGGCGACCAACACGAGCATCATGAGGAGGAACGAGTTGTTGTCCTGTCCGCCCTGCTGATTGGGGTTTTTAAACTCTGCCAAGGAGATTTCCTATTCTTTGCTGAAGGTGAGGCTCGGGCCGCGCGGACGCTGCGCCTCCCTTATGGTAAATGGTCTGTGTGAATGGAGACGGAATTGGGCGGCTCGGGGTTTCGCAGGGGGACGGGGTCGAGGCCGCCTTTGGCGAAGGGGTGGCAGCGGGCGAAGCGCCGGAGCGCCATCCACGAGCCGCGGAGGACGCCGAAACGGACCAGCGCGACGTAGGCGTACTCGGAACAGGTGGGCAGATAGAGGCATTGCGAGGGGCTGAAGGCGTGCAGGATCGGCGAAACGACGGTCTTATAGATGCCGAAGGCGATGCGGATGGCTCGGCTGGGTTGGGCTGGGGTGTCTGGGTTGTCGAAGGGCATTTTGGGCGGCTTTTGTGGAACCTCTGATTAAGTTGCTCTCGGTGGCTAAGCCACGTTGAAGCAGCGACACTTACGGGATGGTCTGATTCAGTCTCCGAGCATTCCCTCAGCGGCTAAAGCCGCATTGGGGGCAAGTCACTTACGGCACGGCTGAAGCCGTGCCCTTAACGAGGCCTGACTGAAGCAGAGCTTGCTTAGAGTGGCTTCGCCAAGTGCTATAGCGATTTTCGCCGATTTGGGGGTAAAAGGCGATCAGGGCTGATTAAAGCGAAAGGCGAAATACAGGGGTCTCTCCACTCCGCTTCGCTCCGGTCGAGATGACGTGCTTTGTTGCCGAGGCGACGGTTGAGAGGACGTGTCTTTTTTGCCGAGGCGGACGGTTGAGAGGACGTGCGTTTTTGCCGAGGGGGACGGTCGAGAGCACGTGTCTTTTTGCCGGGGCGGTATTTACGAGGACTGATCGTGAATGCGGTCCGCTTAGGCCAGCTTCGGGTACAAGTGTTCGATTACTTTGGGGAGGTATTCCGTCAAGAAGTTTTTAGGGGTTGCCCCCTGGAAGAAGTTCCTGCTCGCGGAAGACCGAAGGGAATACGCGTCAGCAGCGCTGTTCCGTTGCTGTGCGGTAGAATTTGCGGCAGCGCGAGTTCTTCGGAGGTATTCCCATGGCTCCAGTACGCGTCAACGCTCTGAGGCCGTTGCAGGGTAAAGCAGCGAGCCGATCGATCCCTGCCCGGTCGGAGCGCCCTGCGCGCGATCAGGCCGCGCAGACAGGAATGCCGAAGTTTGCGTTCTCGCTCGAAAACGTAAGTACCCTGGTGCCGGGGAAGCGAAGCTCCGATGCGGCGCTGCGCTGGCCGGTGCCGCGAAAGCTTGCAGTGGGAGCGGTTACCGATCCGCTGGAGCAGGAAGCCGACCGCGCAGCCGATCACGTCATGGGCAGGGAGCAGGAGCAAGCCGTTCTGGTTCCGGGCCGACCTGCCGGTTCCAGCGGCGGGGAGACTCTCGCGCCGCCCATCGTTCATGCTGTTCTAGGCTCCTCCGGGCACCCCCTCGACGCGGATACCCGTGGGTTCATGGAACCGCGTTTCGGCTTCGACTTCAGTGCCGTGAGGGTCCACACCGGCACACAAGCGGGGGAGTCGGCGCGAGCCATTCAGGCGCAAGCCTATACCGCCGGTCATCACGTTGTGCTTGGCGCGGGTCGCTCAGGCGCCGATAGGAGGCTGCTGGCGCACGAACTGGCGCATGTGGTGCAGCAAGGCGGACAGGCAGACTCTTCGACCGTTCGCCGCCAAACCGCGAGCACCGCGGAATATATCCCGGTGACCGGAGCGCCCGAACATCAACCAACAAACGAGAGTAAAGACAAGGCGGAGGTGCTGGGGCGCCTGGACGTCGATGACCTGTTTCAGAACAATCCTGATACAAGCCAGCGGGTGCTGGCCGTTGCGGAGGAGTTGGGGCTCGATCCCGGGATGCTTGCTGAGTCGCTCTATGCGGAGACGGCAACGGCGTGGATGACGACGAAGGGAAAGATCGCCTCCGAGAAGCTGGGAATGGACGATTGGTTTGACGCTTCGCTGGAGAAGCGCCTGAAGGCGATCATCGACGCACACCCGGCACTGGGGCTGAAGTTTAAAGAGGTAAAGAAGACGGGGAGGATGTGGAATACCGGCACCGAGAAATCGGGCGGGGGGTTGAAGCCTCGGGGAGAGTTGAACGCAGACAAGGCCGTGCAGGCCTGGGCGGTGTACGTGAAGATGCAACTGGATATGCTGCGCGATGTACTGGCACGGAATCCATCGCTGCAGAAAAGCCGGATCAAGAATCTCGACGACCTTACGCCCGAGCAGCGCCTGGCTATCGAACGGGTGGCTGCCAACGCGGGTGTCGGCATTGCACAGAAGGATTTCATGATCCTGGCCAAGGGTGGGGATCTTCCGCGCACCGGCAGCGTGCGGCGCGATAAAGACCATCCTCTGCGGACGGCGACGCTGCACATGGGGCGCGCGGTGCATCTGGACCAGACGGTGTTCGGTCGTCCGGCGAGCGACTACCGTCCGCCACCGCCTCCTGTGAATGAAGGCGGGTTGGAACCAGAGCAGGATCCGCAACTGAAGAAACTTCCGCCCTGGATTACGCCCATTTATTGACGCGCTTTTCTTGAACAGCGTGGAGGCAACGGCGGATGCTGAAGTAAAGAGGATGGCGCTACGATCAAACCGCAGGTCCTTCGACTGCGCTCAGGATGACAGGTTTCGTTGGGGGCCTCGGCTTCGGTCGAAGGGGTGGGTGGAATGAGGGAGAGGCAACAGTCTTCGGTGTGCTGAGGCTCTAAAATGTCTGCATGATGCCAGAGCAGACCACCAACGCGGCCAGTCTGGAGAGCGCGACTGCGGTGTTTCTCGGCTCGCGTTCGCGATTGTTTGGCATCGCGTATCGCATGCTGGGCACGGTGGCCGAGGCCGAAGACGTGGTGCAGGAGACGTGGCTGCGGTGGCAGACGACTGACCGCTCGGTGGTGCTCGAACCGGTGGCCTATCTGGTGGCGGTGGCGACGAGAATTGCGATCAACATCGCCCAGTCGGCGCATGCGCGGCGCGAGACTTATATTGGGCCGTGGCTTCCGGAGCCGGTCGATACCAGCGCCGATCCGATGCTTGGAGCCGAACGCGGGGAGGCGCTTGAGCTCGCGGTTTTGCTGCTGCTCGAAAAGCTGCGGCCAGCGGAGCGGGCGGCCTATGTGCTGCGGGAGGCCTTTGAGTACTCTCACCGCCAGATCGCTACGGTGCTCGACATGACCGAGAGCAACGTTCGCCAGATTGTGACGCGGGCGCGCAAGCACATCGCGGACGAACGCAAGGTACCGGCCAGAAGAGCCGAGCAGGAACGGCTGCTGCGCGCGTTTCTGATCGCAGCCCGGCAGGGAGAGTTGGCTGCGCTCGAAGAGCTTCTGGGCGCGGATGCGGTCTCGACCTCGGACGGCGGCGGCGCGGTGCGGGCGGCACTGATGCCTATTCATGGCCGGGCCAAGGTGGCAAAGTTCATTGCATCGTTTGCCTCGCATTGGTGGGTGGGCGCGACGGTGACGTGGGTCGAGGCGAACGGAGGCGTGGCCGCGCTGGTCACGCGCGATGGACAGGCGCGTGCGCTGGTGTCCGCCGAGGTTTCGGGTGCGGAGATCGGGCAGGTGATGTGGGTGATGAATCCGGCCAAGCTGGCTTCGATCTCTGCGGGGATTGCCGCTGAACCAGCAGCTTCGCTGTAAGTTCGTGGGCTTGATTTCAGGGTACTTGTCCGCTCCGAACGAAAAAAGATCGCGGGTGTGTCACAGATTGGGTTCGTGTTTTGTCTTTGCTGATACAAGCGGCTTGCGTCACGAATGATCGCAGGCTCCAACCATTCGCCACGGCGAAGAAGAAAAGGACACATCATGAAAATCGTAGTGTTGGGCGGTACCGGCCTTATCGGAAGCAGAGTGGTTCGTATTCTCACAGAGAAGGGCCATGACGTTCTTGCGGCCTCGGGCAGCACGGTTGACCTGCTGACGGGCAGGGGTTTGAGCGAGGCGTTGCAAGCTGCGCAGGTGGTCGTCGATCTCACCAACTCCCCATCGTTTGAAGACGCGGCGGTGCTGAACTTCTTTACGACCTCGGCGCGCAATCTCTTTCCGGCAGAGGCTGCGGCAGGGGTTAAGCTCCACGTTGCGCTTTCCATTGTGGGCGCTGACCGTATGGAGAACGTCGGGTATATGCGGGCCAAGGTCGCGCAGGAAGATGCGATTAAGGCTTCGGGGATGCCGTATACGATTGTGCGCGCGACGCAGTTCTTCGAGTTCATCGGAAGCCTGGCGGATGCCGGAACTCAGGATGGAACCGCTCACCTTTCGGATGTGATGATGCAGCCGATTGCGGCGGATGACATTGCGGGTGCGGTGGCGAAGATTGCTCTTGAGGCTCCGAAGAACGGCTACGTCTATGTGGCTGGGCCGGAGCGGCGGACGCTGGATGAACTGGCGAGGGAGCTTTTCAAAGCGCGAAACGATCCGCGCCAGGTGGTGACCGATCCGAGCCTGGGCTACTTCGGTGGACAGGTGCCGGAGAATGCGCTGGTTCCCGAGGGCGAGGCGCTGTTGGGAACGGTACGCTTCTCCGACTGGCTGGCCCACTCGCAGGCGAAGGCCCGCTGAAACCGTAGCTGCAGTCGGAGCCGACCTATCGAAGCAGTCTGGATAGGTCGGCTTCGCTGGCGCTGTGGGCCGCGTAAGTAGAGGCCGCGGTGGGCGCCAGAGTGGTTCTCCTCCCGAGGCAGTTTTGGTGATTCGAGCAAAACGCAGATTCCCTTCGGGAATGACAAACAAAAGGAAGCTACCTCTGAAACAAACAAAGGAAGCCACGCCCAAGAGGAAGTAGTTATAGAATTCTGTTGCCTGAAGAACGGCTGGGCAGGGGTGCTAACCCAATCTCGCAAAGGAACTCGCAAACATCTCATGCAAATTAAATCACTCTCTCTGTTCGGTAAAAATTCGCTGTGCTCCGTTCTTCTTTTTGGCTTCGCGATTGCGCTGAGCGGCACTGCTTCCGCGCAGAAGAAGGCGGATCGTCCGTGCGATCTCTACGCTTCGGCGACTCCGTGTGTGGCTGCCATCAGTACCACGCGCGCGCTGTACAAGGGCTATACCGGGCCGCTTTATCAGGTCATGCGAGCGTCCGATAAAACGCAGACCGATATTGGCCTGCTGCGCGACGGCTACGCCAATGCCGCGAAGCAGGATAAATTCTGCGCGAAGACGACCTGCACCATCACCAAACTTTACGACCAGTCGGCCAACCACAACGATATGACGCTCGCGCCGAAGGGCGGTGCGGCGCAGGGGCCGGGACCGAACGGCCAGGATATCGCTGCCGTTGCGAATGCTCTGCCCGCGACGATTGCCGGGCATAAGGTCTATGGCATCGCCATCTCGCCGGGGATGGGCTATCGCAACGATCGCCCGAAAGAGACAGCGGTCAACGGTCAGTCCGAGGGCGTCTACATGGTGACCTCTGCGCTCCATCTGAACGAAAAGTGCTGCTTCGACTTCGGCAACGCTGAGACCAACGATCTCGACAACAAGCCCGGCCACATGGACGCGATCAACATCATGTGCCACGGCAATCCGTGCAGCCCCGACGCCGGGCTCGACATGGAGGACGGCATCTACGGCCACCTCAAGGTTCCCGCCGGGACGACCTTCGTCACCGACATGGGCGTGAGCGACGGCCAGCATAGCTACGCGATCTACCAGGGCAATGCGCAGTCGGGTGGGCTGACGACGACTGGCGTCATCCCGCTGCCCAAGGGCTATCAGCCGATGAAGCAGGAGGGGGCCATCATCCTCGGCATCGGGGGCGATAACAGTAACTGGGCCACGGGCTATTTCTTTGAGGGTGTGATGACCAAGGGAATGCCGACGGCTGAGGCCATGAAGGCAGTGCAGAGCAATATCGTGGCTGCTGGTTACGCCGGGAAGCTTAAGTCGTAACGCTTTTGGGCGACTGTTTCGGCGGAGATCGGTATCGCGACGACGTCGCTGAGGCGGGGATGGGGGGCTTGAGGCGAAATACAGGGGTCTCTCCACTGCGCTTCGCTCCGGTCGAGATGACGTGCTTTGGTGCCGCTGTGTTGGGTTCAGATGATGTGCTTGGTGCGGCTGCGTAGGGTCGAGATGGCGTGCTTTGGTGCGGATGCGTAGGGTCGAGATGACGTGCTTTTGTGCCGGTGCGTAGGGTCGAGATGACGTGCTTTGGTGCGGTTGCGGAGGGTTGAGATGGCGTGAGGCTGGGGTCATCGGGAGAGAGAGTGGCTACGGCTTTTGCTGGGTGGGCTCGGTGCTATCGGATGGCGTGGGGGCTTCGGCCTGTTGTCTTTGGACGGCCTTTTGGATGGCGCGGAAGACGTTGGCTACCTCGCGGTCGAGAGCGGCAAATTCGAGGTCGATGACGCTGCGGCGCGGGTGGAGGATGACGTCGACGGGAGCTTCGAGGAGGGCGAGATTTTTGCGGACGGCCTCGCGCATGCGGCGCTTGATGCGGTTGCGGTCGACCGCCTTGCCCATGACCTTGCCCACGGTGAGGCCGACGCGGGGGCTGGTGGTATCGGCGTCGCGCAGCGGGGTGCCGTCGGGGCCGAGCTGGGGGCGGAGGGCGAAGAAGTAGCTCATCTGTTTGGCGAATTGCTTGCGGCTGGCCTGGTAGACGCGCTGGTAGTCGGCGTGTTTGCGCAGGCGAAAGGTGATGGCGGCTTTGGGCTTGGCGGAGGTGGCCGCGGAGGACTGCATGAGTTGATTTTAGATGGGGATGGGGTGGTGAGGGGAGGTTGAGTGGAACGGCCAACTGCAGCAGGGCCATCGAAGGGTTGGGCGCTTCGCTAAAAGGGGTGGGGCGGCTTCGCTAAAAGCGATGGCCCGTTGGATCGCGCCTGACGGCAGGGACACAACGGGCTATCGGGGTTTCTTCGCAGCTGCTGCGAGGATTGCTCCATCGCAACGGCCACGACGTTCGTTCGCAGCGATTGCGATGGTTGTTCCTTCGCGGTTGCTGCGACAAAGTTACTTCTTTGGCGGAGCGATCGTGTCCTTGGCGACCTTGGCGACGCGGAACTTGACCACGGTCTTGGCCTTGATCTTGATGGTCTCGCCGGTCTGGGGGTTGCGACCGAGGCGGGCCTTGCGCTCTGCCTTCACCAGTTTGCCGATGCCGGGAATGGTGAACTCGCCGTTCTTCTTGGTCTCTTTGACTGCGGTCTCAGCCAGCAGCTCGAGGCCGGCTGCGGCCTGCTTGTTGGTGATCTCGAGCTTCTCCGCCATGTGGCGAACCAGTGCTGTCTTTGTCATTCCCTTTGCCATGTATTGCTCCTTCTTTCGTACGTTCAAAATAGAAATCTCTGGGCCCGCTCGCCTTGCCCACGTGAAGCACGGAGGAGAAAAACATCCGTTGCCGAATGCGTGTTCCTCAATGTTCATGCGGGTGCGGAGAACCGTACCGCAATTCACCTTCGGCTTTTCTGAGAGGTTTGTCAACCGGATTTCTTCGGTTTCCACAGGTTTTTTCTGGTTTTTCCTTGTTTTGTCCGGTTTTTGGTTCATTTTGGGGCAAAAATGTGGGTGGGTGGAGGGTGGTGGGGCTGTGACGCTTCCGGGGGCACCCGGCTTTGGGGCGCTGCAGAGGAAATACAGGGGTCTCTCCACTGCGCTTCGCTTCGGTCGAGATGACGTGTTTTATTGCCGATTCAAGCGGTGGAGATGACGTGCGGTGTTGTCGATTCGAGCGGTCGCGATGACGTGCAGTGTTGTCAATTCGAGCGGTCGCGATGACGTGCAGTGTTGTCGCTGCGGAATGGAAAGGCAAAGGGGCGGAATCGAGGTGTAGCGGTGGAATGGAAAGGCGAAAGGGGAGAATGGAAATAATGTAGACGCAGAATGGCAGAGGGGACGGCGGGATGGAGGTTGCGGGAGATTGAGACAGAGAGTTTTTGCGTGGGCGCTGGCGCGCTTCAATCAGCGGTATGAGCAGTTCGTCGCGCCTTATAAGCAGCGGCTGTTTGCGGAACTGCGCGGGACAGTCGTCGAGCTGGGGCCGGGGACCGGGGTGAACCTGCGCTATCTCGACCGCGAAGGGGTGCGCTGGATCGGCGTCGATCCCAATCTTTTTATGCGGCCTTATCTTTTGCGCGAGGCGGAGAGGCTGGGGATGGTGGTGGACTGCCGGGTGGGCTCGGCGTATGCGCTGCCGATGGAGGATGCGAGTGTCGATGCTGTGATTTGTACGCTGGTGCTGTGCTCGATCGGAGACCCGCAGCGCGCGCTGCGCGAGGTGCTGCGGGTGCTGAGGCCGGGCGGGAGGTTTGTGTTTATCGAGCATGTCGCTGCGGCGCGTGGGAGCTGGCTGCGCCGGATGCAGCGGCTGGTTGCTCCGCTGTGGAGGCCGCTGGTCGATGGCTGCAATCCGTGTTGCGAGACTGGGGCGGAGTTGGAGCGTGCGGGTTTTGCGGCGGTGGAGTATGAACGGATTGTGGCGCCGCTGCCGGTGGTGAGTCCGCAGATCGTGGGTGTGGCGAGGAAGATGGGCTGAGAGGGAGATGTCGGCGGAGGGGAAAGAGGAAATACAGGGGTCTCTCCACTGCGCTTCGCTTCGGTCGAGATGACGTGTTTGGTTGCGGCTGCGGTCGGGATGACGTGCTTTGTTGCGGCTTCCGATGGAGAGGGCTTGTCGGTGATTTCGCTCGGCTCTTTGGAAAGTTGTTGACATATTTCTTTTAGGCATATAAATATTATGCCTATGGGAAATATGCCTGAAACCGTTAGCCCTGCCAGCGCTCTTCCGATGCTCATCCTTCGTGTTCTCCAGACCGGGGGACTTCATGGCTATGCCATCGCACAACGGATTCACCTGCTTTCGAGCGAGGTATTGGCTGTTGAGGAAGGATTGCTTTATCCCACGCTGCAGAAGATGCTGCTGAAGGGATGGGTCGAGGCGGAGTGGGGCATCTCCGAGACCAACCGCAGAGTTCGGTTCTATCGCATGACGGCGAAGGGACGGCAGCAACTGAAGAAAGAACTCTTCAGCTACGATCGCGTGACCCAGGCGATTCAGGACATTCTTCGAACGGCGTAATCCAAGGACGTTGTGCTTCAGGAGGTTCCCGCATGCGCGATCTGCTTCGTAAGATTCATTACCTGATCCACAGGCGCCGCCTTGATGCGGAGCTTGAAAACGATATGGAGTTCCATCGCGAGATGGCGGCGCGCGCGGGCCGCAACAACTTTGGCAACATGCTGCGGCTGCGCGAGCAGGCGTATGAAGCGAGTGGATGGACGTGGCTGGACCGGCTGGCTCAGGACCTGCGCTACGGCATCAGGATCCTGGCCCGTGCGCCGGGATTTACGCTGGTGGCGGTGCTGGTGCTTGCGATTGGCATCGGCGTGAATGTGGCTGCCTTCAGCTTGTTCGACATGATTGCCTTGAAGCCGCTGCCTGTGCCGCAGGCCGATCGGATTGTGCGGCTGGAGCGGAAGACGCCCGATCAATACACCAGCGAGATGCCGTATCCGTCGTTTGAGTTTTATCGCGAACACGCGAAGACGCTTTCGGCAACGATGGCGGTGCTGGGCGTGCCGCCGATGCAGCTTGATGACGACCTGCTGCCGACCAGCGCTTCTTTTGTGACGCCGAATTATTTTGCGGAGCTGGGAACTCAGGCCGCCATTGGCCGCATGTTGAACGCGTCGCTCGATGCGAGTCCGGCTGCTCCGCCAGCGGTGGTGTTGAGCTATGGCTTGTGGCAACGGCGTTTTGGCGGCGACCCGACGGTGGTGGGGCGCGTGGTTCATCTGAATCGAAAGCCCGTGACGGTGGTTGGCGTTGTGCCGTACGTGTTTGCCAGCCTCGGCGGGCAAACTCCCGACGTATGGCTGCCCATTGCGCAGCAGCCTTATTTGATTGAGCACAGCACGGTGCTAACCGACTGGAACAGCGGCAGCGTGCGGATGTGGGGCAAGCTGGCGCCGGGCGTGAGTGCGAACACGGCGACGGAAGAGTTGCGGTCGCTGACGAATCTTCTGCGGCAAGAGCATCCAGAGGCGGTTTGGAAGGATGGGTTTATTCAGATCTCTGCGGGAGGACACCTGCAGGTGATTACACCGGTGATGTTGCGGATCGCGATGATGATCGGTGTGCTGACGCTGCTGATTCTGATCGTTGCCTGCGCCAACCTGGGCGGCCTGATGCTGGCGCGGGCGGTGAGCCGCCAACACGAGATGGGGATTCGCATCGCGATCGGGGCTGGACGCTGGCGCATCTTCCGGCAGCTATGCACCGAGAGCCTGCTGCTGGGGGCGATCAGCTCCGTTGCGGGGCTTGCCTTTGCCTGCGCGACCATGCAGGTGGTGTTGCGCAAGATGGATGCGCCGGGATGGCTGAACGCGGTGCCGGACTGGAGGGTGGTGCTGTTTACGGTGGGCATGACGGTGGTGGCAACACTTTGTTTTGGCCTGCTGCCGGCGCTGCAGATTGCGCGGCAGCGACAACAGAAGACGATTGCGCGGCAGCTTCTGGTGGGGGCGCAGATTGCGGCGAGTTCGGTGCTGCTGATTCTTGCGTCGCTGTTGTTGCGCGCGACGCAGCATGTGCTCTACACCGATCCGGGATTCGGATATGAGCAGATGGTGTCGATCGATCCGCAGCTTAGCCATCATGGATACACGGCGGCGGCGGCGGAGACGTACCTGGATGCGATGCAGGCGCGGCTCCGCGCCATTCCGGGAGTGCGCTCGGTGTCGCTGGTGCAGCTTCCGCCGTTTGGGCATACCGTCTCGAACAGCGAGACGGAGATTCGCGGGCACAGGGTGATGATTTATCCGAACTGGGTTGCGCCGGATTTCTTTCGCACGATGGAGATTCCGCTGAAGCTGGGGCGAAGTTTTTATCCGAGCGAGAAGCATGCCGTGGTGGTGAGCGAGTCGTTCGCGCGGGCGCAGTGGCCGGGAGAGAATCCCCTGGGACAGATGCTGGGAGAAGGTGCGACGAAGGACACGGTGGTGGGCGTGGTGGGCGATGCGCACATCAATGCGCTGAGCGACGATGATGCGACCGAGCAGTACTGGGCTGCGCAGCCGGAGAACATGCCGGAGATGGCGCTGATCGTGCGGGCGAATGGAGAGCCGGGGTCGCTGACGCCAGCGGTGAAGGCGATGAGTGTGAGCCTCGATGGCTCGCTGTTTCCCGAGGTGCGGCAGTTGAAGATGCTCTATCGCCAGAGCCTGGAGCAGATTGAGATGGTCGCGGCGATCGCGAGCCTGGTAGGGCTGGTTGCGGTGACGCTCGCAGCGGTGGGCATTATCGGTCTGGTCGCGTTCATCGTGACGCAGCGTACCAAGGAGATCGCGATTCGCATGGCGCTTGGCGCGCAGCCGGGTGCGGTGCTGACTGCGGTGCTGCGACAGTTTCTTTGGCCGACCGTGGTGGGACTGGCTGTGGGAACAGGATTCGCAGCGCTCGGGTCGAAGTTTTTGCGGGTCGCGCTCTACGGCGTCAATAATCTCGACCCGGCAAGCTATGCGGCGGCGATTGCGGTGCTCTCACTGATCGTTGCGGTATCGATGCTTGTTCCCGCGGCGCGCACGCTGCGACTGAATCTGGGATCGATTCTGCATCATGACTGATGCGGTGAAGATGGCGTGGCTGCGGTGGGTTGGGTAGAACAGGCAACGGCGAAATACAGGGGTCTCTCCACTTCGCTTCGCTTCGGTCGAGATGACGTGCGTTTGTGGGTTTGGTCGAGAGGACGTGCTCGATTGCTTGTGCGGTCTGATGACGTGCGTTTGTGGTTGGGCTCGGTTGAGGTGATGTGCTTCTTTGCTGCTTCGGTTGGGCTGAAGTGGAATTGGGTTAGAAGAGCGGCTTGCGCGGCTTTGGGATGAGTGGTGCGTTGAGCAGGGCTACGATGGGTGCGGCCAGTTTGAAATGCGCGACGATGTCTTTGACCAGCGTTGGGCGTAGCGCGAACTCGGCGGGGAGCCTTGCGATGACGCCCCACTGCTTGCAGAGCAGAAGGTCCATCGCGGGGTCGTCGACGGCGAAGCCCTTGGGTGCGCGGGTGAGGCGATGGCCGTCGATGGGCTGCATCCGCTTTGCGATTTTTTTGTCTGTGAGCAGGCGGCGCAGTTCGGCGTGGTGGTCGACGAGGTAGCGGCGAGTGGCGAGAAGTTGTTCGCGCTCGGGCATGAAAGTGCCCGCGGCGATGGTGACTTCGGTGCCGCTGACGTCGAAGTAGAAGCCGCCGCCGGAGGTCTTCTCTAATCCCTGCCGCGCCCACCATGCGCCTTGATGGATCTTGTAGGGGCGCTTGTCTTTGCTGAAGCGAATGTCGCGGTAGATGCGCATGATGGCCTTCTGCGGGGCGCGGACGTTTTCGGGCGCGAAGTCGATCATGGCGTCGTTGATCTCGGTGACGAGGGCGAGCATGGGGGCCTTGAGTTCGCGCTCGTAGATGGCTTTGCGCGCGGCGAACCACTCGCGGTCGTTGTTGCGCTTGAGGCCGCGGAGAAACTTCAGGGCTTCGTTGGTGAAGTGCGTCGCCATGCTTTTATGCTAACGCGCACATGCTGACATGGGTTGTCATGGGGGGTGAGGTGGGGTGTGGGAGGCGGTAACGGCGAAATACAGGGGTCTCTCCACTGCGCTTCGCTCCGGTCGAGATGACGTGCTTTTGTGGTGGGGTGATGATTGGCGGTTCGCCTTACGGCATGGACTGCGGCGGCCGATAATTTTGAAACAGGTTTCCTGTATTCTCGCTGCGAGGCCAATTCGCATATGGAACCGCTAAACGCTTTTCTGCTGGTCGTTCTTTTTATCGTCGCCATCGCTGTGCTGGTTACTGTTCTCAAAACACTGTTCACTGTTCGCACGTATACGGCGGGCGTGGTGGAGCGCTTTGGCAAGTTCAACCGCATCGTGCGGCCCGGTCTGCATTTCCTCATCCCTTATGCCGAGCGTGTCTTCTTCGTCGACCTTCAGGTGAAGCAGGCGCAGTTCTCGGTCGAGACCAAGACGCATGACAATGTCTTTGTGCAGATTCCGGTGTCGGTGCAGTACCAGGTGCTCGACGATAAGATCTACGACGCGTTTTATAAGCTCAGTGCGCCGCAGAAACAGATTGAGTCCTTCGTCTTCAACAGCATTCTCGGGCATGTGCCGAAGCTCTCGCTCGACGAGACGTTTGAGCAGCAGTCGGGCATCTCGATCAATGTGAAGACTGAGCTGGACACCATCATGTCGGGCTTTGGCTACAACATTCTAACCGCGCTGGTCACGGACATTGTTCCCGACATCAAAGTGAAGGCCGCAATGAACGACATCAACGCGGCGCAGCGGGCGCAGGTGGCGGCGCAGGCGCGGGGTGAGGCCGATAAAATTTTGAAGGTGAAGCAGGCCGAGGCTGAGGCCGAATCGAAGGCGCTGCAGGGCAAGGGGATTGCTGCGGAACGGCAGGCGATCATCGATGGGCTGCGCGCTTCGATTGAGCACTTTCGCGAGTCGGTGCCCGGCAGCACGGCAGAAGATGTGATGGCGCTGGTGCTGCTGACCCAGTACTTCGACACGCTGCGCGACATCGGCACACGGAGCGGCTCGAACACGATCTTTCTGCCGAACAGTCCGGGCGCGGCCAATGATTTCATGACGCAGATTCTGGCCGGGCTGCGCGGCAACAGCGGCCTGTCGACGCATCCGTAGGGCTTGCTCACTTCAATCAGTGCATTGGCCTGTTAGCAACCGTTGAAATAACTTGCGGCAAGGAACATTTGAACAAAGTGTTGCGTAAAGCACTTCTATGGACATTGCAAAGGAGAAGGTGGTAGCTTCTTTGCAGTATCCAAAGGAGCAGGCATGGCAGCGGACAAGTCCGAGGTTTTACAGGGAACGCTGGATCTGATGATTCTCAAGACGCTGCAGGCATTGGGTCCGCAGCATGGTTTTGGAATTGCGCGGCGCATCGAGCAGTTGAGCGAAGACGTGCTTACGCTGAACGAGGGCACGGTCTATACGTCGCTGCTGCGCCTGCAGCAGAAGAGCTGGATTGCGAGTGAGTGGGGCGTCTCCGAGAACAACCGGCGGGCGCGGTTTTATAGCATCACCCGGCGCGGCCTGAAGCAGCTTGCCGTCGAAACCGAAAACTGGGAGCGCATCGCCGCTGTCATCGGCCGGGTGCTGGCGCTTGAGGCAAAGGCCTAGCCATGCCTGACCGCGCGCTCACCTTCGTGGCCAAACTGAAGGCACTCTTTGCGCAGAGACGCGCCGACAGTGTCTTTGACGAAGAGATGACGATCCATCTGGAGATGCTCGCAGAGAAGTACGAGCGTGAGGGCATGAGTCCCAACGAGGCGGCACGGGCAGCACGAAGGCAGTTTGGCAACACCACTCTCCTGAAGCAGCGACAGAGGGAATCGAGGACGACGATGTTCTTTGCGAATGTGTGGCGAGATGTCCGCTATGGCGTGCGGCAGTTGGCGAAGACGCCGGTGTTTACCATCGTCTGCGTGCTCACGCTGGCCTTGGGCGTGGGCGCGAACACAGCCGTCTTCAGCGTGATGCATGCGGTGCTGATGAAGATGTTGCCGGTGCAGGACGCCTCGCACGTCTTCTACCTGCACACCACGGGATGGCCGGATGGCTCCTCTCAGACCGGCGACTCGAACACCTCCTTTTCCTATCCCGTCTATCGAGCTCTCCGCGAGCAGAGCGGATTGCAGGAGGTCATGGCCTTCATTCCCATGTCTTCCAGCGGGAATGCCCCGGTGCGGGTGGGTACAGTGCCGGAGGAGGCTGCGGGCGATATGGTCAGCGGCAACTACTTTCGTGGGCTGGGCGTTGGCACGGAGCTTGGTCGCGGCTTTGTGCAGAAAGACGAGGACGACCACACGCCTGTGACCGTCATCAGCGAGAAGTTCTGGGCTACGCACTTCGACCGTAGCCGGGATGTCATTGGAAAGACGCTCTCCATCAAGTCAGTTCCCTTCACCATCGTCGGCGTCGCGATCAAAGGCTTCGAAGGCACCGAGGGAAAACGGTCGCTGGACTTCTGGATTCCGCTGCAGAGCAGACCGGAGTTCAATGCCTGGGGATCGCCCGCGGAGGACGGCATGTACCTGACCAAGCAGGACTTCTGGTGCATGAAATTGATGGTCCGCACCGAACCTGGCGTAAGCCGAACGCAGGCGTTGGCAAGGGCGCAGGCAGTCTTTGACCAAGCGTCTTACATAGGAGTTCACCAGAAGCATGCGGGTGACCCAACCTATCAGATCTCGTTCATGGATGCGAAGCAGTTCGACAGCCAGGACGACTCCTTCGCCCGTGCGCTGAAGACGCTGATGGCGATGGTCTGCCTTGTGCTTCTGATCGCCATGAGCAACGTGGTGATGCTGCTGATGGCACGCAATGCAGGCAGGCAGCGAGAGTTCGCCGTACGGCTTGCACTCGGCGCGGGGCGCAGGGAGATGGTTAGCCAGCTACTTACGGAGAGCGTGCTGCTGGTCGCGCTGGGCGGAGTGGCGGCGTGGGCATTCGCTCTGGGCGCTACGCATGCTCTGGGAATATGGGCGCAGATTCAATCGAACCTGCAGCCGGATGGAACCGTGTTGTGGTTCACGCTGAGCGTGCTGTTCCTGCTGGCACTGGTCTTCGGACTTGCCCCGTTGCGCGCTGCGATGTCGAGCAGCCCGGAGATGGTGCTGCGCAGCTCCGCAACGGTCTCACAGTCGAACGCGCAGAAGATGCGCGTCGGCAATGCGGTCCTCGTGACGCAGATCGCCATGTGCGTCGTGTTGCTGGTCGGTGCGGGTTTGCTGCTGGGCACGCTGCAAAATCTTTTGAAGACACCGCTGGGGCAGAAGCCCAAGGGCTTGCTGGTCTTCGGCGTGCATCCGCAGCACGTCCACAGCAAGGAGGAGGGCATCGCCTTCTTCGTCGCGCTGCAACAGAGACTGCGAACGATCCCAGGCGTGGAGAGTGTTTCCATGGTGGGCAACCGGCCTGGCTCCGGATGGTCCAATAACAACTCCGGCATCCTTGTGGACGGTCACAAGCCGAATGGGATCGAACCGGACCAGGCAAGTTATAGAGGAAACGTCGTAGGCGCGGATTACTTTCGCACCATGGGCGTGCAGGTCGTGCAGGGACGCGATTTCTCCGATGCCGACTCCACGTCCGCTCCAAAGGCCCTGATCGTGAATGAGACCTTCGCGAAAAAATATCTGGGTACACTCAACGCCGTGGGCCACGTTCTCACCGATCGCAAGGGCACCGACCCAAGCCTCATCATCGGTGTCGTGAAAGATCATAAGTACAGCAGCATCACCGAAGAAGCGATGCCGATGCTGTGGACCGTATTCGCGCAGGGCGGCGCGGTGAATCAACTGAACGTCGAGATGCGTGTGCCCGGGGACCCCATGGCGATGTTGCCCACGGTACGCAAGGTGATCACCCAGATCGATCCTGACATGCCCTTGCTGGAGCCCATGACTCAGAGCGCGGTCTTCGAGCAGTCGATCGCACAACAGGTTCTCTTCGCTCGCCTCGCAGGCTGCTTCGGCGTGCTTGCCATCGTGCTCATCGCGACCGGCTTATACGGAACGCTGGCCTACCGCGTCGGCCGCCGCAGCGCGGAGATTGGCATTCGGATGGCCCTCGGTGCACAGCGCTCGCAGGTCGTGTGGATGGTGCTTCGCGGAAGCCTGCTGTTATGCGCGGCCGGGGTTGTGCTTGGCGTGCCGCTTGCCATGGCGGCTGGGAAGGGGCTCGAAAGCTCGCTGTACGGAATGAAGTCTCTCGATGCGGCAAGTTATGCCTTCGCCATTGCCGGGGTCGCGCTGGTTGCCCTCCTGGCGAGTGCGGTGCCTGCAGGCCGCGCTGCGAATGTAGATCCTACAAGTGCGCTGCGGATGGAATAGATTCAGTTGAGTCGAGAGCAGGAAACGCTGAGAGCATGTTGGAAGTTGCGATTCGAGAGGCCCATAGACAAACGCACGTCCGTGTCTTTCATGGGCGCAAAGCATTGAGCCTCATCGCTCTTGGTGGTCGGGGGAGCTGTGAATTTAAACTGCCCGATTGCCATCGTTCGAATGGTGTGGACGCTCTATTGTTGGCAGCGTAGAATTTGCCTCCTCCCCGCAGGAGTGTGACCATGCCTACCTCTGAAATCAAGGACGATGAGAGTTTTCTCGCGGCGTATTGGCTCTATCTGGTGGCCGGTGCGGTTTTGCTGGGCAGTTTGGCGGGGCTGTATTTCTATCCTGAACGCGGCCCGTGGCATGGCGTGATCGAGGCCATCTGCATTGCCTCGGCGCTTACGTTGACGGTCGATCCGTTTGTGAAAGAGCGGCTGACGCACGAGGTGAACAAGAGCATCTTCTACCACGTCATCGGCTTCGATCTGCCGCCCGAGATGCAGGACCGGCTACGCATCTATCTGCGTACGCTCGAGTACTATCGCGAGTCGCTCTCTGTCACCGCCGAGGCGTTGCGTGTGGAAGGCGATGAGGTCATCGTGCAGATTACGCTCGAAGGCAGGGTCATCGCGCTGACACGATGCAAGTACACGCCCAGCCTGGAGTTTGAGGACACGGAGCATGGCGCGGTCGAGGAGCTGTGGGCAAAGCGCGAGGGAGAGACGAAGAAGCTGATCGAGTGGAAGGCGACCGATCCAAAGACGAAGTCCGATCCGATGACGACGCTGTACAGCGCTCCGGTGGCGGCGCTGAAGCGGGGAGACATTCTGGAGTCCTACTTCCGATTTACGCTGCGGCAGAGGAAGCAGGACTACTGGGTGCAGACGTTTGGAACGACGACGCTGAAGACGACGGTGACGCTGAAGCCGCTGGCGAATATGGAGATGTATGCCTCGCACCGGCCGGTGAGTGCCGACAATCAGTACGCGTACGACAAGGTCTTCATTATTGGAGAGGACATTCGTATTCGCTGGACCGTGACGGACGGTAAATGATGGTGGACGGACGGTAAATGATGGTGTGTTCTATGAGCCATTTGCATTTGTGATTCCCACCCTTCGCGATAAAACTGCGAAGGATGGGGCACCCGGCCGGTGGTGGCACCCGGCTGCGGTAAACGGCAAAAGCGAAATACAGGGGTCTCTCCACTGCGGCGGCAAAAGCGCCGCCTTCGGTCGAGATGACGTGAGGTTGGGGTGGGTCTTAGCGGAGCCGCGCGATGATGCTGGGCGGCTCCGGTCGAGATGACGTGCTTTTTGTAAGTGGGGCGGCTTTACTTGTCGTCGCGTAGCAGGGCGTCGGCGGCCCACAAGACCGGGGCTTGTCCGTGGAAGTCGCCGGTGCGGCGCTTGCGCTGGTAGTAGTAGTCGAGGTCGTTCTTCTTGCCGGTGCCCTCGCAGACCTGGGTGACGTCGTGGTTTTGATCGACGTAGCCGACGACGGCGATCCAGCTCTTGCGTGCCGCAGGGCCGTAGGTCGCGGCGTCGAGCCAACCATGCTTGACGCCGGTGATCATGGCGAAGCTGAACATCGCCGAGCTTGAGGTCTCGGGCCACGCGTCGTCCTTGTCGATCAGCTGACGCCACATGCCGTCCTTGCCCTGATACTTCAGCAGGCCGCTCATCATCAGGCGATAGCCCTTCATGATGCGCGCGCGGTCAGGATGATTTTCGGGCAGGCTGCGCAACATCTCGGCCATGCCCGCTGCGACCCAGCCGTCGCCGCGGCCCCAGTAGAACTGCACATCGGGCGCGTGGAAGAAGAGGCCGTTGGGCTGTTGCAACTTGTCGAGGTAGGCGACCATCTCCTTGGCGTCGCGGTCGAGATATTTTTTGTCGCCAGTGGCGCGGTAGGCCTCAAGCTGCAGCATGGTGAGCATGTACATGTCGTCGATCCAGTAGCGGGTCTCGTCGGAGGTACCGTCGGCCAGCGGATTGTTCCACTGCTCGTCGGCGAACGACTTGCCAAAGTCGAGATACTTTTTGGCCGCATCCTTGTCCTTGGTTTGAATGGCGATCTCCATGGGGACGACGCCGAAGATCTGGTCGTCGACGTGGTGACGGCGCGGGATGCGGTCGGCTTCGGCGCCGCCGGGCATGAGGGGATCGAAGCGCTTGATGAGCTCCTGGCGGAGGGCGTCGTCGTGGGTGAGATCGGCATACTGGAGCGCGCCGTACCAGGCGCAGACCTCGGAGTAGTGGATGGTCTTGGTGTACTGGTGCGGGCTGGCTACGAAGTGTTCGGCGAGAGCTTTGCCCACCTCTTGCGGGGAGTTGCCCGCGGGCCAGTTGTCAAAATAATTCTGCTGCGCCGAGGCCACGCCAAGGCAGCCGAGCAACAGGCATCCAGTTAACGCCAGGTTCTTCATCTTCAGTTCTCCGAAAGGGATTAGTTTCTACGTGCAACATTCTACCCAGCGTTGCTCGCTTCTGGCTTATGGGGTCGAGAGTGGTCGCAGGTAGCGGACTTCGCCGACGGTTACGCCCCAGACGGTATCGGTTCGATGAACGCCGTCGGACGTCCAGCCGTCGCGTTGATAGAAGCGCTCGGCGCGAAGGTTGCCGTCCAGCACCTAGACGACTGCGTTGCGAAATCCTGCTTCGGCGAGATGGGCGCGGGCTGCGGTGACGAGAGCGACGCCGATGCCGCTGCCCCATTGTGCGGGATCGACGTAGAGCGCACAGAGCTCGCCGTGATCGGCGGTGCTGGGGTCGCGTGATGGTGAGGTGGTGGCGAAGCCGAGGATGTGTCCGTCTTCTTCTGCCACGATGGTTCGCGGCTTGCGAGGGTCGAGGGTGGCGAAGTCGTATTGTTCTGCTCGATCTTCGGGGTGGAGCTGGTCGAGGTAGTCGTCGGGGAGGAGCGTGCGGTAGGCAGCCTGCCACGAGCGCACATGCACGCGGGCTACGGCGATGGCGTCGTCGGGTTGGGCTGGGCGCAGTAGCATGACTTAGGATCGCATGGTGGTGGTCGCTTCGGAGGAAGAGCAACGGCAACGGCGAAATACAGGGGTCTCTCCACTTCGCTTCGCTCCGGTCGAGATGACGTGCTTTTTTGCTGCTCCTCGGCTGATGATGTGTTTTATTGCTGCTTCTGTTGATGATGTGTCTTTTTGCTGCTTCGGTCGAGGTGGTGTGCTTTGGTGGCCTGATACTGAGAAGGGTGTAAAAGGAGCGAGAATTAAATCAGCATGAGCGATCAGACCAACGACACGATTGCGGCGATCTCGACTCCGCCGGGGCGAGGGGGTATCGGCATCGTGCGGCTCTCGGGGCCGCGGGCGCAGGCGATTGCCGAGCCTCTGCTGCGGCTGCGTCATCCGCTTGCGCCGGGGCAGGCTCGGTTTGCGGAGATCGTCGATGTCGAAGAGAGAGACAGCGACGTGCTCGACGAGGCGGTGGTGACTTATTTTGCAGGGCCTCACTCGTACACCGCCGAGGACATCGTGGAGATTGCGGCGCATGGTTCGCCGGTGCTGCTCGACTATATTTTGCGGGCGTGCCTTGCCTACGGTGCACGGCTGGCCGAGCCGGGAGAGTTTACGCAGCGTGCGTTTCTTGCGGGGCGGCTCGATCTGACGCAGGCGGAGGCGGTGCACGATCTGATTGAATCGACCACGCTGCACCAGGCGCGGGTGGCGGCGCAGCAACTGGGCGGTGCGCTGTCGCGGCAGATCGCTCCGGTGAAGGCGAAGCTGGTGCATCTGATCGCAGCGCTTGAGGCGGGGATTGATTTTGCCGAGGACGACATTGACGTGATGCCTGTGTCGGAGATTGACGCGCAGATTGCGACGATCGAGGCTCCGCTGGCGGCGCTGAACGAGACCTTCGGCTACGGCCGCATTGTGCGAGACGGATTTACGCTCGCGATTGTGGGTAGGCCCAACGCGGGCAAGTCGTCGCTCTTCAACCGGCTGATCGAACGCGACCGCGCGATTGTTACGGCGGCTCCGGGGACGACGCGGGATCTGGTGACAGAGCGGGTTGCGCTCGAAGGCATACCGCTGGAGCTGGTGGATACGGCGGGGCTGCGCGATGCGACCGACGAGGCCGAGACCATCGGCATTGCGAAGTCGCGTGAGGCGATGGCGGAGGCGGATATCGTGCTGCTGGTGCTCGACGCGACCGCGCCGCTGCATGCCGAAGACGAGGCCGCGATTGCGGCGCACACGACGCGGCCTCTGCTGATTGCGTGCAACAAGCATGACCTTGCGCCGGGATTGTCGTTGCCGGAGATGCGGCATCCTGTGATTCAGACCTCAGCGCTTACCGGGGAAGGCATCGCCGAGGTGCGCCGCGCTCTGCTTGCTCTAATTGCGAATGCAGCGCCGAGCCGGGAGACGGCGCTGCTGACGAATATTCGCCAGCAGCAGGCGGTGTCCGCGAGCCTGCTGGGGCTTGGCCGGGCACGCGAGGCGGTGGCTGCGGCGATTCCTCACGAGATGGTTTTGCTGGATCTTTATGGGGCGCTTGAGGCGCTCGATGGGCTGACCGGGGTTACGACGAACGACGATATTTTGCAGCTGATCTTTAGTACGTTTTGCATCGGCAAGTGAGGTGGTGGCGTGGTGGAGAAAAGCAAAGACAAATACAGGGGTCTCTCCACTGCGCCACGCGATGATGCTGCGCGGCTCCGGTCGAGATGACGTGGTTTTGTGGTGTCGCCTTTGGTCGAGATGACGTGCTTTTTGTGGTGGGGTTGGTGCTGAGGCTCTAGCTGGCGATGACGGGGATCTCGCTGGGGGCGGCTTCGATGCGGTCGCGGCCGCGGCGCTTGGCCTGGTAGAGTGCTTCGTCGGCTGCCTTGATCAGGCCGCCCGAGTTGTCCTGGTGAGGAAACTCGTAGGTGGCCACGCCGATGCTGATGGTGACGAACCGACCGATGGGAGTTTCATTTTTGAGGTGCAGTGTGCGGATGTACTCGCGCATGCGGAAGGCGACGGTGTCTGCGCCGCGCGCGTCGGTTGCCGAAAGAATGACGCCGAACTCCTCGCCGCCGTAGCGGGCCAGCAGATCGGCGGTGCGCGGCAACGCCGATTGCAGCGCCTGGGCGATCTCGATGAGGCAGGCGTCGCCGTAGGGGTGGCCGTATTTGTCGTTCAGGTTCTTGAAGAAGTCGACGTCGATCATCAGCAGCGAGAGCGGGCTCTTGCGGCGGACGGCGCGACGCCACTCCACCTCGAGAGTGCGGTCGAAGCTGCGGCGGTTGGCGATGCCGGTGAGGCTGTCGGTCAACGACATGGCCTCCATCTGGTCGCGGGCCTCCTGCAGTTCCTGCTCGGCCTGCATGTAGCGGCTTTGCAGCAGCGTGGCGCGAATGGCGTAGACGGCCAGCGCGACGGCGATGCCGCTCATGCCGATGTAGAAGTGCTGGCGCACCAGGGCCGCGGCAAGAAGAAACAGAGCGAAGGTGAAGAAGATGGGGCTGGCGTTATCGATGAACAGGGTCAGGGGCTTGCGCCGGGAAGACTGCACGGCCTCCTCGGGTTCTCGGAAGAGAACGACGGCGGCGATCGCCAGCAGGGCGAAGGGGAGACAGGTGAGCAGATCGTAGAGGCCGGTTTTCTCGTTGGTCGAGATGGTGATGTGGTTGTAGAGCGCGGCGAGGAGGGCGTAGATCCAGAGATAGCTGCACAGGACCCGGTAGAAGCGCCGCTCTTCTCCGTCATTGGTGTAGGCGAGCAGGCGCAGGGTGGCGACACCGGCCAGCGCGAAGCTCTCGATGTTGTAAATGACCAGAAGCCGCGATACGGAGAGCGGATGTCCGCTCCGGTGGGTGAAGGGCAGCACGGAGAAGGCTGCCACGTAGATCAACAATGCCGTCATCACCACCTGGATGGCGTCGAGCCAGATAAAGGTGGAGCTGCGCTCCCCTTCGGTGGGCGAAGAGATGGCGAGCAGCACCGGCATGCCGTAGAGGAAGAAGAGGAAGTCGGAGAAGTCGGCCCCGGCCATGGGGTTATAGAGCGAGAGGTCTTCCTGGGCAGCAAAGGTGATGCCTATGCCCCAGAGGATAAGCGCCGTGCAAAGCAGCGTCCAGAGCAGGCGGGTGCGCACCGCAGAGGCGCGACCGTGCCACCAGCAAACTGCCAGGGCAAGCCAGGGGGCCGATATCATGAAGGGGTAGGAGACCCCCATGGCATGGGCCGGAAACAGCTTGATGCATGCCGCCTGCATGCCCAGGAAAGCCAGGGCAACGAGGACGACGTGCTTTGACTTCAGCGGACGATTCAACGAAGGCCCCATGGTGTCGTGGTCATTAAACGCATGAATCTTTCGCTTTCCTGAGAGAAATCGACTACAGCCGAACAAGAAATCAAAGAAAGTAAGATGCAGAAACGCTGCGTTTAATGGCCAGGATGACGGTTACATTTTTTATTAGCGAAGGCAATTACCGTTTTGGGGGATGGTTGCACCTAACTCGTGGGTAACGCTGGCTTTTGGGGTTGAGCGGAGAGGCCGCCGCAAGTGTATTGAAATCACTGCGGTTGCTCCGCGGGTGTGGCGGGGTTGGAGGCGGTGAAATACAGGGGTCTCTCCACTGCGCTTCGCTCCGGTCGAGATGACGTGCGTTGTTGCTGCCTCAGGGCTGATGATGTGCTTTTTTGCTGTCTCAAGGCTGATGACGCGCTTATTTGCTGTCTCAGGCTGATGACGTGCTTTCTAGGCGGGCGGGGACGTATTTCTGCTGTGGCTAGGCGCGGCGGCGGTAGCGGATAGCGAACTCGTACCCCGGATTGGGGGGGAAGAGTCTGGCTACCAGACGCAGACGGTCGGCCAGCGCCTGCGGGGCCAGCAGGGGGTACTCGCGCTCGCGCAGCTCGGAGTAGTCGAAGTCGACCGAGAGCGACAACTGGTAGATGGCCACGGCATCGGAGAAGGCCGATTCGAGAAAGCTGGATTTGGCCTTTTCGTCGATGGCGGGCTTGCCGTCGATGCGGGCCGAGGGGCTGTTGCCGGCGAGCGAGAGGTTGCGGCTCTCCCATGAGTCCTGGCTGGTCTCGCCGCGGACGTCGGCGATGGCCTGCGACCAGGCGAGCTGGTTGAAGTCTTCAGGGACGCCAGCGGCGTCGACAAAGGCGTGGCCGACGTTGATGAAGAACTCGAAGGCCAGGGCGAAGCGGTCGCCCAGCAGGCGGGTAGAGATGAAAACGCCCTCGCCCTTGCCGTTGTCGGTGTCGAGCGGGACGTTGCGGTGGCACGTCGCCTGGTCGCCCAGCTCGGGGGTATAGGCGGTGGCGACCATGGTGGTCTCGCTGCCGCGGCTCTCGCTCAATGCGAGCGGAACGAAGAAGTAGGTCTTGCGCTCGAGCGCGTGGGCGATGGCCACCGGCACGGCCTGCACCATGCGGTCGAAGTCCGTCTGCTGGAGGCTGTTTTCGCCGAAGACGGCGTAACGGACGCCGTTGGCTGAGGTCTGCACTGCTGTGTCGTGGGCAACCTGTGCCGCCTGAAGTAACCCGTCTTGAACGCTCTCTGCCATAAAGCAGTATTCTACTGGTATGACGCTCACCTCGCAGAACGGGACCTTGACGTCTCCCCGCGCATTCGGCTCCGGCTACCTGTTCGGCATTCCTTTGGGCGACCTTGGGTTCTTCACCACGCTGATCATGAGCACAGCGGTGGGCTTCGCCGCATTCTTTGCCGCGACCTTCTGCGCCATCATCGTGCTGCTGTTCGACAAGGCCGCCACCAGCCACATGCCCGACTTCACCATCACGTACAAGTTTGTGGGATTGCCGGTGGGAGTTGCGGTGCTGGTGCTGGCGCTGGCGTATCTGGGCACGCTCTGGATCAAGCGCAAGCTGCGTAAGGGGTAGGGGTCTAAAGCACCTCGCAGCACCTCGCAGCACGACTCAGCACAAAAGCACGTCATCTCGACCGGAGGTGTGCGGTTTTATCGCGCGCCGCAGTGGAGAGACCCCTGTATTTTGGGTTCTATTTATAGATGCTTTGAGCGGAGAGCCCTTGTGTTTGGCTTTTAAGAACAAACAACGGCAACGGCGAAATACAGGGGTCTCTCCACTTCGCTTCGCTCCGGTCGAGATGACGTGGTGTTGGGTTGCTGCTCTATCGCCAGGCGCAGAGTAGATGAGCGGCGGTTCCCATGAGGCGGAGGGAGTCGCTGCGGTTGGTGAAGTAGCGGTGGTTGATCTCGGTGGTGTCGAGGTCTTCGAGTTCCCGAAAGGCTGCCAGCTCGGCGGCGATCTCCTCCGGGGTGAAGAAGAGCTGGAACGGCTCTCCGGCGAGCGCCACCCGCGATGCCAGCGAGTCGTGCGCGAGCTGCTCGAGAAACGGAAGCACACGGCGCGGCAGGCTGTAGTCCATGACGACGCCGCTGCCCGGGGGCTGGGTGGCGATGAAGTTCAGCGTCGCCCGAAACGCCTCGGCGGTCAGGTAGGGCACCACTCCCAGCCAGGCGAAGAAAGTTGGCGCGGAGGCATCGAATCCCGCCGCGGCGAGCTGCTCGGGGAGCGACTCGCGCTCGAAGTCGACCGGGGTGTAGGTGAGGCGCTCCGGTGCGGCGATGCCTCCGGCTTCAAGCAGTTCGCGCTTCCACTGCTGGGTCGCGGGGTGGTCCACTTCAAATACCTTCAGGCCGGGATAGGCGTTGCGATGCGCGAAGGTATCCAGCCCTGCGCCGAGCAGGACGTACTGCGAGACTCCGTGCGCGACCGCGCGGGCGAGATTGTCTTCGGCGTAGCGGCTGCGGGCTACCAGAAAGGCGCGCAGGGAGACGGAGAATGGCCGGTCGGGACGGGTGGGGGTGCGGCGGACCTCTTCGGCGTAGGTGTCGCCGAGGATGGAGACGGCGAAGGGGTCCTCGAAGACCAGCGGCTGGGCATCGTAGATCTGGTGCGCGGCGCGGCGCATGGCTACGCGGAGGGCGGTGCGGGATGGCTTGGCGGTCTCCATGTGGTTTGTCTCAGAGGGGTTGAAGGTTAGTTCTGACGTTACGTCCTCTCGACCAGAGGCGGTGCTTTTGCCGCCGTCGTGGAGAGACCCGTGTCTTTCGATCTACGGAGCGGTGCAGGGTTGCGTGGGTGCCGGGGAAGGAAAGGCAAATACAGGGGTCTCTCCACTGCGCTGCGCTCCGGTCGAGATGACGTGAGTTTGGGGTGGTTCGCTCCGGTCGAGATGACGTGCCTTTTTTGCTGGGCCGGTCAAAGGGACGTACTTTTGTGGTGGTTCAGTGGTGGCTGCGCTTCGCTTCGGTCGAGATGACGTGGGTTTGCGGTGGTTCGGTAGTGCTGCGGTGTGCTTCGGTCGCGATGAGGTCTGATTGTGGAGTGTCTGAGTCAATCTCAGGCGGTTTTGGTGTCGGCGTCCGTCATCCACGAGAGCGCCTGGATCAGATAGGGTTTCATCTGCTTGCGTGGGACGATGGCGTCGAGAAATCCATGCTGCAACAGAAACTCCGAGCGCTGAAAGCCCTCGGGGAGCTTCTGGCGGATGGTCTGCTCGATGACGCGAGGCCCGGCAAAGCCGATCAGCGCTCCCGGCTCGGCGATGTTCAGGTCTCCCAGCATGGCGAAGCTGGCGGTGACGCCGCCGGTGGTCGGGTCGGTCATGACGGAGATGTAGGGAATGCCCTCGTCGTCCATCCGTGCCAGTCCAGCCGATACCTTGGCTAACTGCATCAGCGAGGCGATGCCCTCCATCATGCGCGCGCCGCCGGAGGCGGAGACGATGATGAGGGGATTCCTCGTTGCGAGCGAACGGTCCACGGCGCGGGCGATGGTCTCGCCGACGACCGAGCCCATGCTGCCGCCGATGAAGCTGTATTCCATGACGCTGAGTACGACAGCATGCGGGCCCATCGTGCCGATGGCGTTGATGATCGCGTCGTTCAGCCCGGTCTTCTTCTGGGCCTCGGCGAGGCGGCGCTTGTAGGGCTTCAGGTCGGTGAACTCCAACGGATCGGTCGAGCGCAACTCCAGGTCGACCAGCTCGTAGCCGGGCTCGAGCAGGTTGGCGATGCGTGTCCGCGCGTCGATGCGGAAGTGCTGCCCGCATTTGGGGCAGACCTGCAGGTTCGCTTCGAGGTCGGCTTTGAAGATGATCTCGTGGCAGCCATCGCAGCGCATCCAAAGGCCTTCGGTGCGAACGGTCTTCTCGGAATCGTTGACGATCTCATTGTCTTCGCGTTTGAACCAGCTCATGTGCTTTTGCCGCCCTCTGCGTCGTGCCTGTTTATTGTACCGATGTCTCAGGTTGGGGGAGGCTTAACACCGATTTGCACCGATGGCACCGATTTTAAGAACGGGCAAAAAACTCCGCGTCCTCTCGACCGAGCAGCAAGGCACGTCCTCTCAACCGGAGGCGGTGCTTTTGCCGCCGCAGTGGAGAGACCCCTGTATTTCGCCGTTGTTCTTGCCGTTGCCTGTTCTTTCTCACCGGAGACATCACCATTCATGACAGTTTGAGACAGGTTCTAACAGGTGATACAAGATGTTGCTGGGTCGAGGAAAAATACAGGGGTCTCTCCACTGCGCTTCGCTCCGGTCGAGATGACGTGGATTTATTGCTGCGCTCCGGCTGCGAGATGACGTGCGTTTGTTGCGGGGCTCCGGTCGAGATGACGTGGGTTCAGTGTCGCGCTTGCGTTTTTCTCATCGGGTGGCATCAGTGCAGATCGGTGTTAAGCCTTTGTCGCTTCCCTGCCGCTAATGTCCTGAGTGGTAGGGATGCCCGGCCAGGATCGTCAGTGCGCGGTAGACCTGCTCGGCGGCGACGACCCGGGCGAGCTGGTGGGGCAGCGTCATCCTGCCCAGCGACAATAGCAGGCTTGCCCGCTGCAGCCCGGCGGCCGACCAGCCATCGGCTGGTCCTACCGCGAACACGATCCGCTGGCTGCCGCCGTCGCGCAGCTCGCCGAAGCGGGACGCAAAGTCCTCGGAGGAGAACTGCTGGCCCCGGCTGTCGAGCAGGATGGTGTAGGCCGGGCCTCGGCCCGACTGCTTCGAGAGCCACTCCAAAAACGCGGCCTCCTCGTCGAAGAGCTGCGACTCGCAGGGCGTATAACGCCCGCAGCGCTCGATGTAGTCGGCCAGCAGGCGGTCGGTCGCCTCGGATTTAGTGCGCGAACGTCGTGGGGCGATTGCGGTAAGAACAATTCTCATTAAATTTTGCCTTGAAAATCCATTTTCACAGATTGATCTCCAAGGATATCCGGGATTTCATATTCATTTTCTATTGTTTACGCGATATCGTTTGTGTTTGCAATTTCTTGCAGGAGGAGTGGTAATGGCATGCTACGTGCATTCAACACTACCTTACAGCCGCTCTCGGAAACGGTGCAGAGGAGAGCGATCCTGGAAGTCTATTGATTTTTTGCAGGTTCCTTCACCAAGCTGTGGGGCCCAGGAGTGATTCATGCGTTTTGGATTTAAGAGTGTAAGTGTTGCCTTATTGGTTCTCGTTTCTCTGGTTGGGGTCGGCTTCGCGCAGACCGGCAGTGTAACCGGACAGGTCTTCGATCCCGGCGGGGCCGTCGTTCCCAATGCTACGGTGACGGCCAAGTCGGAGACGACCGCGCTCACGCGGACTGCGACCACGACCTCGGCGGGCATCTACAACTTTGCCGCGCTGCCGCCCTCGGTGTATACGGTGACGGTCGAAGCTCCGGGCTTCCAGACGATGGCGCGCAATCACGTCGTATTGAACGTCGCGGCCACGCTTCCGGTCAACTTTAACCTGCAGCTTGCCGGTGCGGTGGCCTCGATCGATGTGCAGGACGTGACGGTGGCCCCGGTCGAGACCGATAGCTTCCAGCTCTCAACCGTCGTCAACTCCAAGCAGATCAACGACCTGCCGCTGATCCTGCGCGACCCCTATCAGCTCACGCTGCTGTCTCCCGGCGTGGTCACGTCCACCAATAACGATGGCGGCTTCTCGGTCAACGGCCAGCGCGACCGCAATAACAACTTCATGCTCGACGGTGCGGACAACAACGACACCTCGGTCCCCGGCATCCCCGGCGGCATCTCGTCGGCCAATCCCGACTCGACGCAGGAGTTCCGCGTCATCACCAACAACTTCGACGCCGAGTTCGGCCGCAACACTGGCGCCATCGTCGATGTGGTGACTCGCGGCGGCGGCAACCAGTTTCACGGCGACGCCTACGAGTTTGGCCGCTACAGCGCCCTCGGCGCGCGCGACTTCTTCAACAAGAAGGGCAGCCCGCAGGACCCCTACGTCCGCAACGACTTCGGCGCTTCGGTCGGCGGCCCGGTCTGGAAGGACCACACCTTCTTCTTCCTCAACGGCGAGGTCCAGCGCTTCCGCACCACCCGCACCGCTTCGCAGACGACACCAACCGCTGCCTTCCGGACCGGGAAATTTAATTACATTGACCCAGTCGATGGCAGCGTGACGCCGGTCGATCTCACCAATCCTGCCAACCCGAACAATCTCTCGGGGCTTCCGTTGGACCCCACGATCGCGAAGATCCTTGCTCTTGCCCCGGTCGGACAGGCGGACAACGGCGACGGCGTCAGCACAAACTATTTCTTCGCCTCGCCCGATGCTCTCAACGACTACAACCTCACGGGCCGTTTCGATCATAAGTTGAGCGAGAAGCACCAGCTTACGGTGCGTTATATCTATGGCCACTCTGCCGATACCGATCCCTTCCATGACGAGGTTCTTCCGGGCTACGGCAACAGTTCCTCCATTAGCACGAGCCATAATGGCGTCATTTCGCTGGCCTCGGCGCTTTCGGCCAATACAACGAACCTATTCCGCGCCGGCTATAACCAGGCTGATACCGGATTCTTCTGCAATCACGCCAACATCGATTCCGTCGTTGGCGTCGACGACTTTGGCAACGGCCGCGATGTCGCTATTCCTTCCTTCTTCACCTTTGGTTGCGTCGGCCTCGGAGACAGCAATGCGCAGGCGCGGCTCAGCTCGACGCTTCTCTTTGCGGATACCTTTTCGGTCACTAAGGGCGCGCACTCGATGAAGTTCGGGGGCGAGTATCGCAGCGTAAAGGACAACAACTTTTCCAACTTCAGCTCGCGCAACCTGCTGTCGTTGAATGTCTTTGACGATTACACCAGCGACAGTGGCAATCAGGTCCCAGCCTATACGTTTGCCAACCCTGACTCGCCCAGCTACACACCCTTTGAGAACCTTATCTACGGAGCGCAGGGTGCGGTTGCTCAAACCTCGGAAAACCAGTTCTTCACGCGCGAAGGCGTTCGTCGCTCCAGCGACCTGGACCGCTACCGTCAGCATGAGTGGGCTGCTTTTGCCCAGGATACCTGGAAGGTCAACTCGAAGTTCACCGCCATTCTCGGCATTCGCTATGCCTTCAACGGCGTTCCTTACGAGAAGGACGGCAATCTGGCCAACTTCTATGGCGATGCGTCTGCCCCGGTCCCGGCGGCGGGCTTCTTCACCTTCACGCCGGTCGGTCCTGGAACTGGCCGTCAGCTCTATGCCGATAGCTGGAAGATGATCGAGCCCCGCGTCGGCTTCTCCTATGACCTGAATGGAGACGGCAAGACTGCGATCCGTGGCGGCGTCGGAATCTTCCACGACCGCATCTTCGATAACCTTTTCGGGAACGCCAATTCCAATCCACCCTTCCAGGCCTCTCAGACGGAGTTTCCCTATAACGTCGACGATACCGCGGGCAGCCCGAACGTCACGAATAATCCGAATCCCGGCAATCTGACGGCCTCGCCCGATCTTTACGACCAGTCACTTTATACGCCGGTCGTCATTGACCCCAAACTCAAGATGCCCACCAATCTGAGTTATAACATCGGCGTTCAGCATCAGCTCAACAGCAAGCTGACGGTTGAGGTGGACTACGTCGGCAACCACAGCACGCATGGACTTCGTGAGATCGACGGCGCTCCGCCTCAGCAGAACCTGGTGCAGCAGAACCTTGCCGCAGGTGTTCCCGAAGCCGCGCTTCAAAGCAATGCTTTGTATGCCTACTATTCCCCGGCGACGCTTTCGGTCAATAACACGGCCTTTCTCCACGAACTCTTCCAGACCTCGGTTGTCAGTGGCAACTACAACGCGTTGCAGGCCAAGGTCGTCGGCCAGCTCTCCGGACTCACTCTTACGGGCAGCTACACCTGGTCGCACTCGCTGGATAACGGCAGCGACCCGCTGGTTCCCGGCGCGGGTGGCAGCGGCCTTCCACGCAACAGCGCAGATCTCCTTTCGGAGTATGGCAACTCCGATTCGGACGTTCGTCAGCGCGGCACCGTCGCAGCCAGCTATAGCCTTCCGATTGGGATCAGTGGAGCGTACATGAACCATGGCTTGCTGGGGCATGTCTTTGAAGGCTTGCAGATCTCAGGGATTCAGCAGGTTCAGACCGGACTTCCTTTCGATCTGCGCGGCACTCGCGATAATCTCCACACTGGCCTCTCGAACCGTCCGCAGCTTGTAGGTGCGCCTTATCCTTCCAATCGCGGACAGATCGTAGCGGCCGGAAAGATTGTCGGCCCGTCGGCTGCGGCCTTTGTCAATGCTCCCTTTGACCAGAGCGTCTCCATTCGCCGCAACAAGTTTTACGGCGCTGGCTTCGTCAATACCGATGTCGTCTTGCAGAAGACGCAGACCTTGCGTGAGCAGTTCAAGCTGGTCTTGCGGGCTGAGAGCTACAACGTCTTCAACCACCCCAACATGTCCTCGCCGGACACGGTGAACCACAACTCGTTGACGATCACCTCGTCGACCTTTGGGGTGGCTACGTCGCAGGTCGGTCAGAATGACGGCACTACCGGCGCTCGCCAGATTCAGGGTGCCATCAAGCTGATCTTCTAATCGAAGATGCTGTGCCGCTGGCTGTTCTCTGTTGAGAGCGGCCAGTGGTGCAGCGGCGAAATACAAAATACAGGGGTCTCTCCACTGCGCGGCGCTTCGGTCGAGATGACGTAACTTTTTGCTGGCTCGATTGTTGCTGCTCCCTGCTTCGGTCGAGCTGCTCCTTGCTTTGGCCGAGCTGACGTGCTTTTTGCTGGTTCGTCAAATTGAGTGACAAGACAAAAGAGAGCGGCCCGCTTGATCTTCAGGCGGGCCGCTCTCTTTGTCTTTCAGTTCTGTGCGATCGCGGCGGTTACTTCTTGCCAGTCTTTGCGGTCTTCTTTGGCGCTATTTTCTTTGCTGCGACCTTCTTGGTTGCCACTTTTTTGGTTGCGGTCTTCTTTGGCGCTGCTTTCTTTGGCGCTGCCTTGTTCACCGCCGTCTTCTTCGCTGCGACCTTCTTTGCGGCTACTTTGACTGGCTTCCTTGCAGCGGTCTTTTTGACGGCGGGCTTTGCTGCGACTTTTTTGGCTGCTTCTTTGATCGGGGCTTTCTTCGCGCGGGCGGTGGTGATCCTTGCCTTCAGCTCGGCGTTCAGGTCGGCCACGCTCAGCGAGGTTGCGGTCTTGCGCAGCCGCTCCAGGCCGTAGAAGGCGCGCTTCTCAGGCGAGAAGACATGGACGATGAAGTCCACGTAGTCCATCAGGATCCACTCGGCCTGACGGCGTCCCTCGACCGAGTTGGGATAGACGCCGAACTCGCGCTTGAGCCGAATCTCGATCTCATCGGTGATGGCTACGTTCTGGCGATCGTTGGTTCCGTTGCAGATCAAAAAATAGTCGGTGAGGCCGCTCTCCGCGGGGTCCAGTGCGAGCACCCGAATATCTTCCGCCTTCTTGTCTTCGCAGGCCGCGGCGGCTGCGAGCAGTAGCTGGTTGCTTTCCGTGGATGGCATGAGGCTCCTTGTCTTCAATGGTAGCGGGTTGTGGCCGCAGAAGCCAGAGTTCTGCTTGGCAGAGCTCTACTTTATAAATAGAGGCGATGGGTGTGGATGTAGCTTGCGACCGCTGTGGGAAGCAGGTCGGTGCAGAGATCGCCGGTGTGCAGGCGCTCGCGCAGGCGGGTGGCGGAGACATCTTCGTGGACGGTTTGCAGCAGGTGGACGCGGGTGCGCTGATGGGGCGTGAGCGCGAGCGCGGAGAGGTCGTCGAGCGAGAAGCCGGGGCGGCTGACGACGATCCATTCGGCCAACTCGAGCAGGCGTGCGGGGTCGCGCCAGTGGGGCAGGCTGAGGAAGGTGTCGGCGCCGACGAGATTGTAGAGCACGACCGCGGGCATGGTCTGTTCGAGCTCGGCGAGGGTGTCGGCGGTGTAGTTGGGCTGGCCGTCGGGGCGCGGTGCGTCGATAGTGGAAGCGTGGAAACGCTCGTCCTCGGCGCAGGCAAGGGTGGTCATGGCCAGGCGGTCGGCGAAGGAGGAGGAGTTGCCGTTGGGCTTGAGCGGCTGGCGGCCAGCCGGGGCGAAGAGAATGGAGTCGAGCTGGAAGGCGTCGGCGGCAGCGGTGGCGATGGCCAGATGGCCGAGGTGAGGAGGGTCGAAGGTGCCGCCGAACAGAGCGATGCGCAAGGACTGGACCCTCTCCTTTCGATCAGGCCGGGCTTGGTTTTCTATAAACCCACCTGCCTGATTCTCTATCTTTAAAAACCTGCCCAAAACTCTGAGACCACGTCATCTCGACCGGAGGCCGCAGGCCGTAGTGGAGAGACCCCTGTATTTTGCCTTCGCTGTTGCACCAAATCCACGAGCCAGGAGATGCTGCGCGTTACAAGATCTTGCCGGGCCGAGGGAAAGCAAATACAGGGGTCTCTCCACTGCGCTTCGCTCCGGTCGAGGTGACGTGTTTTTCTACTGCTTCGCTGGAGAGGACGTGCTTTGGGGCTGCTTCGCTTCGGTGGAGATGACGAGCTTTTGTTGCCATTGCGGTTGAGACTTTTTTGGACAGCCTATCAACCAGCCCGACTCTCTTTTCTTCTATCCAAACCAGGTCTGGTTATTTTTTCTTTAGAAAGGCAGGTGGAAGACGATGCCCGAGCTGACCGATTGCAGGGGGTAGGTGTGGTTGTTGCTGAGAGCACCGGCACCGATTTCGATCAGGCGGAAGTCCAGGAACGGAGCGAGCGGAATATCGACGCCAGCAAAGCCCATGTACTCGAAGTTATTTTTGATCACGACGCCATTGTTTCCATAGAGGATGCCGTAGTTGGAGCGGCCTATGCCGACCGAGCCCTGAAGGTAGGGGCGAAGGATGGTGTGCAGCACGGGCGCGTTGAAGACGGCGCGGACGCCGAACAAGCCGGAGTCGACGCGGGCCCCGCCGCCATTGGCGTTGGTGTAGGCGCCGCGCTTGGTGGTGGTGATGCTGCCGCGCGCGTCCACGCCCAGCTTGACCAGGTGGCCGACCTTGAAGAAGTCGTAGTAGATGCCGCCGGTGCCGCCGAGGGGGGCGACATCGTTGTTGATGGCTCCGGGGCTGGTCGCCTCGGGCGAGGACTTGATGCCGCTGAGGCGGTTCGCGGTGAAGGTTCCATAGACGCCGAGCTGGGCGTGGGCAGTAGCGGTGACGAAGGTGGCGACGGCCAGGAGGAGAAGTGCTTTACGGAGATTCATGTAGCGTCTAGTTTACCTGTTGCCGTGTTTGGGCGGGATTTCGGAGCGTATTTTTTTGCGCGGCCGATGGCCTACTCTGGATGCATGAGCGAGAGGGATGCTGTCGTGCGTGTGGGTTTGCTCGGCTATGGCTATGCCGGGAGGACGTTTCATGCTCCCCTGATTGCGGCGGTGCCGGGGCTGCGGTTGACGGTGGTGGGATCGAGCCAGCGTGAGGCGGTGCGGGCGGCTTATCCGGGAGTGGTGGTCTGCGATGCGATGGAGGCGGCGACCCATGCGGAGGTGGATCTGGTCGTGATCGCGAGCCCCAATGAGAGCCACTTTCCGCTGGCGGCGGCGGCGTTGCACGCGGGCAAGCATGTGGTCGTCGATAAGCCGTTTACGGTGACGCTTGCCGAGGCGCGTTCGCTGGTGGAGATTGCGCGGCAGCATGAGCGTCTTCTCTCGGTCTTTCACAATCGACGATGGGAGAGCGAGGTGCTCGCGACGAAGGAGATTTTAGCGAGCGGTGTGCTGGGCGAGGTCTCGCATCACGAGTGCCACATGGACCGCTTCCGTCCGTTGGTGCGGCAGCGCTGGCGCGAAGAGCCGGGGCCGGGTGCGGGGTTGTGGTTCGATCTGGGGCCGCACCTGATCGATCAGGCGCTGTATCTTTTCGGGCTGCCCGAGTCGGTGAATGCCAGCTTCGCAACATTGCGCGAGGGCGGGCAGACGGACGACTGGGCGCATGTGCAGTTGAACTACAAGCGGCTGCGGGTGGTGCTTCATGCGTCGCTGCTGGTGTCGGGCGGAGGGCCGCGTTCGGTGCTGCATGGCACGCGCGGGAGTTGGGCGAAGTTTGGTGCGGACGTGCAGGAGCGGCAGTTGCAGAGCGGCATGCTGCCCGGCGATCCGGCGTTTGGCTACGATGCCAGTCCCGGGATTGTGTATGACGGCGCGAGCGGCACCCAGCGCGAGGTTCCGTCGCCGCGGGGCGATCAGAGCGGGTTTTATGCTGCGATGCGAGATGCGATTCGCGGCGAGGGCGCGCCGCCGGTGTCGGTGCGAGATGCGGTTGCGGTGATGGCGGTGCTGGAGGCTTCGTTTGCTTCGGGCGCGCAGGGCCGGGTGCTGCCGGTTGCGCTGACGGCGGAGGAGCGGGGAGAGTGGGATTGAGCGCGGGCTTGAGGCTTAACGCCGATCTGCACTGATTGCACCGATTTAAGAACGAGCAACGGCAACGGCGAAATACAGGGGTCTCTCCACTGCGCTGCGCTTCGGTCGAGATGGCGTGCATTTGTGGAGGCGGTGCACTTCGGTTGAGATGACGTGTTTAAGAACCTGTCTAAAAACTCTAAAGTCTCATCTAAACTCAAAAGCACGTCATCACGACCAGAGCCAGCAACAAATGCACGTCATCTCGACCGGAGCTAGCAACAAAGCACGTCATCTCGACCGGAGCGCAGCGCAGTGGAGAGACCCCTGTATTTCGCCGTTGCCGTTGCCTGTTCTTTCTCACTGGAGATACATCACCTCCATGACAGTTTTTATAAAGGTTCTAAGGCTTTTTACCGATGCTGAGCGATTGATGGTGATTGTTCAGACGGCGACGGGCTGTTCGGCGAAGACGACGCAGTTGCGTCCGGCGGCTTTGGCGCGATAGAGGGCTGCATCCGCCTTTTTAACGTAGAGGTCGAGGTCGGCGGCGTCGCAGGGCGGCTCGATGGTGATGGCGCCGAAGCTGAGCGAGACCGAGACCGAACCTTCCTCGGTGAGGAAGGGGACGCGGCTGATCTCTTCGCGGATCTGGTTGGAGCGTACCTCGAGCGTGGCCCGGTCGCAGTCGCCGAGCACGATGAGAAACTCTTCGCCGCCAAAGCGCCCGACGCAATCCTCGGGCCGCACCAGGTTGCGCAGGTAGGAGGAGACCTGTTGCAGGACCTCGTCGCCGACCGGATGGCCGTAGGTGTCGTTGATTTTTTTGAAGTGGTCGATGTCGCAGATCAGCAGCGACAGGGGAGTTTGGTGCCGGGTGGCGCGGCTGAACTCGGCGTGCAGCAGGGTGAGGATTCCGGCGCGGTTCCAGAGCGAGGTGAGCGTGTCGTGGGTCGCCTTGAAGCGCATCTCTTCACGGGCCTCGACCAGCTTGTCTTCGAGTTGGAGGATGCGCAGGCCGGTGTGCAGGCGTGCCTTCAGCTCGGCGGCGTGGCATGGCTTGGTGAGGTAGTCGTCGGCCCCGGCTTCGAGCCCGATGACGATATCGTCGCTCGATTGGCGCGAGGTGAGCAGAAGGATGTAGACGTAGGCGTTCTCGTGGCGGCTGCGCACCTCGCGGCAGACGCCGAGGCCGTCGAGCTCGGGCATCATCCAGTCGATCAGGGCGAGCCGCGGGCCGCCGGGATTCGACAGGATCTTCGCGGCCTGCACGCCGTCGGTCGCGGTGACGACCTCGTAGCCGTAGTTCTGCAACGTGCGCTGCATCAGGCGCAGCGAGACGGGATCATCATCTGCAATCAGGATCTTCACTGGGCTGTCTCCATGCAGAGGCCGTCGAGGATCGCGATGACGCGGCCCAGCTCCTGCTCCAGCTCGTTGACGGCGGTGGCTGCTGCTTGCACGTTGCCGCTTCGGCCCATGGTTTCGATCTCTCCAGCCATACGGGCGGAGACCGGCGCGGCGAGATTTCCGAGTGCGCCTTTGAGCGCGTGGCCGACCCGTTGCAGGGTGGCGGCGTCGCCGGTGCGGGCTGCCTCGTGGGCGGCGCTGATCTGCGCGGGATAGTCTTCGCGAAAGAGGTCGAGCAGCTCGGCGAGGAAGGCGCGGTCGCCGTCGATACGCTCCAGCAGCTCTTCCTTGGCGACAGAGAGTTCCTGGACGACGGGCTCCTGAACCACGGGCTCCAGCACGGCGGTAAATTCGACGCGCTCGCGGAGGACGTAGGTGTCGAGCACCTCGTCGAGCTCCTGCGGGCGAATGGGCTTGGAGAGATATCCATCCATGCCTGCGGCCATGCAGCGCTCACGGTCGCCCTTCATGACCAGAGCGGTCATGGCGACGACGGGCTGATGTTTTCCGGTGCTCTTTTCGCGCTCGCGCAGCTTCTCGGTCGCCTCGATGCCGTCCATCTCGGGCATCTGGACGTCCATCAGCACAAGGTCGAAGGCGGTCTTCTCGAGCGCCGACAACGCCTGTTTGCCGTTGACGGCGAGGACGACCTGGTGGCCGCGTTTTTCGAGCAGGCGAATGGCCAGCTTCTGGTTGACGGGATTGTCTTCGGCCAAAAGAATGTGCAGGCTCTTTTGCGGGTCGCGCTCATTCTCAAGAACGCTCTGGGTAATCATGGGAACCTCTCCAATCTGCTGTTTCGTCTTCAGGACGCGGGAGATGGCTTCGCGCAGCTCGGCCTGGCGCACCGGCTTGACGAGGTAGCCCGCGATGCCCATCTCTCCGCAGCGGGCAGCGTCGCCGCGCTGGCCGCCGGAGGTGAGCATCATGATGGTCGAGGTGGACAGGGCGGGCCTTTGCTTGATCTCCTGCACCAGACCGAAGCCGTCCATCCTGGGCATGTGCATGTCGGTCAGGATGAGGTCGTAGGGAACATTGGCCTCGCGCGCGGTGGTGAGCGCGGCCAACGCCTTGTCGGCGTCGGCGACGACGGTGGCCTTCATGCCCCAGTGGGTGAGCAGGCCATCGAGGATGCGGCGGTTGGTACGGTTGTCGTCGACGACCAGTACCTTGACGCCGGTCAGGATGGTTGGGGTGGACTCGAGCTCGACCGGTTGTACCTGCTCGGTCTCGGTGCTGAGCCGGGCGGTGAAGTGGAAGCGGGAGCCGACGCCGACCTCGCTCTCGACCCAGATGCGGCCTCCCATCATCTCGATCAGGCGTCTTGAGATGGTCAAGCCAAGGCCGGTGCCGCCGAACTCGCGGGTGGTCGAGGTGTCAGCCTGATTGAAAGATTCGAAGATGGCGTTCAGCTTGTCGGTGGGGATGCCGACGCCGGTGTCGGCGACGGTGAAGTGCAGGGTGACGGCCTTCTCTTCGAGCACCTCGGTGCGAACCCTGACGCCGATCTCGCCCTCGTGGGTGAACTTCAGCGCGTTGCCGATGAGGTTGATGAGGACCTGGCGCAGACGGCCGGGGTCGCCGACGACGGTCTCGGGAATCTGCTGCGAGACCTCGCAGAGGAGCTCGAGGTCCTTCTCGTCAGCCCTGAGAGCGAGCGACTTGAGCGCACCTTCGATGCAGTCGCGCAGGTCGAAGTCGATCTCTTCGAGGTCGACCTTGCCCGCCTCGATCTTGGAGAAGTCGAGAATGTCGTTGATGACGTTGAGCAGGGAGTCTGCCGACAGCTTGACGGTCTCAAGATAGTCGCGCTGCTCGCGGGTCAGCTCGGTCTCAAGCGTAAGGTCGGTCATGCCGATGATGCCGTTGAGCGGGGTGCGAATCTCGTGGCTCATGTTGGCGAGAAACTCGCTCTTGGCCTGGCTGCCTGCCTCGGCGGTGCGGGCCTTTTCGCGCTCCTCGGTCATCTGCGCCATCAGCCGGTAGCGCTCTTCGCTCATCTCCAGCTCTTTGGCGTGCATCGAAAAACGTCGGTCGAGCATGGAGGCGAGGAAGACGAGGCTCAGGATGATCAGCGTCACCAGGCCGATGCCGATGAGACCGAGCTCGGACATATTGATGGCGTGCTTGAGCTCAGACGCTTGCAGCGGAGCAGGCATAAAGCTGACGGCGGCCATGCCCACGTAGTGCATGGTGGGAATCGCCAGACCCATCACGATGGCGGCGCCGGATTTGCGCCAGCTCCAGGTCGACATCTGGTCGCGCAGGCCGAAGGTCAGCAGCATGGCGACAAATGAGATGACGATCGCGAGCACAACGGAGAGGATGACCAGCCCCGCCGAGTAGGTGCACATCGCGGGAAGACGCATGGCCTCCATGCCGATGTAGTGCATGGCAGCGATGCCGCTGCCCATCAGCAGGCTGCCCACGATGGCCGAGGTCATGGTCATGGTTTTGCGGCTGACGACAAAGAGAGCGATAGCCGAGGCCACAAATGCCGCCAGCATTGAGAGCAGGACCGTTGGCCAGTCGAAGCGGACTTCTACTGGGAGGCGAAGCGCCTCCATGCCGACGTAGTGCATCGACCAGATGCCCAGGCCCATGGCGAAGGCCCCGCCGGTGAGCCAGAGGGAGCGGGCGACTCCGCGCGCGGCGGTGACGCGTCCGGCAAGATCGAGCGCCGCATAGGCTGCCAGGATTGCGATGAGGACGGAGACGATGACAAGGCGGGTGTCGTAAAAACCGACGAGCGGGGGGAGGGGAGCGTTCATGATGCACCTTCAGACAAATCTGTTAGCTCGAAGCTAATAGGTTGATGAGCCTGTGGATGTAGCACTTTTGAGCCATGGGGTCTATCGCTCTGCGATTGAAAATAGTGGCGTTACCGCGTTGTCGGGGGTTTGAAAGTGGCACCGCGTGAAGGGGTGCTTGTGTGGGGCGTGGGTCTTTTGAGGGTCGGCTTTGGTTGGCAGGATGTGGCTGGAACGGGCGGAGCTATTGCACCAAGGCAACGCCCCTCGCCTCCTGCGTGCCAACTTGCAACACAAAGTACGTCATCTCGACCGAAGGCGGTGCTTTTGCCGCCGTAGTGGAGAGACCCCTGTATTTCTGAAGCTCAGAACGGCCTCGTTCTGATAGCTTGAGCATCGACTTGCACTGGTTAAAAACAGGCAACAGCAAGTGCAAATACAGGGGTCTCTCCACTGCGCTTCGCTCCGGTCGAGATGACGTGCTTTTGAGGTGGGAATGAGGCTGGCGCTGGGGTCGAGATAACGTGCTTTTGAGGTGGGAATGAGGCTGGTGCTGGGGTCGAAACCGATGCAGCGAATCGGCTTTCATCGGAACGTGCGTGAAAGCCGATTCACCGCGTCGCTAGGTGCGGCCTCGGGATGAGGGGGCAGGCGGAGGGTAGTTGGGCTTGCGCTTGGCCGTCACCGGAGTGGCTTCGATCTTGATGCGCGCGGGGCGATGGGCTGTGACGGCTTCGGCGATGGCGTACTTCAGCGGCTCGATGCCGTCGCCGGTGACGGCGGAGATGGCGAAGAAGGGCAGCTTGCGGCGCTTGGCCATGGCGGTCAGCTTCTTGAGCTTGTCGGGGTTGGCCACATCGCACTTTGCCGCGACGATGATGGTGGGCCGGGTGACGAGTGAGGGGTCGAAGCTGCGCAGCTCTTCGCTGATGACCTTGAAGTCGGCGACGGCGTCGGGGCGTACGGTGCCCTCGGTCGCGCTCGAGTCCGAGACATCGACGAGATGGACGATGACGCTGGTGCGCTCGATGTGTTTGAGGAACTGGATGCCGAGGCCGTGGCCGAGGTGCGCGCCTTCGATGAGGCCGGGAAGGTCGGCGATGGTGAAGGACTCGGTGTGGGGAAACTCGCCGACCTTGACGACGCCGAGGTTGGGCTCGAGCGTGGTGAAGGCGTAGTTGGCGATCTTGGGCTTGGCGGCGGAGAGGCGCG
>JBEPUY010000015.1:0-88138 GCA_041691255.1 Granulicella sp. | reverse complement strand
CACTGAATCACGTCATCTCGATATAGCCCCGTACCACTGAATCACGTCATCTCGATATAGCCCCGTACCACTGAATCACGTCATCTCGACCGGAGCCGCGCGGCACTCTCGCGCGGCGTAGTGGAGAGACCCCTGTATTTCGCCTTTGCTGTTGCGTTCTCGGCTCCCAACCATCTTTTGGACGGGTTCACCTCAGATAGAAAATTTGCCGGTGCAACAAAGGGCTGAATACAGCGGTCTCTCCACTACGGCCTGCGGCCGTCGGTCGAGAGGACGTACTTTTTGTCTCAAACGAGAACGATCCCGTTTTGGTGATATCTCTCATACTCCAGCAACGGTGACGGAGTATGCTTTTCCTCATCGTTTCAAGGGGGCGTTTATGACTGAGACAGTGAAGGCGGCGTGGCCGTCGCTGGTGTGGGACGAGTGGGCAGCGACGGCCGATACGCTGCATATGTGGACGCAGATTGTAGGCAAGACCCGGCTGGCGCTGACTCCTCTACTGAATCATTGGTGGAACGTGCCCCTCTACGTGACCGCGCGCGGACTGGGCACGTCGGCGATGCCCTATGGCAACGATGTGCTCGACATCGAGTTCGATTTTGTAGCCCATGAGCTGCACCTTCGGCTGGGATCGGGGCAGACGCGTGCCATGAAGCTGCAGCCGAGAACGGTCGCGGACTTTTACAAGGAGTATCTGGAGTGCCTGGCTTCGCTGGGCGTCGCCGTGAAGATCGACCCGATGCCGTGCGAACAGGCGCATCCAATCCGGTTCGATCTGGATACGGAGCACAAATCCTACGACGCAAAGTATGTGGAGCGGTTCTGGCGGGTGCTGGTGGAGACGGAGAAGATCTTCCGGCAGTTTGGGACGGGATTTCTGGGCAAGGTGAGCCCGATCCACTTCTTCTGGGGCAGCTTCGATATGGCGGTGACGCGGTTTTCGGGACGACTTGCGCCTCCGCGAACGGGAGCGGATTCGATTCAACGCGAGGCCTACTCGCATGAGGTAATTTCCGCCGGATTCTGGCCGGGAAATGGGGGCTACGGCGCGGCGGCATTTTACTGCTATGCGGCTCCCGTGCCGGAGGATCTGGCAGAGGCGAAGGTTCGCCCCGCAGCGGCTGGATGGGATAAAGCTTTGGGAGAGTTCCTCTTCCGGTATGAAGATGTGCAGGCAGAGGCTTCGCCGGAAGCCGCGCTGCTGGAGTTTTTAGAGAGCGCATACGATGCTGCGGCCAATGCCGCGAAATGGGACCGGGAGACCTTGGAACGGCAGTAAACACGGGGCCCAGCGCCGCCCGAAGGCTCGCAGCCAACGAGGGATTGCCGTACGTGCGACAATCTTAACAGCGAGCCATGCCCAATACGCAAGTTCAGCACCCAGTTCAGACCCCCTCCCCCGCCACCATTACTCCGGCGCTGCTTAAGCAGCACAGCATTACGCCGGACGAGTACACGCGCATCGAAGCCGCGCTTGGACGTACGCCCAGCCTGACCGAACTGGGAATCTTTTCCGTGATGTGGTCGGAGCATTGCTCCTACAAATCATCGCGCGTACACCTGAAGCGGCTGCCGACCGAGAGCAAGCTGGTCGTGCAGGGTCCGGGAGAGAACGCCGGCATCATCGACGTGGGCGATGGATGGGCCTGCGCCTTCAAGATCGAGTCGCACAACCACCCCAGCTATATCGAGCCGTATCAGGGCGCGGCGACCGGCGTGGGCGGCATTCTGCGCGATATTTTTACCATGAACGCAAGACCGCTGGCGGTGATGGATTCGCTGCGCTTTGGCCCTCTGGACGAAGCCGAGCCGGACGAAGCGCTGCGGCGGAAGAACCATCAGGTCGCAACCGGGATCGTGCATGGCGTGGCCGGGTACGGCAACTGTTTCGGCGTTCCTAACCTTGGCGGCGAGACGCGATTTGAGACCTGCTACTCGGGTAATCCGCTGCTGAACGCCTTTGCCTTGGGACTGGTAAGGCGTGACGAGATCTTCTACGCCAAGGCCACCGGTGTAGGCAATCCGGTAATTTATGTCGGCGCGAAGACCGGGCGCGATGGAATTCATGGCGCCACTATGGCGTCCGAAGAGTTTACCGAGGGCAGCGAGCAGAAGCGGCCCAACGTGCAGATGGGCGATCCGTTCCTGGAGAAGCTGTTGCTCGAGGCCTGCCTCGAAGCGATGGCGACCGGCGCGGTGCTTGGTATTCAGGACATGGGCGCGGCGGGCTTGACCTGCTCGACCTGCGAGATGGGCGGGCGCGGCGAGCTTGGCCTGACCGTCGAGTTGGACCTGGTGCCGCAGCGCGAGACCGGCATGAGCAGCTACGAAATTATGTTGTCGGAGTCGCAGGAGCGGATGCTGCTGGTGGCCGACAAGCCGCGCGCGCAGGAGGTCCTCGACGTCTTCAAGAAGTGGGGACTCGATGCCTCAATCGTTGGCACAGTTACCGAGAAGCCGAACATGGTCATCACCCAGCACGGTGAACTGATGGCCGATATTCCCAACAAGAGCCTCACCGACGACGCTCCGCTGTACCACCGTCCGGTGGGCGTGTGGAAGGCCCCGGTGCCGGTCGATCCTCCGGCTGCAGTGCTCGAAGAACTGAAGCAGCCGCGCGACTACACCGCCGATCTGAAAAAACTATTGGCAAGCGCAAACATCTGCGACAAGCGCTGGGTCTATGAGCAGTACGACTCGATGGTGCAGACCAACACCGTGCAGGGACCGGGCGCCGAAGCAGGCGTGATGCGCATCAAGGATTCAGGCACCGCCGGACATGAGCGCGGATTGGCGATGGCTCTGGCAGGCAACGGGCGCTGGACGTATCTCGATCCTAAAGTCGGGGCGATGCATGCCGTGGCTGAGGCTGCACGGAAGGTCGCCTGTACAGGCGCGACTCCAGTGGCAGCGACAAATTGCCTGAACTTCGGCAATCCCGAGAAGCCGGAGATTATGGCGCAGCTTTCGAACGCGATTGACGGCATTGCCGAGGCTTGTACGGCGCTGGGCACACCCATTACCGGCGGCAACGTCTCGCTTTACAACGAGACCAAGGGTGAGGGGATTTATCCGACTCCGGTGCTTGGGATCGTCGGAATTATTGAGGATGTGACCAAGTCTGTACCCAGCGGATTCCGCAAGGGCGGCGAGCGCATCATTCTGCTCTCGGTCAATGGATCGAAAGACGGACTTCAGTCCTTCGGCTCATCGGACTATGCCAAGGCCATTCTGAACGCTCTCTGGGGAACGCCGCCTGAGCTGAACATCGCGAAAGAAGCTGAGCTTCACAAGTGCCTTGCCGCACTGGCGGACGAGCGGTTGATTACGTCGGCCAGCGATGTCTCCGACGGCGGCATTGCGGTCACTCTGGCCAAGGCCAGTTTTGCCAAAGGAATTGGAGCAGCGGTCAGCCTCGACCACGCCGATGGAGACATTGTGGCTGCGGAACTCTTCAACGAAGAGGCCAGCGCTGTTGTGGTCACCTGCACCGATGCCGCCTTTGCACAGTTGACCGAAGTCTGTGGCCAGTTCGGATCGATCACAGCCCGCGACATCGGCACCACCGGCGGCCCTGTGCTGGATATCTTTACACCGAAGGGCTCGGCAATTTCTGACTCGGTCTCTGCATTGAGATCTGTGTGGGCTGGCGCGCTCGATGCGCAGCTTGCGGACGAGGTGGTGACGGCATAATGGATACTTCGCTTGCGCTCCAGAACAATCCGGTAGAAGAGATCGACGAAGACGACGCCACCCCGTTCGACAAGCTGCGCGAAGAGTGCGGTGTGATGGCGATCTATAACCATCCCGACGCGGCGCGGATGACCTACTGGGGCCTGTATTCGCTGCAGCATCGCGGACAGGAGTCCGGCGGCATCGCCTCCGCCGATGGGCAGAACGTGAACGACATCAAGGGCATGGGCCTGGTCTCGGAGATCTTTACCGACGATGTGCTGGCCAAGCTGCCGGGACATATCGCGATTGGCCATACCCGCTACTCGACCACCGGCGACTCGGCGCTGCTCAATGCGCAGCCGATCTCGGTTGAGAGCACCAAGGGCCTGATCGCCATTGCGCATAACGGCAACCTGGTGAACCTGGGCACGGCGCGGGAGCGGTTGGAGCGCGATGGCGCACTCTTTCAGACGACCTCGGACTCCGAGATCATTATTCAACTCATCGCGCACTCGAAAAAGAACACGCTGGTGGACTGCATCGCCGACTCGCTGTCGCAGGTCGAAGGCGCGTTTTCGATTGTGATGATGACGCGCAACCGCATCTTCGCGGCGCGCGATCCACACGGGTTCAGGCCGCTGTCGATGGGCAGGATCCCGGGAGAGAACGGCGCTCCCGATACGTTTGTGTTTGCCTCGGAGACCTGCGCCTTCGACCTGCTCCATGCCAAGTACGAGCGCGAAGTAAAGCCGGGCGAGCTGATTATGGTTTCAGAAGATGGCGTGACCAGCCGCTACTTCGACACAACCACCAAGCAGTCGAGCTGCATCTTCGAGCATGTCTACTTTGCGCGACCCGACTCGAAGATCTTCGGCCGCTGGGTACAGCAGTCGCGAGCGGCGATGGGTCGGCAACTGGCACGCGAGTCGGGTGTTCCTGCCGACCTGATCGTCCCGGTGCCGGACTCCGGCGTGACCGCGGCGATTGGATACGCGGAGGAGTCGGGCATTCCGTTCAACCTTGGCCTGATCCGCAACCACTATGTTGGACGCACCTTCATTCAGCCCGAACAGCGCGTGCGCGACTTTGGCGTTCGCATGAAGCTCAATCCGGTGCGGTCGCTGCTCGAAGGCAAACGGGTTATTTTGATCGACGACTCGATCATCCGGGGAACCACCTCGCGAAAGATTGTCAGGATGGTTCGCGCGGCGGGAGCGAAGGAAGTTCATCTGCGCATCTCCTGTCCGCCCACGATCTCGCCCTGTTTTTACGGGGTGGATACGCCCAGCAAGAAGGACCTGATTGCGGCGAATAATTCCGTCGAAGAGATCTGCAAATATATCGAGGCCGATTCGCTGGCCTATCTTTCCCTGGACGGCCTGATCCATTGCTGCACCGAGGGCGATGAGCAGCCGAACACCTATTGCACCGCTTGCTACACCGGGAACTACCCCACGCAGTGGGTGGATGTCTCAGAGATTCTTCCGGCAGCAGTCAGCGTCTGATTGAGCTGTTCGAGACAGCATCTGAGCCTCTTCACGAAAAACACACAAGTACGTCAGCTCGACCGAAGCGACGCATAGTTTCATCGTGCGTCGCGTAGTGGAGAGACCCCTGTATTGTTGTTTTCCCCGGCTCGGAAGAACAATGTCTGGTGAGAGTGCGACAGCCGCATAACGTCGATTTGAAGCGATGCCACCGATTTAAAACAAGCAAAAGCGAAATACAGGGGTCTCTCCACTGCGGCGGAAAAAGCGCCACTCCGGTCGAGATGACGTGCGTTTGTGGCAGGTAAAAACGGCTCCTATCGGTTCTCTTTTTCAGTAGGCGGTGGGCCGGTGAAGGGCGAGCAGCAGGTGGGGCCAGAAGGCTTGAACTCCATGAACTCCACCCGCGTAAGGTCGGGGTCGAAGAGGTTGAGCTGGATCTTGCCATCGCGTCCCATCTGGGTTTTGCTGCACTCCGGGCCGGAGCAGCCGTTGCGGGCAAGCGCCTGCACAACATCCCTCATGTGAGCTACGCCGAGGGAGAAGTGGTTCATGCTGCCGAGCGAATGAGGCGAGGGGTTGGCTTCGCCGTTGAGCATGTATTCGATCCAGTCGGTACCGTCAGGAACCTGGCTGCTGACGTAGTTGATCTCGCCATCGTGCTGGCCGCCGAACCAGAGCGGACGAAAGCCGAGGATGTCGTGCCAGAATTGGTCTTCCTTGGCGCGGTCGTGAACCCAGAAACCAGTGTGGATCACGCGGCGCGCCGTGGCGCGGGGTGAAACGGCCTTCGAGGACGCGGGACGCTGCTGGACGAAGATGACAAGCTGGCCTTCGGGATCGTGGACGGCGAATCTGCCATGGAGCAGCGGCTGGTCGATGGCGACGGCGTGGGCTTTGAGATATTGCTCCAGCGCGGCAGCGTCGCGGGTGGTGAAGGCAATGGCAGCGATGCGCGACTGCGGTGCCGGCGTGGGCAACGCCGTGACCTCAAGCCATTGCGAATCGTTGACGGCGTAATGGGCAATGCCGTTTTTTTCGCTTCGGTCGAAGCCAAGTTTGTCTTTGTAAAAGGCGGTGGAGGCCGCTGCGTCTGCCGTGTACATGCGGACAAATGCAATGCCGGTGATGGCGGGGCGCTTCTGCCCATAGGCGAAGGAGGCGAGAAGGCAGAGCAGGGCGGCGGCTTTTTTCATGTCAGCGCCACTTTATTGTGGTGCCAAAGGAATGTCAATGAAAGGTTGTACCTTTTCATGTGGTCATCCCCATTGGGATAGGAACAAACAGGAATTCAAGCCCACCTTGCGCCCATAAAGAGGTAGTCCATCGGCCAGTCCGGCGTGACTCCGTGCTGCCGCACCAGCGTCGCCAGTTGTGCATAGTGGCGGATGCCGTGGGTCAGGGCATGAATAAAAAACGTCTTGCGCGAAGCGAGGAGCGTGCCCACGCGCCGGGTGACGAACTCAACCTCCTCGTCCCAGTCGCAGGTGGGATCGGCGAGAAGCCTCCGGAACAGCTCCATACATTGCGAGTGGGTTGCGAACAGCTCCCCCGCCGTGCCGTATTTGATGTCGTCGTACGCCGTTGCCGTCGATCCGGTGAGCCGCTCCGCATAGCGCAGTTGCGCCGCGACGATGTGCTGCATCAGCTCGCCTATGGTCTTTACACCGGCCACATCACAGGGCACCGCCAGCAGGTGTGGATGAGCCTCTAACAGCTTTCGCCATTGGTCGGCGGTCTTGTCGTTCCATGCCAGCAACTCTTCGCCAGTCAGCGCGACCATGCTCGTTCCCCTCTGTTTGAAATTTCTTTATCCCTGCTCCAATGCCAATGCGCGATGGCCAATGTCGCGGCGGAACTGCATTCCCTCAAACGAGACCTTTGCCAGTTCCGCGTATGCCAGATCGAGAGCGGCGCGCAGGTCGGGCGCCATCGACGTGATGGAGAGGACGCGGCCCCCAGCGGTGACCAAGTGGCCATCCTTAATAGCCGTACCGGAGTGGAAGACGACGACGTCTTTGCCGGATTGGTCAGCGATGCCGTGGATGGGCTTGCCAGAGGCATATTTGCCGGGGTAGCCCCCGCTGGCGGCGATCACGCAGACGCTGGCTCCGGGGTGCATCCTGATGTCGAGCGCGTTGGCGGTGCCGTCGATCGAGGCGTTGCAGAGGTCGACGATATCGGTCTGCATGCGCAGCAGAATGGCCTGGGTCTCGGGATCGCCGAAGCGGGTGTTGAATTCGAGCACCATCGGACCGCGCGGCGTCATCATAATGCCGCAGAAGAGAATGCCTTTGAAGGGCTGGCCTTCAGATGCCATGCCGTCGACGACCTTTTGCGCGACGTTTTTGGTGAGCCACTCACGCATCGCGGCAGTCGTAAGTCCGTCGGTCGAATAAGCACCCATGCCGCCGGTATTGGGGCCAGTGTCGCCCTCGCCGACGCGCTTGTGGTCCTGTGCGGAGGCAATCGGTGCCGCATGTTTGCCGTCGCAGAGCGCGAAGAACGAAAGCTCTTCGCCGGTCAGGAACTCTTCGAGCACGATCTCGGTCTCGTGGGTACCGAGCAGCGCTCCGCTGAACATCTCGGCGGCGGCTGATTCAGCCTGCAGGCGGGTCTCGCAGATGACGACGCCTTTCCCTGCGGCGAGGCCGTCGGCCTTGACCACCACCGGAAGCGTGAAGTGGTTGAGCTGGTCGCGCACCTCTTCAATGCTGGTGCAGACGGCGTAGGCAGCCGTGGGGATGCCGTGGCGCTGCATGAACTCCTTGGCGAAGGCCTTGCTAGATTCGAGCTTCGCAGCCGCCTGCGTCGGTCCAAAGACGCGCAGGTTGCGACGATTCAGCTCATCGACGATGCCGAGAGAAAGCGGAACCTCCGGGCCGATCACGGTGAGGTCAGGGCGCTCCGCCTCGACCACCTCGACCATCGAGGCAAGGCTGTTGACGTCTACGGCGATGCAGCGCGCGATCTTCTCGATGCCGCCGTTGCCCGGGGCGCAGACGACCTCGTTGACCTGCGGCGATTTCAGGAGCGACCAGACAAGGGCGTGCTCGCGGCCACCGCCGCCGATTACCAGAACTTTCATTTGCAGATGTATCTCCGTTCTCTCACTTTGAGCCTAGGCAACACGGTTGTTTGAGTCAAACCAGACTCAAACCAGCGGCCACGCAAATTCTTTCGCTCAGGGCAGCAGCCGGATCCCGCCGGCAGCTTCGTGCGAGAGGTCGAAGGCCGCGGAGGAGCGGCCAATGCTCACCGAATAGCCCTGGGCTGGAGTTTTTCTTCTGACGCGGAGCTTGGCTCCGGGCTTGATGCCGCTGGCTTTGAGCTCGCGCAGTGTGTGGGCATCGCGGTCGGAGACGCTGTCGATGGTGAAGACCCCTTCCTGCTCCACTTCGGTCAAAAGAATGGAGTTCTGCAGGGTCATCTCCCCTTCCATGGTCGGGATGGAGTGTCCATGGGGGTCGATGCGGGGATGGCCCAGCTTGGCCGCGATGCGCTCTTCGAAGCGCTCGGAGATAAAGTGCTCCAGTCGCTCCGCCTCTTCGTGAATCTCTTCAATCGGGTAGTCGAGGACCTCGTAGAGAAAGGTCTCGATCAGGCGATGGTGGCGCAGCACCTCGAGCGCCCGGCGTCTCCCCGCTGCAGACAACTGCACCCCGCGATGGCGTTCGTATTCGACCAGAGGCGTAACCGCCGCCGCCAGCTTTTGCAGCATATTGGTGATCGAGGCCGGAGCGACTCCGAGACGGTCGGCAAGAGCGGTGCTGGTGACCCGGCGCTGCTCGGGACCACCCAGCGACAGAATGGCCTTGAGGTAGTTATCGACAGATTCGCTATTGCTGTTTGCCTGGCGGCGGGGTGACATGGACGAGCTCCATAATTAGTTTGACGCATTTCGATGATTTAGGTATACCTAATTATTAGGGAAGCCTAAATTAGTGCCGCTTCCCTCCATCTCTTTTTGGAGTGACATGGCAGACCTTCGATCATCGCCGTATGCCGGTACGGAGGCGGAACCGATTGCTGACTCGGCGGTTGCGCTGGCTGCGGCGAGTGAGACGGTGGCGGCTCCACGCGGCTTCAAGTTCCGGCGGAACGAGCTTTGGACGTACTTCGGGCCTGCGTTTGTAGCCTCCGTCGCCTACATCGATCCGGGCAACTTTGCCGCTAATATCCAGGGCGGAAGTCAGTTTGGCTATCGCTTGCTCTGGGTATTGCTTTGGTCGAATGCGATGGCCATTCTGATCCAGTATCTTGCTGCCAAGCTGGGAATTGTGACCGGGCTGACCCTGCCGCAAAACTGCCGCAAGCATTTTTCGCGGCCGATGACGATTTTTCTTTGGGTGGCCGCCGAGGTCTCGGCCATTGCCACAGATCTTGCAGAGTTTCTGGGCGCGGCTCTGGGATTCTACCTACTGGTTGGACCGGCGATGCTGGCACACGGATGGACGCGCACGGAGACGATGTTAGTCTCAGCGCTGGTCTCTGCCGTTGCTGTGTTTTTAATCCTGGCGTTGGATTTAGCGGGATACCAGTGGCTGGAGCGGGGCATCATGGCCTTCGTCGGCATCATCGGGCTGTGCTATGGATTCGAGGTCTTCCTGGTGCATCCGGATTGGCGGGAAGTTGCTTTCTCCACGCTGATTCCAAGGCTTGACCTTAGTAATTCTCAGGCTTTCCACGACAGCATTTACACAGCCGTCGCCATGCTGGGCGCGACGGTGATGCCGCATGTGATTTATCTCCACTCGGCGCTGGTGCAGCCGAGGGTGGCGGAGCTGAAGAAAAAGCCTGCTATGGCAGGATTTTCGCGGCGGCGGAAGTACCTGAAGTTTGAGCTGATCGATGTGCTCGTGGCGATGAATGGAGCGTGGCTGATTAATTCAGCCATGATCGTTATGGCCGCAGTCGCGTTCGTGCATATGGGCTCACCTGTGGCTGATGTGGAACAGGCCTACCGGACACTGGGCCCGTTACTTGGTCCTGCGGCTGCGATTGTTTTTGCCGTCGCGCTTCTTTGCTCGGGGCTGTCGTCTTCGACCGTAGGCGTCATGGCTGGGCAGGTCATTATCGAAGGCTTCCTCGATATCAAGTTTTCCATCTTCCTGAGGCGTTTGATTACGATCATTCCAGCGTTGATCGTCATTGCAGTGGGGCTCGACCCACTGAAGATCTTGCTGCTTTCGCAGGTCATTCTGAGCTTTACGCTGCCGTTCGCCCTGATTCCGCTGCTGATTTTGACCAACCGGCATTCGGTGATGGACACGTTTGTCAGCGCAAGGCGCACGAAGATCGCAGGATGGGTGGCAGTCGGCATCATCCTTACGTTGAATGTCGTGCTGTTGGGGCAGATCGCCTTCGGCGGCTAGTATCCGTCCCAAACCTCTAAAACAACGTCATCCCGACCTCGGCCGGAGCAGCAAAAAAATACGCCATCTCCACCCGAGCAACAAAAAGTACGTCATCTCGACCTCGACCGGAGCAGCAAAAGGCACGTCATCTCGACCGGAGCGCAGCGCAGTGGAGAGACCCCTGTATTTCCGCCGTTGCCTTTGCCGTTATTTGTTCTCCAATCCAATGCAAGTCAGTTCAAGGCTTAGCATCGATTTGCGCCCGATCAGGAACAGGCAAAAAACAAAAGCGGAAATACAGGGGTCTCTCCGCTACGGCGGCAAAAGCGCCACCTCCGGTCGAGATGACGTGGATGGGGTGACTCCGGTCGAGGCGACGCGGGTTGACGATATACTGAGGAGTGCCCATGAAGCCTCTTTCCTCGTCCCCAATTCGTGAGAAAACCCGCCTGAAAGCTGCCTCTGCTCCGCTTGCCCACCCGCTCGATCTGGGTGAAGGTCGGCGTATCCGTTCGACCACCGTGATCTGCGTGCGGCGCGGCGACTCGGTTGTCATGGCTGCCGATGGACAGGTGTCGCTCGGCTCCACGATCATGAAGGGTTCCGCGAAGAAGATCCGCCGTCTTTATCAGGACAAGGTGCTGGCTGGATTCGCCGGATCGACGGCGGACGCGTTCTCGCTCTTCGCCCGCTTCGAGACCAAGCTGGAGCAGTATGCCGGAAATCTTGGCCGCGCTGCGGTGGAGCTGGCTAAGGACTGGCGCACCGACAAGATGCTGCGTCAGCTTGAGGCTTTGCTGATTGTGGCCGACCCCAAGCAAACCTTCCTGCTGAGCGGAACCGGCGATGTAATCGACCCCGATGAAGGCATTGCCACCATCGGCAGTGGCGGAAGCTACGCGCTGGCGAGCGCGCGGGCGCTGATGGAAAACACCGACCTGTCGGCGCGGGAGATCGCGGTGAAGAGTCTAAAGATTGCCGGTCAGATCTGTATCTACACGAACGACCAGATGACGATTGAAGAGTTGAAGGCGGAGTAACCAAGTTTATGGCAATTTTTTTACCGGGAACTGCGGACGATCAGGCGCTTGCGCTCGATGAGATGACGCCGCGAGAGATCGTCGCGGAGCTGGACAAGTACGTCGTTGGACAACATGCGGCCAAGCGGGCCGTGGCCATCGCGCTGCGCAACCGGATGCGGCGGCAGAAGCTTCCGCCCGAGCTGGCCGAAGAGATCATGCCCAAGAACATCATCATGATCGGGCCGACCGGCGTCGGCAAGACCGAGATTGCGCGTCGGCTGGCCAAGCTGACCAACTCGCCCTTTCTGAAAGTGGAGGCCAGCAAATTTACCGAAGTCGGCTACGTGGGCCGCGATGTCGAGTCGATTGTGCGCGATCTGGTGGAGATCGCCATCGACATGGTGCGCGAAGAGAAGATGGACGAGGTGGAAGACAAGGCCGAGCTTGCCGCTGAAGATCGCCTGCTCGACCTGCTGCTGCCGCCTACGCCCGCGACTCCGGCAGCCACCGCCGCTGCGGCCACGCACGAGGCCGGGAGCAATGTGATTCAGTTGCCAGCGGCGACTCCGGCGAACGATGACGACGAGAAGCCGGGCGAGCGCGAACAGCGGACGCGGGACAAGCTGCGCCAGCAGTTCCGTGAGGGCAAGCTCGACGAGCGTATGGTCGAACTCGACGTGCGCGACCGTAACCAGCCCAGCTTTGAGGTCTTCACAAACCAGGGTTCGGAAGAGATGGACATCAACCTCAAGGACATGCTGCCGGGGTTGTTTGGCAACCGCACCAAGAAGCGCAAGATGAAGGTCTCCGACGCATTCGAGTATCTGGTGCAGGAAGAGGAGAGCCGCCTCATCGACATGGACCAGGTGACGCGCCTCGCAGTGGAGCGCGTGGAAGATTCAGGCATGGTCTTTCTCGATGAGATCGACAAGATTGCCGGACGCGAGGGCGGCCACGGTCCCGATGTCTCCCGCGAGGGCGTGCAGCGGGATATTCTGCCAATCGTTGAAGGAACCACCGTCAACACCAAGTACGGCATGGTCTCGACCGACCACATTCTGTTCATCGCCGCCGGGGCCTTCCATGTATCCAAGCCCAGCGACCTGATCCCCGAGTTGCAGGGACGTTTTCCCATTCGAGTGGAGCTACAGTCGCTGACGGTAGACGACTTTGTGCGCATCCTGACCGAGCCGAAGTCGTCGCTGGTGAAGCAGGCCACGGCGCTGCTCGAGACCGAGGGCCTGAAGCTGGAGTTCACGAAAGAGGCCATCGCCGAGATGGCGCAATTTGCCTTTAAGGTGAACGAAACTACTGAAAACATTGGGGCAAGACGTCTGCACACAATTCTCGAACGGGTGCTGGACGAGATCAGCTTTCAGGCCCCTGACCTGTTCAAGAGCCCGCGTACCGAAGTGACCGAAGAGGGCGTTATAGGCGAGATTGGCGCTTCGGCACCGCTCAAAGAAGGCGAAAAAGCATCTCCTCCCCTGCCTGTGATCGAACGGCAGACGGGGGACGGCGTGGAGAAGGTCATCGTCGTCGACCCGGAATACGTTCGCCAGCAGGTAGCCTCGATCGTCAAGGATCAGGACCTGTCGCGCTATATTCTGTAGCGATTTCCACATCCAGACTGTGGATTGTGGAAATGCAGGAGAAGGCTTAACGCCGATGCAGATGGAAAGGCGAAATACAGGGGTCTCTCCACTGCGCGGCGGACGGTAAAACTGTCCGCCGCTTCGGTCGAGATGACGTCCGTTTAGCTTCCTTGAGAGGCTATTTCAGCCAGCTAATATTCTCTGTTCCTCTACGAAGCAAATCGGCACGTCATCCCGCCCCTAGCCCCCTCAGCCACAACCTCACGTCATCTCGACCGGAGCGAAGCGGAGTGGAGAGACCCCTGTATTTCGTCTTTCCATCAGCCAACGGCAGCACCAAGCCACTCCGCTCAGTTGACCCGGCAGATCAGGCACTTCAAATAGGTCGTCTCCGGCAACGTCAGAATCGCAGGGTGGTCAGGAGCAGCGCCCCGGATCTCGAGGACTTGCACGCGGCGTCCGGCGTCCGAGGCGGCTGAGGCCACCACCGCCGTAAACTCCTCCGGCGAGACGTGGTGGGAGCAGGAACAGGTAATCAGCGTTCCCCCCGGATTCAGCATCTTCATGGCGCGAAGGTTCATCTCCTTATAGCCGCGTAGAGCGCCTTCGGCGGCCCGTTTGGACTTGGCAAAGGCGGGCGGATCGAGGACGATGGTGTCGAACTTCTCCCCCGCAGCTTCATAGTCGCGCAGAAACTCGAAGGCGTCCGCTTCGATCCACTCGACTTTGGCTTTGAGCTGAGGGTTCAGTTCAAGATTGCGGTCGGCCACCTCGAGCGCGGCTCGGCTGGCGTCGATGCCGGTGACCTGATCGCAGTGCTCGGCCATGTGCAGCGCGAAGCCGCCCTGATAGGTGCAGATATCGAGCGCCCGGCCACGAGCATAGCGGGCAGCGGCGGCGTAATTCAAGCGCTGGTCAAGAAAGGCCCCGGTCTTCTGGCCGGAGGTGGCGTCGTAGTTCAGCTTCAGACCGTTGATGGTGAAGACGGTCGTCAGGGTCGGGCTGGACTCGTCGCTGGTGTAGAGCGGAGCTGGCGAGGGTGCGGCCAGTTGCTCCAGCTCGCGGATCTTGGGGTCGGGCCGCTCGATGATGGTGGCGGGATGGAGCCGCTCGCGGAAGATAGCGGTGAGGATCTGGCGCACGTCGTCCTGCGCTGTGCCCTGGGTGAGCAGTTGCAGGATGACGAGGTCGTGGTAGCGGTCGGCGATGATGCCGGGGAGGTTGTCGGCCTCGGAGAAGATGAGGCGGCAGGCGTTGTTCTGCGCGGAGTCGGGGGCCTGCTCTTCGCGCAGGGTGAGAGCTGCGTTGACTCGCTCGCCGAGCTGCGCGAGGTAGGCATCGCGGGTCAGGGCAGCTTCGGGCGAGACCAGCCTCAGGGTGATCTGCGAGGCTGCACTATAGAGGGCCGTGCCCAGCGGGATGCCACGGCTGTCGATGACGGTGGTGAGCGTGCCGGGAGCGATCTCGGCCGCTGCCATGGGCGGGATGAGCGATTCAACGTCGGAGCGGTAGACCCAGAGATGGCCTGCGCGGAGGCGTTCGACCGCGCGGCGGGTGATGGTGGCTGCCGGGCCGTGCGGTTGAGCTGCAACGGTTCGTGGAGCGCGGGGTTCAGGGAGCTTCGGCATGACTCTATGGTCGCATGGGGATGAGATCGTTATTGGTGCATTGATCTGCTCTTAAAAAGATGTTCCCGAGCATCAATTGCGTTTACAGTAACCGCTTGGCTCATTACGCTGTTATTGCAGGAGTTCCGGTATGTGCAGGAAGATGGTTTTAGCGGCGTTCGGTTTTCTGGTGATCGCAGTACCGGTGGCCATCGGAATCGTGCGCATAATGCCTATCGATGGGCAGGTTTTGCATGGAAGCGGGCCATTGCCTTCGTTTGAGGTAGCGACGATCAGGCCATGGGAACCGGCACCGACGCCCATAGGGCAGGTCCGACCGATGAAGGTGTCTCCCGGTAGTTTGGGCGGACAGATGAGTGATCGAGTGCATTTCATCGGGCAGACGGCAATACTCATTGCGTCAGCGTATAACCTGCCGACTGGCCATGAAAGCCATATTGTGGGAGCACCGGGCTGGGTGCAGCAGGAATCCAATCGGTACGAAATTCAGGCAAAGATCGAGGACTCCCTGTACGCAGCGATGCAAAAGATGACCCCGGCGCAACAGCGGGAGCAGGTTGATCTTATGGAGCAGTCATTGCTGGCAGACCGATTCAAGCTGAAGGTGCATTTCGAGACAAGGGAGATGCCGGTGTATGCCTTGGTGGTCGCAAAAGGCGGACCGAAGCTAACTCCGGCAAAAGATGGTGAATCCAGTAGGCTCTTCGATACCGCCGAAAGCGAGCACGGAATCGAGACCACTGCGACGGCAATCACGCTCGACCAGTTGGTACGTTCTCCTCTTCTGTTTGGCGGACGCAACGTGGTAGACCAGACCGGCCTGAAGGGAGCCTATGACTTCACGCTGAAGTGGGGACGAGAACAGCCTGCCCTTTCGGACGCTGGACAGGATAGCGGGGTGGATGCGCCGTTCTTGTTCACGGCGATTCAGGAGCAGCTTGGGCTGCGGCTGGTGCCATCAAAGGGGCCGGTAGAGGTGATTGTCATCGATCACATTGAGCGGCCCTCGGCGAATTAGCTATGGCCGAAGCTGCTTAGGCTGTGCACAGTCGCCTAGACAGCCTTGCGCTGGAAGGTCGTCTTCTTGGTGTTGGCAAACGAATCTTTCGCCTTGAACGATGCCGCCGACGCTCCGGCTTGTGGCTTTGCGCCCGTCTTGACCTGGTCCGCCTTTTCGCGCGCTGCCTGCAGCTTCTGCGCCTTCCGACCCAATCCGCCAATCTTTACTGCGCCTGCTTTAGGAATGAAATCGCTCATAGATAAATCCTCTCACGACCGAGGGTTTACGGGAATGGCTTCCTGTAAGACCAGGGCTGGCAAGAGAAAGAGCAACAGCAAAATACAGGGGTCTCTCCACTTCGCTTCGCTCCGGTCGAGATGACTTGCGGTTGTGGCTACATGAGCTTTGGCAAAACGGCGCGAGGTTGCAGGCGCGGGTGCGAAACTGGATGGTGACTGGAGCTTTTGTGCACGAGATGGATGTGGTGGTGCTGGGTGGTGGCGCGGCGGGGTTGATGTGCGCGGTGGAGGCCGGGCGGCGGGGGCGGCGCGTCGTTCTGCTGGACCACGCCGAGCGCGTCGGCAAAAAAATCCTGATCTCGGGCGGGGGGCGGTGCAACTTCACCAACATCCACTGCCGGGCGGAGAACTTTCTGTCGGAGAATCCTCACTTCGCCAAGTCGGCGCTGGCGCGGTTTACCCCTGCGGACATCATCGCGCTGGTCGAAAAGCATGGGATTCGCTTCCACGAGAAGACACTGGGGCAGTTGTTCTGTGACCGCTCGGCGATGGACATCGTGGCCATGCTGGAGCGGGAGTGCGCGGAGGCTGGCGTTCGCGTGGTGACCGGGGCGCGGGTGCTCTCGGTCAAACGAGACGAGAAGTTTGTGGTGGAGACCTCGGCTGGCGTATTTGAGGCGGAGTCGGTGGTGGTGGCTACGGGCGGCCTGTCGATTCCGAAGATGGGCGCGACTGGCTTTGGCTATGAGGTAGCCCAACAGTTTGAACTGCGAGTCGTCGAGTGCCGTCCGGCGCTGGTTCCGCTTGTGATGAGCGGCGAAGATGCCTCGCGCTGGTGCGATCTGACCGGGCTGTCGGCTGAGGTGGTCGCGGCGGCAGGGGCGAAGCGGCGGCGCGGGAGCTTTCGCGAGAAGATGCTGGTAACGCATCGCGGTCTGAGCGGCCCGGCGATCCTGCAGATCTCGTCTTACTGGCAAGCGGGCGAGGCGGTAGAGGTCGATATGGCTCCGGGAGTGGAAGTCTTCGCTCCGCTGCTGATGAAGAATGCCCGGCGGGATGCCGGTGCTGCTGTGGCTGCGCTACGAGCAGTGTTGCCGGGGCGGTTGGCGGAGCGGTGGGTCGTGCTGCACGAGCCAAAGGACTGGACCAACGCTTCAGTTGCGGCCATGGAGCGTGAGCTCCATGCATGGCGCGTTGTGCCTGCGGGAACCGAGGGTTACGCCAAGGCCGAGGTGACGGCTGGCGGTGTGGACACGGCAGAGCTGGACGCGAAGACGATGGGGAGCAGAAAGGTTCCGGGGCTTTACTTCATCGGCGAGGTGGTCGATGTGACCGGGTGGCTGGGAGGATATAACTTTCAGTGGGCGTGGGCTTCGGGAGTAAGCGCGGGGCAGGCCGTTTAATTTTGGGTGAGAGGTTTGGCAAAGAAACTGGCCTCTCCGCTGCGCTGCTCACAGTAGGACCGTGAGCAGCCTCAGCCGAAATGACGTGCGAACAAGCTGCCGACAACTATTTTGCTGGCGGCGGAGGTCCATGCTGCTCCGGCGGAGGTACGAATTCCTTGGGGGTAGAGTTGCCGCGGTGGCAGGTACCGCAGCCGACCTTCTGCATGTCGCCGTGGTCGGGAAGGCTGGCCAGATATTTGCCGTTGATGTTCTGGGTCATGCGCATCATGATGCGTGCGGATTTCTTCTCGGGCTTGGCGTCGGAGGCAAAGTTGGGGTGATGGGTGGTGCTGTCCTCTTCATGGCAGTAGGTGCAGTGCACGCCGAGAGCGCCGGTGAATCCGTGCATGGTCGCCAGCAGATCTTTGGTGGAGATATTTTTCGGCAGCACCTTCAGGTTGGTGGGCTTGGGCATCTCGTGGTGCTCTGGCGGAGGCGCCTGCGCCACAAGGCCTGCGGTGAAAAAGAGCAGCGATGCTGCAATCAGGGCGCTGGAGAGATTCGTGCGTAGCATTTGCTGGCCTCTGGAGTGAGTCTGTGTTGTCTACGCTTTGAATCGTACAGAAGTTTCTGAGAGCAGGGATAAATTTATTCGCCAGCTTTACTTGACGACGAGCGTGAGCGCGATGGTGCGGGTGAGCCCGCCGCTGATGGCGGAGACGACGATGGCATAGGTTCCCGCAGGAGTGACCGCGGTTTGGCCGGTCGAGCCGCCGGTCGAGCCCGACGACGGAAGCTGCCGCCCTGTCCCGCAACCGGTGGGAAGCAACAGGCAGCAGAGCAGAAGCAGACTCAGCAGACGGTTGCGGCGCAGGGTGAGCAGGCCGAGGGGTAGAAACGCCGCCAGCCACAGGGTCGGGTTGCGGCTGGAATGCGGAGGCGGAGCGAGCGACGCGGTAAGGGTTCCGGTCAGGACGGTGACGGAGATGGTGGTGGCTCCAGTCTGTCCGACGCTTGCGGGCGTGACGTTGCAGGTCGCGTTGAGCGGCGCACCGGAGCAGGTAAAGCTTGTGGTGTTAGCGGTGGACGAGGTGAAGAGCAGAGGGAAGACGGCGTTCTGCCCGCTGGAGATGGTGACGGTGGTATCGCCGTCTGGGGTGAGGGCGAAGTCGACCGCGTTGCCGCGGAGATGCAGCACCTGTGGCGAGTTGGGGGCGCTGTCGGTGATGGTGAGCGTACCCGTGCGCGTGCCGCCGACGGTGGGAGCGAGGACGATTTGCAGGGTGCAGGCGTTGGCGGGTGCAAGCGTGACGCCGCAGGTGTCGCTGCCGGCAAGGATGCTGAAGTCGCCGGTGAGGACAGTGCTGGTGAGGTTCAGCGGCAGGCCGCCGTTGTTGGTCAGGGTGACGGTCTGCGGGGTTGCCGTCTGGCCGACCCCGGTGAGTGGAAAGGTGAGGTTGTAGAGCGGCGAGAGCGAGACGCCGGGCGGAGCGAGTCCGGTTCCGCTGAGCGCGACGGTCTGGGTGCGGTACACGTCGGCGATGGTGAACTGGGCGGCGATATGGCCGATGCTCTGCGGCTGAAAGGCGACGTCGATGGCACAGGTAGAGTGCGGGTTGAGGGACGCTCCGCAGGCATTGGTAACGGTGAAGTCGGTGCTGGTGGTCTGGGCGGAGATCAGGGTGAGAGCCACGTCGCCTGCGTTGGTGAGCGTGATCTGCTGCGGCGAGCTGACGCTGGTGAGCTTCTGTGCCGCGAAGGCGAGGCTCGTGGCTGAAAGAGCGTCGGTGGCAGGCGTGACCCCGGTGCCGATGAGCGAGGCGGTCTGCGTGCCCACTCCATCGCTGATGGTGAAGCTGCCCGAACTCACACCAGAGGCAGTCGGCGTAAACGTGATGGCGACGGTGCAACCGGTGTCGGGTAGGAGCGTCGAGGTGCAGGTATTGACTGAAATCCTGAAGCCCGCGCCGCTGACGATGGGAGTTTGAAGGCTGGTAGTTGTGCCGCCGGTATTCGAGATGGTGAGGTTCTGCGCCAGGCTGGTGGCATTGACGTTCGTGGCGGGAAAGACGATGTCGATGGGGTTGAGAATGACGGCAGCGGGGGGAGTCGCCGTGCCGCTCAGCGTAGTCGAGGCCTGTCCGCCCGCGACATTGCCATAGACCGTGAGCAGGCCGTAGCGTCTTCCGGTTGCGGTCGGGAGGAACCTGACCTGGACCGAACAGGTGAGGCCTGAGGCGATGGTGGCCGAGGTGCAGGTGTCAGTCTCGGTGAAGTCCCCGGTTGCCACCACGCTGCTGACCGTAAGCGGAGCGTTGCCGGAGTTGGTCACCGTGATGGTCTGCGGGTCGCTGGCCGTGGCGACTGCCTGCGACCCGTAAGCAAGGTTGGTGGGGTCGAGGGTGAGCGCAGGCTGCACAGGGCTGAGTGCGGTCAGCAGAGGAATCTGCCAGAGGCCGCGGCCATAGGTGGCGGCTCGCAACTCACCGACGCGGCCATCGCCAGTGGGCAAGCCGGGAGCGACGGCAAGCTGGACCACGGGAGCGTTGGGCAGGCTGGTGCCATAGATGCTCCAGCAGTCGCTGCTGACGGTGACACAGGTGGCGACCTCGTTGGTGACATAGACGCCAGTGTCCATCGCAACGTAGACGGTGTTGGCGTCGTTGGGATCGACGATGACGCTGTTGGCCGGTGCGTTGGGGAGATTGTTGCTGATGTTGGCCCAGTGGGCGCCTGCATCGATGGTGCGGTAGAGATGTGCCGCATCCACGCCATTGCCCGCGAAGCCCATCACCGTGGCGTAGAGCGTCTTGCCGGTAGGATCGTGCGAATCTGCGGCCAGCGAGGAGATGTCGAAGCCACCCGGATTGAAAGTCGCCGTATCGTTGCTGACGGGCGAGAGCGCCAGATCGTTCCATGCGGTGGTGTTGCTGGCGGTATCGGCAGTGGTCGTAGAAAAGAGATGGCCACCAAACGTGCTGCCGCCGTCGAGCGTGCCCGCCATGCCCGCGTAGAGTACAGGCGAGCCTGCATTTTGCGCCGCATTCGCGTTATCGGTGGGGCCTGCGGCGGCAAAAGAACGGAGCACAGAATTGCCGCTTCCGCAGGATGCATTTTGCGGCCCGGCGAGTAATGGGCTGATGGCGTTGGCCGACGACCAAGCCGCTCCGCTATCCGCCGGGCCGCGCCAGACGCGGCAGGTGCCCACGAGGAGGTTGGCCGGAAGCGCAGGATCGAGAATCCACGGGGCGTCAATTAAGGATGAGTCGGAAGAGGTCTGCGCCGAGCCGATGGTGGGCATTCCGGCGAAGTCAGCCACGGTGCAGGCAGCGCCATCGGAGCACTGATGGATGCTGATTCCCGCGCCGGTCGAGATATACCAGAGCAGCGGGTTGGTCTGGTCGATGGCGACGGTGCCTCCCTCGCCCGTCGCAAGCTGCGGCCAGGGAGTGGATGGGGACGACGTGGCGGCGGTTCCATTCGCTCCGAGGCCAACCAGCAGCGTCGCCGGATCGGTGGGATGCTGGGCGAAGCTGGTGACCTCAGCCAGCGAGCCGAGGCCGCTGTTGAGGTTCTGGAAGTGGGTCGCGTCGTCAGCCGAGCAGGGAGGGGCCTGCTGGTTGACGCCGTCGGTCGAGCGCCAGAGGCCGCCATCGTTGCCGAGGTAGAGCAGCGTCGAGCCGGCAAGCGTGGCGATGGCGTGTTGCGCGGGCGCGACCATGGCGGGCGCGGCGCATCCGTCGATGGCGTTGGTGGTGTTGCGCAGGATGCAGCCAGCGGCGAGCGAGCAGCGGTAGAGGTCGACGGTTCCGGCGTAGAGGATCGTGTCCGTCCCGGACGGCACAGCAGCCAGCGCGAGGTTGTAGTCCGCCTGCGGGATCACCGTACTGGCGTTGACGGTCTCGAGCGGCGTAGAGGGAAGCCGCTTGGCGAAGGTGAGGTCGTTGCTGGTGCAGCTTGTGCCGGAGAGACCACAGACATCCTGCCACAGGCCCTGGTCGAGATTGTTGCGGTCTACGGTGAGGGCGAACGTATCGCCGCTGCTGGGCTGCACCGCGAGCGCGCCGCGAAAGATGGGGCAGGAGGTGTTGCCGGTGCCGTCGGTGTTCGATGGACAGGCCGTGGTGGTGAGGCCGCTGCCGGGCTGCTGGGCCACGCGCGTCCAGGTGGCTCCGTCCACAGACTCGTAGTAGCCGTGATAGCGGACAGCCGCGTAGAAGCGCTGGCGAACCGGGTTCCACACCACCGAGGTCGCGGCGTTGCCACCTTGCCCGGAGTTGGAGGGGAGCGGGCGTTGCACAATCTGGCTGCCGTCCATCAGCGTCGACATCTGCCAGGTGGCCCCGGCATCGGTGGAGTAGTAGAGCCCCATGACACTGTTGGTGGTGTCGGGCGCGTTGACCAGCGTGCCTTCCGCAGCCTGCGATACGGCTGCGACGACTGTACCGGAAGAGGTGGTGCTCCACGCAAAGCCCGCGAAGCCGAGGCCGATGAAGGAGTGGCGGCCTGCGGTCTGGTCCTGCGAGTCCTGAATCAGCGTCCAGGTCAGGCCGCCGTCGATGGAGCGCAGCAAGCCGCTGCCGTAGAAGGAGTCGGTCGCGTCGTTGGGGTCGCCGGTTCCCGCGAGCACAACGCCGGACTGGACGCTGACGGCGCCGATGCTGAGCGATGGAATGACCGAGGTTCCGGCGTTGGCGCTGAAGACGGGGAGCGTGTCTGTCAGTGGCGCGAAGATGACGCTGGCAGCAGGGCCCGCAGCGTTGGTGGACTTCCAGACGCCACCTCCGGTCGTGCCCAGATAAACCGTGTTGCCCGACGCATCCGCCGGGTCGATGGCGATGGCGGTGACGCGGCCGGTGACGTTGCCATAGGCGATGCTCGCGACCTGATTTGGCCCGAGTGGCTGCCACACCGCATTCAGGCCGGAGATCTGAGGCGACATCTGCTGCGCTGTGATCATCGCAGCCTGCTGCCTGCGCGCGGCGGCCATCGCGCGGGCTGCCGCGACGTGCTGCGATAGGGTGCGACCGCCAAGAAAATCTCTGGCGCGCAGCGCAGCGGACGACCCTGGCAGCGACGGCATGCGCTGCGCGATAGCGGCTACGGGCAAGAGCGTCATGCCCAGCAGAACAAGCATAGAAGCGCAGACAGCAGACCTGCGGTGTCGCGAGTCGGAATGAGGGTTTGCGCTTAGGCCCATAGCGTTGCTTCGGGGAGGTGCAGATGGCTGCCTTCGATGCTGCAAGCCACCGCAGCGCAAGTCAACGCTGGATGAGATGAAGATTTTCTAATCGTTCCGCAACGGGATAAGAGGGCTCTCATGTACGGCTCGACGCGGCTCCCTGTCTCTTGAATTAAGAGGATGAAGGAAAATCTACCGCAGTCGGAACTCGGGAACAATCTCCTGATAGTTGTAGTGCTGCCGGATGTACTCCTTCGAGTTGAACTTTTTGCCGGTGGACGCGCCCGACATGTAGCGGATCTTGCCGAAGATGGGCCGCTCGTTCCAGGCGCGGTCGAACTTGCCGAGGATAGCCCAGGCCACTCCGGCGTACCCGTTGGGATCGCGGCCGTCGAGAAAATATTTGTCGTTGAGGTGGATGGCGCGCTTCATCGCGGTCGCAATGTTCGGGCTCCACTCCAGAATCTTCTTCGCCCAGTACATGCGCATATGGTTGTGCATCCAGCCGTGGTGAAGCATCTGGAGCTGCGCGGCGTTCCAGAGGTCGTCGTGGGTCTGTGCTCCTTCCAGTTGAGCGAGGGTGTAGAGGTGCTCGCGCTCGTCGCGGGCGTGCTCGGCGATGGTCGTCTTAGCCCACGACTCGGCGCAGGTGGGCGAGTCGTAGTCGGCAGTGTAGCGGACGAAGTTGACGGCGAGTTCGCGCCAGGTAATCAGCTCGTTGAAAAAACTGTCGCGGGCTTGCGCCAGATGCGGATGCTTCTTCACCTCTGCATTGACGGCGAGAGCTATTGTGAGCGGACCGATGTGGCCGAAGTGAAGATAGGGCGACAGGCACGAGGTGCCGTCAGTCTCGGGACGGTTACGCTGCACTTCATAGCTTGCAAGCATGTCGGTGCTGAAGAGCTTGAGGCGTTTGAGCGCGGCGTGCGTTCCACCCTGCCAGGCATCGACAGGAAGGACGCTGCGGTCGAAATCTTTCCAGCCGCGCGTGATATCTTCCTCGACCGGGTCAGCGTGAAAATTTCGCGGAGCTTTCCAGCCATGCTGCGCGTGCGTGTTGGCGTAGGGATGCAGGAAGTCGGGCAGCAGGCGATTGATGCGGGGTCGAATCGTGTAAGCGCCGTACTGTGCTCGTTCCATCAGCTTCGAAGGGACGATGACGTCGGTGTCAACCGTCCAGAACGCAATACTGAGGCGGGAGGCGAGTTCCTTGCGCCAGCGCTCGGGCTCACGCATCGGGTTTTCGTCGCCGATCAGGAGCGCGGCATGAACATCAGCCAGAAGCTGCTCGTGCGACTCGTGCGGAGCGCGGCGCATGACGAAAGCGATATTCCGTGCCGCAAGATCTTCTTCGATATCGGGCAGACCCTGATTGAGAAAGGCATAGTGCCGCAGATTGGCGTGGGGAAAGTTGGAGATAGCAGCAAAGTAAACCACCAGCGGCAGGCCCAGCAGATTTGCCGCCTGCGCAGCGACGTCTACGGCATGGTTGTCAGTGCCGCGCTGGGCACGCTGCATCCAGTAGACGACGCACTTGCCGTCGGGATCGGACACGCTGTCGCGTCTTACTGTGACGCGGGGATCGGAAGCGAGAGTTTGAAGCTCGTCGGCAAACGCAGATTGGCGGGGAACCATAGGAGGAGTGTAGACGGAGTTATCGAGGCGAATTGATGAGAACAAAAAATGCGGCCCGCAGGCCGCACTCTTGTCAAAGCGAACGTTTCGTTATGACAAAATCTAAAACTATTTGCTTTAAAGCTTCTTTTACCAGAGGCCCCAGGCGCGGCTGATGTAGTCGCTGAGGGTCATCGTGATGAGCGCGGCAAAGGTAAAGAAGCCGGCGCATACCGTCATCTTAATGAGCTTCGACTGATATTTCACGTGCATGAAAAACAGGATGACGATGACGGCCTTGATGCTGGCGATGGCAAGCGCCACCACCGGATTGAGGATGCCCATGTCGATATAGGCCGCCACAACGGTGAGGCCGGTGAAGATGAGCAGCGTGACGAACACGATCGTATACGTGACGGGCGTAACGATATGATGTGCGGCGTGCTCTGGATTGGTTATATTGGATGCGTCGTGCTGCTCGGTCATTACTTATCTCCTGCCAGTCAAAAAGAACAAGGTCTGAGGGGGTATCAAATTAGACGGGGTGTCGATTAATGAGATAGAGCAGCGGGAATAAAAACAACCACACAATATCGACGAAGTGCCAATATAGAGCGAAGTTTTCTATAGGCGCGACATACCCCGCCGTAAAGTCACCTCGATGCGCTCGTATGGTGAGCCAAACCAGGATGCCCAGGCCGATGAGCATGTGCAGCGCGTGCAGCCCGGTCATGGCGAAGTAGAGTGAGAAGAAGATCTGCGTGTGCGCTGCCTGGTCCGGCGGAAGCGGCTCTTCTTTGAGACCGTAGGCGTGAGGATTGACGAACTCGGAGACGTCGAAGTGATCGCCGGGGATGTGGTGCTTCTCCCATTTCTCGTGGTACTCGTCTGCCTTGATACCGATAAAGGCGCAGCCGAAGAGCATGGTGAGAATCAGGGTCAGAACAAGCAGCCCCTTCTTCTTAACCTCGGCTGCCCAGACGCCGAGCGCCATGAAAAAGCCGGACGTGATGAGGATGGCGGTATTGATACCACCGAGGGGAACGCTGAGCTGGTTCGACGCGACGACGAAGGCGTCGTAGTACCAGTTGCGATAGAGCAGATACGAAAAGAACAGACCGCCGAAGAACATGATTTCGGTCAGCAGGAAGAGCCACATGCCGAAAGTTCCGGCCTCGCGCTGCTGCTCCTGCGTCTCGAAGTGATGGCGGTGCTGGGGGAGCGCGATGTGCGCGTGCTCCTCCCCCTGGGCCGTCTCATGCGTGTGGGGATGCGTAGCTACGATCACATTATCCAACGGTCGTCACCTCTTGTTCCGTCTTGTGGGCGAGCCACTCGTAGTCATAGGCCTCATGATCGACGATCGGAACTTCGATAAAGTTTTCGGTCAGCGGCGGCGATTGAATCTGCCATTCAAGGCCAGTTGCCTGCCATGGATTGTTGCCGGCGATGGCACCATACTTCAGCGACCATCCGAGATACAGCAGCGGGAGCATGTAGCCCACGCCCAGCACGGTAGCGCCTGCGGTCGACAGCACGTTGAGCACCTGGAACTCCGGCGGATAGGCATGGTAGCGGCGCGGCATGCCAAGGTATCCAAGGATGAACTGCGGAAGGAAGGTGAGGTTGAAGCCGATGAAGGTGGTGACGGCGGCGAGCTTCGAGAGTGACTCCGGATACATGCGGCCCGTCATCTTCGGCCACCAGAAGTGGACGCCGGAGAGGAAGGCCATGAGCATTCCGCCAACCATGACGAAGTGGAAGTGCGCCACGATGAAGTAGGTCTCGGTGAGATGGATGTCCATGCCGAGCGCGCCCAGAAAGACTCCGGTCATGCCGCCGATGGTGAACAGACCCATGAAGCCGAAGGCGTAGAGCATCGGTGTCTCGAACGTGATCGAGCCCTTTTGCAGCGTGAACGCCCAGTTGAAGATCTTGATGGCGGAAGGTACAGCCACCAGCATGGTCAGCAGCGAGAAGACCAGCGCCGAGTAGTTGGAGACGCCCATGATGAACATATGGTGCGCCCAGACAAAGAAGCCGAACAACGCGATGGCCACCGAAGAGAAGGCGACCGCCGTGTATCCGAAGACACGCTTGCGGCTGAAGGTGCTGATGACCTCTGAGATAACGCCCATGCCGGGAAGAATCATGATGTAGACGGCAGGGTGCGAGTAGAACCAGAAGAGATGCTGGAACAGCAGCGGGTCGCCGCCCTTGGTGGGATCGAAGACTCCGATGCCGATGGTGCGCTCGAGCGCAACCAGAACCAGCGTGATCGCCAGAACCGGCGTGCCCAACACCATCAGCAGCGAGGCAGCGTAGTTCGACCAGACGAAGAGCGGCAGGCGGAACCACGTCATGCCCGGAGCGCGCATACGGTGGATGGTGACGATGAAATTAAGGCCGGTAAAGATCGACGAGAACCCGATGATGAAGATGCCGACCGCCGCCGTCACCACATGGGTGTTGAGGTAGTGGGTCGAGAGTGGGGTGGTGAAGGTCCAGCCGGTATCGACGCCGCCGAGCACAAGGGCCGCGAGGGTGAAGAGGCCACCAATCCAGTAGAGATACCAGCTCAGCAGGTTAACCTTGGGGAAGGCGAGGTCCTTTGCCCCGATCATGATTGGCATCAGGAAGTTGCCCAGCGTCGCCGGCACGGAAGGCACCAGGAAGAGGAAGACCATGATGATGCCGTGCATCGAGAAGAACTTGTTGTACGTGTCCGAGGCGACCAGGTCGGGCTGAGGGGTCAACAACTCTAGCCGGATGAGGCCGGCAAAGGCACCGCCGATGAAGAAGAAGAACGTGATCGAGATCAGGTACATGATCGCGATGCGCTTGTGGTCGCCGGTGAGCAGCCAACTTAGCAGACCATCCTCGTTATTGAGGTAGTTCCGCTTGGGCAGTCTCGCCGTCTTCTGGTCGGGCAGGTTAACAATTGTCGAACTGGTTGCGCTCATGGTTTCACCCCCGCTGGCGTTGTCGGCGCCGTCTGGTCGGACTGTGATGTGACCAGGGTCTGCTGAATTCTGTAGTTACTCTGTAATCCCTTGATGTATTCAACGAGATCGATGAGGCCGTCCTCGCTGACCTGCCCCTGATACGTCGGCATGATCGGCGAGTAGCCAGCGGTGACGTGCTCAGACGGATTGAGGATGGCATCGCGCAGGTACGCGTCGTTGACCAGAACCTCGGAGCCATTGGTCAGCTGCAGCTTCGATCCGTAGACTCCGGCCAGATTCGGGCCGCGCGATCCGGCGGTTCCGGTGTGGCAGGCGTTGCAGCCCATGCTGGCAAACAGGCGCTCCCCATTCTGCGCGAGCGACATGCCACTGGTCGAGGCCTGCAGCCACTTCTGGAAGTCGTCAGGAGTCATCGCGGTGACTTCGCCGATCATCTGGGAGTGGTTGGTGCCGCAGTACTGCGTGCAGAAGAGGTGATAGGTGCCGGGCGTGGTCGCCTGAAACCATACCGTCGAGTAGCGGCCGGGGATGACCTCGCGCTTGATGCGGAAGTCGGGAACCGAGAAGCTATGGAAGACGTCCTGCGAGATCATGGTCAACTGGACCGGACGCCCCACGGGAACGTGCAGCGCGTTGATCTCGTGCTGTCCGCCCTGGTGCTCGGCCTTCCACATCCACTGCTTGCCGACGACATAGATATTCATGGCGTTGGTCGGCGGATTGTAGATACGGAAGTAGAGCAGCGCGCCCCAGACGAAGCAGATGAGGAACAGCGCCAGCGGAATGATCGTCCACGTCGCTTCGAGCAGCGTGGAGCCTTCCACCTGAACAGCCACCGGATGCCTTTCCTTCCGGTAGCGGATGGCAAAGCCGAAGATGAGCGCGCCGACGACGGCAAGGCCGACGAGCGTGATCAACAGCAGGAAGAAGTAGAGCGCGTCGGCGTAGGGCGCGATGGTCGACGCCTCGCGCGGAAAGAGCGCGGAAGCGTTGAGCCATTTCACCAAAAATTGCCACAGGACTGGACTGATATGCATCGTTACCCTTTATCCATTCTCTTTCTTAGTCAGGTCGTGGTCGCGCGAAAGGCGTAGATCTCTGCGGAACATGAGGAACATAAAGCCACCCAGCCAGGCCACGGTGACCATGCCGCCCAACTGCACCACACGGGCGACGATGAGCGAATGCTTGTTCCGCTCCGGGTCGTAGTGGTAGCAGTAGGTCAGAATGTTCGCGACTGGCGAGCCAATCTTGTTTCCGGAAGCCTCAATCAACCCGAGGAGGATGTCCTTGGGGGAATATTCGACGCCGAGATAATACTGTGCGAGCTTGCCGTTTGTGGTGACGATCTCGATCGCGCTGGCGTGGGCAAACTGGGTGAGCTTGCCGTCCGGCCCGGGGACGCGGACATAACCGTAACCAGCCGCCTTGCTGACCTCATCGATCGCGGGACGCTCGCCGGTGAGGAAGTGCCAGCCCGCAGCCGTCTCAGGCCGCCCATAGCGCTTGACGTACAGGGCCTTCTTCTTGGCGGCGATCTGCGGCGTATCGCTGGGATCGATGCTGATCACAACGACGTTGAAGTCTTTCCCCGGGGTCAGATGCACCATCATCAGGGCACTGGTCAGGCCGTCCAGCTCTTCCGAGCAGAGCATGGGACAGGTGTAGTAGACGAGCGCAAGAACGGCAGGCTTCTTGCCAAAGTAGTCACCCAACCGGACCAATTTGCCGGTATCGTCGACGAACTGGGCGTCCAGCGGAAGCGGCTGATTGAGGTGCTGGGCGATGCCGACCTTCTGCAACACCCGCGGCAGCTCGTCGCCGACGTTCTGTCCCTCCTGCTTGTCGCCATAGCTGGAGACCTGTGCAAACAGGGGCGCGCAGAGCAGCAGGATGCAACCAAATACCGCCGCCTGCCAACCGCCTCGTATTGTCCGCCTGCTCATCATGCTGTCTTCTTCCGTCTACTTTGCTGCTGTTTCTATGCTATGCCTGTGGTTGAGATTCCGTTAATGCGCTGGAGCGTGCTCCGCGTGCTCTTCCTTGACGGCTTTGCCATACGCCATCTTTTCGGCGCGAGCTTCAATGGTGTCCAGCTCATAGCCGGTGCGGGCGAATCCTGTCGTCAACGGTGCCAGAATCTCGGGTTTCTCATCGCCCGCCATCAGAGGCGCAGTTGTTGCCGTGGAGGTATTGACCGGAAGGCCCTGCTGCACGATCAACTCCATCGCGCGCGTGATCGGGATACGGATGTTGGTGCCCTCACCCGGCGAGACGCTGTAGTAATCCAGCAGCAGGTCTTCGCGAGCATGAAGGTCCGCAGTGGACTGCTCGCCATCGTCGATATCGAGACGAGGCGTGGGGAAGGTTGACGTCAACTGCTGCAACTGCTTCTGTTCCAGCTCCGGATCGTTGGCCATGTCCTGCCGCTTGCCACCGTTGAGTGCAGCACCAGCAAAGTCCGACGTATGGTTCCACTTGGTGGTCGGCCCGTCGGCCTTCTGGATGGCGCTATTAATGACCCGGCCCATGACAAAGCAGAAGACGAAGAAGACGACGAGGAAGCCGCCGAGTCCAGCCAAAAAGACGATCACGCCGCTGACGTTGACGTCGGTGGTCTCATAGCCGGGCGATTCGGTGGTGCGCCCCTTGACGTCCGGCTCTCCGGGTTGGTGCAGATTGTGGTCGTTAGTGGGCATGTTCGGGCTCCAGCATCTCTTCCAGGTGCGGATCGTTCAGGTTCATGATGGGGCGGGCCTTCAGCTCCGTCAGGTAGTACGCTCCCCAGACTGCGAGGACCGCGACCGGCACCGTAATGTAAGCCAAGATTCCAATGTTGTTGTGGAGGTGGAGGTTACCAGCGGCGTCGGCGAAGTTCGGCTCGATCAGCCAGAACATATCGATGCAGCGGGCAAAGATCATCCAGCAGGTGAGCCAGATCATCTTCCGTTTGTTGCGCTTGAGATCACGCGACAGCAGCAGGCAGAAGGGAATCAGCCAGTGAGCGATGAAGTCGAGCGTACAGATGGTCCACCACCCGCCGTTGATGCGGTGCAGATACCAGGGAATCTCGTCGGGGATGTTGCCGGACCAGATGATGAGGAACTCGGCAAAGCAGAGGTAGATGTTAAGCATGACGAAGGCGAGGATGAGCTTGCCCAGGTCGTGCTGTTCGGTCATGCGCAGCAGCGTCTTCAACGGCTCTCTCTTCGAGAGCAGGATGACCGTCAGCGTCCCCAGGGCGAGTACCGCATAACCCTGACCGACGAGGAACTGCAGGCCGTAGATCGAGGAGTACCAGGTGACGTCAAGCGACTTGATCCAGTCGATCGATCCCACCGTCAGCAGAACGACATAGATGAAGATGCCGATGCCGCAGAGGTTCTCAAACTTGGTGCGCCAGCGGTCGTAGCTCGCCTGGGTGCCACGCAGCGGATCGGCATCGCATTGCAGCGACCACTTGTTGATGAAGTAGGTGAGCAGCAACAAAACGCCGAAGATGATGATAGTCTGGACGATCACGCTGACCGGGTTCAACATGGCGTGCTTGTCGTTGATCGTCATCGCCTGTTCGAGCGTGATCAAATGATGCTGCAGCGCCTCGGCCACGGCGGCGGGGTTGGGATAAGCCGCCCACTGGTACAGGTGCTTCATGAAGAGGCCGATGGGAATGAACATCAGCGCGACCAGCCACAGGGTGCGGCTCATGGCCTCGAGCGGACGCCGGAGCAGAAGCCCCCACTTGCCGCCGGTCACATGCTGCAGCATCAGCACCACCAGACCACCCCCAGCGAAGCCGAAGCAGGTCATAAAGCCCATCAGGTAGGCGCGCAGCAGGTGGTTGCGGCCTTCGTGGGTGAAGGCGAAGAGCACGGAAACCAGCGTGGCGACCACCGCGATAATCAGCAGCCGGGTCCGCCATGCGGTGACGATCTCCGGCGTGGCAAGCGATGCAGGAAGCGGAAGCGGGCCATGATGGGCGTGGTGCCCGGCCTCTCCGTGATGCTCGTGTCCGGTTTGTTCGTGTCCAGATGACATGCGTTTCAAGCCTTCGTTCGGAAGCTTCCGAGATTACTGCTTTGCTGCTGTTTTTCCGGCAGAGGTGGTGGCCGGAGTCTTGACTGTTGCGGAGCGGGAGGCTGCAGGTGCGCCCGATCCGGAGGCTGCGTTCGGCGGTGTCACAGGAAGAACGAAGGGCTGATCGTCCGGCGTGCCGTTGACCGCCGTCGGCGGCAGCGTCCACTGCTGGGCGAAGTTTGCAGGCAGGCCCTCGCTCTCGGCGATGCTCGAAAGCGGCTGCACCTGGGAACCAGCGGGAACATCGGCCTGGGTCGCCTTCTGGCTCAACTGCAGCGCCTTGATGTACGCCACGATAGCCCAGCGGTCGACCGGGGCAATCTGCGCGGCGTAGTCCGGCATGGCTCCATAGCCATTGGTGATGACGTTGAAGAAGTGGCCCAGCGGAGCGGTCTCGAGCCGTGCCGTGTGGTAGTCGCCAGCGTGAGCATAGCCACGGTCGACGATCATGCCCCTGCCATTGCCCACGCGCGAGTGGCACGGCGTGCAATAGACGTTGTAGCGCTCCTGTCCGCGCTCCAGCACCTTCATCGTGACCGGAAAGGGAAGGCCTTCGCCCTCCTTGCCGTTGACGAAGCCGGTATAGAAGTAGGTATCCGCGTGGAGCTGGTTGCGCGCCACGGTGTTTTCTACCTGGGGACGTACCGAGCGGCCGTCAGCATAGAAGTCCGTGCCTCGCTGAGGGAAGAACTTCGGCTCGTCGTGCATGTCCTGGCGGCAGCCGATGCCGGCAAACAGCAACAGCGTGGATGCGGCGGCGAGGGCCAGCCGGGGAGCCGCAACTCGGAAGCTTGCGATTCGGGTATTCGTCCCTAAAATTGTGATTCGGGTATTAATGGTCCACCTCCACCACGGAGATCGCAGGGAACTGTTCGAGGAAGGCGCGCGTCTCGGAGATCGAGAACTTCGGGTCCATCGCCTCAAGACATAGAAAGAACTTGTCCGTCGTCGCGCCGTTGCGGAAGTTGGGCGCGTTGAAGACGGGATGGTAGAGCTGAGGCATGCCGTTCAACATAATCATTCCGAACGCGGCCGAGAGGCCGGAGAACAGAATCGTCCACTCGTAAGCCGGAATGATGAAGGCTGGCCACGAAAACAGCGGACGTCCGGCAATATTGAGCGGATAAGCCCAAACGGCAATCCAGGTCTCCATCAGAAACGCCGTCGTTACTCCCAGCAGGCCGCCCAGCAGGCAGACCAGGGGAACACGGGTTTTGTGGAAGTGCAACGCAACCGCAGCCTCTTCGACGGGATAGGGTGTGTAGCACTCCATCCGGCGATAACCAGCCTTGCGGGCCTGTTCCGTCGCATGCACCAATTCGCTCGGCGTATTGAACTCGGCCAGCAAACCGTAAATTCCTTCTCTGGGCGGCATTAGAGTGTCTCCTCCACTACGGTCTCAGCATCGGCCCCGCCGCGCCGCACCTTGGATTGCGGAAGCATCATTCGGATCTCGGACATCGGAATCATCGGCAGGAAGCGAACGAATCCAAGGAACAGGAAGGTAAACAGTCCCCAGGTTCCGATGAAGATGATGTAGTCCCAGCGCGTCGCAACGTAGGTCCCCCAGCTTGACGGGAGATATTCGCGGTAGAGGCTGGTCACGACGATGACGAAGCGCTCGAACCACATGCCGATGTTCACGACGAACGACAGGATGAACAGATAAGTCACGTTCACCCGCAGCTTGCGCGACCACAGCGTCGTCAGCGGAATGGCGATGTTGGTCAGGATGAGGAGCCAGTAGGCCCAGCCCATGGGGCCGAACATGCGGTTCCACATCATGAAGAACTCCCAGTGACTGGCCGAGTACCACGACATGAACACTTCCATGCTGTAGCCGTAGGCGACGATGCCGCCCGTGCCCAGCATCACCTTGGCCATGCAGTCGAGATGGCGCAGCGTCACTAAATCTTCGAGGTGGTAGAACTTGCGGATCGGAATCGCCAGCGTGATGACCATGGCGAAGCCAGAGTAGATGGCGCCCGCGACGAAGTACGGAGGAAAGATGGTCGTATGCCATCCGGCCAGGGCCGCGACCGCGAAGTCGAAGCTGATGACCGTGTGTACCGAGAGCACCAATGGAGTGGACAGGCCCGCGAGCAGCAGCGATGCCGACTCATAGCGGATCCAGTGCCGGGTCGAACCGCGCCAGCCCAGCGACAGCATGCCGTACATATACTTCGCGAAGGGCATGGTCGCGCGATCGCGCAGGGTGCCGAAGTCGGGAATCATGCCGACGTACCAGAACACGACGGAGATGGTCGCGTAGGTCGAGACCGCGAAGACGTCCCAGGCCAGCGGCGAACGGAACTGCGGCCAGACGTTCATCGTGTTGGGATACGGGAACAGCCAGTAGGCCAGCCACGGACGGCCCACGTGGATCAGCGGAAAGATACCGGCGCAGCAGACGGCGAAGATGGTCATCGCTTCGGCGAAGCGGTTGATCGAGTTGCGCCAGGTCTGTTTGAACAGCAGCAGAATCGCCGAGATCAGCGTGCCGGCGTGGCCGATACCGATCCACCAGACGAAGTTGATGATGGCGAAGCCCCAGGCGCCCGGGATGGTGACGCCCCAGATGCCGACGCCCTTCAAGAAGAGCCAGGTACAGCCGATCACAACGCCGGTCGCGATGCCGCCTGCGACCATCAGGCCGAAGAACCAGCCCAGCGGCGTGTTCGAGGTGAGCACAATCTCCGAGATCTTCTGCGTGACCGACCTGAAGTTGTGGCCCGGCGCGATGACCGCGTACTCGCCGGTACGCGGGTCGATCATCGGGTCGCTGATCGGATCCCCTGCCGGATCGTGGATTGGTCCTTTGGTTGCCATCTATGCAAGCTCCGGATTCGGGTTAATGACGCCAGCCGTGTAGGTGGTGCGTGGACGGTAGTTCAGGTCGGCAAGCACCTGGTAATCGCGCTCTTCCGCCTTGCGCTTGGCTACTTTGCTGGTCTTGTCGTTGATATTGCCGAAGACGATGGCATCGGTCGGGCAGGCCTGCTGGCATGCCGTAACGATGTCGCCGTCGGCGATCTCGCGGTTCTCGATGTCGGCCTGGATCTTGGCCGCCTCGATGCGCTGAATGCAGTAGCTGCACTTCTCCATGACGCCGCGCGAACGCACGGTGACGTCAGGATTGCGCATGAACTTCAGGCTCTCGGTGTCGTAGTCCGAATAAAGCAGGAAGTTGAACCGGCGCACCTTGTACGCGCAGTTGTTGGAGCAGTAACGGGTGCCAACGCAACGGTTGTAGACCATCGTATTGAGGCCTTCGGGCGTGTGGACCGTCGCTCCCACCGGGCAGACCTGTTCGCAGCCCGCGTTCTCGCAGTGCTGGCAGGCCATCGGCTGGAAGTGCGCCTTGGGCGCGTGCAGGTCGCCTTCGAAGTAGGTGTCGATGCGCAGCCACTGCATGTTGCGGCCGATCTTCACCTGCTCACGGCCTACGACCGCGACGTTGTTCTCGGCGTAGCAGCTTACGATGCAGGCGTTGCAGCCGATGCAGCTATTGAGGTCGATCGCCATGCCCCAGGCATTCTGCACCTTCAGCGTCGATGGGTCTTTCTTGTCGTAGTGCCAGGTGTCAGGGAAGAAGGTCTCGTCCCGGCCCGGCTTCTCGCCCTGCGGCGCGTAGCCTACCTTGCCGATCAGGGTGCCGGTCGAGTCCCGGCCCATTTCGTCATGGGCGAAGTTGGGGTTTTTCTCGACTTCGGCGACCGTGGCGTAGCGGATGATCGACCGCTCCATCGCTTCGTGGCCAGCCAGCGAATAAGTTCCGCCGGTGTCGAAGAGCTTCTTGTCGAGGTCGTGCTGCGCGAAGCTGCCGCGATGCTCGATATTGTGGACCTTGGTGACGCAGAGGTCGTAGCCGCTGCCCACCTTCTTCGCCGTCGCGCCGCCTTGAGAGTAAGGGGCATCCGCCGTGCGCAGCCGGTACGCATCGAAGCCGACGCCCGCTCCGACGCGGCCAGCTTCGGCCTGGCGTCCAAAGCCGAGATGCACCGTGATCGCGCCATCGGGATGGCCCGGAGCCATCAGCACCGGGGCCGTCACCTTGCGGCCGTTCAGCTCAATCTCGATCAGGTCGGTCTCTTCCACGTTGAGATTGGCCATGGTGCCCATGCTCATCAGCGCGGCGTTGTCCCAGCTCATGTTCGTGACCTGCTTGGGAAGCTCCTGCAGCCAGCCGACGTTGGCATAACGACCGTCGTACAGCGAAGGATCGGGCCGGAACGAGATCTCGTAGCCGCTGCTCGCCGGGGCCGCTGGCACAAATGCTATGGCATTTCCCGCGGGAGCGCCAGCCTTCGGAGCAAACGCCGTACCTTCAACCCAGCCATCGTGCAGCGACTTGCGCCAGCTCGTAGCGAAGTCGCCCTTGATGTAGGTCTTCGCATTGGCCACCACCACGTCGTAGGCCGAAAGCTGCGGATTGGCGAGGACGGACTGGAAGACGTCATGCGCCGACTTGCCGCCGTACAGCGGCGCAATCATCGGCTGAATGATCGAGAGGGTGCCGTCATAGGCGCGCGCATCCGACCAGCTCTCGAGATAGTGCGCCTTGTTGATGTGCCAGAGCGAGATCGCACCGGTCTCATCGACATGGTTGCCGAGATGCACCGTGTTCGGCACCTTGTTGAAGGCGTCGAGGAAGTTGAGGTCTGCGGGGGCCGAGTAGATCGGGTTGACGCCCAGCATCACCAGCCACTGCACCTTGCCCGCGTTCATGTCGGCAACCACAGCCTTGAGGTCTGCGACCTGCTCGGACGGAATCGGGTTGACCGTCTCGGTATAGACGACCGTCTTGCCCACCGCACCCAGCGAAGCATTCAGCGCATAAGCCGCCGCGTGCACCGCCGGAGCAGCCTGCTCGCCCGGAACGACCACGCACTTGCCATTGCTCTGGTGCAGATCGGCGAGCAGCGACGTAAAGAACTTCTGCTGGTCGGCATCGAGCCCCTGTGGGGCCGCGCCCTTGACCAGTCCCTGCGCGAAGGCAGCGATATCGCTGGGCTTGAGCGCCAGGCGATGCTCGGCCTTGAATCCGGTCACCGTCGGCATGGTCTCGACGACGTACATCCGGTTCATCGTCTTGCCCGCCTCGTAGCGGTGCCGCTCCGAGTAGGCTGCCGCCATCGGCAGGAACCCCGGCTGCGCGATGCCGCCAAGGAAGTCCGCATCGAGCGACAAGATGACATCGGCATTTTCAAGCTTGTACTGTGCATCGGTATAGCTGCCAAAGGCCGCCTTCGACGCCGAGCGGGATGAGTCGGAGTTGACCGGCTCCCACTGCGCCAGCTTGGCCTGCGGATAGGCTGCCTGCACCTGCTTCCACTGTTCGGCCAGTGTCGGCGACGTAATCGTCTCGCTTAGAAAATAAACGCCCTGTCCGCCATTGGTCTTCTTGATCGCAGAGGAAAATGCCTGCTGAAAGCTGCCGAACGAAGAGGCCTGTCCGCGGCTGAGAACGTGCTGCGAACGATCGGGATCATACAAATCGAGCAGCGTCGCCTGCGTGAATGCGTCCGACTTGCCCTTCGAGACCGGGTGCTCCGGGTTGCCGTCCACCTTGATGGGACGGAAGGCATCGGACTTGATGAGCACCGGGATCGCGCCGGTAGGAAAGGGATGCGCCGTGGCAAAGTACATCGGCTTGCCCAGGATCAGGTCCTCGGGCTGCTTGACGTAGGGAAAGATAGGCTCGTCGGGCTGCTTGGTGCAACCGGCCATTCCGGCCAGCGCCAGCGACGCGCCCATCACCTTGAGGAATCCGCGGCGGCTGACCGCATCGACCCACTCGTTCGAACCCGACATTGCTCCAGCCTGGCGCGGAAACTCCTCCCGCATCAGCTCATGGAACGCCGGGGTCTCGGCCAACTCGTCGAGGTTCTTCCAGAAACGCCGCGCGGTCTGGCCGTCCAGCTTGGCGCGAACCTCGGCCAGCGTCAGCTTTGCCGGAGCAATCTGGGTGACTACTACCGGTTGTGCTTGTACAGGTGCCTTTGTCTCAGCCATCGTCTGCTCTGTTCCAATCCCTGCCGTTTTAATACCAGTCGTTTTGTTGCCGGTCGTCGTCATCGGTGGCACGTCTCGCAGCTCGAGAGCTGTTCCGGCTCGCGGATGTGGTATTGAGCGGTCAGATATTTACCCAGCTCCATCTGGCTGGTGAACTTCTGATAGCTCGCGGGCATCGCCAGTTGCATCGGCAGCGGACTGCCCACCGTCTGGCCTTCGCCGCCCGCAACCACATGCGGCTGCATGTTCGGCCCCGTCTGCGGAGCGCCAAGTCCAGCCGGATGCGTCGGCTCCAGCTGCATCATCGCCAGTTCAGGATTGCCATTATTGCTGGGGTCGGCGGTCGTGCAGCTTACGTCCTGCGACGTCGGCCCGCTCTTGCCCGTGCCGGTACACCACACTGGCTTTTCCTTCGACGGCCCGGCCCATGCCATGTTGTAGATCTCACTGGTCGGCCGCAGATTGCTGGCCGGGTTGCGGTGGCAGTTCAGGCACCACTCCATCTGCAAGGTGTTCTGCTGATACATCAGCGGCATCTCGTCGACGCGGCCATGACAACTCGCGCAGCCGATGCCTTTGTTCACATGCACTTCGTGGTTGAAATAAACGTAGTCCGGAAGATCGTGTACACGGATCCACTGAATCGAAGCTCCCGTTGCCCAGCTCTGCCGTACCGGCTCCAGAAGCTGTGCATCGGTCCAAATCTGCGAGTGGCAGTTGATGCAGGTCTTGGTCGGCGGAATTCCGGCGTAGCTCGACTTCTCTACCGACGTATGACAGTACTGACACTGGAGCCCGAGGCCCTCGACGTGGTGCTTGTGGCTGAACGGGATCGGCTGGTCCGGCCGCTGGCCCTGCCGCGTCACCCACGGCGAGCGCTGCAACTCGTTCAGCGTGACGCCGAGCGCGATGACAATGATGCCCGTCAACACCAGGCTGAATCGAGCCAGCGCGTTCGAACTGCGGTCAAAAACTTGCGCCATGAGTGCGTTCCTGCTTCCTTTGCTTTACCTGACTTAACGTCGAAAAGATTTCTTCGATTCCTTCTCTATTGCTGACAACGCTGCTACAGACAACCCTACTTGCGTATAGCGATACCAAGTCGGCGGTTGGGACGTCCGCGACGGATTGAGCCCCACCAAAAGTAGTTTTTTTTAGCGCCCCGAGTATAGCAGCGCGAAAACACACTTAGAAACCACCCGAGGGCGCTCCCGGCCATTTTTTTACGCGCAAATCCGATTATCGAAATATGACATAAATGCCTGCAGCCAAGCTGTTGCACAACATCTCGTGCATCGATGTTCCATTGGCGAAACCAACCACTACATGTACCGTGCCGCAAAGGGGTTGTCCTTGTAAATGCGAACCAAATCAGTCCGAATTTGAACGAAGATCGCCGCAAGTCATCCGGCCGGAGCGCCCCACCCAACCGCACACCCTCTCGGGTCGAAGCGCTCCGCCCCAACCGTCACACCATCTCGAGCCTCTCCCCAACCGCACGTCATCTCGACCGGAGGCGGCGCCTTTTGCCGCCGTAGCGGAGAGACCCCTGTATTTTGCTCTTTTCCCGACCAGCAACCACGCAAGGGCGAAAGACAGGGGTCTCTCCACTCCGCTGCGCTCCGGTCGAGATGACGTATCGTTGGGCTGAATGGCGTTGGCTGAATGGCGTCACGGTTAACCTGGCACTGCCTTTAAATCTTCGCCTGCTTCTGAGATCGCAAAAGACATTCTGCGTCACCTGCGATAACGTCAACTCATGCCGCGTCCTCTTAATAGTCCGCGCCCCCCACGCTACGACTCCGCTCTTGCCCTGAAAGAACTCGCCGCCGCCGATCCCAAGCTGGGTCGCCTGATCGAGCGTGCCGGGCCGTTCATTCTGCGCGTCGCCAGTGCCCAGTCTCCCTTCGAGGCGCTGGTCGAGAGCATCATCTACCAGCAACTGCACGGCAAAGCCGCCGCGACCATTCATCGCCGCCTGCTCGAAAGTTTCCAGCCCGTCTCCGGCCTCGACCATCCCAGCCCCCAGCATCTGCTCGACTGCCCCAACGAGCAGTTGCGCGCCGCTGGCCTGTCGCACAACAAGAGCCTCGCCCTGCGCGATCTCGCCGCCAAAACCGTCGACGGCACCGTGCCGACGCTCCCCCGCATCCGCCGCATGTCCGACGAGGCCATCATCGAGCACCTCATCCAAGTCCGCGGCATCGGCCGCTGGACGGTCGAGATGCTGCTGATCTTCCGCCTCGGCCGCCCCGACGTTCTCCCGGTCGACGACTACGGCGTACGCAAAGGCTTTGCGCTCACCTTCGGCAAACTCAAACCCGCCGATAAGGTCACACCCGCCGATCTTCCCAAACCCGACGTCATGCGCCGCCGCGCAGAGCGCTGGAAGCCCTGGTCTTCGGTAGCCAGCTGGTACCTGTGGCGCGCCTGCGATCTGGCCTCAGGCAAACTCACGCCGCCTGCATAGAACGGAACCCAATCATTAAGAATCTGATTAGGGAAGCTCTAATTAAGTCATGGCGTCGAAAGTCATGGCTTTGAAAGGGGCGGGCTTCAGCCCGTCCGTAAGTGGCTCTGCTTCAGCGTGGCTTTAGCCACCGAGGGAATGTCATCGGAGTTCAGCAACTTATTAATTCTTAGTCAGAGGCTCCTTAGAAGCTCTTTAGCTACGTCATCTCGACCGGAGCGCAGCGTAGTGGAGACCCCTGTATTGGCCTTTGCTGTTGCCCGTTACGCATGTATTGGAGGTGAGAAAATGCCCTTGCAGGGCTGAGGAATGGCCGAAACGGTCGCGTGAAAGGACATCAGTATGGCGAGAAGGGTTCGATATTGCGTTGCGATGAGTCTGGATGGCTACATAGCGGGACCTAACGGCGAAGCCGACTGGATCGTCATGGACCCAGAGATGGACTTCGGAGACCTTTGGGCTCAGTTCGACACGTTGCTGATGGGCAGACGCACATTTGAGGCCGCAGTGGTGCGATTAGGTGCAGCGACGATGCAAAGCAAGAAGGTAGTTGTCGCTTCTCGCACTCTACGGACGGAAGATCATCCAGAGATCACGATTGTGTCAGAACTCACCAAGTCGGAGATGCAGAAACTCCGGCAGCAAGGTCAGAAAGATATCTGGATGATGGGTGGCGGTGAACTATTCCGTGTGCTGCTGGAGATGAAGGAAGTGGACAGCGTTGAGGTGAGTACCGTTCCCGTGCTGTTGGGCGCCGGTATCTCGCTTCTTCCGGGAGTCGACCTGCGCACTGCGCTGAAACTTACGAAGCATAAGGTGTACCGTTCAGGCGTCGTCTCGCTTGACTACGAAATACAGGTCACTAGTTAGAGAGGATCGTAGCGCACGCCGGGTCCCACACCCTTCACAACTTCACCGCGAAGGATGGAATCCACAAACGGCCAACTTCTGGAACATGGGGTTCAAGCGGGTCATCGAATTTTGACGGACAAAAAGACAGCAGCCGGACCAAGACAGCAGCCGGACCAACAAAATACAGGGGTCTCTCCACTACGGCGGCAAAAAACGCCGCCTCCGGTCGAGATGACGTAGTTTTAGATGACATTGTTTTAGAGTTTTCTAGAAGGTTCAGAAGAACTTATACGGCATTTCTCGATTTCCACGCTACCGCTCGCGCTCATTGTCATCAAAGCATCTATGGCCAAGCCCAAGACCTCTATTAAGAACGTTCCCGCCCAACCACCGGCTACCAACGGGGACACCCGTTTCGTCTGCGTCCACGGCCACTTCTACCAGCCGCCGCGCGAGAACCCCTGGCTCGAAAGCATCGAGGTACAGGACTCCGCCGCGCCCTATCACGACTGGAACGACCGCATCACCTCCGAGTGCTACGCGCCCAATGGGGCCTCGCGCATCACCAACAAAAAGAACGAGATCATCCGCATCATGAACAACTATGCGCGGATGAGCTTCAACTTTGGCCCCACCCTGCTGAGCTGGCTCGAAGACAGCGCCCCGCGCACCTATCGCATGATTCTCGATGCCGACAAGGCCAGCGCCGCCCGCTACGGCGGCCACGGCTCGGCCATCGCCCAGGTCTACAACCACATCATCATGCCGCTGGCCAACGAGCGCGACGCGCGCACGCAGATTCGCTGGGGCATCGCCGACTTCGAGCTGCGCTTTGGCCGCAAGCCCGAGGGCATGTGGCTCGCCGAGACCGCCGTCAACCGCAACGTGCTCGATCTAATGGCCCAGGAGGGCATCCAGTTCACCGTCTTGGCGCCGCACCAGTGCGCCCGCGTCCGCCGCAAAACTGACACGGCCAATAACGACGGCTGGCTGGGAACGCCCGACACCACCGTCGATCCTCGCCACCCCTACACCGTTCCGCTTAACGAAGGCCGCAGCATTGCCGTTTTCTTCTACGACGGCCCCAACTCCCGCGCCGTCGCCTTCGAGGGCATCCTCAACAGCGGCAAAGACTTCGGGCAGCGGCTGGTCGAAGAGTTTCGCCCCACTTCGTCAGACGAGGCTCAGGCGCAGCTCTCGCACATCGCCACCGACGGCGAAAGCTACGGCCACCATCACAAGCACGGCGAGATGGCGCTCTCCTACGCCATGCACTGGATCGAGGACGAAAAGCAGGCACGCCTGACCAACTACGGCGAGTTTCTGGAACGGTTTCCTCCGCAGTGGGAGGCCGAGGTCGAAGAGGACACCTCGTGGAGCTGTCCGCACGGCATCGAACGATGGCGCTCCAACTGCGGCTGTAACGGCGGCAAACCCGGCTGGAACCAGGAGTGGCGCGCCCCCCTGCGCGAAGCGCTCGACTACCTGCGCGACGCCACCGCTCCCCTCTCCGAAGAGTTCGCAAAGCCTCTGCTCAAAGACCTCTGGGCCGCTCGCGACGGCTACATCCAGCTCATTAACAACCGCTCCCGCGCCTCCACCGCCCGCTTCTTCGAGGCACATCAGGCCCGCGAACTCAGCGAAACCGAACGCGTCGACGTACTGGAGCTGCTCGAGCTGCAACGCCACACCCAGCTCATGTACACCAGTTGCGGCTGGTTCTTCGACGAGATCTCCGGCATCGAGACCGTGCAGATCATTGCCTACGCAGGCCGCGTCCTTCAGCTCGCCGCCAAACTCTTCGGCGAACCCGGCGTCGCGCTCGAAACCGAGTTCCTCAACATTTTGGAGAGAGCCAAGAGCAATCTTCCGGAGATGGAAAACGGTGCCGAGGTCTATCGCCGCTACGTCACCAACATGCGCATCGGCCTCGAAGAGGTAGGCGCCCACTACGCCATCAGCTCCATCTTCCGCTCCTATCCCGAGGACGGGGCACTCTTCTGCTTCAACGTCCATCGCGACAGCCACGAGATCTTCAACTCTGGACGTGGCCGCGTCGCCCTGGGCCGCGCCCGCATCCGCTCCCGCGTCACCGAGGAGAGCGAAGACATCTGTTTCGCCGTCCTCCATCTCGGCGACCAAAACCTCTCCGCCGCCATCAAGCCTTACGTGCCGCAGGAGCCGGACCAGCTCGAAGCCTTCACCAACTTCTCCACCGAGATCGGCAACGCCATGCGCCGCGCCAATCTTCCTGAGGTCATCCGCCTCATCGACCACTTCTTCGGCAACATGTCGTATTCGCTCACCTCGCTCTTCGCCGACGAGCAGCACCGCATTCTCAACACCATCCTCAACCGCACCCTTTCCGAGATGGAGGACTCCCTGCGCAAGATCTACGAGGACCACGCCTCCCTGCTCCACTTCCTCATCGAGTCCGGCATCGCCGCTCCCCCGGCGCTGGCTCTGGCCTCGAGCTTCGCCGTCAACGCCAGCATGCGCCGCGCCATCGAGGCCGACCCCTTCGACCCGGTCGAGATCGAGCGCCTGCTCAGCCGCGCCGAGACCGACCAGATCGAGCTCGACACCCATCTGCTCGGCTTCACCGCGGGCCAGCGCATGAAGCGCGCCATGATCCGTCTCGAAGCCGAAGCCGCAGGCGATCTTTCGGCCGCCGGTGCGATCCACAGCGCCGTCACCATCGCCAACTCCCTGCGCGACATTCCGTTCGATGTGAACTTCTGGCAGGCCCAGAACATCTGGAACGACCTGCTCCGCCGCGGCGACAAGAACTACTGGACCGAGGAGTGGAAAGAGGGCTTCAAGAAGCTGGGCGAAGCCATGAACATCTGCGTCGACCAACTCGTCGTCGAAGCAGGCGTCAGCGCCTTCTAACATCACTCCATTGCTCAAAAAGTATCTTTAATTCGCGCCGGTGCCAGCTTCAGCCCCATGCTAAGCTGGCACCAAATGCTCGTTCGATACAGTCATATCGCCTGTGTCATGTGGTTCGTTCTTTTTGCCTCATACGGACACGCAGCCCGTATCGGAAAGAAGATCGAGCTGGACAACAACGGGCATAAACTTCATCTCACCCTATATCCGCCCATCGACGTACATGGAAAAGTCTCAGCTACCATCGTTCTCGAAAGCGGACTGGGCGGAGGGGAGTGGCATTGGAACGCTTTGATTGAGCAGTTACCACCTTCAGTCCAGATCATCTCGTATGGCCGACCGGGAATGGATGGATCGGAGCTTGATGGAGTTCCGCCGACCCCTCAACATATTGCGAATGTCCTCCATACTGCTTTGGCCCATATCGCTGCACCTCCATACCTTCTCGTCGGCCATTCGTGGGGTGGGCCGCTTATTCGAGCGTTCGCTGGAATGTTCCCCCATGACGTCTCAGGTCTTGTTTTCGTTGACCCAACTGACTTCAATGAGACAGTTCTCGGCAGAAGAGAATACGTCTTTGGCCCCTTGGGGCACGCAGAAGATGGAGAATCGATTCGCGCGGCAATTGAACAGCACTACTATGCCGAAGCAGGAAAATTCGACTCTTCCGTGCAGGCTGAGATCGACGTTTCGCGTAAAGATCGGCAGAATGACTTTCCAGACTTGAAAAGCCTGCCTATGCCACAAGTTCCGATTGCCATCGTCATCACAACGCGATATCCCAAGTTCAACGATCCAACTCTGCGTGTTCCTTTTGACCAGCAGAAATATCGAGACTTGCTTCTCAACTACCGGATACTCTCTCTCAGCATGTTCGCTCGCTCCGTCCCAGAAGGTGCTCTGGTTACGACTCCAAACAGTGGCCATTACATCCAGTCGGATGAACCGAAACTTATTTCACAAGAAGTCAATTGGGTCTTACATTCTTCTGCAGAGAAGCACTAAATTCACACCTCAAAATTCCTCAGAACGGCGAGCAGCAGCCATCCGCTACCATCGACCCATGCTGAAACTTCGCATGCTCCCTTTGCTCCTCGTCGCCGCCACCCTCGCCGCCAACGCGCAGACCGCCCTGAAGCCGCACGTCCTCCATCTCGCCAATGGCAAGACCATGACCCTCTCGCTGCCCGCCAACTTCGACATCGACGTCGCCGCCCAGGGCATGCGCCGCGTCCGCTTCATGGCCGAGTCCCCCGACCACCGCATCTTCGCGACCGACATGGACTCGCTGGCCGACAACAACGACGGAGCCATCTACCTCCTCACCGGTTGGAATCCCGCCACCCACACCTTCACCTCGCGCACCACGTACCTCAAAAATCTGCGCAACCCCAACAACGTCGCCTTCTACACCGATCCCTCCGGCCAGTCCTGGCTCTACACCGCACTCACCGACCGCCTGCTCCGCTATAAATACACGGCAGGCGACAACGCTCCCACCGGCGCGCCCGAAGTGCTCGCCCACTATCCCGACTACGGCCTCAACTACAAGTACGGTGGCTGGCACCTCACCCGCACCGTCGCCTTCGCCGACCTGCAGGGCCACACCCGCCTCTACGTCACCGTCGGCAGCAGTTGCAACGCCTGCCTTGAAAAGGAACCCATCCGCGCCTCCCTCTCCGTGATGGACCCCGACGGCAAAAACCAGCAGATCATCGCCCAGGGCCTGCGCAACGCGGTCGATATGACCTTCGTCCCCTCCATCGACGACGGCGCGCTCTTCGCCACCAACATGGGCGACGACCACCTCGGCGACCAGGCCCCCGAGGACACCTTCTTCGAGCTCGACTCCAACCTTCACCCCGTCGCCCCCGGCAGCAACTACGGCTGGCCCACCTGCTACTTCGATCACGGCGTCGTCCACCCCGACCCGGTCGTCTCCCACGCCGACCTCAACAAAAAAGTCTTCCCTCCCATCGGCGCAACGCCTCCGCAGTTCGATTGCACCAAAGTCCCCGCAGCCTACACCACGTTCACGCCGCACGCTAGCCCGCTCGGCGTAGCCTTCTTCGATAGCGCAAGCCACCTGCTGAACAACACCTTCCTGGTCGCCCTGCACGGAGCAGGTAAACCCCACATCGGCACTGGCTACCGCGTCGTCCGCTTCACCCCGGCCTCGCGTCATCCGCAAAACTTCCTGCTGGGCTTCCTTGTGAACGGCAAAGTGACCGGACGCCCCTGCGGCATCTTCCAAACCGGCCCCGACTCCTTCCTGCTGACCGACGACGTCAACGGTGTCATCTACTCCATCCACCCGAATACTCCATCCACCCGAAGAACTAGAGCAGAGCTTCTTTCTCTATAAGGCAAAGCAGCCGGTCCAGACACAGAAGACAAGGTACAGCAGGACAAGCACAAACGAACGTCATCTCGACCGGAGCGAAGCGCAGTGGAGAGACCCCTGTATTTCGTCTTTCCTTTCACCGGCAACCCGGATCAACATTCCATTCTTCCCTCAGCTTCGAATAAATACAGGGGTCTCTCCGCTGCGGCGGCAGAGAACGCCGCCTTCGGTCGAGATGACGTATAGCTGCAGCAGGTTATCTCCCCTTCTTCCTGGATTCCCCTCTCCAACCCCACCCCAACAGCCCAGACGCCAAAATCCCCTTGCCACAATCCCTAACAAAGTCCTAACCTCGAACAATGTCTCCCCTCGATCGCCGCCGTTTCGTCGCACTCACCGCAGCAACCGCGTTCACCCCAAGCGCCTTTGCTCAGACCGCCGCGACGGCCAAGCTCACACTGCATAGCGACCAGCCCGGCCCCATCGTCCCCGAAGACTTCATCGGTCTCAGCTACGAGATTCAGCAGCTCTCCGACCCCAACTTCTTCTCGCCATCGAACCACGGCCTCATCGCCCAGTTCCACGCCCTCGCGCCCCACGGCGTCCTGCGCCTCGGCGGCAATACCTCCGACGTCGGCTGGTGGAAGCCTACGCCCCACGCCCAACAGCCGCCGCTGCCAGCGAACGTCGTGCTGCAAACACCTTCCGGCGAGCGCTCGCCCATGGCCCTCAGCTATGCCGTCACTCCCGAGGCCGTCCGCAACCTGCGCGCCTTCCTCGACGCCACCGGCTGGAGCACGCTCTTCGGCATCAACCTCGGCTCCAGCACCCCCGAGCGCGCCACCGAAGAGGCCATCTTCGTCGCCAAAACCCTCGGCCCGCGCCTCGTATACTTCCAGGTCGGCAACGAGCCCGACGGCTTCTCCCGCCGCTTCCGCGACAAGGCCACCTGGACCGCCGACCGCTACTTCGACGCTTGGCTCGCCTCGGCCAACGCCATCCGCGCCCGCGTCCCCGACGCGAAGTTCGGCCTGCCCGACACCGCCGGCAGCCCCGAGTGGTCCACTGTCGTCGCCAACCGCATCGCCGCGCTGGCCCCGCAAGACCGCCCCAACGTCGCCGCCGTCACCCACCACTACTACTTCACCGGCCCACCCAGCAATCCCAAAGCAACCCTCGACAACCTGCTCAAGACCGACCCACGCGTCAGCAAGGTCGCCGAAACTACACTCGCCGCCGCCATCAAGGTCGGCTCGAAGTACCGCATGACCGAGGGCAATAGCTGCTATCGCGGCGGCAAGCCCGGCTTCTCCGACGTCTTCGGCGCCGCGCTCTGGGCGGCCGACTTCGCGCTCTCACTCGCCTCGCTCGGCTACTCCGGCATCAACCTGCACGGCGGCGGCGGCAAGGCAGTCGCTGACTCGCTCGGCGGCACCCTCCCCGGCGAAGCCCTGATGCCCGACCCCAAGGTCCCGCATCCGCGCCCCTTCTACACCCCCATCGCCGAGATCGACGGCAAATACGTCGCCGAGCCCGTCTTCTACGGCCTCAAGTTCGTGCAGCACTTCGCCGGAGCGACCATGGTCCCGGTCGACTTCGACCCCGGCACGGTCAACGCCACCGCCTACGCCGCAAAGCTCCCCAACGGACGGTCTCTCATCGCCGTCATCAACAAGGACGCCACCCAATCCACCGAGATCACCGTGCCGGGCCACGGCAAAGGCACCCTCTACCGCCTCACCGCACCCGCACTCACCGCGCACGAGGCCCGTCTCAGCGACGGCAGTCGCACAAAAGGGGGCACGCTGAACATCCCCGCAGCCAGCGCTATTCTCTTCGTAGAGGACTAGGCAGTAATCGACCTATAGGCACTTCGTAAATTATTGATAAGTATGAAAACTGTCATCCTGAGCGAAGTCTCTCGCAGCTTTATCGCGAGAGACGCAGTCGAAGGACCTGCGGTTTCACCGTAGCGCCATCATTTTTACTTCTGCTTCCGCCTTGTCGTCATTCAACTCTTGTCGCTTATAGGTCGATACTGCCTAGAGCAAATTCCTTAAGGGTGTCGAGCGGGTTGATCGCATTTGAGCGCCAACGGCGCGGCTCATACCAGCCCAGGGCGAAGCCCTGGGTATGCGTGCCCCGAAAGATGAGGGCTGAAGGCCCGATCTATAACGCTCTACGCCATCGGGAAATTTGCTATAAACAGCATCAACCGCAGCCCCATCTTCGCGAATGCAATATCCCTTTGAAGATGGGCGTTTGAAGTTGCTCTGGCTGTGGCAGTTGTCGTTACCGCTAGGTACAGCGAGGCTTCAGCCTCGCGTCTAAAAACCACCGCTCAACTTCTCCAGTGCAGCGTAGCCGGCCCGGTCAGGGGATGCTCCCCCGTCCCCTTCAACCGCGCCTGCTTCAACGCGAAGTACCACTTCGCCGGCTTGTCCGCATCATCGATCAGCATCAGCGCCGGGTTAAACCGCAACCCCTCTGCCTGCTGAACCATCGTCTCCTGGTCCTGCCGCACAAAGCGCGCGCCGAAGAACGTAGCGATGGAAGTTACAAATGGGACGTAATAAAAGATATCCCAAGCCGCATACACATCGATCCTGCACGTCGAAGCCGTCACCGGAGTCACCGTGGTCAAACTGGAGAACCACTTCGCGCCGCAGCGGATGGTCTCATAGCGCCGGTTGGGCAGCACAAAGTCGATGGTCGTTGTAATCGGCTCCCCATACACGCCCAGCAATTTATAAGGAGCGCTATTGCCCGAAGGCGCATGCGCCGACATGCGAAAGCCCTGTGGAATCGGCTCAAAATGCTTCGTCTTCTCGTGAATGCTCGCCCGGCTGCGCCACCACCACGCCTGGTGCACAAACGGCCCATGCGCCGGGTCCATCAGGCCGATGATGCCGTGATCGACGTTGCAGGGCAGATCGGCGGTGAGATGCGCGCTGCGATAGCGCTCGGAAAATTTCGGCAGCTCAGGCACCGCAGGCAGCGCCTCGCCAACCCGCCCCGAACCTGGCTGCGGAACATAGACCCACGCATAGCCATCGCGCTCTTCGCAGGGAAACGCGCTGGCAAAGATCTTCGTTGCATCGAGAACGTCATGCCCGGTCAGCGAAGGAATCTCCGCACACTGCCCGCTGCATGGCTCAAAGCGCCAGCCGTGATATTTGCACTGCACCGTCTCGCCGTCGAACCAGCCCGCCGAGAGCGGAATGCCGCGATGCGGACAAAGGTCGCGCATGGCAAAGATACTGCCATCGTTCTTACGCCCCATCAGCAAAGGAATCCCCAGCAGCAGCGCCGTCTTCGTCCTGCCCTTGCGCAGTTCGGCAGCGCGCAGGGCCGGATACCACTCGCCGAAGAGAAGCTCCGTCGGCGGCGCAGCGCTGTTCCCAACTTGAACCAGATCATTCATCATGCAGTCAGCCTGAGTCTACGACAAATCACGCCAAACCGACTCATCCACAAATCCTCTCCATCAGCCAGCCAACCACAAAAGCACGTCATCTCGACCGAAGCGCAGCGGAGTGGAGAGACCCCTGTATTTCAACCGAAGCAGAGGAGCGGAACACCTTCGATGGAGATGCCCCCCAGAGCAAAAAACCAAATACAGGGGTCTCTCCGCTCCGCAACGGACGTAAAACCGTCCGCCGCTCCGGTCGAGATGACGTAATAAAGGGAAACATCAAGAAAACCCCTTCTTCAACTTCAACAAAGCCTCCACTTTTAGGCAAGCCCTTAAAAATCCGCGCCGATCCGCGGTCGAATCGTGCGCTCTCCCCCTCCGCAAATACACTAAATACGTGCCTCCCCTCACCGACACCGCGCCAGCCGCAGCCGCTCTCCGCCGCAATCGCCTCATCCTCATCGCGCTGTGGCTCTTCTTCTACGCCAGCTTCACGCTGCTGACGCCGCCGCTGCTCGACGACGCCGACTCGGTCCACTCCGAGGTCGCACGCGAGATGCTCGTCCGCCACGACTGGGTCACGCTCTACGCCAACGGCATCCGCTATCTCGAAAAAGCTCCCCTGCTTTATTGGAGCATCGCCGCCAGCTTCAAACTCTTCGGCGTCCACACCGCATCGGCGCGGCTGCCGCTGGCCTTCACCGTGCTCGCGCTCGCGCTGGTGATGGAGACCTTCGGCCGCCGCGCCTTCGGCTCTGCCCGCGCCGGGCTGTACTCCGCGCTCATCCTGCTCTCGAGCTTCGGCATCTTCATCTTCACCCGCATCACCATCCCCGACGTGGCCGTCTGCTTATGGCTGACGCTGGGAATGCTCTGCTACTGGTTAACCGAGCAACAGGAGCGACCCAGCCGCATCCTGTGCTGGGGCTTCGCCGCATGCTGCGCCCTCGACGTGCTGACCAAGGGACTCATCGGCATCGTCTTCCCCGTGCTCATCGTGCTCGCGCATCTGCTGCTCACCCGCGGCGTTCGCGGAGCCATCGCACGCATCCGCCAGCTCTTCCCGGCATCGAGCATCGTCCTCTTCCTCGCCATCGCAGTTCCGTGGCACGTCCTCATCGCCATGGCGAACCCGACCCAGGGCCATCCCGGCAACCTCAGCTTCGCCCACGGTCACTGGACGGTTCCCGGCCCAAGCGATGGCAATGTCCACGGCTGGCTCTGGTTCTACTTCGTCAACGAACAGGTGCTCCGCTACCTCAACCTCCGCGTGCCGCGCGACTACGACACCGTGCCGCTCGCGCTCTTCTGGGGCCTACTACTCATCTGGCTGATGCCTTGGAGCGCATATCTCTTCAAGGCCATCGCCACCGTGCCATGGGTTAAATCGCTGCGCCGCCAGCCGCTCGACGCTCCGCAAAAGACGCTGCTTCTGCTGGGAATTTGGGCGGCACTACCCATGCTCTTCTTCAGCTTCTCCACGCGGCAGGAGTACTACGTGCTGCCCACGCTGCCTGCGCTCACCCTTCTGATCGCCGCATGGCTGGCCCGCGAAGCCGACGAGGCTGAGTCCTTCGCCGTTCCCAACCGCCTCGCTATCGCAGGCCAACGCATCTCCATCGTCCTTCTCGTGCTCGGCTCCATCGCCGCGCTGGCCGCAGGATTCTTCATTCTGCACTCGCAACCGCCCGCCCCCAACACCGACCTCGCCGCCATGCTGCGCCAGAACCCCGGCGACTACGCGCTCTCCTTCGGTCACTTCCTCGATCTCGATACGCGAGCGATGGGAGCCTTCCGCACGCCGCTCCTCATCACCGCCATCGCGCTCTTCGGCGGAACCCTGTTGAACTGGCTGCTGCGCCGCAACTACAAACCGCATGCCGCCAACCTATGGCTCGCCGCCGGAGCGTTCGGCTTCCTTCTGGCCGCGCACCTCGGCCTGCAAACCTTCGCTCCCGTGCTGAGCTCGTACCATCTCGCGGAGGCCATCGCGCCACAGCTAAAGTCCGACGACCTGATCGTCATCCACGGCGAGTACGAGAGCGGCAGCACCCTCGGCTTCTATCTCCAGCGCAATGACATTCACATCCTCAACGGCCGCAGCTCCAACCTCTGGTACGGCTCCTTCTTCCCCGACGCTCCATCCATCTTCGAGGACAACGACTCCATCGCCCAAAAATGGACCGGCGTCCGCCGCATCTTCCTATGGCAGAGCCTCGACGACCCACTGCCCAGACTGCCGGGAGAGGTCTTCTTCATCGCACAGAGCGGCGGCAAAGAGATCATCAGCAACCAGGCAGGACCGTATTAGCCTCGCCAAAATCGCACGTCATCTCGACCGAAGGCGGCGCTTTTGCCGCCGCAGTGGAGAGACCCCTGTATTTGCCGTTGCCGTCCAGCACCGCATAAACGTCAAAGCAGAATATTAGAGCACCAGACTAAGCCCGCGTCAGCCGTCCATCGCGCAGATGAAATCTCTCGCCGCGCCACACCACTATGTCATCGGCAAAGCTCCACGCCCAGAAGCCGAGGCCGAAGAAGTCCCGCAGCGGCAGCAGCCACAGATCGCGCAGCACCTGACCATCGCGCAGAATGCCCACGCCAGCCGAAAGCGCCACCGCAACCCGCGCCAGTATCACGACACTCAGCAGCGAGAAGCTCCACAGCGCCAGCCCGCTCGCGATGCAGTTCATCAACGCCCACGGCAGAGCATACGTAATCCCCAGGCCAACGTAGCCCAGCTTGCGCGAGTCGCGCGTCGACCGCGACCAGCGCAGTTGGTGATCGCAGAAGCCGCGAAAGCTATACGCCGGAACCGTGGTATCGACCACCTCGTTTGAAAGCTCGACCCGATAGCCCGCCGCAGCGATGCGCGCGCCCATCTCGTAGTCGTCGGCGAGATACTCGGTCAGCGGCTCCAGTCCGCCAACCTTCGCCAACACTGTCTTACTCGTAGCCAGCGTCGAACCCAGGCCGAACCGGATGCCATGCTCCAGCTTGCGCGCCGTCAACACGCCCGGCAAAAAATCGGTTGAGATGCCCAACGCCTCCAGCCGCGACCACAGCGTTCGTCCGTTGCCGCTCTCCGCCGTGCGCCCGATATACGGAGCCGTCACCATGCCGACCGACGCATCCGCAAAGCACGCCATCACGCGAGTGAGATACAGCGGCGAGACGTAGATATCGCTGTCGTTGATCACCACATGCTCGTACCGCGCCTCGCGCAGCATCTGCACCAGGTTGCTGACTTTGCCCGAGGTCCCCAGCCGCTCGCGGCACTCCACCAGGCGAATCACGCGGTCAGGAAACTCGGCTCGCAGTCGCTCAATCTCGCGGACGGCGGGATCGTCCATGCTGCTTACGCCGAACACGATCTCAAAGTTGCCCGCGTACTGCTGGCGGCAATGGCTCGCCAGCCCGGCGTACATCTGCGGATCGACGCCCTTGACCGGCTTCAAAATACTGACGTCGGGAGCAAAGCCCTCACCCTTCGGACGCTGCATCCAGTAACGCGCAAAGTCCCGCGTCCCCCACAATGCCAGCAGCAGATACGCCAGCCCGGCAAGCGTCAACAGTGTAGTGATCGCCTCAATCGCTGTGGCCATGAAATTAGTCTATCGAACCGACCGATGAATCCTTGCACCCGAGCCGCGAAGTCAGTCACAAACAACACGTCCTCTCGACCGGAGCACGCAGCCCCATCCCAACGTCATCTCGACCGGAGCGAAGCGGAGTGGAGAGACCCCTGTATTTCGCTTTTGTCTGTTTCGCGTCGATAGATAAAGGACTCTCAGAGCCTGTCCGATGGCTGCACTAAACCGTGTGTTAATAGAAAAACAGACAACGGCAAGAGCAACGACGAAATACAGGGGTCTCTCCACTGCGGCGGCAAAAGCGCCGCCTTCGGTCGAGAGGACGTGCTTTGTCGCTGGTTCTGTTTGGGCCGGCAGAGTGGAGAGGTTTTGAGAGATTTGACGCAGCCCTACTCGTACCGCAGCGCTTCAATTGGATTCAAGTTCGCTGCCTTCCATGCCGGATAGATTCCGAACACTAACCCAATCCCGCAGGAGCTCAAAAACGCCACCAGCATCCAGACAGCCGACAGCGCCGCCGGGAACAGAAAGGACACGCCCACCGCAAAGGCGCTCCCCGCGCAGAGGCCAATGACGCCGCCCACGGCGCACAGCGTCATCGCCTCGAGCGTGAACTGCGTCAGGATGGTCTGCTTGGTCGCTCCAATCGCCTTGCGTATACCGATTTCACGGGTTCGCTCGGTCACACTGACCAGCATGATGTTCATGACGCCAACACCCCCCACCAGCAGCGCCACGCTCGACAGCGCAACCAGCAACAGAAAAAGTCCGCTGGTAATATTGTTCCACAAGCGTGTCAGCGAGTCGGTGCCGAAGATGGCGAAGTTATCCGGCGCGGCATTGGCTACCTTGCGCCGCCGCCGCAACAGTTCCGTTAGTTCATCCTCCACCAGCGGGCGGTTCTTTGGGTCGTCGTACTTCAGCGTGATCCAGTAGTCGAGTTCCTCGGGATGCATATAGTGGAACGTCGTAATCGGAAAAAAAGCGTGATTGTCCTGCGGATTTTTCCCTCCGCCAAACGCCTGCTTCTGCTTGTTCAGCACGCCGACGACGGTGAAGACCATTCCAGACGCCTGAACTTCCTTCCCGATAGCGCTCTGACCGGGAAAGAGTCCGTCCGCCGTATCGCTGCCCAGCACCGTTATCTTCGCTGCGCGCTCCTGGTCCCCTTCGTTGAAGAACCGCCCCTCGCGCATGTCCAGTTCGCTCACGTCCTTCTGCGCCGGGGTATCGCCTTCGAGAATCGTGCCCTGCATACTCTTGCCGCCGCCCTTGATGGCGGTCACTCCCGAGCGTCCGGGCGCAGTGTTGTCGGTGTACTGCAACGCAGGCGAGACCGCGACGACATGCGGCAGCTCGCGCATCGCCATCGCATCGTCGTATGTCAACTGTTTGCGCGTCAGCATCTCCGTCGTGGGCCGTCCCGTGAACGCGGGAAAGCGAAAGACAAACAGCACATTCGATCCCAGCGATTTCACCAGATCCTCGACCCTGCTGTTCAACCCATTGACCACCGACGAGATAATGATCACCGTCATGACGCCAATGACGATTCCCAGAATGGTCAGTCCGCTGCGCAGCTTGTTGGTGCGCAGCGTATCCAATGCCATCACTACCGTTTCCTTGACATCGCCAATCCGCATAAACTTGCCTTCCCGAATTCCTAATCAGCCCTTAAAGCCACAATCGGATCCAGTTGCGCAGCCTTCCGCGCCGGATACACCCCGAAGAAGAGGCCAGTCGACGTTGCCATGAACAGGCCCGCAAGCACGCTCCAGAGCGCGACGGTAGAGGGAAATCCAGCCACAATCGTAATGACCTGCGCCACAAGGATGCCGCCAATCACGCCGAAGGCTCCGCCCACCAGGGCCATCGTTCCCGACTCGATCAGGAACTGCATCAGGATGTCTTTCGGTCGCGCACCCAATGCCTTTCGTATCCCGATCTCACGGGTTCGCTCTGTAACGCTCACCAGCATGATGTTCATAATCACGATGCCGCCGACCACCAGCGAGATCAGCGCAATCGCTCCGGCTACCGCGCCGAACGAGTTGGTGATCGTGCTGAAGAAGCCGACCAGCGTGTTGTTGGTGTCCAGCTCAAACGAGTCCGGCGCTCCCGGCAGATCATGCCGCTGCGACCGCATCAACACGCGAACTTCGTCGGCCGCGTCCTCGAGGATCGGCCCCGCGGAGCCAGCCTTCACATAGATCGTAAGCGTCTTCTGCGTTCCATAATTTCTTTGATACGCGGTCAGCGGCACGCCGACAAAGTTGTCCTGGCTTTGCCCGAAGGTGCTCCCCTGCTTTTCGGTGATGCCGACGATGGTGTACGGCGTCCCGTCCACCCGCAACTCCTGCCCCAGCGGGTTGATCCCCGGAAACAGGTGGTCCTGAATGTCGGTTCCAATAATCGCCACATGGGAGGCACGTTCTTCATCCGCTTCGGTAAAACCGCGGCCCTGCTCGATGTTCAGATTCTGCAGCGACGGCATCTGCCAGGTATAGCCGCGAATCTGTGTGTCCGTAATGGATTGCGTCCCGCGCACGACCGTACCTGAAGTCGCCTGCTGCGCTCCAATGCCGACGCAACGCTTGCAATTGTCCTTGACATAGAGAAAATCCGAATAGAGGACGTTCTTTCGCTTCTGATACCGCTGATACTCTTCGGAGCTGGTGATGATCTGCGGCATCTTCGAGATCGTGAAGACATCCGCGCCGTAGCTGGAGAACTTCGTCGTGACGTAGGTGTTCGCGCCGTTGACCAGCGTGACCACAGCGATGACGCTGGCCACGCCGATGACGATGCCCAGCAGGGTCAGGATCGACCGGAGCTTGTTGGCCCACAGCGACTGCAACGCGATTTTGACGGCCTCTTTGAATTCCATCGATATCCGTTCCGGGGGTTCCGATTGAGACTACCAGCCCAGCGAGAGCAAAGCGAGAGGCCAGCCAAAGTCTTATACGGAATAAGGTTGCGGTTCGTTCACCGCTGAACCGGGCTATCTGCGATACACTCAACCTTGCAGGCGGCTGGATGATCGCTGCCGTCCGCGCCGCAAGGTGTCGGACGGGGGAGGAAAGTCCGAACTCCGCAGGGCAGTGTGCCGGATAACGTCCGGGACGGCCGCTTCAAGGCGGCTGGACGGCAAGTGCAACAGAGAAGATACCGCCCGCCTCGCGCAAGCGGGGAAGGTAAGGGTGAAAAGGTGCGGTAAGAGCGCACCGCGCGGCCAGTAATGGACGCGGCAAGGTAAACCCCACACGGAGCAAGACCAAATAGGCAGGGATCGCACCGCTCCTCTTCAGGCGGGCGAGCGTATCGGCCCGATGCGTCCAGGCGAAGAGACCGGCGGCGAGCGAAAGTTCAATGCCAGAGCCGAAACCTGCGGGTAGGTTGCTGGAGCGGCTCAGTAATGTGTCGCCTAGAGGAATGATCGTCTAAAACAAAATTCGGCTTACGGGCCGTCTGCAAACCTCATGGCCCCGCCCGTCCAAAAGACGCCGGGGCCACTTCACGCTCCATCTCGACCAAATCCAGCCACCACCACACCTCTCGGCCCGAACCGTACCCACCACAAACGCACGTCATCTCGACCGAAACGAAGCGCCGCCACAAACGAGGCAGCACAAAAGCACGTCATCTCGACCGGAGCGGAGTGCAGTGGAGAGACCCCTGTATTTCGCTTTTCTTCCCCCGTCCTCCGCAAATCCACAAACGAAGCAGCCTCAAGTCAACGCACCGGAGCATAGTACCCAGAACGAACGACAAGGCTGTCGACCCGATCCGGTGTCGTCAATTCGATGGCGTGAAACGAACCATCGTGCTTCAACTCCGGCGGTTTATAGATAATGCGATATTGGTTGCGAAGATTCGCTTCGATCGTGCGCAGGTCGTCGTAGACTCCATCCGCAGATTGGTTGTAGTTGAAGACGCGGCCGCCCGTCTCCCGTGCCAATTTAACCAGGGTTCCCGAACCCTCTGCGTCAAATGCAGACCCAGCCTCCGCGCGAAAGGCGTAGATGACGGTATCGGCACTCTGGCACATATCGACTGCCTGTTTCAGCGAGACACGGCTGGCATCGTCGTCGCCATCTGAAAACAGCATGATGAAGTTGGCGCTGGCCGCATGATTGATCTTCCCGAACTGGTAATGGCAGGTCGCATACAGAACGTCGAAGAGCGCCGTCGTATTGCCCAGCAGGCTCACATCGCTCGCCGTAGACCCGGCGATGGCCGCGCTCAGTGTAGCGGGATCGCTACTCCAGGGCTGCAAAATCTCCGACCGATCTCCAAATTCCACCACGATGGCCTGATCGGTCTGTTGCCGCAGCACCGATGCCGCGTACTTGCCTGCGATTGCGCGAATCGTGGCATGCTGTTCGTGCATGGACCAGCTCGTATCCACCAGAATCGCGGCGCGAATGGGATAGTCTCGCAGCAATTGGAGTGTGAGGATCTTGCGCGGCGGCTTGCCTTTGTCGAGAAGACGCAGCTCATCGAGCTTCAAATCGTTGACGGGGAGACCCCGGGCATCGGCTGCATGAAAGTTGAGGATGACTTCATCGACGGAGACGCAGAGGTTGTAAGGCCCCGTCCCTTGAAATTGAGACGCAGCAATATTTGTCTGCAAATCATTGGTCTGCAAATCGGTGCGTTGCGCTCCAGCAGCGAGTGAAAAAATCAACAAACCGCAGCTAGTCCAGAAATAACGCATTGCGTGAAATTCTATGCCGGACGCACCGTTACCATCCCGCCAGGCCGAATAATTGTTCCCAACCCGAACCGGCAGATAGGCTGCCTCTATCGAATCGCCGCCATCGCCGCCCGAAACAGCGTCTCGAAATCCTGCCCCGCCGCGGCATCTTTGCCGACAGCCGTCTCAATCGCCTTCTGCGCAATGGGCCGCGGATAGCCCAGGTTAACCATCGCCGAAAGCACATCGTCGCCAGCCGGGCCATGATGCACGCCCGAACCATCGGCCATCGGCACCGCCATATCGTCGAGCTTGTCCTTCAGCTCCAGCACCACCCGCTCGGCGGTCTTCTTGCCAATCCCCGGAATCCGCGTCAACGTAGCGTGGTCGCCGGAGCGAATCGCCGTCACCAGACGGTCAGAGGCGATGCCGCTCAACACCGTGATCGCCAGCTTCGGCCCAATCCCGCTGATGGTCAGCAGCTTCTCGAACAGATGCTTCTCCTGCGTCTCCGCAAAGCCGAACAGCGCCAGCTGATCTTCGCGAACATGCGTATAGATGTGGAGCGAGGTCTCCGCGCCCTCTGCCGGAAGGCTGGTAAACGTCGTCACCGAGATGGTGGTGCCATAGCCCACACCGGCGCACTCGATCACAGCTTCATTGGGACTCTTGGAGAGGAGACGGCCTCGGAGATGAACGATCATGCTTCGCTGATTGTATCCGGTAAGCCCACAGCATCTCGACCAAAGGCCAACTCACCTCAACCACACATCATCTCGACCCGAACCGCGCCGCCACAACCGTACAGCATCTCGACCCGAACCGCGCTGCCACAACCGTACGTCATCTCGACCGGAGCGTAGCGCAGTGGAGAGACCCCTGTATTTGCCTTTCGTCTTTCCCTTTCACCAACGCCACCCTCATCCCCCAACAAAAAAAGCCCTCCCTCGCAGCAATCTGCAAGGGAGAGGCTTCGGAGGAAAGTTGCTGTGTTGTGCTTCTACCGGCCCGGCGAGAAGCCGAACGTCACCGACAGCATGATGCTGCGGCCCGGAAGCAGGTTGGGATTATCGGCAAGATTTCGTCCACCGGTATATCCCGGCGAAGAGGTCGTCGCTCCCACGAAGGGGTTTGTATAAGTCAGCCCGCCTGAGGTCAGCGAAGAAGCAACCAACGCTCCTCCCGGGCCCACGCTGGTAACGTTGTGCGAACCCATCAGGTTGTTGATGCTCAGCCGGATCTTGGTCTGGTCGAAGTGCGATCCGCCCCGGATGGTGTAGTTGATATAGGCGTTGCTGACGTTGTACGGATCGTCGCGAAGCTGGTTATGGTAGGCGCCGTTGTCCTCCCACTTCGACCCGACGCGCTTGTTGAAGACGCCGACGTTCCACCCCCTCTGCTGATAGGTCACTCCCTCAGCCTCGGTGTCCGTGGGCGTCTGCGCGACCCACAGCCCTGAAGGAGCCTTGACCGCCAGCGGATTGTTCGTTGTGCTGCTCGGGCTATACGCGGTCAACGTGCCGACGTAAGTCGCCTTGCCGCGGGTTCCATTGAGATAGAGGCTCAGTCCCTTGCCGAGGGAGATGCTGGTCTCGAACTCGCCGCCCAGAGTGATCGAACTGGGCGAGATGAACTGGATCGATTCGCCGAACAGCGCCGAGTTGGGATCGTTGTCCGTCGACGACGAATAGCCGTTCTGGAAGCGGATGTGATAGAAATCCGCGTCGAAGGTGACGCGCTTCAGCTTCAGCACGGTACCGGTCTGGTAGGTGGTCGAGGTCTGCGGCTTGGGCGGCGTGCCCACCAGCGCTCCCTTGGTGTCATAGACGCTGCTCGGCGGAACCACGCTGCCGGTGGCGACCTGCCCATACACCGACCAGTTAGGCTTGATCCGATAGTTGGCGTCGAGCGACGGCAGCCACGAGTGGTAGTTCACCGAGTTTCTGGTGGAGGTGAACGGCACGCCCGTAATCGGATTGGTGCTGCCGATCTTGCCGCCGTTGTCGGCGAACTGTTGCAGGTCCATGGTGTAGAAGGCGAACTTGAGTCCAGCCGTGATGCTCAGCTTTTTGGTGGCCATCCACTCGTACTCGCCATAGGGCTGGTAGGAGTTGGTCCAGAACTTCTCGCTGAAGTTGGGCAGCACGTCGTCCTTCCTGGTGAACGGGTTCGACGGGAACTGGTGACGGTTGGTCGCCGCCCTCTCAAACCACAGGCCGGTGCGGAAGATGCCGCGGCTCGAGGTCTGGCTGACGGCCAGCGTCTCGCCATACTTGCGATAGCTGTTGTACTTGTCGACCGCGCAGGGGCTGATGCCCTTCACCGGTTTGCCGCAGACGGTCGGGTTGATGAGACCGCCGCCCTTGGGCTGCTTCGCGTAGAACTCCGAGTTGTCGTAGTTGTACGTGTACGGCTTGAAGTCGACGCTCCAGCTATGGCCCAGCTGCGAGTTGATGCCGACGTACTCGAAGTCCGTCGGCACATGGTAGTAGTTGTACTTGTAATAGTTCGCCTGCGTGGTGTCCGTATTTTGCAGCAGGTAGTTGTCGCCGTTGGCCAGAATCTGCGCCCGCGTCGAAGACAGGTTCGGCGAGTTGGCATCGAGCCAGATGACGCCGGTAAAGCCCGTCAGCACCGTCTTCTCCGAAAGCCGGTACTGATACTTCAGCGAACCGGCATTGCGCGTCTGATAGTTGCGGGTCTGGTAGCCGTCCGACGACAGGTGGTGCACATCGACAAACAGGTTGGACTTTTTATTCACCCCACCGAAATCACCCGAGTTGAAGCTGGCGTCGAACAGGAAGGTGTTGAACGAGCCATAGGAGACCCCGCCGCGCAGGTTGCGCTCCGACGGCATCTGCATGGAGAGCAGATGGATCGAGCCTCCGAACGGCGTAGGCCCGATGGTCGAAGCCGTTCCCGGGCTGCGGTCGAAGTCCACGCCGCCGATCCACTGCGAGGGAAAGAACGCCCACGAGTGATGCGAAGGCGTGTTGGTGTCATAGAACGGAATGCCGTCGAAGTCGATGTCGTAATCACCATCGGCGAAGCCACGGAAGGACGTATTGCTCTGGCCAAGGCCGACGCCGTTCGAGTTGGTCGTCTCCGTGCCCGGCACCAGCGCGACCAGCTCGCCGAAATCAGCAGTCGGCGCAGTGTAGTTCTGAATAAAGTTGGTGTTCACCTCGGTGCGCGCCGAGCGCTCGTCGAGCGGCGCATCCATCGGCGCAAGCTGTGCGGCAATCGAATCGGACGCACCTCCTTCGACCGTCACCTGCTGCGAGAAGTTGCCGAGGCTCAGCGAGAAGGCGAGGCTCTTAGGCTGATCGGCCAGCACCCGTACTCCCTGCTGCACCGCAATCGAAAAGCCCGGAGCCGAGACCGAGACGGTATAGACGCCCGCTGGCACGCCGCTGATCGAAAAGTGGCCGGTGGAATCCGCGTTGGCTTTGCGGGTAAAGCTGCTCGCATCGCTCTTCAACAAAACCGTCGCCGTGGCCAGCATGTTGCCACCCGGATCGGCCACCGTTCCCGTAACCGTGCTCGCGCCAGAAACCACCTGAGCAAAGAGTGAGGGGGAGGCAATAGGAGCAAGAAACGGAAGAGAAAGAACTGCGGTGAGGGCCAAAGTACACATGCGTCGCGGCGTCAAAGACATCAGGAGGTTGCCTCGTAAGTTCGAAATTAATATTTGTAATTCCGAGTGTGAGAGCAGTCCATGACGAGAGCGTGAACGCCGTGTTGCAGCCGTGTTACTTTTCGAGCGTCATGCAACACCGCCGCAAACAAACCCCAACTACCCCAACCACACATCATCCGGGCCGGGCCACGCCACAAAAGCACGTCCTCTCGACCGAAGCACCCCAACAGCACGTCATCTCAACCGAAGGCGTGCAACGACCACGTCATCCCACCGACGCGCCACAAAAGCACGCCATCATGATCGAAGCGCAGCCACAAACACACGTCATCTCGACCGAAGGCGTGCAGCCTTATCGCACGCCGCAGTGGAGAGACCCCTGTATTTCTTCCGCAGCACCCCAAAACCGGGTGCCCCATCCTACGCAGTCTTACCGCAATGGGTGGGGTGGAAGCACCACAGCCGCCAAGTGCACCGCCAACCCCAACTATGAGACCATCGCCTTTGGTAAAGTTCTTTGGAGCGAACACGTATGAGCGCCCAGCACCTGAAGGTCACAGTAGCGGTCTGCGGAGGCATCGCCGCCTATAAATCGGTGGAGCTGGTGCGCCTCTTGCAGGACGCAGGCTTCGATCCCCACGTCGTCATGACCCGCGCCGCCGAAGAGTTCCTCCGCCCACTCACCTTCGCCGCCATCACCGGCCACAAAGTCATTACTAGCCTCTGGGGCGAAGACGCCGGAATCGGTTCCGAAGCAGACGAATCCGGCATCGAGCATATCAACGAAGCGCAAACGACGCAGGCCCTCATCGTCGCTCCCGCAACCGCGCATGCACTGGCCAAGTTCGCCCACGGCCTGGCTGACGACTTCCTCTCGACCATGTACCTCGCCACCACCGCCCCCGTCATCATGGCTCCCGCGATGAACGTAAATATGTGGAACCACCCGGCGACCCGCGCCAACATCGAAACCCTGCGCGCCCGCGGCGTCACCTTCGTCGAGCCGGGCAGCGGCTATCTCGCCTGCGGCATGGTCGGCGGTGGCCGCCTCGCCGACAACACCGCCATCCTCGCAGCGGTACAAGCCACGCTGTCTACAACCAACGACCTCACCGGCGAAACCGTCCTCGTCACCGCCGGAGGCACCCACGAAGCCATCGACCCGGTGCGCTTCATCGGCAACCGCTCCAGCGGCCGCATGGGCTTCGCCATCGCCGCAGCCGCCGAGCGTCGCGGAGCCCGCGTCCTCCTCATCGCCGCGCCCACCACCATCGCTCCGCCATCTGGCTGCGAAGTAATCTGCGTCACGTCAGCCGCCGAAATGCAGACAGCCGCACTCGATCGCCTCAACGAAGCCACCATCGTCATCATGGCCGCAGCCGTAAGCGACTACACCATCAAGGCCGCACCGCAGAAGCTGAAGCGCGACCAGTCCCGCACCCTCGAACTAGAACCCACCGCCGACATCCTGCGCGAGCTCTCCACCCGCAGAAGCCCCGGCACCCTGGTCATCGGCTTCGCCGCCGAGACCGAGAACGCCCTCGCCAATGGCCGCGCCAAGCTCGAGCGCAAAGGCGTGGACGCCATCGTCGTCAACGACGTCTCCTCCCCGCACCTCGGCTTCGACTCCGAGAACAACGCAGGCAGCATCCTGACAAAGGATGGCGAAGTAACCATCCCCCCCACCAGCAAGACCGCCATGGCCGAGCGCATTCTGGACGAGGTGCAACGACTGCGAACTGTGAATAAGGTCAACCAGATTCCGTAGACATCGTTGGAGGCAAAAGATGGATAGAGCAGCCATTCATTCGTTCATGACGCGGCAACGCTATGGTGTGGTGTCGAGCATCAGTGCCATCGGCACGCCTCAGTCCGCACTCATGGGGATTGCTACGACTCCAGAGTTGGAGGTCATCTTCGATACTTTAAAAACTTCGAGAAAGTATCTGAATCTTGTTGCGCGGTCCTCCTGTTCCATCGTTGCGGGGTGGGACGGAGAACAGACGGTTCAGATGGAAGGAATTGCCGAAGAGCCCACAGGCAGGGCTCTTGAGCATTATCAGCAGATTTATTTCGATGCGTGGCCAGACTGCCTTGCGCACATGAGTTGGCCAGAGATCACATACTTTGTGGTTCATCCGAGGTGGATTCGATATAGCGATTTCGACCAAACTCCTCCTCTCTTGAAAGAAATTACGATGCACGCCTGAGAGCGCAGAGGCTGGAGTGCCTGCTTGCCAGCAACATTACGGCACGAGTAGGCTTAACTTGCTGCCGGGAAATTCCGGCGACAGGTGGTATCCAGCCAAAGCTGTAATTCCTACAGCACATGGCGGAGCTGCACTGGAGATTGCCATGAGTCTGACCACGTTTCGCGCCGCGGCCTCCGACCGCGCGGGTTCATCGGAGCGCAGCAGCGCCCCCAAAGTCACCGTCCCCTCCCTCACCGAAAAAAAGCTAGCCCACCAGCCCATCACCGTGCTCACGGCATACGATTACGCCAGCGCCCGGCTCGTCGATGAGGCTGGCCTCGACGTCATCCTCGTCGGCGACTCGCTGGCCATGGTCATGCAGGGCCACGAAAACACGCTGGCCATCACCATGGACGAGATGCTGCTCTACACCCGCGGTGTCCGCCGCGCCGTCCGCCGCGCTCTGGTCGTCTCCGACATGCCCTTCGGCAGCTACCATATCGACGATCGCGAAGGCGTGGCGAATGCTTTGCGTTTTGTCAAAGAGGCCGGAGCCGAAGCCGTCAAAATCGAAGGCGGACGCGAACGCACTGCGCTGGTGCGTCGCATCGTCGACGCGCAGGTGCCAGTCATGGGCCATCTCGGCCTCACCCCGCAGAGCGTCCACCGCATGGGCGGCTATAAAGTACAGGGCAAAACTCTCGCGGCAATGGAAGAGCTGCGCGCCGACGCACTCGCGCTCGAAGACGCGGGCTGTTTCGCCATCGTGCTCGAAGGCGTCCCCCGCGAGCTGGCCAAGGTCGTCAGCGAAGAGCTGCGCGTTCCCACCATCGGCATCGGCGCCGGGCCCGACTGCGACGGCCAGGTGCTCGTGCTGCACGACATGATGACGATGACGTTTTCGCCTCCGGCAAAGTTCGTGCGCCGTTACGCCGACGTTTCCGGCCTCATGCGCGAGGCGCTCGGCAACTACAAGCGCGACGTCGAGACCCGCCAGTTCCCCTCCGACGCCGAGAGCTACCACCTCTCGCAGGAGATGCGCGACCGCATGGCCTCATTAGCCGGAAGGGCGGGCTGACCCCAAACGCACGTCATCTCAACCGAACCAGCAAAGAAGCACGTCATCTCGACCGAAGGCGGCGCTCTTGCCGCCGTAGCGGAGAGACCCCTGTATTTCGCCGTTGCCTTTGTTTTTTGCCTGTTCCAACCTCAATGACCGGGTGCCCCATCCATCGCAGCCTTTCCGCGATGGGTGGGATTCACAGCCCTCCACCCATCCAAAAGCCCAAACCACCTACACCCTCACGGACACCGTTCAGCATGAAGATCATCGAAACCATCGCCGAGATGCAGCACCTCTGCCGCAGCCTTCGCACCGACCACTCCCCCCTGGGCCTCGTCCCCACCATGGGAGCGTTGCACGCCGGCCACCTCTCGCTCGTCCGCCGCGCAAAATCGGAGTGCGCCTCCGTCACCGCCACCATCTTCGTCAACCCGCTGCAATTCGGCCCCACGGAAGACCTCGCCAAATATCCGCGCCCCTTCGACGAAGACTGCCGCCAGCTCGCCGCCGAAGGCGTCACCCTGCTCTTCGCCCCCACCCCCGCCGAGATGTACCCCCCCGGCGCCGCCACCACCATCAGCGTCGCCGGCATCGGCGACCGGCTCGACGGAGCCTCCCGCCCCGGCCACTTCACCGGAGTCGCCACCGTCGTCGCCCAGCTCTTCCACATCGCTCAGCCCCACCGCGCCTACTTCGGCCAAAAGGACGCCGCGCAACTCGCCGTGCTGTGCCAGATGGCCCGCGACCTCCACTTCGACCTCGAGATCATCGGCTGCCCCATCGTGCGCGACGCCGGCGGCCTCGCCCTCAGCAGCCGCAACAAATATCTGAGCCCGGCAGAACGCACCGAGGCTCTCGCCCTGCACCGCGCCCTTCGACACATGCAGCAAAGCATCGCCAGCGGCGAACGCCAAAGTGAAGCTCTCATCCAGCAGGGAATGCAGGAACTCAGTCGCGTAAAGCTCGACTATCTCGTCACCGTCGACGCTCAAACCCTGCTACCGGTCAGCACCGTCCAACCAGGAACGCTGGTAGCAGTAGCAGCCTGGCTAGGCCAGACCCGCCTGATCGACAACTTTCTAGTCGAGAACCTGCCGAAGACCTGAACCCGTAAAAGAGCACGTCATCTCGACCGAAGGCGGCACAAAACTGTGTCATCTCGACCAACGCCGCACAAAATTACATCCTCTCGGCCGTCGCCGCACAAAAACACGTCATCTCAACCGGAGCGAAGCGCAGTGGAGAGACCCCTGTATTTTGCCGTTGCCGTTGCCCGTTTTTGAGAAGCCGAGAAGCCAATCGATTGAAACGACAAGGAATAAGGAGCACACCACCTACCCCTCCTCAAGCTCCAGCAAAATTGGCCGATAAACCCTTTTGAGGGTTGCACCCGCTTGTTCAGCGTTATTTTACTGATATCTATCCTGAAGGAAATAGCGCTAAAGTTGCAGAAAGCTGCTCAGCGCCGACTATGCGAGTGTGACAGACTAATCACACTCGGCTATTTAGCTCTAAGCGGTAATAAAAACAGTTACTTGACTAGATTTGAGGCAGCCTCCGCAAAAGCGAATCAAGCCAGGTTCTGACAGCATTGGGAACGGCGGTTTTTTATGGAGTCCAATTCGATGCACAATCAGGTCACCCGCGAGATCGAGCGTCTCTCGGGGGTGAAGTTGCGGTGGCCAAAACTGCCCCCAATACTGGAGGAGCGCTTCGAGCAGAACATCGCCCAGCAGCGATCGACCCACCTGTGGTATCAGGGCCTCATCGCCATCATCCTGTTCGACCTCTTCGCCGTCATCGACTATTTCATCGGCGACGGCTCCTCGTGGAAGGCGATCATCCTCCGCGCCGCCGTCATCACGCCGCTGGCGCTGCTGGTCAACGCCAGCATGCGCTGGAACCCCGGAAAGGTCTACCGCGAGGCCAGCGTCGCCGTCGTCATCATCGTCGTCGGCCTCTCCCAGCTCTACACCCAGACCGGGAGCAGCGCCGCCGCATCGGCCTATGCGCAGGCAGGCCTGATCATCTGTATTCTCTTCGCCAACCTGGTCATGCGCCTGCAGTTCAGCTATGCGCTCGCCACTTCGGTCATCCTGTTCGCCGGCGATCTCGTCTTCCTCCACTTCGACCACTTTCTCGACCACCAGGAACAACTGCTTGGGCTTACGCTCACCGGCTTCACCCTTCTGATCTCCCTGGTGGCCAACTTCAGCTTCGGGCGGTCCCTGCGCCTCGTCTACCTCATGCTGCTGCGCAACGAGATGCAGAGCGAAGAGCTGGCCTTCGTCAACGCCGAGCTGCACCGCATCTCCAGTCGCGACAACCTCACCGGCCTCGCCAACCGGCACTCGTTCGAGCTCTACTGCGGAAGCCTCTGGCAGCAGGCCCTGGCCGAAGGCGCCCTGCTCTCCGCCATCGTCATCGATATCGACCGCTTCAAGGCCGTCAACGATCTGCGCGGCCACCTCTACGGCGACAAGGTGCTCACCCGGGTCGCGTCGCTGCTGCAACAATCCCTGCGCGGCAAAGACGACTTCGCGGCCCGCTTCGGCGGCGAAGAGTTCGTCGTCCTTCTCCCCCAGACCTCGCAGCGTTCCGCCATGATCGTCGCCGAGCGCATCCGCAAGCTGGTCGAGGTCGCCGGCTCCCCCGCCGTCGAGGCCGCCGAACCCGGCACGGTGATGCCGACCACGGTAAGCTGCGGCGTCGCCACCTGCCTGCCTGGCGAAGGCTACTGCATCGAAGATCTGCTCGAAGCGGCCGACAAGGCCCTCTACGATGCCAAGCGCAGCGGCCGCAACCGCGTCTGCTCCGGCGAGGTCGCCGCTTCAGGAGGCACGCATCGCGTCGAAGAGATGTCCGCCGCTCGCATCGGCGCACAAAGCGAATCGAACCTGCGCGCCACCGCCCGCAAGGTCCTCTGGGGCTAAACCAGCCCGCCTGAAAGAACGCCACAAAACTACGTCCTCTCGACCAAAGCGAAGCGCTCTGCAAAGCACGTCCTCTCGGCCGAAGCGAAGCGCACACAGCCACAAAAGCACGTCATCTCGCCTGGGGCAGCAAAAAAGCACGTCATCTCGACCGAAGGCGGCGCACTTGCCGCCGCAGTGGAGAGACCCCTGTATTTCGCCCTTGTCTTTGCCTGCTTCCAGCCGGGATGAAACAGCTCGGGTGCCCCATCCATCGCAGCCTTACCGCGATGGGTGGGATTCACAGACCTCCACCCGCTCTACCGTAACAAATGTCCATGCCCGATCGGCCCCAGCAGCCCGAACGACTGCAGCAGCCAGATAATCACGGCAATGATAATCACCACGCGGATGATCTGTTTGATGGTTCCATCCATAGGAATCAGCCCGATCAGATACAGCAGCAGGCCAATCACAATAAGCGTCACAATAATGCTGATAAGTGCGGGCGTAAGCATAGAGCGTCGTCCTCTTTCTAAATATCTTCCTCGATCTGAGATGCCGAAAAGACAAATTCCGCAGCACCCATCCCCACGAAATCTCTGAATCAACCCGCCTCAGCCAGTCACAATCCCCAGGGCCAGCACGGCAAACCCAATCGTAATCACGTCCTCGGCCACGGCCACCGGCCAGTCCTTGCTGCCCGAACGCACCACAATCTCCCGCCGGATCAGGTACCCGCCGAACGCTCCCACCAGCGCCCCGCCCACGCCCAGAATGCCGCCTTCAAACTCCGACCCATTCATGCTCGCGGCGATCACCGCTCCCGCCAGGCCGCCAAACAGAATCCTCGCCAGCAGCGGCCCCATCGCGGTTCGGTCAGGAGTGCGCGGCAGCTTGTCTCCCACCAGTTCGCCCAGCGCCAGCACGGTAAAGATAACCGCCGTCACCAGCTTCGCCACCCAGAACGCCCAGGTCCCATCCACCGGCAGATATCCCGCGTAGGCAAACCAGCAGATCACCGCCATCGGGGTAAACGTCCGCATTCCGGTCGCAGCCCCAAGCAGAGGGATTGCCACGATCCACGCCATCATCGCCATTGCCATCGCTGCTCCCTCACCGCGCCAACGCTTGCGAGACCCAGAGTACATCGTTCCCCCTCGCAGAAGGGAAGCAAAAACAACACCACGTCATCTCGACCGAAGCGCAGCGCAGTGGAGAGACCCCTGTATCTCTTCCGAACCACCCCAAAACCGGGTGCCCCATCTTCGCGACAGTTCCATCGTCGCTAAGGTGGGTGGAGGCGCCACAACCCCGGGTGCCCCATTCATCGCAGTCTCATCGCGATGGGTGGGGTGGAGATGCCACAACCCCTACCAGCACACTCCCTGCAATGACGAATCACCCCAACAAAAAGCCGCGCAAGGAGACACTTTTCGGCATCACCTCACGCGGCCCTCAATCAAAAATCAACGTCAATTACGACTGGTGCAGCCAACCATACAGCGGGAACTTATTCGCCAGCTCGCCCACCTGTCCGCGAATCTTGGCCAGCTTCGCCTCGTCCGCGCGATGCTCCAGCGCCTCTGCGATCCATCCGGCGATCACGCGCATCTCGGCTTCCTTCATGCCCCGCGTCGTCAACGCCGGCGTTCCGATGCGGATACCGCTAGGCTTCATCGGCGGATTCGTATCGTACGGAATGGCGTTCTTGTTCACGGTAATTCCCGCCGCGCCCAGCGCATTCTCCGCCTCCGAGCCGAGAATCCCCTTTTGAAAGACATCGACCAGCATCAGGTGCGTGTCCGTGCCGCCGGAGATAATCCGGAAGCCCTCACCCGCCAGCGCCTCGGCCAACACCTTCGCATTCGCCACTACCTGCTTGGCATAGACTGCGAACTCAGGCTGCAGCGCTTCTTTAAAAGCCACCGCTTTGGCCGCGACGATGTGCATCAGCGGCCCGCCTTGCTGGCCAGGAAACACGCTGCGATCTACATTCGCCGCAAACTCCTGGCGGCAAAGAATCATGCCCGCGCGAGGCCCACGCAACGTCTTGTGGGTCGTCGTCGTAACGATATGCGCGTGCGGCACCGGCGAAGGATGCACTCCACCCGCGACCAGACCGGCAAAGTGCGCCATGTCCACCACAAAGAAGGCTCCCACCTTGTCCGCGATGGCGCGCATCCGCGCAAAGTCGAACTGCCGCGGATAGGCGCTGCCGCCGCCGATAATCATCTTCGGCTTCTCGCGCACCGCCGTCGCCTCAAGCTCGTCATAGTCAATCGTCTCGGTGTCCTTGCGAACCTGATAGCCGACCACGCGATAGAGCTTGCCGGAAAAATTCAGCTTGTGGCCATGCGTCAGGTGTCCGCCATGGGCAAGGTCGAGCCCAAGGATGCAGTCCCCCGGCGTCAGAATCGACATATAGGCCGCGGCATTGGCCTGCGAGCCGGAGTGCGGCTGCACATTCGCATGTTCCGCGCCAAACAACTGCTTGGCCCGGTCGCGCGCGATGGTTTCAACCACATCGGCGTACTCGCAACCACCGTAGTACCGCTTGCCGGGATAGCCCTCGGCATACTTGTTGGTGAAGACGGTCCCCGCGGCTTCCAGCACGGCGCGGCTGACAAAATTCTCCGAAGCGATCATCTCCAGCCCTTCATGCTGGCGGACGACCTCGTGCTCGATCTGCGCGGAGATATCCGGGTCCGCGGCGGCAAGGGTTGCGTTGAAATCAATGGGCATTGCTCTATTTTATGCCACGCCGCAGCCACAAGCTCACGTCATCTCAACCCAAAAAGACCGGGTGCCCCATTCATCGCAGTCTCACCGCGATGGGTGGGATTCACAAACGCCCGCGGCCCTGCTCCCGCAGCCGCTTAAACGCCCCATACACAAACGACCCCAGATACCATCCATCGATGTATTTGTAAGGCGTCTCCCCCGTCGTATAGTGCCCGCACGGCAGCACCTTCGACACATAATCCACGCCATGCCGTTCGAAGTTCACCAGCACATCCAGCGAAAACTCCCGCAGAAACGTCAGATCATACGTCGCATGCACCACCAGCACCCGCTTCGGATTGGCCGCAAACCGCTCCATATACGACATCGGGCTGATCCCGGTAAAGATCTTCCGCGCTAGATCCTGCGTCAGCCCCGACTGCTCGAACGCCTCGCGAACATGCCGCGTACTCTGCCCCGTCCAAACCACGTCGCCGAACCACGTCGAAGCATGATTGAACGCGCACACCTGCAACCGCGCATCGTGGGCCGCCGCGATAAACGCATAACAGCTTCCCAGGCTCGTCCCCAGCACGCCGAACTGCTCATACCCCTGCGACTCCAACCAGTCGAGGCAGCTGCGAATATCCACCACCGCCTGCCGACAAGCCTCCGTCGTCCTCCCAATATTCGAGCTGACCGCATAGTCCGATCGCTCTAATTCCGCAGGCCGACGAATATCGTGAAACGGCTTCGACAGCCGCAACGCCGAAATCCCAAAGCGATTAAAAAGCGTGCAAAGCGCATTGTGGCTGAAGGCATCGGCGTTCCACTGCGGCATCACGATGATGGCCTGCTTCGGCCTGCCCACTTGTTTGGCTTTTTCTTTGGCTGAGGGCTCTGATGCCGGGTACCACCGCGCATTCACCACATCGTTCTCGGGATAGCGCGTCCGCACCGCCGAAGTAAACCGCAGAAACTCCGCAGCCTCCATCTCTCCCGCCGCCGCCTGACGCTTCAACTCCGCATCCTGCGCCAGCGTCTCCGGCCTGACGTTGGTGGGAAACAACTGCGGATGCCGCATCTCCAGCCGAAAATCCGTAGGCGTCTCGTACCCAAAAAAATCATCCGCACGCGCAACGATCTCCTGATTGACCGCGACCATGCGATCGAGATCACCCGGCTCCGAGACGTCTCCCGCCGCCGCAGCCAGCGGGCTGAAGTCCGCGAGCCAGTCAAACCCCCACTCCAGCGGTCTTACAATTCGGTTCGTATCGCGAGTGGTAAGCGCGTACTCCCAGTCAAACATCCACTTCGCATAAAGACTTTGCGCCATCCCTCAAGTTTAGCAATCCGCAACCCGGGTGCCCCACTCATCGCAGCCTCATCGCGATGGGTGGGTAGAAGCGCCACCACCCGTCAAAGCTCCGAGAACAATAAACAAACCCGCCCCACCAGGTAATCCGCAGGCGACTCATGCGACGCCAGCCGAATCAGCTGCACCGAAAACTCGCGCGAGTACGGCCGCAGAATCAGATGGCCCTCGTCGAAGTCCACATAGCGCAGCAGCAGCGCCGCACCGCATCGCACTGCATACAGCGTAGGCTGATGCGCGCGATACGGCGCCAGCGAGTTGTAGTGCCGGTCCAGCACCGCAATCGACCCCGGAGCCACCAGCGGCTGCATCGCCGCCGCCTGCTGCGCGTCTGCGCGAATCGCCAGAAACCGCTGCCAGTGCGCGTACTTCGTCGACGGCCGGGCGCGATTGTCGTGCAGCCGCGACGCCGAAACCTGCACCGTCTCAATCACCGCCGACTCCGCCACCCGCGCCTCGTCCATCGCCACCGAAGACGAAACCACCGGAACAATCTCGATCGGCTCCTGCGTATGCGGAGCCGCCGCAGCAGCAATATCCAACGGAAGAATCTGGTCGATCGTCAACCCCTGCGACGCCAGCACCCGGTCCAGCCCCTCCAGCGAGAGCGCCCGTTTGCGGTTCAGAAAGTTCGAGATGTGCGCCTGTTGAAAACCTGCCTGCTGCGCCAGCCTGCTCTGGGTCAGTTGGCCGCGCTCGATCCGGCGCAGAAGCTCCACGCGAAGAAGTTCGTGCAAGTGTTGGAAATTCATCAATCTAGGACTCCTGCGCTCTAATTCATATCTTTTAGCATGACGAAGATTAGGCGAAAACTTCGTTTTGTGCAATATGGTTGGATGCACAAACCTCTGCTTTCATGGGTTTTATCGTTTTGCAAAAGTTGAGGAAAATTACTGTTGACACCGATTTTGTCTAAAGCTATAACCTTGAAACTTTCCATTTGAAGGAACAGCGAGACCTGAGTGAGGCCCACTCTAACGGGCCGAAGTAAGGTGTCTGCATTTGGGCCCAACGGGTGGAGGATTGCGAGGGGTAATTTTTGATTTTTTCCAAGGTACATCACCGCACCGAGCAACGACAGACAAGCGTTTGATCTGACCTGACCCGACCACAAGAGTCGCGCAGATGCAAGAGACAACGTTTCACAGCAGCCTGAGCTGGCCCCATCGACCGTTGAAAAACCGCGAGGCCCGCCAGGGGAGAATTACGCCTTGAAAGGAAAGAAATGAACGACTTGCGCTTGGTTCTAAAGGTATGTGAAGGATGCGGGGCGCTTTGGCTCCGCACGCAGGCAGCAGAGAACGTCTACTGCCGGCGATGCGCCGAGCATCTGGCCCACTTTCCCGCGCCCCGGGGAAGACACGCGGGCGGACGCAAGCCCCGGCTCGCGCGCGCTTCACGCTGCACCGCCAACGGAAACGGAGGGCAGCGATGAGCGCCGCCCTGCTGATCCTCCCCATGTTGTGGGCCACTGCCGAAAGAGAAAATCCGACCGCTCGGCCAGCGGCAAAAGTAGCCGCCAAACCCGCTGCTCCGAAATCCGCCGTCGCCTCACTCGACGCCTACCGCAAATATACGGAGGCCCTGCTGCGCCGCTACTCACAGATGGCGATGGAGAGCGGCAGGGTGCCGTCGCTGCTGGGCCGCGAGCTGTTTCGCGGCAAGGTGACCAACTACGTCGTGCACGGCTTCGACGACGTAGTCATCTTCGTCCACGATGTTCGCAACTGCCTCGACCTGCTCGACAGCGAAACGTATCAGCTCATCGAACGCATCGCCCTGCAGGAGTACACGCTCGAGGAGACCGCCGCCCTGTTCGGCCTTCCTATCTGGCGCGTCAGCCGACAGTACGGCAACGCGCTCGACGAGGTGACCGAGATGTTTCTCGAACGCAAAATGCTCGAGCGCCTGATTTGTTGTCAAGAGCAGAAAACCGTGGATATCTCGCTATATCACTGATTCAATGGAAGAAAATAATTATCCAAAAACTGCAAAAGAGTTTCGGTCCAATTGCTATTCTTAAAAGGTAAGTGAGAACTGAACGGGAGAGTGCCTTAGGGCTGCTCTCCCGTTTTGTTTTAAGGGGGGAAGAATGGAGCGCAAGCGCATCAAGGGTCGTTTCGCGGCAGAAGACAAGGGTGGAGTCGTCACAAAGCAGATCGCCGCACCCGAGCCGGAACAGCATCAGGCAGCGCCGCATCACGCAGTCCCGCAAAGCCGGGCAAAGGCGCTGGTGGGATCGCTGCTCGACAAGTGGAAGCAGAGGTCGCGCAGCAACGCCGCGCAGTGAGGGTCTGTCGTTCGCAACCGTTTCGAGGAGGTGGCATGGAAGAGCAGTTGGCAGTTCATCGCAGGCGTGCCGGCATGGCCTGCAGGGTAGGATTGACGCAGCATTCCGCAAGCTCCGCTCGTTCGAACGCAGCCGCCGGGATGCAGCTGCGCGCCATGGCAGTCGAATTTCCCGTCGTACATGGGCATCCCAACCGGCTGCCGTTTGAAGGCGTCCTGACGCTGGTCGATGTTGCCAGCGACAAGGCCCCCAGCGGAGCCCGCGGTCATCGCGTGGTGCTGACGCGGGCCGCAGCCGAAGCCGCGCTGCCCAGCCTGCTCGGCATGGCGGTCGACTACAAGGCCGGATGGGACGGCCACGATGCCCGCCAGAAGTGCGGCATCATCACCTCGGCCGAGGTCGATGGCAAACGGCTCACGGTGGCGGGCTATCTCTTCGCGCGCGACTTTCCCGAGATGGAGTCGAAGGTCCAGGTCGAGGGAGCCATGGGCATGAGCTACGAGCTGGCCGACGCGCACGTCGCCGATATGAGCGCATCGGTCTGGACACTCACCCGCGCCACCTTCACCGGAGCGGCGATTCTGCTGCGAGAGAAGGCCGCATACCGAAGCACAAGCTTCCGGTTGAAGCGGCCAATAGTGGCGCGGCGGGCCGCATTGGCCCGTTAGCTGGGGGCTGGGTTCGGAGGCATCGCTCCTCCGAATTTGTAACCGGGTAAGTCCGCGTCCATAACATCGGTCGCGGGCTTACCCATCGTTGTTGCTGAACGAACCTATCTGGAAGCTGAACAACGTCATCTCGCCGAAGCGGCAAAAGAAGTGGTAAAGATGCACGTCATCTCGACCGGAGCACAACCACAAAACCACGTCATCTCGACCGAAGGCGTGCGGCTTCATCGCACGCCGCAGTGGAGAGACCCCTGTATTTTGCAGTTGCAGTTGTCGTTGCTGTTGCCAGCCCTGATCGGTGGCATCGGTGCAAATCGGTGTTAAGCCTTCCGTCTTAAACAGGTTCAAAAAAAAGTTCAAGGAGATCCAATGAGTTTTCTGAACGTGCTCGAAGAAGTTGGAAAAGATTTTGAGAAAGGTCTGAAGTGGGCGGTAGAGTATGCCGTCCCTGTCGAAAAACTGGCGGCGCTTCTGTTTCCCGAGGCAGCTCCCGCGATCGTCGCCGTGGCCGATGCCACCTCGCTGATCCAGGGCGCGATTTTGCTGGTCGAACAGAAGTACGCTGCCAGCGGCTCGCAGAGCGGCACCGGCCCACAGAAGCTGGCCGAGGTCATGCTGCTGGCCGGGTCCGCCGTCACAACGCTCTTGCAGCAGGCAGGAATTCTGGCCGACAGCGGCTATATCGAAAGCCTGATCTCGGCCGTCGTCGGCATCCTCAAGGTGCAGGCCATGCCCACGGCCAAGGCTGCGGCCTAACCCGCAGTCAGGCAACGCGAGTTTAGGTGAACAAAAATTGTCGTCCTGAGCGGAGCGCAGCGAAGTCGAAGGACCTGCGGTTGGATCGCGGCGACGAGATTTTTGCCGCATTCTCAACCCGCCCGCACGATCAACGAGCACATGAAAGAGGGAAAGCATGGAGATGGAATTGAACAATGAATTGGGAGTCACCGTCGAGCGACTGGCCGCAGCAGCGGGCTTGCTCGAGCAGGCCGTCGAGCGGCTGGCGCAGCGCCAGAGCGACTCCGAAGAATCGATCGGGCGCATCGGACACATCGTAGCCACCGTCGAGGCGCGCCGCGAGACCGAGCTTGAAGAAAAACTCGTCGCCGCCGAGGCCGAGATCGCCGAGTTGCGCGCCGCCGCCGCTTCTGTACCTTCTACCGTTACAAATGGGCGCAAGACGCTGCCGGTAGCGATGGCCAGCCTTCTCGCCAAGCAGGGAGTGACCGTCGATTCGATGGAAGCAGGAGCCTTGGACGCCGCTCTCGTCAGCCTCAGCCTCGAGCAGCGCATCGCTGTGAAGGCTCAGCTGATGCGAGCAGGCCTGCTCGGCTAAGCAAAACACGGCTAGGAAAAACGCGGCTAGGAAAAATCCGCTAACAGCATAGGAAGCCACTGGCACAAAGCGCCAACGGCGCGCCCTATACCAGCCTGGGGCGCAGCCCAGGTCTCGGAGGACAAAAAACCGAGGGCTGAAAGCCCGGCCTATCGCTTCAAACGACGTGGATTCGCGCGGAGCAACACAGACATAAAAGGAGATTCAAAAAATGAACGCCAAGTTTACTGAGATCCATGCAGCAGCCGATTACCTTGGACCCGGTGCAATCGAAGTTCCCATGTACCAGTCCGAGATCACCGATCTGGTGCAGCGACGCGGCGTCTTCGGTCGCCGCATCAAGCAGGTCCCCGCCACAGGGCATCCCTCGCGCTTCTTCGAGGAGACCTCGATCCCTTCGCCCACCGCCGCCACCGGCTTCGTCGATCCGCGCAACATCGTTGCTCCGCTCGTCAATCCCACTCGGTTGGAGCGCAGCGTTCCGTTGAAGGCGCTGGTCGCGCAGATCAACTACAACCTGTTCGATATCGAGCTTGGCCAGCAGCAGAGCCAGTTCGCCTATCTGCAGGCCAAGGACCTCGCCGACACCGTCGACGGCGTTCTGCGCACGCACGATGTCGCGCTTTGGAACGGCAACGACACCAGCCTCAGCGCTCCCACCACGGCGCAGTATTTCGGCGCGGGCGCACAGATCGCCGCAGGCGGCAACACCGTCAGCATCGGCACCACCCAGAGCATCGTCGATGGCTTCAAGTCCACCATCGCCGAGATGGTCTCGAACAGCTCATACGGTGTCAGGCCCACGGCCATCTACGCCAACCCGGTGCTGCTCGATCTCATCGACCGCGAGATGAAGGCCGAGTTCAACGTCGTGCTCAACACCAAGGAGATCGCCGCTGGCCTCACAGTCAAAACGCTCTCCACCCAGGCCGGCGACATTCCTCTCATTCCCGAGTGGACGCTGAGCTACACCGGAACCCCCGGCTCGGGAAGCTCCGTACTGCCTGCCTACATCGTCACCGAAGACCTGATCGAGTATCACTGGCTCAGCGACCCCAACCCACGCATCTTCCAACTCGGCGTTCCCGGCTCGCTGGCCTCACAGTACGTCGTGGTCAAGTTCGGCGGCCTCGTCGTCAAGGGCGCAAACTACGCCCACTACCAGGTACTCGTCGACCGCTAAAACTCAACGAAGTACGCAACGCAGGGACCGGCATATTTGTGTCGGTCCCTGTTGCTTTTTCAAAGGGAGGTGCATGTGGGTTACTTGTTGCCGGCAGAGTACGTGCAATACGGATTGACGGCGGAGACGACAGACGACTGGGTGACGATGGCCTCGACGCTGATGGAAGCGTATTGCCGCCGCCCCAGCCTGATGGTGACGCAGTACGTCGAACGAATGCGGTTCACCTCTGGCGCGCAGACCGTGCGTCTGAGCTATCGTCCGCTCGCCCCCGCCGCAGGCGCGACTTCGGCGCTGGTCGACGTTCAGGTGCGCTACGGGCGCTCCCGGCGCGGTGAACTGGCCGATCCCTATCGCGAGCAGGTCGCGTGGGCCTTCAGCGTGCCCGGAAGCTGGAATGCGCTCGACGTAAACAGTGTCGACGTAAACGAGACCACCGCCGAACTGACGTTTCCGCTCAATTTTCTCGGGCTCAACTACAACGAGGTCGCGGTGACTTACACGTCCGGTCTCACCGTGATTCCCGATGCGGTCAAGGTAGCGTGCGTGCAGATCGTGAAGAACGCGCAGGCGACTCCGGCGATGAACGTGAGGTCGAGCCGCATGGACACCATGCAGATGCAGTACTTCAGCGGATCGCTCCTCGACCCGCAGGTGCAGGCGCTGCTGCGGCCTTACGTCGCAGAGAGGCTGGGGTGATGCCATGGCCGATCTATTAATGAATTCAGGCGCAGCAGTTCGCACCGCCAAGGTATTACTGCGCGGCGTCGGCGGACGCACCGTGTTGCTGCGGATGCCCGCCACGGCGAGCGCGGGCGACGTAACCGAACAGTTGGGCCTGGCCACGCCGCAGTTTCAGGATGTGGAGCTGGCTCCAGTGGTCTTTCGTTCGGCACGCGCAGCGGTGGCCGAAGGCAAAGCGACAAAGTGGGAACTTCTGGTCGCAGGCGACGCGGTCGAAGCATTGGTCGGATCGCTGGGCTACGGCGCAGCAGAGTCGTTATTTGGCGCGGCGTTTGGCGTGCTGATCGACGGCGTGCTGATGACGATCGAGTCGACCACCGCCGCCGAGGTCGGAGGGGCAGCTTATCTCTACCGCCTCGTCGTGCGCTCCCCGCTCGCTCAGACAGTGTAGCGGCGAGCGCAGGCGGCATAGCACTCAACGTATGCGGTGTAGCGCTAAACGCAGGCGGCATAGCACTGGCGCGGGCGGCACAGCACTGAGCGCCAAAGGCGCGAACTATACCAGCCTGGGGCGCAGCCCCAGGTACGAAGACCCGCACCTTGAGGGCTGAAGGCCCGATCTATCTCTCCGCGAAGACTATATGTATCGAGAAAGGTTACAGATCAAATGCAGAACGCGAAAGACACATTTTATACAACGCTGCAGGCGAGACTGGCGGCGGTCAATCCATCGCGAACCATGGTGGTGCGTGGCGTGACCCGGCCCGCGGTGCTGGTCGAAGAGAACGAGCTGACCTCTGATGCTGTGCCTGTCGATGCGTTTCGCCTGCGCTGGACCGGGCTGAAGCTGGACACACGCGCCGCGTTGCCTCTGGTAACGATAGCCTGCGAGATTCGCTACGCCACCGACGGCAACGCACGCAACGGCGGCATGGATCGCGGTCGGCTACTGGCCGCGATGGATGCGGAGTTGGCAACAGCCTTGGCGATGCCTCCGCAATGCATAGCAAAGACGAGCTATGCGACCTCACCACCCACGACATTGGGAACCAACGTGTTCTGGGGAGAGGCGACATTCGCGCCCGCGTTAGCGACGGACGAGCGCCTGGAGCGAGTAGCGACGGTAGAAGTTTTTTGCTACCAGGAAGCGGGTGAGCTGTGAGTGGATTCGTGAGTGCAGTGGCACCGGTGACGCGCCGTGTCCGAGCGTACTTCGCGCCGGTCAACCGTGCGGCGGGTGTGCCCGTATTCTTTGACGCGGCGCAGGTGGGAGGCTTCACGCTCGATGCGCCGCCCGCGCCGTGGATCGACCTGGGCTGGTGCACGGGCTTTGCGCGTAAGACGGCGACCAAGGTGGAGGCATTGCGCACAGGCGCTCCCGCCGTGGTGCAGACGCAGGTTCGTTCGGAGATCGAGGCGACAGTTTCGCTCGAGTTCGAGAGCTGGGGCAAGTTGCAGATGGCGCTGGCCGCCGGTTCGCAGCAGATGAACCTGCTCGCAACCGCCGCATCAGCAGCGGCAAATGGCAGCGGTGGCACGGCTGCGACGGCGATTCCGCTGGCTGCCGGATCTACCTCCACCACGTTGAACGTGGGAGCAGCGAGCACAGATTTCAACGTCGGCGATCTGGTCGCCGTCGATCTCGACTACACCGGCCAGGTTGGATTTGTGGGCAGCGGCGTCAGCGGAGCGTACGTGTCTTCGTCCGCAGCGGTGAATGGCGACGTGAATTATGTGCGGCGCGTCTCGCTGAACGTTGGCCGCGTGATTGCGATTGCCAATGGCGTGTTGCAGCTTGGCGCGGCGTTGCTGGCGGGAGTTCCCACAACAGGAATGCAGGTGAGCAGGCTGGTCGGCTTCGTCGATCGCGAGGGCGGCGGCTGGTTTCAGGAGTGGTCGGCGCTGTTTGTGATGGAGGGCGAGCAGGGCGACCGCGTGATCTATCACTATCCGCGATTGCAGCCCATGCAGGGAGCTACCGAGTCTGCCGAGGTGCTGGCAGGAACGCTCGAGCGCGTGCGGCTTGCGGGCGCGTTTCGTGCGCTGCCGGTGAAGGACGCAAACGACGGAGAGACGGTGGTCTGCTTTCGCAGCTATCTGCCGGGAGCGATGCGCTCGGTCTAGCACGAAGGCTTAACACCGATTTCCGCCGATGACACCGATGACACCGATGACACCGATTTATGAACAGGCAACGGCATGACAAACAACAACGGATGAGGAGGATGCGAATGGGTTGGAAGATTAGAGGATGGCTGGTAGGAATGCTGCTGGCAATATTTACCGCGAGTGCGATGGCGCAGATTGTCACCACCACGGTTACAGATACGGTCTACCGCGCGGACGGCAGCGCTGCCACAGGCACGGTGCTGGTAAGCTGGCAGGCGTTCACCACGGCGCTGGGACAGTCGGTGCCCAGCGGAAGCACGTCCGCTCTGGTTGCAAGCGGCGGCGCGATGACGATTGCGCTGGTTCCGAACGCCGGGGCCACGCCGATGGGAAGCTACTACACGGCGGTCTATCATCTCGATGACGGCACCGTCAGCCGCGAGTTCTGGGTGGTGCCTGCGAGCCCGACGCCGGTTGCGGTCAGCGCGATCAAAAACACCGTCCTGCCTACCTCGGTCGCGATGCAGACCGTGAGCAAGGCCTATGTCGACACGGCGATTGCTACCGCGGTGGCTGGTCATCCGCTCGACAGCACCAACCCGTATGTTCTCAAAGCTGGCGACACGATGACCGGGCCGCTGAATCTCTCCAGCGATCCTGCAACGACGACAGAGGCCGCCGACAAGCACTATGTCGATACCAGCATCGCCGGAGTCGCGGGCGGGCTGGGGCAGAAGGTCTCGCTGTCGCCTGGCGGGTCGCAGATCGTGACCCAGCCCGCAGGCACCAACCTGGGGGTGAACAAGTTGAACGGCACCGTGTATGCAAGCCAGTATGTGAGCGGTCAGGGCAACAACGGCATAGCCAACGCGATGGCCAGTCCGGATTGTGCCGCCGGTTGCGACATCAATGTTGACCCGAGCTATCCCTTCACCGAAGGCTATGCTCCGTCGACCTGGGCCAGCAGCACCAATGGCGGGACGCATGTCGAAGACCGACGAGATGGCGAGGAACGCGACAGCTACTTCAACCCGGTAAATCTGCTGGGGAACGGGCTGGACGCGGGAGAGGTGATGGAGGTTGATTCGACGAGGAGCGCAACCGACGTCTTTCAACGGTCGAACGCGCAGGAGCCAGCCTCCTATGGAATGATCATCACGCATAAAGGTCTCACCGGCGGATCGAATCTTTATCCGGCGACGATCGAGAACACGCCGTACTTCAAGAGCAACTACAGTGCCTTGTCTATTCTGGGAACCTACAACACGATGGGCCAGCACGGTCTGGTGCCGAAGAAGATCGAATGCTTTGGCGTAGGGGATTGTCTGATCGGCTCGCAGTTCATCGTTGCCTCAGGCGGCCTTCGCGATGAGGCAGACGAAGGAGCGCACCCGATGGATCTGCAGGTGCAGGAGGACTCGCGAGTCTTTCAGGGCACATGCAGCACGGGATGCACGACCGGCTCAACGACGGTGATGGTGGCCGTCACCTCTTCGCCGGGAACGCAGGGCGAGGGACGATTCGTGATCGACAAGAACCCCGCCGATCTCATGACGACCGGTTCGATCATAAGCGGGACCAAGACGGTGACGAATGTTCCCGGAGCCACGGCCACCTTCAGCGGCACGAACTTTCCGGTGAGCGTGTTCTTTGAGACGGCGCAGACGATCACGTCGCAGGCCAACAACGTCGCACCGGGAACGGTGACGGTGGCGCTGGCAACGACGGGCGTCGTGAGCGGCTTTGCGACCAACACCGCGGCAGCACCGGCCCAGAGCGGCGTCGCCTGCGTGGTCGATCAGCCGAACGGCGCCAATCCGCATAACTATGAGATGGCGAACTATACGGTGATCGATGGAACGCACCTGCAGATGACCCTGCTGAAGGTGCATCGCGCCGGAGCGACGATTGCGATTGGCGGACTGTGCGGCTATGGACTGGAAGAGACGGTGGATACGGTCAATGGCATTCGACAGGTGTTTCCGGTCATCGGCTCTTATTCGCCAACCGGGCTTTACTACGCTGGCGGAGCTACGGCGATTGTAGGCATCAACGGGCAGACAGGCGGGTATCTTAATCTGAGCGCGTCGATTGTCTCGATGGTGCGCAGTGGCAATGTCGTGACGATGACGACGGCTGGCCCTCTGCCGGTCGATGTGAATGGATTGACCTTGACCGTCTCCGGGGTTGCGGATTCGAGCTATAACGGAAGCTATGTCGTGACCACAACCGCCTCGAATACGTTGACGTACGCGAACACCGGCGCAAACAGCACAAGCAACGGCGGAACGGTGGGGATCCTGACCGGCGGATATGTCCTCTATCCCATGGCCGAGGTGCTGGGCGTCTACGATGCCGCAGCCAGGGCCATCGATGGACAACTCACACTGGCTCCGAACACCGTGCCGTGGGCAGCGAACGATCCAGTGGAGGAGCCGCACTATTACCAGGAGAAGCTGGCGGCCGATACCACCTACGTCTGGCAGACGACACCGCGCGGGACCATCTCGCAGACCGCCGGAATCCAGTTCCAAACCACCGCGGGGCCAGGCTTATCTGGATGGATGATTAACAATGCGGTGCCGGCCTCCAGCTATCTGGGCAACGGCGGAACCCATTCTGTGCCGTATGCCGCTTTTATTTCGTCCGGCATCTGGTTGACGACGATGGATGCGCAGGCGGGAGAGAAGAGCGTCTTCTCCATCCACTGCAACTCGCATGGCTGCGGCAAGTGGAACTCGGCTTACGATCTGTTCGAGCTGGACAGTCAGACCAGCGTGGATAAGATCAACTTTCAGCCGACCACAAGCGCGTTGACGATAAACCTGCGCGGCACCACCTACGGATTTACCCCGCAGGCGTTGACTGCCGGAACGATCAACGCCACCACCATCAACGCAACCACGTTGAATGGAGCGGTCAGCGCCGCGCAGTTGCCGATCTTCGGCGGCTCCGGCGGCAGCCACTCGGCAGGGGCTGTGCCTGATCCCGGCGTAACCGCGGGCACCACGCGCTATCTGCGCGAGGACGGGACCTGGGCGACGGTGAACGGGACCAGCGGCATGGCAGGCCAGCTTTCGACCAACCTGCTGGCACGCTATGCGTTGACCGATGGCAGCGGCGCACCGCAGGACTCAAGCGGCAACGGCAACAATGCGACGCTGCCCGGCGGCACGGCGAATCCAACCTGGACGACGCAGGGCATCAGCTGCAATGGGTCGAGCCAGTACTTCAACTCGGCGGGAACGCAGTCGGCGCGAACGTTGGTGTGGGTCTCCACCGAGACGCCGCAGACGACGGGAGCAGGACCAGTCGGCCCGCAGTTCGTCACACCGTTTGGCGTCTCCGACAAGAGCCTCTTCTTCGGCGGCAACGAGTGGTATGGCAACCAGCCGGCGCTGGCCGTGAATGCGGCGCAGGCGGGATCGCTGAGCAATGGAACTTTGCTGGGAACGCATGTCTTCGCGCTGACGCTGGGAACGAATACGACGACCGACCCCACGCAGTTTTACATCGATGGCGCTCTCGTCAGTTCGGCGACGGCGATGGGCGCGGGCGTAGGCAAGGCCACCGGTCCTTATCAGGTATGCGGCACGGCAACCGGAGCGGCGACTTATTTTCCGGGCAGCTTCTATTACTTCGAAGCGTACTCGGATGAAAAGTCAGCGGCCCAGGTTGCGCAGGAGTCGAGCGCGGTAAAGCAGGCGGTACAGTCTCGCGGCGTGGCGTTCACACCGGCTCCGGATGCGACGATCAAGAACATCTATCTGTCGATCGGCGACTCGTTGACGAACGGACACGGCGTGACTCCATCGAGCAGCTTCATCACACCGACCGACTCGTTCGACGTGGTGAACTATGGTCTGGGTGGCTCGCTGACGACCGACCTCGCCTACATGTTCGACGCCCGCGACGCTGCGCTGTACCGGCGCAATGCGGGAAGGAACGTGATTCGGCTGTGGGTGGGCACCAACGATTTTGTTTCATCGCCCACAAGAACTTCACAGCAGGCGCTCGAAGGCATACGGTCGTATTGCCGGAAGGCGAAGGCGGTCGGCTTCCAGACGATTGTCTCGGACATGATTAGCCGCACCGGGCAGGACAGCAACATGCTCGCGCTCGATGCTCTGCTGACGACGCAGGATACGGGATGCGATCTTGTCCTTGATCTGGCTTCGGATGCGCGGCTGGGCGCGGTCGGTGCTTATGCGAATACCACGTACTACCAGGGTGACGGCATCCATCTGACGCTGGCGGGACAGCAGAACATCGTCGCACCGGCGGAGACGCGGGCGATCAACCTGTTGTCTCACCTGAAGAGTTCGGAGATCAGCCCTACAGCAACGACGGCGACGTACACGATGGCGGACTTCGACCTGTATCTTCCAGTGAGTCCGGCTGCAAACTCAGTCGCGGTGACGCTGCCGGATTGCGGCTACTTCACCGGGCTGACGCACTCGATCAAGAACGTGCAGGCGGCGGGTGCGAATACAGTAACCGCCACACCGGCAGCGGGTGAGCTGATCGATGGCTCGACGACACCGATAGCAATCGCCAACGGAGCAACGCTGGTGCTGCGCTCGGTGGTATTGAACCGCACGACAGCAGGATGCAGTTGGCTGAAGGTGAGCAACAACTAAGGCTGGCAGCCACAACGGTACGTCATCTCGACCGAAGGCGGCGCTTTTGTCGCCGCAGTGGAGAGACCCCTGTATTTTGCTCTTCGCTGCTGCGATAAGGGCAAGCAAATACAGGGGTCTCTCCACTACGCTTCGCTCCGGTCGAGATGACGTAGTTATTTGCTGGGTCGAGATGACGCGTTTTTTTGCTGGGTCGAGATGACTTGAGTTTTTTGCTGGATCAAGATGGTTGGTTTTAGACATTGGCATGATGCGCGGCTTCGTCCTGGGTTGAGGCGAAGCCGGATTTTTACTGGGGATGGGTTGTGTGGGGGCAAAGGGATGAGCGAAGAACAGTGGAGCGTAGAAGACCTGCTGAAGTATGGCAGAGAGATGAAAGAAGATCCTGCGAAGATCTTCGACATCGAAAAAAAACTATTGAAGGTACGCGACCGGGAGGGCGTGGAGCGACCATTAATTCCCAACCGGGTGCAGAAGGAGTTTGAGCAGAGGCGCGGGCAGCGAAACATCGTGCTGAAGGCGCGGCAGATGGGCATCAGCACCTGGGTGGCGGCACGATTTTTCTTGAAGACGATTACGGCGCGCGGCGTGATGACCGTGCAGGTAGCGCATACGAAGGAGGCAGCGGAGAGCATCTTTCGCATGGCGCAGCGCTTCTGGGAGTGCCTGCCGGAAAAGCTGCGTGAAGGGCCGCTGCGGCGCAGCCGGGCCAACTCCGGGCAGATGCGCTTTACCGAGCTCGATAGCGAGTTTCGCGTGATGAGCGCGGGCGATGTGGGCGCGGGGCGCGGGCTGACCATGCAGAACCTGCATTGCAGCGAGCTGAGCCGATGGCCCGGCAATGCGGGCGAGACGCTGGCGGGGATGCGCGCGGCGCTCGCTCCCGGCGGCGAGTTGGTGATTGAGTCAACGCCCAACGGGGCCTACGGCTGCTTCTACGAGGAGTGGGGGCAGGCGATGGCCAACGGCGACGGCAATGGAGTAGTCCGGCACTTCTTTCCCTGGTGGCTCGAAGATGCTTATGTATCTGCTCCGGTTACAGACTTTACCGAGGACGAAGCGGAGTTGATGTTGACGCATGGGTTGACGGCGGACCAAATTGGTTTTCGTCGCGGGCTTGAGACGAGCTATCGCGGGCTGCGTGTGCAGGAGTTCGCCGAGGATGCGGAGACCTGCTTCAAGGCTACGGGCGACTGCTGCTTTGAAGTTTCGGCGATCGAGGCGCGGCTGGCGGATCTGATCGAGCCAATGGCGATGGAGCGTAACGGCGCGTTACAGATATGGCTGCCTGCCTTTCCCGACAAGAAATATCTAGTGGCATTGGATACGGCGGGCGGCGGTCTGGATGGCGACTTCGCCGCGGCGCAGGTGATTGATCTGGAGACAGGCATGCAGTGCGCGGAGCTGCAGCAGCGAGTCAAGCCGCGCGACCTGGCGAAAGAGGCAGTGAAGCTGGCGCGGACCTACAACGACGCAACGATTGTCGTCGAGCGTAATAATCATGGGCACGCCGTGCTGGCCTTTCTGAACACCGTCGAGCACTATACAAATGTCTACGGCCAGGCGGGTGAGCAAGGATGGCTGACGACGATGGCGAGCAAGCCGGAGATCATCAGTCGCATGGGCGCGCTGCTGGTCGAGATGCCGGAGATGTTCGCGAGCAGAAGGCTGCTGAGCGAGTGCCGCACCTACATCGCGCTGCCGGGAGGCGGGACCGGCGCGGCCAGCGGAGCGCATGACGACTGCGTGATGGCCATGGCCATCGCACAGACCGTTCGTGCGGAGATGATTGTGAAGAAGAGGTAAAGATAGCGTCCTGCCGGACGGGCCTCCTGCGCCGAGGGCGGCCACTTCGTGGCGTGTATACCTTGTCGTGGTGACGCGAGCATCACAGTCCTCCCGAAGGCGTACACGCGCCACGAAGTGGCCGCCCCGCGCGTAGCGGGCCCGTCCGGCAGGACACGGGGTTTATTCTGTTCGGGAGGTATTACGGCTTGGCAGTTCTGGCGGTGCAGGCGATTCGAAGGATGCGGGGCGGCGCGCAGAGCCAGTTGATGCTGGGGGCCGACGGCAAGCTGTGGGTGGTCAAGTTCCAGAACAATCCGCAACACCTGCGCGTGCTGGCGAACGAGTTGATCGCCACTCGCCTGGCAGCGGCGGCGGGCTTGACCGTGCCGCCGAGCGATGTGGTCGAGGTGACCGAGTGGCTGGTGGCAAACACGCTCGACATGCAGGTGGAGCTGGCGCGCGGCGGACGCGAGCGGTACGTCGCCGGGCTGCAGTTCGGCTCGCAGTTTGTCGGCGGTCTGATGCCGGGACAGGTGGTGGACTATCTTCCCGAGCAGCAGTTGGACGAGGTGAGAAACCTGGCGGAGTTTGCCGGGATGCTGTGCATCGATAAGTGGGCGGGCAACTGCAATGGGCGGCAGGCGGTCTTCGAGCGCAAGCCGAGAGAGCGGAAGTATCGGGCCACGTTTATCGATCAGGGCTTCTGCTTCAACGCGGGCGAGTGGACGTTTCCGGATTCGCCGCTGCGCGGTATCTATCAGCGCAACAGCGTGTATGCGCGGGTGACCGGATGGGAGAGCTTCGAGCCCTGGCTGAGCCGGGTAGAGTCGATGGATGCCGCCGTGCTTTGGGAGATCGCCGAAGCTGTTCCGCCGGAGTGGTATGGCGGCGATTCGGCAGTGATCGAACGGCTGATGGAGCAGATGCTGCGCCGCCGGTCGCGGGTGCGCGAGTTGATCGCGTCGTTCCGGGACTCGAATCGGGAGCCGTTCCCGATGTGGGATGCAGGAAAGAAGATTGTGGTGCCAAGGCAGTTCGCCGAGGTGAGTGGAGCAGGTAAGTTTGTGATGTAGCCGATTGGTTGATGGATTGCTAATTGGATTTGTATAGAGAAGGAGACAGTCGTGAAGGAACGCTTGCCGTGCGAGTTCTTCCTCATCCGCTATGTGCCGGATGTGGTGAAGGGCGAGTTCACCAATATCGGAGTTCTGCTGCGGGAGGCCGGAGGCGGCGCGCCCCATGCGGAGAAGCCCGAGAGCGCGGTGGTGCGTTTCACGCGGGACTGGAGCCGCGTGCGCTGCATGGATGCGGACGCCGACCTCGGCCTGCTGGAGTCGCTGGAGGGAGAGATCGCCGAGCGGTTGCGAATGATGTCTACAGATCCGAAGCCGGTGCTGGCGCTGTTGCAGGACACGCTCTCGAACTCGGTGCAGATCTCCGAGCCGCGGGCCTCGCTGGCCGAGAGCATCCCGGCGGAGCTGGAGCAGTTGATGCGGATGTATGTCGAGCCGCTAAAGGTGAAGGTGGAGCGCCGGCGCACGGGCCGCGCCGCTATTGCCGGTGCGATGCGCAGTGAGTTCGAACGCGCCGGAGTGTGGGGGCTGATGCGCAAGCGGATTGCCGCTTCGCTCTACACGCGACCGGGCGATCCGATGAAGATCGATTGCGGGTACAGGCCGAATGGCGTGATTCGCATGTTCCAGGCAGTCTCGCTGGAGAACGATGTGGAAGCCGCCAAGGGACTGGCCTACTCGGCTCCGCAGTTGCGCGAGGGCGTGCTGCGGGTGGAGAGCGCGAAGCTGGAGTTGACGGCTATCGTCGAGCCTCTGCGCGCAGTCTCCGAGGTAGAAGGCGAGGCAATGGAACGTTACCGCTTCGGCGTCGAAGCCATGGAGCAGCAGGAGATTCGCGTAGTGACGGTGAACGATCTGGCCCGGGTGGCGGAGACGGCGCGGGTGGAGTTGAGAGTTTGAGGGACTAGGGACTAGGGACTAGGGACTAGGGACTAGGGACTAGGGACTAGGGAC